>PERG01000008.1 GCA_002928535.1 Methylotenera sp. | reverse complement strand
GCTGGATACGCTTCATGTACACAATAAATTTATGCTGGTGACTGCGATTATTTTCGTCGTGGTATTGGGCATTATGGTGTATTCCATTTTCGCCCATCGTAAGAGCAAAGGTTATCAAGCTGTTGTCGATAAACCGATCACTAAAAAGCGTGAAATTTTCTGGACTTTGGTACCGTTCGCGATCCTGCTGTGGATTGACTTTATTTTAATGGGTATTCCTGCTTACCACAGTGTGGTGATGATGGAAGATACGCGTAACGAAGCCACTATGGCAATCAAGATCACCGGTTCACAATGGCGCTGGCAGTATGAGTATCTGGATGGTGAAGCGCAAGGCATCAAATTTGTAAGTAACCTAACCACTACAGATGATGAAATGCACAATAAAGCCGATAAGAAAGATACGTATCTGTTAGAAGTAGATAATCATCTGGTATTGCCGGTGGGCGAAAAAGTAAGGGTGCTGATGACGGCTTCCGATGTATTGCATAACTGGTGGGTACCGCAATTCGGTTCATCCCGCGTAGCTGTGCCTGGTTTTATTCGTGAAACCTGGGTGCAGGTTGAGAAGGCTGGTACTTATCGCGGCCAATGTAAAGAATTGTGCGGTAAAGGCCATGGCTATATGCCTGTGGTTGTAGATGCTGTGCCTATGGAAGAATATAAAGTGTGGGTAGCAGCGAAAAAAGCAGAAATTGAAAAAGCCAGCGCCGGTGCTGACAAAGAGTGGACTAAAGAAGATTTAATTGCTACCGGTAAAGGCGTTTACGAGAAAAACTGTGCGGTTTGTCACCAGGTCAGTGGTGCAGGCTTGCCGCCAGCGTTCCCAGCGTTAACGGGTAGCGCCATCACACTAGCGCCAATCTTCGGTGCAGATGGTAAATATCTTAAAGATAGTCATTTAGATCGCGTACTGAACGGTAAAGGCGTGATGCCAGCGTGGAAGGCAACACTAAACGATACCGAGATTGCTGCTGTCATAACCTACGAACGTAACGCTTTGGGTAATAACGTAGGGGATGTGCTGCAGCCATCACAAGTAAAAGCGGCACGTCAATAATTAACAGTATCTACATCAGTAATCTAGTTCGAGTAATTAGGAGAAGGCAATGAGTACAACAACGGTAGCACATGATGAGGCGCATCATGACCACCCTACGGGGCTAATGCGTTGGCTGACAACAACCAACCATAAAGACATTGGTACGATGTACCTGACTTTTTCGTTGATCATGTTCTTGGTTGGCGGTTCGATGATTCTTGGCATCCGTGCCGAGTTGTTCAAGCCAGGTTTGCAGTTGATGAACCCGGATTTCTTCAACCAATTGATCGGTGTGCATGCGTTGATCATGATTTTTGCCGCGTTAATGCCAGCGGCAACCGGTTTTGCGAACTGGATGATTCCACTACAAATCGGCGCGCCGGATATGGCCTTGCCGCGTTTGAATAACTGGGGTTTCTGGTTACTGCCACCTTCAGCGATCCTCTTGACACTGCCGTTCACATTGGCATTGTTCGGTATCGGTGACGGCGCCTTGGCTACCGGCTGGACGTTCTACCCGCCACTGTCTGTTCAAGGCGGTATCGGGGTGGACTTCGCGATTTTCGCCGTGCACTTGCTGGGTATCTCTTCTGTGATGGGTTCTATCAACATCATCGTGACCTTATTTAATATGCGCGCACCTGGCATGACATTAATGAAAATGCCAATGTTCGCATGGGGCTGGTTAATCACTGCTTTCTTGTTGGTTGCAACTATTCCAGTATTGGCTGGTGCAGTGACTATGTTGCTAACTGACCGTCATTTTGGTACGCACTTCTTTGATGCAGCCGGTGGCGGCGACCCGATCATGTTCCAGCATTTGTTCTGGTTCTTCGGTCACCCTGAAGTGTATATCTTGCTGTTACCGGTTTGGGGTTTCATTCCACAAATACTAGAAACATTCTCACGTAAACCAATGTACGGCTACAAAGCCCAAGTGTATTCACTGTGGGCGATTGGTGCGCTGTCAGTGGTAGTGTGGGCGCATCACTTCTTTACCGCTGGTATGCCTGTGCCTGCACTGCTGTACTTCATGTATAGCACCATGGCAATTTCCTTACCATTGGCTGTATTGTTCTTCTGCTGGATCAAAACCATGTGGAACGGCTCAATGAGCTTTGAAACACCGATGTTATTTGCGGTGGGCTGGATCATCCTGTTCGGTATCGGTGGTTTGACCGGCTTGGTGTTAGCTGACGTTGCGGCCGATGCGCAGTATCACAATAGTTACTTCGTGGTAGCCCACTTCCACTACACCTTATTTGCTGGTGGCATTATGGGCATCATGGCGGGCGTGTACTACTGGTTACCAAAAATGACCGGCAATATGTACAACGAGAAATTAGGTAAATGGCATTTCTGGTTAACAGCGATTTCATTCAACCTGACCTTCATCCCGCAATTCTTTGTAGGCTTGGCAGGTATGCCGCGCCGTATCCCAGACTATGCATTGCAGTTTGCTGAATTCAATATGATTTCATCGATCGCAGCATTCGTACTGGGCCTGTCACAACTGTTGTTTGTTTACAATATTGTGACTTGCGCAAGAGGTGGTAAAAAAGCGACGGATCAAGTATGGGAAGGTGCGAAAGGTTTGGAATGGACATTGTCCTCACCACCGCCATACCATAGCTTTACCGAGCAACCGGTCATTAAGTAATTAAATAGTAATTTCCGGCTTGGTTGGTAAATCAAGCCGGACTGAATGAGTTGAATATGGATAATGAAGAGATCAAACGCAAGGGCAGTAATATTAAAGTGGCTCTGATTATTGGGCTAGTAGCCTTGGCATGGTACTTAATGTCCATGTTTACGGTATGGAATCAGTGAAAGAACCGGCAGAATTAAGTGCCATTGAGCAAAAAAATCTAAAGAATAAGCGCTTAGGTTTAAAGCTTTTATGGCTGGTAGCGGGGTCGCTGTTGTTTGCATTTGCATTGGTACCGTTGTATGACGTGTTATGTACCTTAACGGGTTTAAACGGCAAAACATCCAATACCGCTGAGATGATGTCGAAAGCGAAGTTAGATAGTAGCCGCTCCGTTACAGTGCAATTTACGTCGAATGTCATGCCGGGTTTGGGGTGGAATTTTTATCCCAAACAGCCAAGCATCACTTTGCATCCGGGCCAGATTGAAACGGTGGTCTTCATTGCCAAGAACATCACGAATCAAGTGGTGGTCGGGCAGGCGGTACCAAGTGTAACCCCGGGCATTGCTTCGGCGAATCTGAAAAAGATTGAATGCTTTTGTTTCGTGCGGCAAGCATTACAACCTGGCGAAGAGAAAGAAATGCCGTTACGATTTTTTGTCAGCCCGGAGTTGCCGGCCGACGTGAAAGAAATGACCTTGTCGTACTCCTTCTTCCCGGCTGTGGAAGAGGATAAATAGTTTTTAGATGTAAGCAGTATGAGGTGAGGTAGTGGCGGGTTAAAGCCATTATAAATTTAATATATATAATAATGCTCAGGAGTTGAAGCATGGCGACACATTCTAACAATCAATATTTCGTACCTCACGGTAGTATTTACCCATCAATACTATCTGTAGGGCTACTATCTCTCGCGTCGGGCTTTATTTTCAGTATAGCCACTGATAAAAATAAAGACCTCGCCTATCTACAAACACCTGGTCAATGGATGATGTACCTGGGTGCCGCAATCATCATTTTCATGGTATTCAAGTGGATGGGAGCCGTGATTAACGAAAGCCTATCTGGTAAATACCACAATTGGGAAGACAAGTCATTCCGTTGGGGCATGATAGTGTTCATCTGTTCTGAAGTGGCGTTTTTTGCAGCATTCTTTGGGGCCTTGTTCTATATGCGTGTTCTATCAGTGCCCGATCTGGCCTCTTTTGACCCCTTATTTACGCCGTATAAAGACTTTTTAGGTACATGGCCTTCTGCGGGTCCTGGTGGTGTAGTATTGGGGACAGAATATGCAGTACCAAAATTCACGCCTATGGGTGCATGGGGTTTACCAGCCATTAACACAGCCTTGCTATTAACTTCTGGCGCAACCATTACTTGGGCACACTGGGGTTTGATCAAAAACAATCGCAAGCAACTGGTGATTGGCCTGGCGTTAACCGTTGCATTGGGTATTGCGTTCTTGATCTGCCAGGGCATGGAATACCACCACGCATATACTGAACTGGGCCTGACATTGGGTACTGGTGCGTATGGCGCAACGTTCTTCATGTTGACTGGTTTCCATGGCTTCCATGTGACATTAGGTACATTGATGTTAATCGTGATTTTGATCCGTTGTATGAAGGGCCACTTTACGCCTGAGCATCACTTTGGATTTGAAGGCGTTGCCTGGTACTGGCACTTTGTAGATGTGGTCTGGCTAGGTTTGTTTATTTTCGTATACTGGCTATAAGTGAACGATTAAAAAGGGCGATGCATGTGCATCGCCCTTTTTATTTCCGATCTTATTATTTTCTATGGTGAAATCACGGATTATTGACCAATCACCCCAGTGAAATAGCCGATCATCAGTAAGATAAATAAGACGATTGAAATGCCGATCCGTATCGTAAGTGCTTTTACGATTCTTTCGCCGCCTTGTTTGTCCTTGGCTAGAAAAAATAAAGCCGAGAACAAGCTGCCTACAATAACCAGTAAAGTGATGACGATGATGACTTTTATTAACATGGCTTGGTCCAATGAAGTTGAACAGTCATTATGAAACCCCTATGAAACAAATGCAATTCACAATTCATCGCTATGTATTCAAACCTACTCTGCTAGGCGTAGTGCTAACCTTAATTTGCATCCCTTTGTTCATCAAGTTCGGTTTATGGCAATACAATAAGGCACAACAAAAACAGGCGATACAATCTGCCTATCAATCAGCAGAATCGAGTAAAGCCCAAGATTTCCCGGTGCAATTAAGTGCAAATGAAGCCTTGAATATCGAACAATGGAATTACAAGCGCGTGAAAGTCACGGGTCATTACGAAACACAGTATCAATTCCTGCTGGATAACAAAGTAGAGATGAACCAGGCTGGCTATCACGTCATTACGCCTTTTAAAATTGCCTCAACCAGCCAATACGTATTGATCAACCGTGGCTGGATCGCCGGTAAAGCAAGTCATGCTGAACTGCCTGAATTTGCGACACCTGCTGGGCAACACACATTAACTGGTCAGATTTGGATTCCTAGTAAGAAGATTTTTACCCTTGAGAATAAAACTGATAATTCCATCCCAAAAGCTTGGAAGCCGGTCTGGCAAAATATGGACATGGTGCAATATCAGAAAATGGTGCCGTTAACCGTTTCGCCATTCGCAATTAAGCTGGATAGTGGTAATCAAACGGGCGGTTTTTTAAGAAATTGGCAAGTGCCAGCCGATCGCATTACTACACATATCGGGTATGCTTATCAATGGTTTGGGTTTGCACTGGCCTCATTGCTAATCTTCCTTTATATGAGCATTAGCCGTTTGCCTAAACAGAATGTTTAAATTTATTAATTTCTAATCTTCAAAAGCTCACATGCAAAATTCAATTGATCTAGCCATGCAACGCCGTGGTCGTAAAGTCTTCCTTTTGATGCTCACATTTTTTGTGGTACCTATCATCGTTGTTGTGCTCATGTTCAAGTTCAACTGGAAACCCAGTGGTGCAAGCACTGGTGAATTGATTAAACCGCCTAGGTTGTTAGTTACACAACCACAGATAAGAAACGATGCTGGCGAGATACTTAAACCTACGTTCTGGAAAGAAAAGTGGAGTGTCGTATATGTGGCTGACCAATGTGATTCAACCTGCATGTCAAAATTGCGTGATATGCGTCAGTTGCACGTTTCGCTCTATAAAGACATTACCCGTACTCAAAGAGTATTAATAACTCAACAGCAAGATACCAGTGACATAAAGTCCAAATACCCGGATCTGATCGTGATTAATCAGCCGGCTAAAGAAGTCGCATCATTGACTAGACAATTCCAGCTCGATAATGAGCCAAGCGGAAAAAATAATCGTTTGTATTTGGTCGATCCGTTAGGCCATTTAATGATGAGCTATAAGCCAACTGTGCCACTGGCCGATGTGCGCAAGGACGTGACACGTTTATTGAGATTCTCTTGGGCAGGATGATATGGTGACAGGCTCAAAACATTATCAATTACTTAAAAAATGGCTTCTCGCCGGAACTATCTTAGCTTTATGTGTCGTGGTATTAGGTGCGTATGTCCGCTTAAGTGACGCAGGTTTAGGTTGCCCGGATTGGCCTGGCTGCTATGGAACATTAACCGTACCAGAAAGCGAAGCGGCTATCTTGCAAGCGCAGACGGCTTTTCCACAAAGCACTGTACATACTGGTAAAGCCTGGAAAGAAATGGCACACCGTTACCTTGCAGGCGCATTGGGCCTAATGGTATTGGGTATATTTGCGTTAAGTTGGCGCGTGAAGGCTGAGTTACGTAGCTCGCCTTGGCTACCTACATTTTTACTAGTGCTCATTGTGTTTCAAGCCATGCTCGGAATGTGGACAGTCACCATGTTACTCAAACCTGTGGTTGTGAGTGCACACCTACTTGGCGGGATGAGTACGCTGGCGATTCTTACCTGGTTGGCACATCGGCATTGGGGTCAATTATCAAGCTGTTTAAAAGAGGCTGCAGTTCTAAGCCTGGCCATTCGGTTTGGATTGCTGGTGTTGTTCGCACAAATATTTTTAGGCGGCTGGACCAGTACCAATTATGCAGCTCTGGCTTGTACGGACTTCCCTACTTGCCACGGCGTTTGGGTGCCAGATATGGATTTTAAGGATGCATTCCATTTGATCCGCGATTTGGGCCAGAGTGCCGATGGCGGTAGCTTGACTTTAGCGTCTATTACCGCAATTCAATGGAGCCATCGGGTAGGTGCGCTGATCACCTTGATTTATTTAGGGATTTTGGCTTTAAATGTATTAAAATACCGGCCATTGAGGCACTTAGGTTTAGTTTTAATTGCCGTGTTATTAACGCAAATTGGCTTGGGCATATCAAACCTGATTTTGCATTTACCGCTGGTATTGGCGGTTGCGCATAATTTAGGGGCTGCTTTGTTAGTCATCATTTTAGTGGTATTAAATTCTAAAATTACCGCCGCCAATCGAAGGCATTCATAAATGGGTAGCAAACTACGCATTATTCATAGCCGGATAGCACACGCTGTTCAGCTATATAACAAAACAATTAGTGTGAGATTCAAATGAGTATCAGTGCACCAACTACTATGCAGGCCCTGGGTTTAAGTTTCAAAAGCTTTTTTTCGCTGTGTAAACCTAGAGTCACCGCCTTAATTGTATTTACGGCCATTATCGGCATGTTCCTCGCGACGCCTGGTATGGTGCCATGGCCATTGCTTATTGCGACTACAGTGGGCATTGCTTTCGCTTCTGGTGCGGCTGCCGCATTTAACTGTTTGATAGAACATAAAATCGATGCGATTATGGCACGCACGCGCGGACGGGCTTTGCCTACCGGCCAGGTTTCACATATGCAAACCATGATATTTGCAACCTTACTTGGTACCACTGGTTTGGCAATTTTGTATGTATTCGTCAATCCACTCACCATGTGGCTGACTTTCGCAACCTTTGTTGGCTACGCAGTGATTTATACAGTATTCCTCAAACCTGCTACTCCAATGAATATTGTGATTGGTGGCGCGTCAGGCGCGATGCCGCCGATACTAGGCTGGGCTGCCGTGAATAATGTGGTATCGCCTGAATCCTTAATTATGTTCCTGATTATTTTTGCCTGGACGCCACCGCATTTTTGGGCCCTCGCTTTATACAGACGTGAAGAGTATGCCAAGGTCGGCATGCCTATGTTGCCGGTAACCCATGGTGAGTCATTTACGCTGTTGCATATCTTGCTTTACACCATCATTCTCGTGGCAGTATCGCTGATGCCTTATGGGCTGGGGATGAGTGGCTTGATTTACCTAGTTTCAGCCATTGTCTTGAATGGCATTTTTATGGCTTACGTGATCGGTCTTTACCGGAAATATTCTGATGATCTCGCCAAACGCACTTTTAAATATTCTATCTTATATTTAACGTTGTTATTTGCTGCATTATTAGTAGATCATTATTGGAAAATATAGCCTCTTTGATATATATAGCCTATAAAAAAAGGTAAAGACAGAGTCCTTACCTTTTTCTTATCTAGCCACACTTACTTACTAGATTTGCTTGATGCACTTTTTGATTTGCTAGAGCCTTTACTAGCACTTTTTGCCTTTTTTTCATCTTTTTTACTTGAATCTTTAGAACCGCTTTTATCTTCTGATTTAGCCATGATATTTCTCCTAAGTAGATAAAGTTTATTACGAAGAGGTATTTAATAGCAGCCACTGTTTTACATACATAAGACATGTACTGATATGCACGTAAGAATGCCTTCATATCTTTTTTCATTTGTAAAATCTCCACGTCTTATGTGTGTTAACAGACGGACTTGTTATTTTTCAATCATTAAGCTGAATCAACTAATTTAGAAATGAATATGACTGAAGTTCTTAAGAATTAGGTCAGGTTTATGCTAAATCTTAGTTCTATTGAATTAATAAGGAGATCATAATGAGTGTTGTAACTGGTTTATTTAATGATAAAGAAAGTGCCGAGCGCGCCTATCGACTGGCTTCACAATCTGGCTATAACCATGATGAAATTGATGTGGTCATGTCCGAAGAAACACGTGAGAAATATTATGGTAAGCATGCTACTTTAGAAACCGAAGTGGGCAATAAAGCTGCTGAAGGTGCTGCTATCGGTGGCGCAGTAGGTGGTACATTAGGTGCTATTGCTGCTGCAGTTGCTGCAGTGGGCACAACATTAGTGTTGCCTGGCTTAGGTTTGGTCATTGCTGGCCCACTTGCGGCTGCAATTGCCGGCGCAGGTGCAGGTGGTGTAACAGCTGGTTTAGTTGGTGCTTTGATTGGTTGGGGCATTCCTGAGGATCGCCTCAAAGAGTACGAGCAAGGTATTAAAGAAGGGGGCATTTTGATTGGGGTTAAACCACGTTCGGAAGATGACCGTCTTCGTTTTGAAAGCGATTGGACTTCTAACCGTGGCACCCAAGTAAATACATAATTCAATGTTAATAAAAATCCTCCTCTCGGAGGATTTTTATTATGTAACTAGAGTGCTTATTTGTGTATGAATGCCGCAATTAGACAGTCATTATTAGCATTGGCAACTTCAGCAACTAAATATTAGGTGATTAGAATTAGAAACAATATAAAAAGACTTAATGTGAGTAAGGGAAGCTGGACAGTCCGTTGCCTCCCTATGACAGACTTTTTATCATGATATGAATAAACTCATGACAATATTTATTACCGTAGTCATTACCCTAGCTGTGGTGATGGTGTTAATGAACTTTATAACCGCTGAAAAGAAAATTCAGCGCAAATTAGATCAGCACTATGAAATCGCCAGTCCGCAATTTTCCCGATCAGTTAGCGCATTATTGGGCCCTCCGTTTGTACCCGGCAATGACGTTAAAGTATTGACCAACGGAGACGAAATATTCCCCCCGATGCTTGCAGCAATACGCAAGGCAGAAAAAACCATTACTTTTGAAACTTTCATTTATTGGGCCGATAGCATTGGAGGAGAGTTTGCCGATGCCTTAAGTGAACGTGCCCGTGCGGGGGTGAAGGTCCATGTATTATTGGATTGGTTAGGCAGTGTGAAGATGGAGCAAAAGCAAATAGATAAGATGCTTGAAGCGGGGGTGGAAATACAGCGCTATCATAAGCCGCATTGGAGCCATTTGCCCAGGCTTAATAACCGCACCCACCGAAAATTACTCATTATTGATGGTCAGTTAGGATTTACTGGCGGTGTAGGCATTGCGGACCAATGGCGCGGCGACGCCCGTAATCCGGATGAGTGGCGCGATACACACTTTCAAGTGACGGGGCCGGTTGTGGGACAAATGCAAGCGGTATTCATGGATAACTGGATCAAAGCGCAAGGTAAGGTTCTGCACGACCAGACTTACTTCCCAGCGATTAAGCCCGCTGGGAAAATGCCAGCCCAGGTGTTCAGCAGCTCTCCCAGTGGCGGCAGTGAGTCCATGCAGCTGATGTATTTGATGGCCATTACAGCGGCAAAAAAAACTATTTATCTTTCCAGCGCCTATTTTGTGCCAGATGAATTGACCACTAAAGCCCTAATAGCAGCCGCTAAACGGGGTGTCAAAATTCGGATAATTACGCCAGGTAAACACATCGATACTGATCTGGTCAGGAATGCCTCGCGTGCCGGATGGGGCGGCTTGCTGCAGGCGGGCATTGAAATCGCGGAATATGCACCGACGATGTATCACTGCAAAATATTTATTGTGGATAGTTTGTTAGTCTCTGTCGGCTCCACAAATTTCGATAACCGTTCTTTCCGTCTTAACGATGAAGCTAACTTGAATGTGCTCGATGAGGAATTTGCCAACGAACAAATGGAAATTTTTGACCAGGACTGGCAAAAGTCCCATTTGGTGACTTATGAACAATGGCAGCAAAGACCTTGGCATGAAAAACTCATCGAAAAAAGCGCGGCCCTTTTTAAATCTCAACTTTAATTTGACATCCAGAGTTTCGCAGTCGAAAGGTAAGCTCGTATTCAGATAGGCATCACTTAATTTTATATTGATGCGTTTCGCTTAAAATCTTCACTAAATAATCAAACACGACTCTCACGCGCTCTGCGACAGGACCCCGCTGCGGACGGTAAACATATATCCCCCAGGGAGCAGGCGTTTGTTCGGGTAGCACAGCAACTAGCTTGCCTTGACGAATATAGTCTGTGCATAAAAAATCACCAATTTGTCCGTAACCGACACCTGCCAATATTGCGGCTAATTCAGCCTCAGGATCATCTGTTATAAATGCTGGCGATATAGGAAAAAAATCTGGTGCATTTGCAAACGTCCAAGGCCATATCCTGCCAGTATTGATATCAATCAACCCAGTGTAGGGCATGTGAGCAAGATCTCCCACTTGTTGTGGCATACCCGTTTTTGCCACTAACTCAGGCGTGCCCACGATATAAAACTTCATTTCATTTACGCGTCTCGCCACATTTCTATTATTACTAAAAAACCCGACCCGCACGCCTATATCCATCTGATCGGCCACTACATTATCGATTAAATTGGAAAACCTTAAATCCAGTTGAATGCCCGGGTGATCTTTCATGAAATCAGTCAAAGCCGGTAATAAAAATTGCTGACCAAAAGTGTTTGGCATGGTGATTTTGACTAAGCCCTGTATGGCCCCGGAGCTAGGTATAGGACGGATTTGAAATAAGGTATCAATTTGCTCAATGATGCCTTCACTTTTTAATGCCATTTGCTTACCTAACCCAGTAATGGTGGTATTGCGCGTACTGCGGTAAAACAGAGGCTCGCCTAACAATGCTTCAAGCTCTTTAATTGCGCGCGTGACAGATTGTGGAGAAATACCTAGCCTCACAGCAGCTTCTTTAAAATTGGTAGATTCCGCAACGACTTTAAAAATGCGCAGCATTTCTAATTGGTTTTGCATGGTTAATTAATCCATAATTTGGAATTATCAATTCCAAATTATTCCATACTATGATAATTAACACTATGCCATAGTGTCGTTTGAAAAATATCGTCACAAAAATCCATCAGTTTTAATGAAGTTAATCACACTACAAAAACAAACAAAGGAATAGCCACCTCATGATTACTTTGAATATAAATGGTAAGGAACAGCAGCTTGAAGCATCCGACGACATGCCGATTCTGTGGGCATTAAGGGATGTATTGCATTTAACCGGCACTAAATTCGGCTGTGGCATGGCCCAATGTGGGGCTTGTACCGTGCATCTAGATGGCCAAGCAATACGCTCGTGTGTTACGCCAATTGCAGCCGCCGTAGGGAAAAAAATCACCACAATTGAAGCGATGCAAAATAATGAGGTTGGCCAAGCGGTGCAAGCAGCCTGGAGTGAAATTGACGTAGTGCAATGCGGTTACTGCCAATCAGGCCAGATCATGGCAGCCACAGCTTTGCTGGCTACCAATAAACAACCTACAGATGCCGATATTGATGCCGCCATGAGTGGCAATATCTGCCGCTGTGGTACTTATCCGCGTATCCGCGCCGCGATACATGTTGCTGCTACCAAGTTATCTTAAGGACTTATCCATGAATGCACCCTTAAAAAGTCAGCCGTTAAATATCTCCAGACGTACTTTCATTAAAGCGACTGCCCTCATTGCCGGGGGCCTTGTGATTGCTTTTACGATCCCTCAGGCTAAACGCTTCTTGATGCCTGGCGCTAAGCCGGAGGCAACTGGAGATGAAAGCAAAAAATTGCCAGCCCCAAATGCATTTTTGCGAGTCGGCACTGATAATACGGTTACCGTTATGCTGGCCCATAGCGAAATGGGCCAAGGCATTTGGACTACATTGCCTATGCTGATTGCTGAAGAACTGGATGCAGATTGGAGCAAAATCAAAGTGGAACATGCTTCCGCAGCACCAGATTACGCCCATACTGCTTATGGCATGCAAATCACCGGCGGTTCTTCAACCACTTGGTCCGAGTTTGATCGTTACCGTCAGGCAGGTGCATTAACACGTGCGATATTGATAAGTGCCGCCGCTCAGCAGCTCGATGTTTCGGTTGAAAGCCTTAAGACAGAAAATGGTTTTGTAATCAGTGGGGATCAAAAAATCAGTTATGGGGATTTAGCAGAAGCCGCAACCAAAATAGAAACCCCTAAAGCGGTTACTTTGAAAGATCCTAAAGATTGGAAAGTGATAGGCAAGGCCACCAAGCGTCTAGATGGCGCTGAAAAAATAAATGGCACGGCGATATTTGGCCAGGATATTCATTTTGATGGCTTGATGACAGCCATGGTAGTCCGCTCTCCGGTGTTTGGCGGCTCGGTGAGAAAGTTTGATGCAAGTGCGGCTAAGCAAATTAAAGGCGTGCATAAGGTAGTACAAATTCCCACAGGTGTCGCAGTGATTGCTGATAACTACTGGGCAGCAAAAAAAGGCCGTGACGCGCTTAAAGTGGATTGGGATTTAGGGCCAAATGCTGGCCTTGATTCTAAAGCCTTGCTTGCAGATTTTAGAAAAAAGGCAGCGAGCCCCGGTTTAAATGCCGCAAAAGCTGGCGATAGTAAAGTGGCCATGGCGAAAGCCGAAAAATTTGTAGAAGCTGAGTACACCTTACCGTATTTAGCGCATTCGCCAATGGAGCCGCTTAATTGTACTGTCAAAATAGACACAGATACTTGTGAAATCTGGACAGGTACGCAAATGCAGACTACGGACCAGCAAGCGGCAGCAAAAATACTTGGACTTAAACCTGAACAGATAAAAATTCACACCCAATTTCTCGGTGGCGGTTTTGGCCGACGCGCGAATCCGGCAGCAGATTTTGTATCTGAAGCTGTACATGTCGCTAAAGCGGCAGAGATGCCGGTAAAAACCGTATGGAGCCGTGAAGATGATGTAAAAGGGGGCTATTACCGCCCGATGTATCTCCATAAAGCTAAAATTGGTTTGGACAATAACGGTATGCCAGCAGCTTGGGAACACGTCGCCGTTGGACAGTCAATCATTGTCGGTACGCCATTTGAGGCGTTTATGATTAAAGATGGCATAGATGCCACTTCGGTAGAAGGCACTGCAGATTCGCCTTATCTGAAAAGTGTGCCCCATTATCAGGTTAGTTTGCATACTGCAAAAACGGGTATTCCTGTACTTTGGTGGCGCTCGGTAGGGCATAGCCATACGGCGTTTGTGATGGAGAGTTTAATCGATGAACTTGCGCACACCGCCAAAAAGGACCCGCTCGAGTATCGCCGTGCGTTGTTAAAAGATCATCCACGCCATTTGGCAGCACTCAATTTAGCGGCTGAAAAAGCAGAATGGCATAAGCCATTACCAAAAGGTGTGTTCCGCGGTATTGCCGTGCATGAATCTTTTGGCAGTTTTGTGGCCCAAGTTGCAGAAGTCTCAGTAGAAAAAGGCGAGGTCAAAGTGCATCGTATGGTATCTGCAATTGATTGCGGGCTGGCCGTGAATCCGGATTCGCTAAAAGCGCAGATGGAATCATCCATTTCATTTGGCTTAGGCGCAGCGATGCAAAGCGAAATTACCTTTAAGGACGGTATGGTGGAGCAATCCAATTTCCATGATTATCAGGTCATGCGTATGGCGGCCATGCCTAAGGTTGAGGTTTTTATCGTGCCAAGTACTGAAAAAATGGGTGGAGTGGGCGAGCCTGGCTTACCACCAGTTGCGCCTGCAGTGACCAATGCTATTTTTGCAGCAACTGGAAAGCGTATCCGTACGCTGCCCATCGGCAATCAACTGGTTTAAACAGCGCTCAATAGCTGGGAGTTACATCTATGAAGTCTGCTGATTTAGAAGTATTAACCCGGGCGCTAGAATGGCTAAATGACGGCTATACCGCGCATTTGTTTACGGTAGTACAAACCTGGGGTTCGGCACCGCGCTTACCAGGCGCGGTGTTGGTAGTACGTGAAGACGGGCATCTGATTGGTTCAGTTTCTGGTGGCTGTATTGAGGATGATTTAGCAGACAAAGCGCGCAATCAAGCGCTACCCAAGATGCCTGCAATCATGGAGTACGGTATTAGCCGGGATGAAGCGCAAAAATTCAGGATTCCATGCGGCGGGCGTTTACAAATATTTGTCGAACCTTTAAATACATCTACTCAGTTAATACCGCTTTTACAAAAATTAGAAGACCGCAAATTAATTAAACGCTCCGTTAATATTACGACTGGCGAAGTAAAGTTAATGGAAGTTTTGCCTGAAGGTTTACCCAAAATAGAAGGTGACTGGTTCCATACGTATTTTGGTCCACAATGGCGCTTACTTATCATTGGTGCGAATCAGTTAGGTGCCATGTTAGCCAATATGGCGCAGGTGCTGGATTTTGATGTGCTGATTTGCGAGCCACGGCAGGAGATACGCGCAGAATGGCATGTAGAAGGCGTGGCCTGGGTTGAAGGCATGCCAGACGATGTAGTCCTGGAAATTAAGCCGGACGGGCGCACGGCTATCGTGGCGGTAACCCACGACCCCAAATTGGATGACATGGCCTTATTGGAAGCGCTCAAATCCGATGCGTTTTATGTAGGTGCGCTAGGGTCACAGAAGAACCAGGAAAAGCGGCGCGAACGCATGCGCATGTTTGATTTAAACGAGATTGAAATTGCTACCCTACGTGGGCCAGTCGGTTTGCGCATTGGTAGCCGCACGCCTGCAGAAATTGCCATTGCCATATTGGCTGAGCTGATTCAAGTAAGGGCTGAACAAATCAAAATGGGAACGGGTTTTATCAGCAATGTAGGATGCGAACTTAAGGTTTGAGTAGGCTGAAAGCTTAGCCTCGTAAATCCGCTTTCGTATCAATGTCGGCCAAAATCCCGGCATCATCACAAGGTAGCAGGTGCACTTCATCCGGGTAGCGTTTAATAATAGAGCGAGCACCCTCATCACCATGTAGATGTTCTAATTCGCGACGAAACCGGGAAGCAAACCCAACAGGGTGGCCGCGTTGATCATTGTAAGTAGGAATCACAATAGATGCACCGTTGCCTAACTTTGTCGCTACTTTACTGATAGTGCTGGTTTGAATATAGGGCATATCCGCTAACGCGATCACAAAGCCGTCATTTGCCTCCTCAAAGCGCGCCGAATAGCGAATTGCCATCACCAGACTGTCGGCCATTTCTTGATCCTGTTCGGTACAAAAGACCACTCTCAAGCCGGCATGGGATAACAACGCTGCCAAGGCTTCATTATCTGGCCTAATCACAGCAATGCTAAGTGGTATTGCTTGAATCAGATGTGTGGCAGCAGCAAGCGCGATAGGACGGCCATCGGATAAAGGTTGTAATAGTTTATTCTCTGCCCCAAATCTGCGTGAAAATCCAGCCGCTAATAAGATACCTACCATGCCCATATTCCCGATTGGCTTTAATAATGATATAAATGCCTACCTAGCAGTATAGATGCTCTTCAAGATATCACTATAAAGTTAAATAATAATTAAAAAAACTGTGGCAAGCATTGTTAATTTCTCCAATACAACATCTGTTCATAAACCCCTAACTTTTCAGGGTATAAGCTAGTGTTATATACAGGTTAATTGACAAATGGTTGCGCGTATACTTCACATTGAACCGTTGTCGAGGTCACTATAATGAGTCAAGCGTTACAGAAAAAGTCCGCACTCGAAACTAAAAATCTTGCTTTATTAATAGCAAATGAAGAACTTGCCTTAAAAAATGCAGAAATCGAAAAGCAGCTTTTTGCGCTTACCCTTGTAAATCAAACGCTAGCATCTAAAATTGAGGAAATGGAAAGCCAAATCGTTGAGATCAACGATTTGGCTTTTTATGATCCACTGACCCATTTGCCTAACCGAAGGTTACTGTTAGATCGTTTGCAAATCGCCTTAACTAATAGCGCACGTAACAAGCAAGAAGGCGCAGTCATCTATCTGAATCTGGATAATTTCAAAGCACTGAACGATACATATGGCCAAAACTTTGGCAATTCATTACTGCAACAAATCGCAGAGCGTCTAGTGTCCAGTGTAAGGGTAAGCGACACCGTGGCGCATTTAGGGGGCGATGAGTTCGTCATCGTATTTCAAACGCTGGGTCTAAATAATCTTAAAGCTGCTGGACATGTTAGGACGATTGCTAAAAAGCTCTTAAAAGCACTTAGTAAGCCTTATCGGCTTGAGTCAATCCCCTATGAGTGTACTTCCAGCATAGGCATTATTCTTTTTAATCCTCCCGTTTCCAGCCCGACTGAACTGCTACAGCATGCCGCTATTGCGATGCAACAAGCCAAGAAAGAAGAAGGCAATTCACTGCGTTTCTATGATCCGAAAATGCAGGAAACGATCAGTGCCAGGGCCGATTTGGAAGATGAGCTGCGCACAGCGATAGAAAAAAAACAGTTCCAGTTGTATTACCAAGTGCAAGTGGATGGGACAGGTAAAGCCGTGGGGGCTGAGTGTTTGATCCGTTGGATACATCCAGAACGCGGTCTGATTTCGCCCACGGATTTTATTGCGCTATGTGAAGAAACAGGCATGATTATCACCATTGGTCATTGGGTGCTAGATGCTGCTTGCGCGCAGCTTAACGAGTGGCAGAAGCATCCCTCAACCCGTGACTTGGTGTTAGCGGTGAATGTGAGTGCTAAACAATTTTCACAACCTGATTTCGTTAAACAAGTGGTATTAACTCTATACCGGCATAACATTCCGCCCAAGTTTCTAAAGCTGGAGTTAACCGAAGGGATGTTGGTTCATGATATGGATGCAACCATCCGAACCATGCAGAAGTTATGTAAATTAGGTGTGCAATTCTCTTTAGATGATTTCGGCACGGGTTATTCATCACTGCAGTATCTTAAAAAATTGCCGCTGCACCAAATCAAGATTGATCAATCATTCGTGCGTGACATCGCCCATAACGCGCATGATAAAACGATCGTACACACCATAATTGCCATGGCAAGTAGTATGGAATTGAATGTAATCGCGGAAGGCGTGGAAACTGAAGAGCAGCAGCAAATTTTAATGAACAAAGGCTGCTCGACCTTTCAGGGTTATTATTTTGGCCGCCCCGTCCCTATCGAGATATTTGATGCTGCAATGAAAAGCAATTACCCGGTACAGGAACCCTAATCGTTAATATAGCCCATGATTTGGGCTGTATGACTCCCCCATGCAAATGCAATCTTCTCTAACAATCTGCGCATTTCTCACACTAAAAGCAACTTCACTTAGGCGCTATTGTCACCTACGTAGGTAGTTACATCTTGGTAATAATTTACTGTACTATCCAAACACGGTTTTACTTAAATCCCAGTGGTTTTTAAATCAAGTTACAGTTAATCCATAATGAAAATGTAGTTGAGGAAGTATCAGTATGAGTAAGCCTGTATCTAATGAATATTCAAGCGCTATTCTGAGCTCAGAAAAGCGTTTTGAACTGCTCGTGACTTCCATTAGTGATTATGCAATCTACCTGCTCGATCCGAATGGCCAGATCGTCAGTTGGAATGCTGGCGCTCAGCGATTTAAAGGCTATACCCAGGCAGAAATTCTCGGAAAGCATTTCTCACTTTTTTTTACCGAAGAAGATCTGGTTAATAAATCACCCTGGAAAATCCTGGAACAAGCTGCCAAAGTGGGGCGGTTTGAAGCAGAGGGCTGGCGAGTCAGAAAAGATGGCGCCAGATTTTGGGCTAATGTGGTGGTCGATGCAATTTACGATGATGAAAAAAACCTGATTGGTTTCGCCAAAATTACGCGAGATATTACAGAGAGTAAAAAAGCACAAGATGCGTTATATGCTAGTGAAGAGCAATTCCGGTACTTAGTACAAGGCGTTACGGACTATGCAATTTATATGCTCTCACCAGAGGGCATCGTAATCAACTGGAATTCAGGTGCAGAACGTATCAAAGGCTATACCGCGGAAGAGATAATCGGACAGCATTACAGACGTTTTTTACCGCCAGAAGATGTAGAAGCAGGATTGCCCGAGATCGCCCTCAATACCGCTAAGCTGGAAGGCCGTTATGAGCATGAAGGTTGGCGTCTTAGAAAAGATGGTAGTCGATTTCGGGCGCATGTAATTATTGATGCAATCTATAACGATGACAAAAACCTAATAGGTTTTGCAAAGATCACTCGTGACATTACCGAAAGATATAAAACAGAAGAAACATTGGCAAAAGCCAATGCGGCTTTATTTCAGTCTCAAAAAATGGATGCAATCGGTAAATTAACTGGTGGGATAGCGCATGATTTCAATAACCTTTTATCGGTCATTTCCACTGGCTTAGAGGTTTTTGGCTTAGGAGCCTTAGATTCCAGACAGGTAAAAATGGTTGAGAGCATGAAGCGCGCCATTGATCGAGGCGCAACACTGACCCAAAAATTATTAAGCTTTGCCCGGCAGCAACCTTTAACTGCAAAAGCTCAAAATATTAACAAACTGATTAATAGTTTTGAACCATTACTGCTCAAAGCCAGTAACTCCAGCATCAAGTTCAAAATGAATTTAACTGCAGATATTATCCCCATTAAAATCGACGCAAACGGATTCGAGACCGCTTTGTTAAATCTCATTGTTAACTCTAGAGATGCAATGCCTAATGGCGGCGCTATCACTGTAATGACAGAAAAAGTGAGACTTGCTAGTCATGATGTGGGATCTTTGAACGAGGGCGTTTATATCAAGGTTAGTGTGGAAGATACGGGTGAAGGCATAAGCTCCGAAGTAATGCCGCATATATTAGAGCCCTTTTTTACCACCAAGGAAATCGGCAAAGGCACTGGGCTCGGATTAAGCCAGGTCTATGGATTCATGATGCAATCCGGGGGTGATATTGCCTTTGATAGTGAGCCGGGAAAAGGCGCTACGGTTTCCTTATATTTTCCGGTAATAGAAGATTCAGATGAGATTGTAGAGCTAACTGAGATTGAAGATTTAAAAGTGCTCATTGTGGATGATGAACCTGATTTGATCATCACAGCCACTGAATTATTCAGAAACATGGGGTATACCGTGCTAGCAGCGCACAGCGCTGAAGATGCAATAGATAGGTTGTGGCATTACCCAGGCATCAGTGTGTTGTTTACCGACATTCTCATGCCTGGTGGCATGAATGGTATTCAGCTTGCTCGTGAAGTTCGCCAAATGAATCCGGACATCAAAATAATTTTAGCATCAGGGTATCCACTGCCCGCGCTTAGAGAAGAACACGGCAATATGGATGAGTTTAACTTTATCAATAAACCTTACCGTTTAGCTGATATAGCGCGATGTTTAAGGGCGCCAGACGTCACCCATGAACTAGCGCATTCTTAATGGATTCTAATAGCCCAGAGTTATAAATAGACCGTGTAAGGCCTCTTTGATTAACGTTAGGTTAATCAAAGCTTTAATTGCTTCACGAATCTTATAGTTTAAGGGCCTGCATTTTGTTGGGTGGCTTTGTACAGGATATCTGACAATATTGCCATGCTAAAAGGTTTGGGTAATAACTGCACTGCAAAAGGTAATTTAGACGCGGTATCCATTCCCGAAGAAATGATGATCGGTTTAGAGGGGTCTTGGGCATGGCATTGAATAGCCAGTTCAATCCCGCTCATGCCTGGTAAATTAACATCAGTGAGTAAGATATTAACCTCAGTCAGTAATTCCAATGCTGCTTCAGCTGAAGAGGCGCCTATGGCTTCATACCCTAACATGGAGAGTAATTCACATAGCGTAGACTGTGCTTCAAGGTTGTCTTCAACGACTAATATTTTACCTGGCATGGTTAATGTACTTTCTGGGCTCTTGCTCATTTGAGCTATAGGAGTGGGATTAGATTTTTTGTCAGATTTTTCAATGACCATTCTAATCTTGCGTGCTAAGTCAGCATAGCGATACGGCTTATTGATTAATTCTACTCCTGCATCCAGCTTGCCACCATGCACAATGGCGTTTTGGGTGTAGCCGGAAGTAAACAGAATTGCAAGATCAGGTAATTTCATCTTGGCGATTTTCGCCATTTCTGAACTTTTGAGGGGACCGGGCATTACCACATCGGTAAACAAGAGATCAAAAGTTCGACCTTGTTCTATTATATTCAAGGCAGCTTGTGCGTCTGAAGCACATTCAACCTGGTATCCAAGTGCGAGTAGAATGTCCTTAACGGCTTTTTGAACTGCCATGTCATCTTCTACTACCAATATAGATTCATTACCGCCCTGGATGTCGGCGATTTGCCTAATTGGCATATCTTCTTCAGCGAGATGGATGCGTGGGAAATAAATTTTAACCGTGGTACCGTTATCAATTTCACTATAGATTTTGATGTGCCCTCCGCTTTGCTTCACTAGACCGTAAGTCATACTTAAGCCCAGCCCGGTGCCTTTGCCTTCACCTTTAGTAGTAAAAAACGGTTCAAACGCACGTTCAATCACCTCTGGCGGCATGCCACAGCCCGTATCCGATATAGCTAACATGACATATTGACCGGCAGTAACTTCAGGATTGTCCTCAGCATACAGGTCATCTAGCATGACATTGCTCGTTTCAATGGTCAGGTGGCCGCTATTATTCATGGCATCGCGTGCGTTAATTGATAGGTTAAGAATGACGTTTTCGACTTGGTTACGGTCCACCATAACATTCCACAAACCGCCGCCTTGTATTACTTCAACTTCAATACTTTCTCCCAGTGCTCTGCGTAACAGATCATCCATGTTCTTGGTGAGATTATTCAGGTTGGTGGATACCGGTTGGAGCGGTTGACGACGCGCAAAAGCCAATAATTGAGAAGCGAGTTTCGCGCCTTTATCCACGGCTGCCATTGCACCATCGATTCTGCTATGCGCAGGGGTGATATCCGAAAATTTCATGGATAAAATTTCGAGGTTGCTACCGATTACTTGCAGGATATTATTGAAGTCGTGTGCGACACCACCGGTCAATTGCCCAACAGCTTCCAGTTTTTGCGACTGTAATAAAGCAGACTGGGCTTTTCTTAGTTCCTCTGTGCGTTCCTGCACCCGCAGTTCCAGCTCGTCACGCGCTTGGCGTAATTGCAGTTCCGTGGTTTTACGTGCTTCATTTTCTTGTGCGAGCGCTTTCAGCGATCTTTCCTGCGCTTTATTACCGCGCTCAATCACTGTAAGCAATGTGTTAATCGCACTGACTAAATAGCCGACCTCATCATCCGTGGTTTTCTGTGCGCGTAAAGAATAATCACCTTGTTCCACTACATTTTTAGCTAATCTGGCGACATTCTCAACGGGTTGCGTCACTTGATGCTGTAACCAACGCGCGATAAGTAGGGAAATCACAAAGGCAAATATGCCCACTAATAGCAAGATACTCATATAGCTAAATAATCGTTGATACAAGCCATATTCAGCCGTAATGACCATGTAGCCAACCAAAATCCCGTGTTGGTGTATACGCCGTGACACGGTAATTTCACTATTTTCTATTTTTAAGCCGATATCTTGTTTAAAAGCTGGATCAAGTTTGACTGGGTAACGCTCCCCCTTGTAGTAGGCATAAATAACCCCTCTGGCATCATAAAGTGCAGCAGCGTGCACACGAGGTCTAACTTCCAGCAGCTTCAGGTTCTTGGTGGCCAATTGTGGATCATCGAACTGTAAAGCGGGTATGGTGGCGCGGCCAATGAGCATTGCCTGATTACTCAGATCATTCACCCATCGGGTTTTATAATCATTCCAATCATATATACCCATCGCCGTAATGGTGACCAGTAAAGTCACAATGCTGGTGGTGGCAACTGCGGCTAGAAACTTATGCCGGACAGACTTAAAACGGAAAAGCATGATCATCTACCTAATCAATAGCAACCAAAAAAGTTAACAAAGAAATCACTTTACTTGTATGACATGTTTTACTTAATGACTTTTCTTGCAACGGTTAGTAATGAAGCATCTAACTTGATATTACTTTGTTCGGTGGCAGGTAATGACACATCAAACCGTAAGCGGTCATTAACCCGTACAAAATTAATGGTACTCCCCATCGCAATCCCATCATCGGTATCGCTGATATAGAGGGTCGGCGAATGCGGATGAGCGTTGCGATAGTCCGTTAAATACTTTTTCACGTCATTAGCAATGTAGAGTATATGCACACCTTCATTAAGATTACCTTCGTTGACCTGCTTAATGATTACGGGACGATTAGCCGCTGTATGGCGTGTTGCAATTTTATTGAGTTCTTCCGCAACAAGATCGTCTCCAATAATACCAATTACAATGGGGCTGGCAGGGCCGGAAAATGCTTTATCCGGCCATTTGATATAGTTACCAAATTTGAATATGTAAGTCGATTTGACCTGACGTTCTAACTCTGCGTCTGGTTGTTCGGCAAATGCAGGTTGCACTAAAATCACGGCGCTTAACACACTCAGATATAGAACTAAGGCGCGCAAGATAGCGGCACTCATCTGAAATACCACTGCACTTTAGCGAATAGCCTACGGTCATATTCAGGACTGGCTGCTGAAGTTCTAACAGGATCTGCATACTCTATATGTTTAGAATCTAAAAGATTTTGGCCAACAATAGAAAATTCGAGGTCTTTATTGATTTTCCACCCATACCTGATATCGAGAGCAGTGTAAGCAGGCACGTCGAGTTTTCTGAGCTTGCCCATATAACGTGCTGTGGCGTCCAGTAAATGGTTGGGGCTTATATCATACGAAATCCGCAGAAGGCTATGAGAACTTGCATCATTGATACCAAATCCTGTGTCTTGCAGAATGTCGGTTTGAGATGTGTTTAGCCTCACATCTTGCACTACAAGACCTCCCGAAAGTTTTAAGTCATCTATCACTTGCCAGGCACCCCACATTTCCAAGCCATGTGAGCGCGCTGATGCTTTATTCTTGAATTCTAACTCGAGGGCACTCAGGTCTAAATCTAAAGTGCGAAGTTCATCATATTCAGTGTAAAAGCCAGTCACCGAGATTGAAGTTTTATTGGTGGGTGTAGCTCTGTAGCCTACTTCGTAGGTATAAGCTTTTTCAGTACCGAAATGCGGTCCCCCAACAAGACTTATAAACCCGGGGGCAATAAAATCTTTGTCAATTCGTGAAGGGGCATGTACCGAACGCGATGCAGATGTCCACAACAATTGATTGTCTGCAAATTTCCATGCCAACCTTGCGTTAGGTAAATATTCAAGGCCGGTGTAGTTATTATGTTCCAGCTTCATACCCAGAATCATACGAAGCTTTTCAGTCAGCATGATTTCATCTTGTGCAAACACATTGCCCCAATTCAAATTTTTAGATGCAGGCATAAAAGCCACGCCATCATTTTCTAAACGATCGAATCCAGCGCGGTATCCACCGCCCCAAGTGAAATTGTGTTTGTCTGAAAGCTTCCAATCATGCTTAACTTCGATATCAGCGGTAGTCAGGTTTTCCTTGAAGGTAGCAGGTTGCTTACGATAGGTGTAATCTAAATAGCCTTGTAAAGATAAGTTGGAGCCGTTAGATAGCGTGGTATTCATACGGGCTAACAAGTTAGCGCCGGAAATCTGGATATCATTTGTGTTGGATTGGCTTAAATAGCCATCGTAAAAATCTCCTTGAAGTGTGAGTTTCTTATTTTCATTGACCCAGTCTGATCGGAATCCCGCTTTATCACGATTGAAGCCATCATCCAGTGATCGCCGAGTAGCTGGATTGGTATTGTCATTACGGTCTGCATGTTTGCCATATACCCTGAAATTACCGCCATTATCTAATGCCCCGCCATAACGGATGGATAAATAAGATTCTTCCCCGCTGCCGGAGAGTGAAACCAATCCGCCTTGGGTTTGTGAAGCGGTTTTGGTGATGATGTTAATCACACCATTTACTGCATTAGCGCCCCATAGCGTTGCGCCAGCTCCACTGATGACTTCAATGCGGTCAATATCTTCCAGTACCACATCCTGCGCATCCCAAAATACACCTGAAAATAAAGGTGAGTAAACCGTACGGCCATCGATCAGAACCAATAATTTATTATTGAATACGCTATTAAACCCACGGGCAGTAATGGCGTAATTCCGGGCACTGTCTTGTGCAACCTGCAGGTTTGGCGCTAGACGTAAAGCCTCAGGTAAAGACGAGACACCAGACCTTTGAATATCGTTATTCGTGATGACAAAGATTGATGCGGCAGCATCATTAATTGATTCACGGCGTTTGGAAACCGAGGTGATTTGAATATTGGCTAACTCCTCTAAACTTAACTCTATTAAATCTTGTGAATTAACCTCTAATGACTGTGTTAAAAAGGCAACTGAAATAGCAATTTTGATAAGTGATGGATTGAATCTCTGGAAGCAGAACCACGAATTAAACCATTTATTAACCAACATTTTTTCTCATTTTCCGCGCGTAAGTATTCATAATGTCTGTTCACTGAACAAGTTAATTAGAGTGAATTAAAGTTCTAATATAAGTGTTTGTAATGTACGCTTTTAAAACCATAACTAATGAGTAATAATTTTAATCAATATATACTAGGCTGTATACAAATGTAGTTATGTAAATGTGCTTTGATATCTTTTATTAGCTAATATAATTAATACTTACCTTAGAGACAGATCATGAAAAGACAACGAGAAAAATGCTCTGTAGAAGAAAATTTCTTTATTAGCGCAATTCATCAGGAAGTATTTAATAGGGTATTTCCATGTATAAGGCATGATCTGGTGGGAGGAGTATCTGCCAGTCTAATGCGGGTTTCAATTATGGAGAGGCGTCTCAATAAAGTTGAGATAACGTCTGAGTTGCTCAAAGAAGATCTTAAAAAGATAGAATTGCAGCTTAAGGAAAACATCATCAGCATTAGAGCATTGCAGTTTTGGGATTTTGATTCAGTGCACGAGGACATCCCAATCGATATCTTAAAGAAAAGTGTCCACTTAATGGCCAGCCGATTGGCGTTGAGATTCATTCAGACCAGTGTTCAAACCAATGAAGATAACACTGTTCAACCGGTGAAAACTAAACCACTTTTGCTCAGTCTGCTGTGTGCGTTCAGTTATATCGAAGATAATCATTTTGATAATCACCAGCTCAATGTAGGGCAATCTGGTGAATCCATTTATATTCAGTATGAGCCAAAAACAGCTCAAGATTCAACGATCAAAATCAATAGAAATCTAATCTTCGATCAAGGGTTGGTGACCAGGTTTGCCAATCACTATGAAATTGATGTCAACTTTTCTCAAAGTGAAATCACGCTGGGCTGGAACTAGTTAGGGATTGGTATCCATTGTGATTAGCCCTATATTGTCCTTGGGCAATGGTTTTCTTGAAATGACTGAAAATATAAGGGTCTAATCTAGCTCCCAGTTCACCAGCCAAAATCGACATCACAACATCATGGCTCCGGTCTTTCTGGTATGGGCGTGTGGTCGTCATTGCATCATAACCATCAATAAGGCTAATGATGCGAGCGGCAATCGCCGTCGAATCTTTCATGGTGATGACGAATGTTGAATGCTACTGCAGAGGCATTCTTGTGAGGGATAGCAGTGCATATTTTTTCCCCTAAAGCCGCATGGTTTTTCATCACATCCCATTCTTCAGGTTCTAAATGACCTGGTTTAAGCAATATGCGATCAGGAATACCGATCTTGCCAATGTGTGCAATTTTGCAGCCATGCGTAATACAGTTAATTCGTTTTTGTCCAAAGCGCAGCTTTGGCCAACCATCATGCACATTTTTTCAACACGCTTACAGTGATCACCGGTGTAGCAATCACGGGCATGCAATGCTACATCGAGGCATTCAGATCTTTGCATTAGACCTGTAGATGGAGACATGGGCTAATAATTGGAGTTGTTATTGATTAAACATTACGCCCTCACTCTAAAAAAACTCAACTGTATAGTTTGATAAGGTTTTGAAGTCACTGGCTGCGGCTTAAACCAGCATGTTATTGATTGGCTATCCTCTTCATTTTGAGCTTGAGAATTTAAATTACTGTTTAAAGTAATCTACCTTAATTTTTAGTTCAGCCTATGATGCATCTACATCAGTTACTTATGGTCTAAATAATTTAGCACCAAAATTTAGGAGAAATATCATGGCAAAAGGTCAGCAGAAGAAAAATAAGGAAGTTAAAAAGCCAAAACAGGATAAAAAAGTAGTGGTGGTAACAGGTTCAGTTGTTCCTAAGCCTGTTGCAAAAAAAATTAAGTAACTTAATCCACTAACGTAGAATCCAAATTGCGCGGATAGATCAATTAAGTAACGGGAACCTTGCCGAACACTAAAAAGTGTCGCTAATTTGTACAAGAATTGAGATTTGTCTTGACACAGCAGGGAATGGTGCGTAAAAAGGTGGTAGGCGTTTGTATTTTTAAATTGTTGAGTTTTATTAAACTAGTAATATTTTAAAAACCCAAACTTTTCGGGTGCCCCCTTTTTAAAGTATGAAAGTAAGATTATGGCAACAGGTATTGTAAAATGGTTTAATGACTCTAAAGGCTTCGGCTTTATTACTCCAGATGCAGGTGGCGACGATTTATTCGCACATTTCTCAGCTATCGTTGATAGCGGTTATAAAAGCTTGAAAGAAAATGATCGCGTTAGTTTTGACGTGACTGATGGACCAAAAGGCAAACAAGCCTCAAACATCCAAAAAGCTTAAGTAAGCAAGTAGTGAAAAAGGCCCTTAATTGGGCCTTTTTTTATTTCCGCCTCGAATGGCTTTGTTACTGTGTACTTGGCAAATAAGCGGATTTGAACATGGCAACCTAAATAACAATCTGCAGAATTATGAGAAATTTTCAGGAGCAATATGGAAGCTAGTTTTTGGCATCAAAAATGGCAGCGGGGCGAAATAGCATTTCACCAGAACCAGGCAAATGCATTATTGGTAGCGCATTTTGAAAAACTGAATCTCAGATATGGGAGCCGCATATTTTTGCCTTTGTGCGGTAAAACATTGGATATTGCTTGGTTGCTAGCACGCGGGTATCAGGTGGTGGGCGCCGAGCTTAGTGAGATTGCCATTGATGAATTGTTTCAATCACTCAACCTGAAGCCGCAGGTTGCTCATAATGGGACTTTGCTGCATTACAGCGCAAAGGATATCGATCTATACGTAGGTGATATTTTTGATCTGTCTGCGTCAGTACTTAATCAAGTTGACGCTATATACGATCGGGCAGCATTGGTTGCCTTGCCTGCTGAGATCAGAAACCAATATGCCTCCCATTTAACTAATATCACCCATGTGGCACCACAGCTTGTGATTACTTATGAATACAATCAGGCGCTCATAGATGGCCCTCCATTTTCTGTTTGCGAAGAGGAACTTAAGCGATGTTATGGCACTGCATACGCTATGACTGCGCTTGAGACCAGAGACGTTGAGGGCGGCATGAAGGGTAAAGCTGCCTCTACCGAGACAGCCTGGCTATTACAGAAAGAGTGATTGATAGTTATTGCGGGGTAATATGGATCGACCTGATTGGATTAACTAAATAGCCATTTATGCACTAATTTTGTATAACGTGGCATCACTACATATACCATCATTAATACCACTAAACATGTAAGCACCAATACTTTCACGGGATGATTTACGGTAACTGAAAGGTTAATAATCAGCCAATCGACGAGGGCAGACATACCGAGCACTAATGGAAAAATAGCCGACCAAGTCACCAAAAATTGTTTCCACTTAGTTGGTAGTTTGGCTTTAGCACTCTCTGGGGTAAACCAAAAATCCAAGCCGCTACGCACCAGAAATTTATCATCTTTCACAAGATAAGGTTTTACCTTTTCAATCAGTTTTTTCCTATCATCTGATTCCATCCAGGTGAGTAAATTTCTGCGGGTATCAAATCGAATAATCACGGTATAAGTGACCGTAGCGCCAGATACAGGGTGGACGATGCTAACGCCCAAGTGTCCAGGATAACTTTTAGAAATCGGGATAATTTCTTTTAACCATGCTTCGTAATTGTTTTAAATTGCTCTTTCACCTGATGTGAAATAACTACAGTCGCCGTTTGCTCAGTATCTATTGGGTCGGTTTTTATTTGTTGACTATCTAAGTTGGAGGTCATTGGTTCTCTTCCTAAATGGATATCACCAAGACCTCTTGGGCCTTGGTGATGTTATGCCACTATTTATTAGATGATAATGCGTTATAGCTGGTAAATAGATTTTTGTAATCGGGGATATGGTTAGCACATAGGGTACCGAGTCCTTCAATATCATTGCGCCAGTCGCAGTGCAACTCACAAGCTACGCCAAACCAGGTCATGAGCTGGGCACCAGCCGCTTCCATACGACGCCAAGCCGCATCCCGTGTCATTTCATTAAAAGTACCGGAAGCATCTGCTACCACGAATACCTCAAAACCTTCTTCAATTGCTGATAAAGCAGGGAATGCCACGCATACCTCTGTTACTACACCTGCAATGATGAGCTGCTTTTTGCCTGTGGCTTTGATGGCTTTCACAAAGTCTTCGTTGTCCCAGGCATTGATCTGGCCTGGACGTGCGATATAGGGTGCATCTGGAAACATTTCTTTCAATTCTGGCATCAGTGGGCCATTCGGGCCTGATTCAAAGCTGGTTGTTAAAATAGTCGGCAGTTTGAAGAATTTTGCTGCATCAGCCAGTGCCATTACATTATTCTTGAATTTATCCGGGTCGATATCACGTACCAGGGATAAAAGTCCTGCTTGGTGATCTACTAATAAAACGACTGCGTTATCGCGATCTAGACGTACATATGGTTTGTTCATGGTTTTCTCCTAAATAAAAATCTAAAATAATGGTGTAGTTTTATGACGTTACTGCTACAAATCGGCCATGGTTATAGTCATCAACGGCCTGGTCGATTTCTTCCCAGGTATTCATCACAAAGGGGCCATGGCCTATAACGGGTTCATTTAGCGGTTTTCCGTTCAATAGCAGCAAGACAGTATCTTGCGTAGCCTCTAACACTAACTCGGTCCCCTCGCGCTGCATCACAGCAAGTTCAGAAGGGCGAATAGTGTGTACATCGCCGATCTTCACAGCGCCGTGCATTACGAATAGAGCAGTGGTGTATCCTTCAGGAAATGTGATTGTTGTTGTACCGCCAGCATTGAGTCTGACATCCCACACATTCATCGGGCTGAAGGTATGTGCCGGGCCTTGTTGCCCGGCATATTCACCAGCAATGACGCGCACCTTACCTGCATCATCAGCGAGTTGTATTTCAGGAATTTGAGTATTGGTAATGCCTTGGTAGCCAGGTTTTGTCATTTTGTCTTTGGCTGGCAAGTTGACCCAGAGTTGTATCATCTCAAATGGTCCCCCAGTGCGGGCGTAGTCATCACCATGATATTCCTCATGAATGATGCCGGAACCTGCTGTCATCCATTGCACATCCCCGGGGCCGATGGTACCGCCAGCGTTTGTTGAATCATGATGCGTCACCTGACCGTCATAAACAATGGTAACTGTCTCAAAACCACGGTGTGGATGTTTACCTACGCCACGGCGTTGCTCGGTTGGCTCAAAGTTAGCTGGCCCAGCATAATCCATGAGCAAGAAAGGTGACATTTCTTCATGAATATCACGATAAGAAAAAATGCTTTGCACAGGAAAGCCATCACCTACCCAGTGATTGCCATTGCTGCGTTTGATAAATGCTAGTTTTTTCATGACGTTTCCTTGTCGTTCAGTAATGTGTCTTACGATGGTTCCCACTATAATCACATGACAATTTCCGCACTAGATGGTTAAATGCTAAATAACTTTTCATTTAATTGAACAATCATGGATTTCAACGAAACCGCGGTATTTGTAAAAGTCGTACAAGCTGGTAGTTTCAGTGCTGCCGCCAGGCAACTTGGCCTGCCAACATCCACCATCAGTACGCGTATTTCCAGGCTGGAAAAGCGATTAGGTATCACTTTGCTGCAGCGCACCACAAGACGCACTAATCTCACTGAAGCGGGCACGGTTTATTATCACCATGCGTCACAAGGCCTGAGCTATATGATAGAAGCAGAAGCTGCTATTGATGAGGCTCGCCAGCAACCTCAAGGGCGCTTAAAGATAACGGCTCCAGCTGACCTTGGTGACAGATTGCTCGCCGGCTTAATGGAGCGCACGCAACGAGAATTCCCTGCTATAGAATTGGAACTACTATTGACCGACCGCTATATCGACCTTGTTGCTGACGGGGTTGATGTAGCAATTCGAACCGGTAAACTGCGTGATTCCAGCTTAATTGCAAAATCTTTGGGCACAATACGCTGGGCATTGTTCGCGAGCCGCCGTTATTTAGAGCAATCCGCCGCATTGAAGGTACCTCAAGATTTACACGCGCACCATTGCCTGCAGTTCACGCCATTGGGGCGCGACGCCTGGCACTTGAGTAATCATCACAATAGTTTAAGCATACCGATGAACGCACGCACGATGGCTAACAACATCGGGGTTGTGAAATCCATGGCGGAAAATGGGCAAGGTGTGGCGCTGCTACCAACATTCATTTGTAAACAGGGGCTTGCTAGCGGGAATCTGTTAAGTGTTCTGCCAGATTGGCAAGGCAAAGCCGACCCAGTACATCTGGTGTACCCTCAGCAGCGATTTATGCCGCCTAAACTGCGTGCATTCCTTGATTTAGCACAGATTGAACTTAAGGCTCAGTTTATTGAGTAGCCTATCAGCCACCACTTAGGGATTGGAAAATATAGACGGTTCCATCCTCGGGTATGCGATCAGTGAGTTTTACTTTATCAATTAGCATGTTGTTATTGATACTGATATTCACATGCCGCCTTAGTGCACCTCGTTCGTCCAGCACGTAATCGGTAAAGCCCGGGGCCAAATCATTGATAGCTAATAAAACTTCTGCAACTGAACCCGCAGGCACAATAATTACTTGGCCCTTTAAATGCGGAAAGAACCGGTAAAGATGCTGCGTCATTTCAACCCGTGGCATGCTGTTAGCCAAATCGAACTGAATAAACTGGTGGAAAATTGTTGCCTAGGCATTGCCAGGTTTCGCCGCGGTCTTCGGAAAGATAAACATTTCCACTGGTGCTGGCAAAACTTACATAATCACCAGCCACGTCAAGCCCATGTCTTAAAACGATGTCGTAAGCGTTTTCCTGCGGCAGGCCGTTTCGGAAAGTTTGCCATGTCTGACCACCATCATTAGTTCGGGCGACGAATAAACCGCCATCAATCGCCATGCGTTCCGCATCCGCACGCGCTGGCACCACCCACGCGGTACGGCCGTCATTCGCATCCGTTGCAATCGGGAAACCAAAATTCACGCCAAGTTCGGGCATGCTGACTTTTTTCCAGTTCTTTGCGCCATCATCACTATAAAAAATACCGAAGTGGTTTTGCTGCCAGAGATGATCCGGCTGACTAGGGCAACTCGTCACGTAGTGCGGGTCATGACCCCATTCAAATTCTGGATTTGGCATGTAATCATTCGTCATGCCTTGGTTACGGCTCTGCCAGCTTTGGCCACCATCTGTAGTCTCGAGGACGCCTGCGGTTGATACCGCAACATACATATGATTTGCATCACGTGGATCCACCTCGATGGAATGAATGCCGGGTTCAAACACGCCATAATCGATACTTGCGGGCGTGCCATTCCAATGATTTACTGACGTGGCATCACCGGCGAACAAATCTCCACCCCGGCTATCATGGCTCCATAGCGGCCTATTAAGCTCCCATGTGTCGCCACCGTCATCGCTCACAAATAAACCGCCGGGGATTGTGCCAGCATATAGCCTGCCAGGCTGATTAATATTTCCGAAAGCCATATTCCAGATTTTAAGTAAGGTTGCGGGGGCATATTCTGGTCGGGCAGAGGGTGATTCAGGGTTGAAATCTGGGGTAGGTAAATATTTGACGATATAACGCGCACCTTCAGGATATTTTAAGGAAGCAATATCGATCCAGGTTTTGCCGTTATCACGAGAGCGTGACAATTTAGGCCCCCAGTGACCATGATCCAAGGATGACCACAAGGTACCATCACGGGGATCACGTACTGCGTAACACACCGGAACGCCCGCATGCGCGATAGGGCGGGGCTGCCAGCTTGAGTTTATACGATCAAATATTATGGTGCCCTTGCGAGTGCCCAGTAAAATCATGTCAGACATTAAATTACTCCCTAATTTATATGCCACTTCATATAACTGTGAAATATAAGCCTATTAAGATACAACCACCAAGGAAAAAACTGAACGTAATCAAGTGCCTTGAATTGTAAACCCCGAATAATTAATCGCCAATGTCTTCAATTTACGAAGATTACCGAGGGCAAAAGTGCAGAATGATTGGGTAATCTTGAATGCTCAAAATTTAAAAAGTTAGAACTTCATCCGAAGTATGGCTTCTCAGGTTTAGTAACTTAATAATTTAGTGGAGAGATTGAGCAACATTAATTTAGATAAATATTATGAAAAATCCAAAAAATCACATGCCATCTAAAGGGTTCATTAAAAACTTCAGCCGACTTAAACGCTACTTGGTTATATTCTGCCTTGGCGTTTTAGCTTTTAGTTACATAGAGCTTGGTAAAACTAATGTTCCAGCGACTCAAGAAGAAATAGCCGCGCTAAAAGCCGCTGCTAAAGTGGATAAGCGTCCGGAGATAGCAGGGAAGTTAGACCATGAATTAACTATGACCCCAAATCCCAAAGTGTGGCAGCTGAACAATATGAAAGAGAAGCTAGGTTTAACGTACATTGATTCAGAAAATCAGAAAGCAGATACCAAATGATACTTGGGTATGATGTTCGTCAACCTGACGTGGTGACTTGGCACAAGTATTTGAATAAGATTAAAAATTAGGAATTTTCTAGGCACACGTTACATAGAAAAAATAGTTATGCTAATTGGATATATTTCTTCAGTGGGGTATTGATTGCAATTAATTTCTTAATATATAGTGCATGAAAAGTGCAACGGCGCACCCAAGTAAAGTAATAAATCTAAAAAATTATAATAATAAGTAAGTGGGGGCGTAGTGGCGCGACCGTTTAATTTAGAAGCTTTCGTTTGGGCTTGTGGGGTTTGTTGTCAGCTGAATCGTATTCCGCATGACGTTGGCTTACTCATTAAGCAATTCCCTCCGCCCTATGATTTAACTAATCTTCAACAAGCGCTACAAAGCTTTGGGTTTAATAATAGCCTTAAGCAATATTCATTAGACCAGCTACCTAAAGCCAGCCTACCTTGTTTAGCAATACTTTATCCTCCAGCACCAGAAATAGTAGCTTCAGCTTCCGAAGAGTCCATATCAGAGGATCCAACGGCATCGGCATCCACCTCAAATCAACCATCTCCAACCTACGGTATCGCGCTTATCCTAAGACGTGATGAGCAGCGTCTGTTAGTCATCCGACCGGGACAAACCGAACCAATCACGATTGGTATTGATGAATTCGCCAAAGAAATTACTGGCGAATTTTTAATGATACGCAAAGCGGATGAAACTGTTGCTGAAGACGGTAATACGGTCTCTGCCACTGCAGGGAGTAATAAAGCAGCCTCAGTAAGTCAAGCTGGTCAGTCGGCTACAGATAAAGCGCACCCTGATAATAAAGCCAACCCCGAATTCGGCTTCCACTGGTTTGTGTCAGAGCTCCTTAAATACAAACGTATTTGGTCAGAAGTCTTAACGGCTTCACTGGCGATTCAATTGGTAGGCTTGGCTGTACCGATTTGTACTCAGATCGTTATTGATAAAGTGGTAGTGCATCACACCACCAGCACCCTTATCGTAATTGCCACTGCTTTGTTTATCTTCCTCATTTTTAGCTCAATTATGGGTTGGGTGCGTCAGTATTTGGTATTGCATACCGGTAACCGTATTGATGCCACTTTAGGTCATAAAGTCTTCAGTCACTTGCTGGATTTGCCTGTGCGCTATTACGACCATAGACCTACAGGCGTCGTCATTGCCCGTGTGCATGGTGTGGAAACAATCCGTGAGTTTCTGGCCGGTGGACTAGTCACGCTACTACTCGATTTCCCCTTCCTGATTGTATTTCTCGCCATCATGTTCTGGTACAGCTGGCAGCTCAGTCTCATTGCGGTGGCCTGTTTAGCGCTGATCTCCATACTGAGCTTTCTGGTTACCCCCATCATTCGCGCCAAGCTCAATCATCAGTTTATGCTTGGTGCACGTAATCAAGCGTTTCTCACGGAGTATGTCTCAGGTATGGAAACCGTAAAGTCTTTACAAATGGAGCCACAACTTAAACAGACCTTTGGCAATTACTTAAGCACTTACCTCAATGCCAGCTTTGATAGTCGTAAGCTATCCATTACCTATAACACTGCAGCCAGTACGCTGGATCAAATTCAAACCCTCGCCATTCTCTGCGTTGGCGCATGGCTGGTCATGCACAACAGCAACTTTACGATTGGTATGCTGGTCGCCTTTCAGATGTTCTCAGGCAGGTTATCAGGACCGGTGATGCGTTTGGTTGGGTTATGGCAAGAGTTTCAACAAGCGGACATTGCAGTGAAACGGCTAGGCGATGTCATGAACGCACCGGCAGAACCCATGACGCTGATTCCCACTCGAGCCAATACCAACCAAACCACCAACATCACTGTAGATAGCCTGGGCTTCAAATACTCAGATGAGCATCCATGGCTGTACCAAAACCTTAGCTTTAATATCCAAGCTGGGCATTGTGTAGTGGTCATGGGGCCAAGTGGATGTGGCAAAAGCACGCTGGCTAAACTCTTGCTCGGTTTCTACCAACCCCAAGAAGGCAACATCAAGCTTAACGGACAGGATATCCGTTACCTTGCTGCCAATGAACTCAGAAACCACTTTGGCGTAGTACCACAAGAAACCGTCATCTTCTCCGGCACTATTTACGACAATCTCATTCTTGCCAATCCACATGCCAGCTTTGAGCAAATTATCCAAGCTTGTCAGCTTGCAGAGATCCACACCGCTATTGAGAAACTGCCACAAGGCTACCAGACCACAGTCGGTGAACACGGCACTGGTTTAAGTGGTGGCCAAAAGCAACGCATTGCGATTGCCAGAGCGCTACTCAAACAACCCAAAGTACTCATCTTTGATGAAGCAGTTTCCAACCTTGATCAACAGACGGCAGAACACTTTGCGCAAACCGTGAATAAGCTCAAAGGCAAGGTCACTATTCTGTTCATTACACATCAGCTACCCAAAGGGCTCCTGGTGGATGAGGCTGTGATATTGGGAAAAGAGAAGAAGAACAATGAAGGACAGCAACCAGAAGGCATGATGATATGAGAAGACAAGTTGAAATAAAACGTGGTCTGTCCCCTATTAATATTCGGGCTGCAGCATGAAAAACACACTTAAAACCATAGGCTATATCAGTATTATTCCGTTGTTAATTGGTTTGTTCTTTTTTGACAATATCAAAGGCTATTACAGGTTTAAAGAGCTTTGTAAACAAGAGTCGCAACTTGTTGTAACGAAAAAACTAGAACGAGATGTTGGTTGGCAGCTAGATTTGGGAAAGCCTACTAGTCAATTTTCAGCATTAGTGATAGCGAGTTTGCCTTATGTTCGCTTCGTTAGGTTTAGAAATTCTAGTGATAATCAAATATACGATATGTATTACGTAGGTAAAACAAATAGAGTGCCTGAAATTCCTCTTGACCCAAGAAATAGAAATGGGTGGGAACATGACTATGAGAATAGACCTGCTAATTTTGTAAATAAGGTGACATATCAATGGAACGATTTTAATGAGGCCTTACAAAATGAGCTGAGAACAAATCGCTATGGTGAGCAAATCATAGACTTGAGAACCAAAAAAGTAGTGGTAAGTTTAACTAATATTGGATATGCCCTTTTTGATAGAAACCATACCTTTCTTGATGCCCCTTCTGGTAATACCTGTGACTGGTACAACGTGAAGTGGCGAAATCAAAATATCTTGAGTGTCTTTTAATAAGCTAATAAATCTAAAAATCCAGAAGGCTGATATGTCTATCACAAATGTAAAAAAATTATCTGAGTTGGCAAGTACCGCACTAGCTACATATGCATATTTTGATGTTAATTCTTATGAGGTTGGCTTAACTGCTTCTGGTGAGGCGCATGGCGTTGGGATGACGCCAGTTCAAAAGAATGCATTCATGGCCCGCTATCTACTTGTAGACCAACATGCCAACGATATTACAGGGTTCGCAGCCACTTTATTTACCGACAGGTTAGATAGTAATAAAAAGGTTCTCGCTCTTCGCGGCACTGAATTTACAGAAGGTTTGGATCAAATATTAACAGATGCAGCAATAGCTGATGCTTTGGGCATCGCAGGTGCAGGCTTTGCCAATTTTCAAGCCATACAACTTTATCGCTATGTAAAAGAACTCACCACCGTAGGCGGGGAAGCGGTGCAATATAGCGATGATGACATTGCGAAGATAGCCATGATGTTTTTCGCAAAACAAATTGAACTCGCCACTGTTATTTTGCCGCAAGGCACAGCGCATGACATTGCGGTATGGGCTTCGCAGCAGGCTGGCTTCAGCAGTTTGTTTACAGATTTAGCGAATGACAAAGGCATCGGCACAGGTGCCGCTTTAATTCAACCTGGTGAAAAAGTAGATGTCACAGGTCACAGCTTAGGCGGTCATCTTGCATTGTTATTTGCACGCATGTTCCCACAATATACCGACCAAGTGGTAACTCTCAATGCGCCTACATTTTTTGCAATAGGGGATACATTCTTAACTTCCATCGGCTTCCCACCGGGTTCTGGTAGCAATATCACTCGCTTGGAAGCTGAGGGAGATGCAGTGCATTTATTCGGCAATGTAGACCCCGGCTACGCTATTTCAATTGCCCAAGAAGAGTTTCCTGATGCAATTAACAAGGTGGTTGGCAATCACAGTAGCGTGAACGGTGTGGATGGCTTAAACCTAATGGCACTCATAGTGAAATTAGACCCCAGCCTAATCAACAGTCTGATGCAAATATCTGGCTTTATTCGTAACGCCTCTAACGACTTTAAAGACACCTACGAAAAAACCTTAGACGCCCTACGTAACATGATTTTAGGTAACTCAATCACTGATACCATCATATCGTCCGGCTCCAGTGACGCCAACCGTAAATCCTTTTATGACAACATGGATGATCTTCAAAACTCTGCCACCTTTCAATCCCTCGTTGGCAACGTCACCCTAGCAGCTCCAGCTAGTTCGGCCTCAGAGGCTCGCTCAGATTTCGGTGCTTTCCTAAGCCTTTATTATCTAACACCATTCGCACTGAAGATTACGGATGCCGCAGCTGAATCAAGCTTGGCAGCCGTACAAGGCACGCTATATGACCAATGGAATGATGATGGCGCACTCACCTCCGAACAAATCGCTAACGGCGAAGCCAACTTTAGCGACATGTACCTTGCAGACCGCGTCGCTATGCTCAGTTGGGTGGTTAAAATTAACAAAGAAGACTTTGTAGATAACAACACTGGCCTAGGCTATGTGAGCAATTCACCCAGTCAATATTTTGAAGACAAAAGTACCAGTGAAATCATCAACATTAATAAATTCAGCAGTGACCAACGTAAATTCATTTTTGGCAATGATGACAATACTGACACCCTCACCGGCGCAGACAAAGCTGACCACCTCTACGGCATGGGTGGAGACGACACCCTAAACGGCGGAAAAGGTAGCGACAGGTTAGAAGGTGGCGCTGATGCCGACACGCTCAATGGTGAAGATGATGCAGATATCTTACTTGGCGGGACAGGCGACGACAAACTCACAGGCGGCAAAGGCGCTGATTTTCTTAAAGGCGGAGAAGGCACTGATACCTACATCCACGCCAAAGGCGACGGCAACGACGTTATCATAGACAGCGACGGTGAAGGCAAGATACAACATGATGGCCAAACCCTTACAGGCGGAAAACAAGTCAAAGGTACTACCAACCTCTGGCAAAGCGCCGATGAAAAAACCCGCTACGCCCTCTACCATAATGGCGATGGCATTGACACGCTCAACATTTTTCTCAGTAATGGTGAAAGAATCTTTGTTAAAGACTGGCACACCGACAACCTAGGTATCAAACTTGAAGACAATGAAGCCAGCCAACCCACAGTAAAAACCGATGATTCAGACTACTACAAGCCCAATACCGCCGATGAAGTAATCGACGGCAGCGCCGGCAATGACGTTTTAGTAGGAGGCGACCAAACAGTCGTCACTCTGATAGGCGGTGCAGGCAATGATTTAATCCTAGGTGCAGGCAATGATCTCACTAATGGCTATATCTCTAACGCAAGCCCTGAAGACTGGAAAGAATTCAACGCCAGCTGGCAAATAGACCACACCGAATCCCCCGATGACGTGGTGTATTACCTCGACAGTGCCTACCTCACCACGCATTGGAAAATTACTGGCGCAGATCCAGATACTGGTGACGAATACAACTCCGAGGCAATTATTTACGCAGGAGCTAACGCCAGCCCCCAAGGCTCAACCTTGCTTGGCGGCACGGGGGATGATGTGATTGGCGGCACTGGTGCCACTGACTATATTGATGGCGGTGACGACAATGACATTCTTTATGGCAACGCTGGTGATGACAACATCTTTGGCAGCCAAGGCAAAGACTATGTATTTGGCGGTGATGGTAACGACAATATTGATGGCGGTACGGAAGACGATGAACTCATAGGCGGCTACGGCGCAGACTATCTCATGGGTGGCGCAGGCAATGATGAACTGGTTGCAGACCTGCTCCCTCTACACGGGACTGACACCCCACCACAAAGCACCGATTACAGCCAAATGGGTGGCGACATTCTAGATAGTGGCATGGGCAATGATTACTTATATGGCGGTGCAGGCGACAACACCTTATTGGGAGGTAAAGGTGACGATGAACTCTCTGGTGATATGCTAGGCACGCCTCAGCAGTACCAAGGGGGTGACTATTTAGATGGCGGTGAGGGTAATGACAAGTTATGGGGTAATGGTGGCGATGATACTCTGCTGGGTAGTGACGGCGATGACTTGATAGAAGGTGATTACAGTGTAGCTAAACTCGCTGGCCAATACCATGGTAAAGACCTGATTGACGGCGGCGGCGGCGCTGACACGATTTTAGGTGGCGGTGGCGATGACATTATATTTGGTGGTGCGGGTGATGACCTCATCACCGGTGATGGCGATGAGGTTTCAGGCCAATATGAGGGTAATGACATCATTGATGGCGGCACAGGCAATGATAGCGTTGTTGGTGCAGGCGGTAACGACACCCTGTTGGGTGGCGCCGGAAAAGATCAGTTATTTGGCGAATCAGGTAATGACTTGCTAGACGGTGGTGCAGATGATGATGTACTAAAAGGCGGTGACGGTGATGATACCCTAGAAGGCGGCAGTGGTCATGACTCACTGTTCGGAGATGCAGGCAGTGATACGCTAATAAGTACAGGTGATGGTGATTACCTGGCAGGCGGAGCCGGGCAAGACACCTACTATGCACAAGTTGGGGACTTCATAGAAGATGTCGATCAAGATGCTAATACCATCAAATTTGGTTCAGCTAACCAATCAGGTTCAGGCAATGCGACCAATATTACGATGGAGCAGGTGAGTATTATCACCATCAACCCTAATACCCAAGCTACACAGGTTAAGCAAGCCATCGCCATTAACGATGGTACGGGCACTCGCTATATTCTGAACGGCAGCACTAGTAACGCACAATCTGTGTTTGAAATAGATGGCACACAAATCGCCTATACCACCCTAGTCGGCGACACCCTCCAGACGCAACTCAATATGAGCGCGGTTAATGGCACTGCCATTGGCGGGGTTAAAGACGATACGCTCAATGCTCAATATGGCATCAACACCTACTTAAGTGGCGGCCGTGGCAATGACATATTAAACGGCAACACTGGCAACGACACAATAATGGGCGGCGAAGGCGAAGACCAAATCATCGGTGATGCTGGTGATGACGCGATTGATGGTGGCCAAGGTGCAGATAACCTGTTTGGTGAGGCGGGCAGTGACACCATTAACGGCGGTGATGGCAATGACCAACTCATCGGGGATGGGGCAACTACTGAAGGCGCCGCCGACCTGCTCAATGGTGGTAATGGTGCTGATACTCTGTGGGGTCAAGCCGGAAATGATACCCTCAATGGCGAAGCAGACAACGATGTATTACTAGGAGGTGATGGCAATGACATCTTAAGCGGCGGCACAGGCGCTGACCAATTGCATGGCGATGCTGGTAACGACACCTACCTGTTGAATCTGGGCGATGGTCACGACTATATCCAAGATACTGATGGCACTCACAAAATTATCTTTGGTGCAGGCATTACACTACAGAACATTACTGTCACCTTCCCTAACCCAGCAAGCAGTGCTACCGCCAATAGCAAAAACCTTGTCATTCATTATGGAGAAAGTAACAGTGTCACCGTTTCTGCACTGTCAATCAATGCCATGACATTCCAATTCTCTAATGGACAAACGCTCAGCTATACCAACCTCAAAACGGCCTTCCCCAACCCGATTTACACAGCACCCAATAGCGTCATTTACGGCTCCCAACATAACGATTACCTCAATACACCAAGTACAGGCGGTGTTATCCATGCAGGCAGTGAGAATGATTATCTGATTGGTGATAATAGTAACGATCAGCTTTACGGTGATGGCGGCAGTGATACTCTCAACGGCAACAATGGCAATGACACCCTCGAAGGTGGGCTTGGAAACGATGCATTAAATGGCGGTAATGGTAGTGATACCTATGTATTTAAACGCGGTGACGGACAAGATACCCTCAGTGATTACCCTGCAAATGAAACCGAGATCAACACGCTACAATTCGGAGCAGATATCACTGCCAATGATGTGAGTTACATACATGCTGCTAGCGGAGCATTAGTGATTCGTATCAATAATAGTAATGACAGCATTACCATTAACAACTGGTACAACAGTCCAGCGAACCAATTGCAGGTCATTAAGTACGGCGATGGTAGCCAGCAAGATTTGACTGTGGTCAATAGCTTGGACATAGCTGACATTGTCGCTACTCAGAATGGGAGTACGCTAAATGGTGATGACTACAACAACCGGCTTGTAGGTGGGGCGGGTAACGATACGCTGATTGGTGGGCTGGGTAGCGATACCTTAATTGGTGGTGCTGGGGTCGATACTTATGTGCTGGGCTGGACACGGGGTGAGGCCGTAGGTTATGACCCAGTAGTTGACCCTGACACCGTTATAGAAAGCACTGATAATAATATCATCGCCCTGCCGCTAGGGCTGGACTTCAACGGAATTGAGATACAAAAACGCGGTAACGACCTTTATATAGGGGTGCAAGGCTCGCGTAATGTCGATTACTTTCACCTGCAAGAAAATAGCAATAATGTCTATTCTGACTTTCCGCCCGATGGCATGCTAATCAAAGATTATTACAGCGGCTCTCAAGGGTGGCAGGTGAAGATGACTGATGGTTCAGTGCGTACAATGGCTGATCTCATACAAGAAGTTAATCAGGCGCCAACAGATTTGGTGCAAAGTGCTTATAACAAATGGGTGGTAGGGCAACGGCAAATCGCCTTGACTGATGCTTTTTTAGTTGCAAATCATTATTCGGGTAAACAAATTGATTCAAATCATTTTGAGTGGATAGAAGATGATAGGCATAGAACTTTGGGTATCGACTTTACTGAGACTTATAGTGATGAAGCTACGATTTATCGTATCTCAGACTATGAGCACTATCAGTATGAGGAGACTGGTAGTTACAGCAAGGTCATCTCAGGCAGTCAGTACAGCCAAACTATCAGTACGGGCGCGTATGCTATCCCTATATTTGACTATGGGCAGGTAGATGCAGCGGGTAGCCCTAAGTTTGTAGGGTTTCTTGAGGGTGGCGGCAGTTCTAATGATGATTCTGGATCTTATACCGTAACAGTAACTGCTACAAAAGAATATTCAGCTTGGGTGTTAGACAAGCTGCAGGCGGGTGCTTCTGATAATGTCATTGATGTCCGCTATAGCGGTGTAATGGCAGTATTTGCCGGAGCAGGCAACGATATTATCCGCGCTTATGGTTGGAGCGGTTATGGGCCAATAGGCAATTTTTTCAACGGGGAAGAAGGCAACGATAGCATTTTTGGAACTTATCATGATGATGTGATTATTGCAGGTACCGGCAATGATTTTCTCTCGGGTAACGATGGTGATGATACTTACCTAATTAATATAAGTGAGACAGGCATCAAGCTGATTGATGAAGTATTTGAAGATATTGTGGCCAGTGGAGTTGGCTATATGGGAATGGGCGGTAGCCGCTATAGCACCGACACCATCGAATTCAGTTCTGGCTTAAGCGTTAATGATATTCGGGTGAGTCGGGGATCTATCAACCCCGAGTTAGATATACCAGGTTTTGTGATAGATACTGGTAAAACTTACGATACTCTGGAGATTACCTGGGGTGATGCCACGCAGACATTGCGGGTTGTACTACCTGACCCTGTGAATGATCCTTATAATTACAATGGTTACTATGGCGTTGAATTTTACAAATTTGCCGATGGCACCATACTCACCGCTGTGCAAATGGAAGCGCTGGCGGTAACGACACCCGCAAACCACGCCCCTATCATTAACAGTGCAATTGCTGACATCACTACATTTGAAGATGCGACCTTTAGCTTTACGGTACCAACAGATAGTTTTACTGATGCAGATAGTGATGATGTTCTTGCTTACAGCGTAAGCCTAACAGATGGTAGTGTATTACCTGCATGGCTGAATTTTGATGCAACTACACAGACTTTTAGTGGCACACCCAATAACGACAGCGTAGACAGCCTTAGCCTCATGCTTACCGCCACCGATTTAGCGGGTGCTTCGGTTAATCAAGTATTTAATCTTGCTGTACAAAACACCAATGATGCACCGATAGTAGTAAATGCCATTGCGGCTCAAGCGGCACTTGAAGATAGTACATTTACTTTTGTAGTACCTGCTAATACCTTTGCAGATGTTGATACTGGCGATATGCTAAGTTACACAGCCACATTAGTTGACGGTACTGCTTTACCGAGCTGGATCACTTTTGATGCGGTCACTCGCACTTTTAGCGGAACACCGCTGAATGCCAATATAGGTAATCTTCAAGTCAAACTTATTGCAACCGATATTGCTGGCGTTGCTATTAGTCAAACCTTTGATCTTAATGTCACCAACATTAACGATGCCCCAACTATTATAGGCAACATCGCGGATGTTGATGTCATAGATGGCAATGCGCTCAGCATGACATTGCCGGTGGCTACATTATTTGAAGATACTGATGTAGGCGATCAATTGACTTATTCAGTCACGCTAGCAGATGGCAGTGCCTTACCCGCTTGGCTCAGCTTCGATCCAACCACTCTGTTAATCTCAGGTACACCCAATGGTGCAGATATTGGCAGCTTATCCCTGCAAGTCACTGCAACCGACATTGCTGGAACTATTGCAAATATCAACTTTAATCTATCAGTTTCAGCAATGGCAGATCAGGTATTAACCGGCACTACAGCTAATAATGTATTGACTGGCGGCAGTGGCAACGACACCCTCAATGGTCTTGCTGGTACTGACACCATGACAGGTGGCTATGGCAATGACAGCTATTATGTAGAGCGCAGCACAGACAAAGTCATTGAAGAAGTGAATCAGGGTACTGACACCATCAATACCACCGTTACCTATACGCTTGCAGCCAATGTCGAGAATTTAGTCCTCTTGGGTACATCTTCCATTGCCGCCAATGGTAATGAGCTCGATAATCAACTCACTGGCAACACTGGCAGCAATACTCTGGATGGCAAAGCAGGTGCAGACCAGATGACAGGTGGACTCGGCAATGACACCTATATCGTGGATGATGTCAGTGATGTGGTCACTGAGCTAGAAAACGAAGGTATCGATACCATTAAAAGCGAGGTCAGCTATACCTTGGGTGATCATCAGGAAAGATTAACCCTCACGGGAGTTGAGGCTATCAATGGTACTGGCAATGATCTTAATAACATCATGATCGGCAACGATGCCGCCAACCAGCTCATTGGCAATGAGGGTAACGACAACCTTAATGGTGGGCTAGGTGCGGATACCATGATAGGTGGTTTAGGTAACGATATTTATGTCGTAGAAAACACCCTCGATACCATTGTTGAGCAGGCCGGAGAAGGTACGGATGCTGTGCAATCCAGCATCACCTATACCTTGTCTGCTGAAGTCGAGAACCTTACCTTAACAGGCACCGCTACCATCAATGGTGAAGGCAATGAACTCAACAACACCATTACTGGCAACGCCGCCGATAACCAACTGATAGGCCATGCTGGGAATGACAACCTCAATGGTGGTTTAGGCGCAGATATTTTGATTGGCGGTCTTGGCAATGACATCTACACCGTCGATAACGCTAATGATGTGGTGATTGAACAGGCAGGTGAAGGGACCGATCGCGTCAACAGCAACATCAGTTATGTTTTGGGCGATGATTTAGAAAATCTGACCCTAACTGGGACTGATGCGACTATGGGCACAGGGAATGACCTAGCCAATACCATCACCGGTAACGCTGCTGATAATCAGCTGATTGGAAATGCCGGTAACGACAACCTCAATGGTGGATTAGGTGCAGACACCATGATTGGCGGTTTAGATAATGATACCTATACAGTTGATAATGTAGGTGATGCCGTCATCGAACAGTTGGATGAAGGCATTGATCGCGTAAACAGTGCAATTGATTATGTATTAGGTTCCAACTTAGAAAATCTCACGCTCACTGGTATTACTGCTATCAATGGTTCAGGTAATGAGCTCAACAATACCATTACCGGCAACGCTGCTGATAACCTGCTCAATGGCAACGACGGGAACGACAACCTCAATGGTGGATTAGGTGCGGACACTATGATTGGCGGTCTGGGCAATGACATCTTCACTGTCGATAACGTAGGTGATGTGGTAATTGAACACTTGGACGAAGGTGTTGATCGCGTCAATAGCAGTATCAGCTACACCTTAGGTGATGATCTAGAAAATCTCACTCTAACTGGTTCAGCTGACATCAATGGCTTAGGCAATGGTTTAGCTAATATATTGACTGGCAATACTGGGCATAACTACCTCTTTGGCTTAGTTGGCAACGACACGATTACGGGTAACGCGGGTAATGACGTGCTACAAGGTGGCGAAGGTGCCGACACCCTCAGTAGTCATGCTGGCAATGATGTACTGGATGGTGGAGCGGGGGCTGACAGGCTGAATGGCGGTACTGATAATGACCTGTTTATAGGCGGTCTGGACAACGACATCATCACCACAGGCACAGGCTACGACGTTATTGCCTTCAACAAAGGTGATGGCCAAGATATCATTAGCGCTTCTACCGGTGCAGACAATACCCTAAGCTTGGGCGGTAACTTTGCCTATAGTGATTTAAGCCTTACCAAAACTGGTAACAACCTTATACTTAAAGTAGGCAGTTCCGATCAAATCACCTTACAAAACTGGTATGCATCAGGTGGTATCAATAAGAGCGTAGTCAATCTTCAAGTCATTGCAGAATCTATTGAAGGCTTTAGTCTCGGCTCAACAGATGATTTACGAAACAACAAGATTGAGAACTTCAACTTTGCTGGCCTTGTGAGCCAATTTGATGCTGCAGGTGCAACGGCTAACTGGCAACTTACTGATGCAAGACTCACTGCGCACTTACAAGCAGGCAGTGATTCTGCAGCAATCGGTGGTAACTTGGCTTATCAATATGGTAATGACAGCAGCCTTACCGGTATGGGTTTAGGTTATGCGCAAAGTATCATTGCATCAGCTAGCTTTGGCCAAACTGCGCAAACACTCAACAACCCGAGTGTGTGGCAAGCCGAGGTGTTGAAGCTAGGGTAAAAATCTAGTCAGACATATAAGAAGGCTTCACTTCGTCACACACCAGTGTACGAAGTGAAGCCTATGCTTAACCTAACTGATCAAGCATTCATCATTTACTAAAGGTCATTTAATTAGTTACATGCAACTTACGTCACAGTCATCACCATCAGTTTCAGAAAAAGACCAGTTCGATTTCTCACCAGGCATCTTAGGGGTACAAGAACGCCCGCCATCGCCATTACCGAGAGTGGTGCTGCGTGGCGTGCTGGTTTTGCTATTTGTACTGTTATTGTGGGCACTATTTGGTCGGCTGGATATTGTCTCTGTAGCCGAGGGTAAATTAGTGCCTGTCAGCTATATCAAGATCGTGCAGCCCTCAGAAGCGGGCATTGTGCGGGAAATCACCATTAAGGAAGGGCAATTGGTCAATAAGGACCAAGTGCTCATCCGTATGGATGCCAATCTTTCTGAAGCAGACAGTAAGTCGGTTCAAGCGGCCTTACAACATAAGGCTTTAGAACTACGCCGTATCGAAGCTGAGTTATCCGGGCAGCCATTTAAGCGTCAAGCCAATGATTCTAATGAACTCTACAATCGTATTTATTCTGAATATCAATCGAATCGCCGTGCTTTAGAGGATGATATTGCAGCAGAACAAGCTAGCCTGCAAAAAGCCCATAGTGACTTGGCTGCTACACGAGAAATCCAACACAAGCTAGAGCAAACACTCCCTAGCTACCAAGCGCAAGAAGCTGCTTACGATAAACTGGTGAAAGATGGGTTTGCCGGCAAGCTTATGGGGCAAGAGAAACAACGAGAACGTATTACCGCTGAACAAGACCTGCGTGCACAAGAGCATAATGCTAAAAGCTTGCAAGGCAGTATCAATCAATCACAAAAGCGTTTAAACCAAATCAACTCTGATTACAGGCAGAAACTGGAAGCAGAACGCGTTGCAATCTATGCCGAACATCAAGGTTTAGAACAAGAGTGGGCTAAGCAATCACACAGAAACAGCTTACTGGAACTAAAAGCACCTCAAGCAGGCATTGTTAAAGATTTGGCAACGCATACGCCTGGCACGGTTGTTTCCCCTGGCACAGTCATCATGACCTTGGTCCCTAATAATGAAGCCTTGCAAGCCGAAGTCTGGCTAAAGAATGAAGATGCAGGCTTTGTATATCCCAATCAAGAGGTAAAGGTAAAACTCTCGGCTTACCCCTTCCAAAAGTACGGCATGGTCGATGGCAAAGTATTACAGGTCAGTGCAGATGCCACGGATAGATCAACTAATAACAACAATCAAGTTAGTACTGAACAAGCACAATTATCATCAAATGCTCAGCTTGCTTACCGTACCCTGATACAACTTGATCAACAGCACTTAGCGCTGGAGCAAGACAAGTTGCACTTAGCACCTGGTATGCAAGTCGTGGCAGAAATCAAATTAGCGGATCAAACTGTGATGGAGTATTTGCTATCACCTGTGAGAAAAGCTTTCCATGAAGCAGGCAGAGAGCGATAGTTAGACGTATAAGGATTAACATCCCATCGATCAATACTTTTTATACAGAAGTTCTTGGAAAATTAAAAGCTTAGTCGGCTTGATTCGCAGGCATAAAGCTGTCTTTGGGATAAAGTTGTGCTTCCACTGACAATCATCAAAAAATATTGATTGTATTAATGGTGCGCCCGGCGGGAGTCGAACCCACGACCCTTGGCTTCGGAAACCAATACTCTATCCAGCTGAGCTACGGGCGCAATATCGCGTGCATTATAACAAAGCCTACGCACTCATGTTCTTTTACCTTAGTCATAGTACGGGTATAATGTGCTTTTTTATCAACCAATTTATGGGAATTAACTGTAATGAGCAATGAAGATAACGAGTATAAAGGCTCCACTTTTTGGCAATTAATTATTGCTATTCCTGGCAGTATTCTGGCTTTCACCTTAATCATTGCGTTAATTGCCAAGGCGTTTGGCGTGGTTGATGCACCTGCACCTGCTGAACCAGCAGCGGCTGTTGCTAAAGTTGAAGAAAATATTAAACCAGTTGCTGCGGTTGAAGTCGCTGCTGCAGATACCGGTGCGACAGCAGAAAAAAGCGGTGAAGAAGTGGTTAAAGGCGTCTGCGCCATGTGTCACGCGGCGGGTTTGATGGCTGCTCCTAAAATTGGCGATAAAGATGCTTGGGCACCGCGCGTTGCGCAAGGTTACGATACATTGGTTAAACATGCCATCGAAGGTATCCGTAATATGCCAGCTAAAGGTGGCAATCCATCTCTTAGCGACAAAGAAGTGGCAGAAGCAGTTAAACATATGGCAAACGCTTCTGGCGCGAGCTTTTAAGTATTACTAAATATTAAGCAATACTGGATATAATAAAAAGCCACTACTCAGTGGCTTTTTTTATGGGCGAATATGTTATCAGGCACTAACGAATGACTACTTATGCAATTGGCGATATCCAGGGTTGTTACCATGCTTTACAGGCTTTGCTGGCTCGCATCGAATTTGACCCCGATATAGATCAGTTATGGTTAGTAGGCGATCTGATCAATCGCGGGAACGGTTCGCTAGAAGTATTGCGTTGGTGTTATCAGCATCAAGCTTGTTTGAAAGTCGTGCTAGGGAATCATGACTTGCATGCATTGGTAGTGGCGCATGAGTTCGTTGTTGCCCATCGCAGCGATACGCTACACGCTTTACTCGCCGCGGAAGACCGGGACGAGCTACTGCACTGGCTAAGGCATCAGCATTTAGTCTACAGCGAGGGTGATTATCTAATGGTGCATGCGGGTTTATTGCCACAGTGGACCAGGGAACAGGCATTAATGCTTTCTGCCGAAGTTGAAGCGGCTTTACGCGGCGATCAATATTTAGATTTTCTGTCCACCATGTATGGCAATTATCCAAATGCCTGGGATCCAGATTTGATTGGTACTGACCGTTTAAGATTGCTGACAAATGCGATGACTCGGTTAAGAGTATGTAATGTCAAGGGCGAAATGGACTTTGCTTTTAAAGGGGAGTTAAAAGATATCCCTGACGGATTGACGCCCTGGTTTGATATGCCTAACCGTGCTACTCAAGATACGCAGATTATTTTTGGTCATTGGTCTGCCCTGGGTCTGCAGCAACGAGAAAATGTGTTCGCACTGGATACTGGGTGTTTATGGGGCGGGCATTTGACTGCCATGAATTTGCAGACTAAAGCCATTACCCAAGTGCCATCTCATCCCCTGGACAGTCATTATCCAATTACAAAGGCTTAGCCTTTTGCTCGAAGAGCGCGTTAGTGATTAACTGCTGAATATGGGCAGTGAGTACACGCCGATCCTTTTCTGCTTCGGTTAAATTTTTAACTTGAATAGGCGCCAAAAAACGCAACTCAACCACAGGGGCGCGTTGCAATAACACTTGCCGCATAGATTCCGTTAATGTTATTTGTCCTGCATAAGCCATTTGCGTATTACTGCCACCATTTGGGTGTGGGTAATAGATGGCGACAGGGTAGATCGTTGACTCAGCCTGAATGGCAGCTTGAATCAAGCTGCTTTTGAAGGGCATGACTTCGTTACCAGTGGTTGTTGTGCCTTCAGGAAATAGACATACATTAGCGCCGGCCTTTAAGTTTTCCGTGAGCGTTTCTACCGTATTGGCTGCCTCATGGCGTTTAGTACGGTCAATAAAAATGGCATTGGTTTTGGCTAGATAACCAAAAATGGGCCAGTTTTTGATTTCTGATTTTGCAATAAACTTTAAAGGTGTAACGCTATTCAGCGCATGAATGTCGGACCAGGAAATATGATTCGCCACCACCATGACATTGTGCAAAGGGCGATCCGTTGGTGGAATAAAACCAGACCGTATCACGCGAATATTAAAAGCAGACAGCAAACTTTTGCACCACCAGCGAATGAGCCTAGAGCGCTTATATTCATTAACTAATGGCAACGGAATGGCCGCAATGAAAAGGCCGACCATTGTCAGCCAGATCATATGGCAAATTCTAAAAAATCGTATGGTGCGAGTAGTGGTTAAATGCTGCGTTGTATTTTTTTGCAATATATTAGGTGATGCCAACCATCGTTAAAACTTAGATTATTTTAAGAAATGCGCGGCATATCGTGGGTTGATTCGAGATAAAGGTAACATTACCAGCATATCAGCTGTGTTGAAATAGGGATCCCATGCTGGTTCCCCACAAATGTAAGCGCCCAACCGTAAATAACCTTTTATTAATGGTGGGCAGGCCACCTGCATATCGGTACGCAATGATTCAATGGGTAGTGGATTGCGGGCAAATACGCGGTATTCCAAAGGAGCCAAGTATTCTTCTTGCAGTTTGGTATAAAGGCTCGCTGCTGCGTGGCCACCATCGGACATACTGACACTGCCGCAGCCGATCATGTATTCGTAATTATTGATTTGCATGTATTTAGCTAAACCAGCCCATAACATGGTAATCGTGCCGCCATTACGATAATTTTGGTGCACACATGCGCGGCCAACCTCAACAGTGCGGCTAAATAGATGCGAGAGTCGTGTGAGGTCAAACTCGCCTGCTGAATAATAACCACCGACTTCATTGGCTTTTTGTGGACTTAAGATTCGGTAGGTCCCGATGACTTGGTTGGTCCCGCTATCGCGGACAATTAGATGGTCGCAATAGGCATCGAAACCGTCTATATCGAGGCCGCCAATGCCGGAGAGTTGTGCGCCCATTTCTTCAGCAAATACTTTGTAGCGCAAACGCTGCGCTTCTTCCAGCTCGGCTTGTGTTCTTGCCAGGCTTACATAAAGACGTCTTTGGGGAATTTCTAAATCTAATGAGGCATGCAGGGATTTTTTAGTATTTTTTACTAAAGCTGAATCTTTACGAATCATTGGTTTCTCCTTTTGTTAGGAGAAACTTTAATTTTACAAAGTTAAAATGTCATGACAAAAAAATGACCGTTTATTGACGGTCATTTTTAATGTTGGTATTAGCTTAACCATTATTTTTGAAGTTACTTAATGAGAGACGCGTGTCGTTTCGCCGTTTTCCACCAAGCGTACTTTATCACCAGCTTTAAATACTTCATCGGCTTCCTGGACTACAGCTACCATGCCTCCTCCATCTAGTTTTACGGTGATTTCATAAGCGTCTTTACGGGTGATGCCTTCTTCTGCGGCTGAGCCTAACAATCCCCCGGCCACTGCCCCAAGGATAGCCATAATAGCGCTTCCGCGACCACCGCCAATCGAGCTACCCGCAACACCACCTACAGCGCCACCGGCAATCGTCCCTACCGGAGATTTTGTACCTTCAAGTTTTACCGAACGCACACTTTCTACCACACCTGTTTTTATAGTCTGCATTTTGCGTGCTTCATCGCGGCTATATACACTACCGGAGTTAGAGCTCGCACATGCCAAAAGGCATAAGCTTAAAAAACCCACTAATAAATACTGAGCAGTTCGCATGATGAGTATCCTTAAATTAAGCTTAAGTTGAACAAGCTTAATGCATGGCTAATTCAAATAATGTTAGTTTAATTCTGACCTTTTTCCGCAGCTATTGTTTCATTCACCAAAGCCTGAGTATATATTTCTTCAATCTGCGCGCGTGTTGGTTTATGATTTTGACCACCACGGCTGGCAATCTTGATGGCGCCCATAGTAGAAGCTAAACGTCCGCAAGTCAGCCAATCCCAGCCTTGTGCAATGCCATATAACAAACCGGCACGGTAAGCGTCACCGCAACCGGTCGGATCGACAATGCTATCTGCAGTAACGCAGGGAATATCGTAACGTTGACCATCAGCATAAATTTGCGAACCAGAGCCACCTAGGGTTACGATCAATGCTTTGACCTTAGCGGCTAATGCATCCAATGACAGTCCGGTTTTGTCCTGAATAATCTGCGACTCATAATCATTGACAGCTAAATAATCCGCCATCTCGATGAACTGTAACAACTCTTCACCATTGAACATGGGCAGGCCTTGGCCAGGGTCAAATAAGAAAGGAATGCCCGCTTCAAAACATTCACGCGCATGCTGAAACATGCCGTCGCGACCATCCGGGGCTATAACTGCCAGGCTAATATCCTGTGCATCTTTGACGCTATTCTGATGCGATTCCGTCATCGCACCGGGATGAAATGCCGTGATCTGGTTGTCATCGGTATCTGTAGTGATAAATGCTTGAGCAGTAAAGCTGTTAGCAATCGTCCTGATATGAGTTTTGTTTAGGCCGTGTTGGTCAAGCCATTGTGTATAAGGTGCGAAATCTTCACCAACGGTTGCCATGATCAGCGGCTTGCCCTCAAGTAATTGGAGATTATAGGCAATGTTGCCGGCAGTGCCGCCAAACTCGCGGCGCATTTCAGGGACATAAAAAGCTACGCTTAAGGCGTGGATTTTGTCCGGCAAGATATGATTTTTGAATTGGTCTTGAAACACCATGATGGTATCGAACGCGAGCGAGCCGCAAATAAGGGTATGCATATAGGGAAGTATTATGAGCGAAAACGTTATTATCTTAGGTATACATTGATGGTAGCAAGTGAATTACTACCAGAACTTGCTAAACCGTATGGGTTAATGCACCGTCAATGAGAATTTTTGCGGCTTTTTTAGCATATTTCATGGCGCCGGAGCCGCGTTTCATTTGCTCGGCCTGTACGGCACCCTCAAATAGCAAGGAAAGCTGTAGTGCTAAACCATCTGCATCTTGAATATTAGCTTCAGAAGCCAGGCTGCTGATGTATTGTCTAAACTGGCGCGATTGTTCGGAAGATAATTGGTGGACTGGGTTCTCTTCGTTGGGGAATTCTGCAGAGGCTTTTATAAAACCCATGCCGCGGAAATTCGGAGAAGTGACCCATTCTTCAATGAAGTCGAATAGTTTCTGTAATTTTTCGCTTGGTTTTTTAGTGCTGGAAGTAAGCTTGTCGTTTAACCAATTTTGAAAATCTTGGTGGCCTTTTTCCAAAACTTCAAGAATTAAATCTTCTTTACTGCGGAAATATTTATAAAGCGTCATTTTAGTCGTGCCTGCCACAGCAACGATGGTATCTACGCCTGTGGAATTAATACCACGGGTTTGAAAAAGGTCGCTGGCTACAACTAGAATTTTACTTTTTAATAATGACATTTCGCTCAGTTGGGTTAATGGATAATATATTCTATATCAAAAACAAATATTTTATATAGAACTGTATAAATCACTTTTATTACAATGTAGGTTGATTATATTTAACATTGATTAATATATGTTTTTTTAGAAGTATTAATATCAACTTACTATAAATATATACAATATAGTATACATTTAGTTCGATGTATTTTACTTAGAATTGGCCATTAGCATCGGTGTGAAATTACACCGTACTTTTTCTAAATAAAAATTAGCAATTGCAAGATTGTTTAAATTAGTTGGTAGCTTGCCGCCAACTACGTTCTCCAGATAGATTGCCTTATGTTTGTCCGGGATTTGTAACGCTTCCGGGAATTGGCAAGTACCTTTGCGCATCTGTTCATATTTTGCATACATTTTAACCGCATCATGAGCAGTCACACTGTTATCGTCAGCCTTGGTAACTAATGCCAGGCTTTTTTCACTCGTAGCAATTGCTGCTACCTGGGTGAGTTGCTGCTCTTGTAAAAGCTGCGGTAACCAGATCACAGAAATGCCAATCATGATGCAAAGACTTGCCGCGATACCGTAACTCATTGGTTTGGTAATCCATGCCTCTTTTTGCGTTTGTGCCAGAATCAGTGCATGCGCGGCTTTTTTTGCATGCACAAAACTATCGGGCTTGGGGTGAGTTAACGCCTGTTCCAAGGCGTTGCGTGCGATCAGGATAATGTGTTCGGCTAATATTTCAGGATTGGCAGCTTTGCAAGCACGGGCTTGTTCAATACAAAAAGCGACCAGTTTTTTATGGTTCGCTGACTGGTCGATTTCAATATGAATATTAGGTGCATTCAGCCAATCTTGTAGTACATCAAATAACCCTAGCAAACGACCTTGCGGCGTTTTGCTGGATTTGGCGAGCATCGTGATTAGCCAAGCGGAGCTGAAGATGTCCATAAATTTATTTAGAAAATATAAGCTTATAAATCATGGTTTTACCATTAAAATGGCTTTACCACCACTAAAATGACGATTATTAGTAATAACAATACCGGAATTTCATTAAACCAGCGGAACCAAACGTGGCTGTGTCTATTTTTACTCTGTGCAAAATCTTTGATCAGTTTGCCACAGTACATGTGATAAGCCACTAATACCCCTACCAACACCAACTTGGCATGTAGCCAGCCGCCGGTAATGCCATAACCTAGCCATAGCCATAAGCCAAATATAAGTGCCAATAAAGCGAGCGGCCCCATAAAGCGAAAAAGTTTATATTCCATCAGGGCCAAACGTTGTTGGGTGGCTTCGTCAGTGACCATGGCATGATTAACAAATAAACGTGGCAAATAGAACAGGCCCGCAAACCAGCTGGTGATAAAGATAATGTGTAAGGCTTTTATCCAAAGCATTAGAGTGCTAACTCTTTGTTGAGTAATTGATGTAGCGCTGGGAAGTCGAGTTCGCCAATGGTGTGCCGTAATAACTTGCCATTTTTATCATAAATGAACGCTGTGGGCGTGAGGCTGACATCACCAAATCCGCGTGTGATTTCTGATAAACCGTCATGCATGACCGGGAAGGGCAGGTTTTTCATTTTGGTGTAATTTAATACTTGCGCAGGTGGATCATAAGGCATGGCTACAGCAATAATTTCAAAACCTTTATTTTTATATTGCTGATATGTTTGGATAAGCGCTGGCATTTCTTTGATACATCCAGGGCAATCCGTTGCCCAAAAGTTAACTAGCGTTACCTTACCTTGCAAATCCTGCATGGCTATTTTTTTGCCTTCAAGCGTGGTGAATGTGACTTGAGGTGCGCTCGGCTTTTGATTTAACTGGAAGCCGAGAAATGTCAGTAGCAAAATGATGGCAAGCGGTAACAATAATTTTTTTAACGAAATTTTCATAAATATTAGCAGTACTCAATCTTTATAGATTACCGGGAACTTTGGATATTAAAATTATGCCTATTACACCTATCGCTAACTGGTTTTACACCCTAATACATAACCTAGGTTAGCTAGGCTTAACTGGATAATAACCACATAGATTATGGCGTTTATTGCAGGTTCCCGGCATGTTATAATGCTTTTTTAATAGCAAAGCTATTTATTCAAAAATAAATGAACGCACCCTTACCTAGCAATCTCCTGCACGCAGAACCAAAATCTGCCACGCGCTTGCGCGAAATCCCTTACAACTACACATCATTTTCAGACCGGGAAATTGTTATTCGATTCCTGGGCGAAGAGATCTGGAGTATTTTAAACGAATTACGCGGCGAGCGTAAAACTGGTCGCTCTGCACGTATGTTGTTTGAAGTGCTGGGTGATCTATGGGTAGTAACGCGTAACCCCTACCTTCAGGATGACTTGTTAGAAAATCCTAAGCGCCGCAAAGCGCTGATTGATGCCTTGCATCATCGTATTGCGGCCATTGATGAGCGGCGTACAGGTAACGATAGCTTGGCAAATGCCAAAGTGCTAAAACTAGTGGTGGCTGCGCGTAAAGCCGTTACCCAATTTGAAAATGATTTTAAGCAAACGGCCAACCTGCGGAAAAAGGCGCTTGCTAAACTCATTAAAATTACCCGTAAAGATAATATACAGTTCGACGGTCTGGCACGTGTTTCCCATGTGACCGACGCAACTGACTGGCGTGTTGAGTATCCGTTCGTGGTATTGAATCCGGATACTGAAAAAGAGATTGCTGCGCTAGTGCGCGCTTGTATCGAGCTAGGACTTACTGTCATCCCCCGTGGTGGCGGTACAGGTTATACTGGTGGCGCGATTCCGCTCACGCCACTGTCTGCTGTGATTAATACCGAAAAACTTGACCAGCATTCTGGCGTTCAATTCCGCACGTTGCCTGGCGTAGCAAGGCAAGTGGCGACGATTGAATGTGGCGCGGGTGTGGTGACTCGCCGTGCCATGGAAGCCGCTTCTGATGCAGGGTTGGAATTTGCATGCGACCCAACCAGTGCTGATGCTTCTTGTATTGGCGGCAATGTCGCAATGAACGCTGGTGGTAAAAAGGCCGTATTGTGGGGTACTGCTCTGGATAATCTGGCTTCATGGCGCATGGTGACGCCAGATGCCGAATGGCTGGAGGTAGAACGTCTGGACCATAATCTTGGCAAGATTCATGATATCCCGATGGCGCGATTTAAAATTAGCCGCTATGCAGAAGACATGAAAACCTTGCTGGCGGAACCAGAGATTCTCGAAATTGCCGGCCCTAGCTTCCGTAAAGTCGGTTTGGGCAAAGACGTAACGGATAAATTCCTGTCTGGTTTGCCTGGTATCCAAAAAGAAGGCTGTGACGGCCTCATTACATCAGCAACTTTCATTTTGCACCGCATGCCTAAGCATGTGCGTACCATTGCCTTGGAATTCTTTGGCAATGTCTCCCATGCTGTGCCGGCGATTGTTGAGATTAAAGACTATCTGGATGGGACTGCCAAAAAAGACCCGGTCGTTATTATGGCTGGCTTAGAGCACATGGATGAGCGCTACATCAAAGCGGTTGGTTATGCGACCAAAGCCGCGAGACAACAGCGCCCGAAAATGGTATTGATTGCCGACATTGCTTCTGATGACGAAAATGCGGTAGGCGAAGCAGCTTCTCATATCGTACGCTTATGTAACGCGCGTAACGGTGAAGGTTTCGTGGCGGTTTCCGCCGAAGCGCGTAAAAAGTTCTGGCTGGATCGTGCGCGTACCGCGGCGATCGCCAAGCATACTAACGCCTTCAAAATTAACGAAGACGTGGTGATTCCTTTACCACGTTTGGGTGATTACTCTGATGGGATTGAGCGCATTAATATTGAGCTGTCTATCCTGAATAAGCTTAAATTGGTAGATGCACTGGAAACGTTTGTACAAGGCGATTTGCCTTTGCAGGATGACGATGACACGCGTGCGGATCCCGCCATGGTAAAAAGCAAGCAGGGCATTGCCTTAGATTTGCTGCAAAGAGTGCGCGCACGCTGGAGTCTTATCCTTGAGCATCTGGATGCGCCGATATCAGCGCTGGGAGAAATCGGTGATGAGTTTAGTGAACACGAGAATGTATTCCGTGCCGTGCAATCCTATGACTTACGCATTTCATGGAAGCGGGAAGTAAAACGCCCGATGGCGGATATTTTTGCCGGACGCGAATACCAGAAAATCCTCAATCGATTTGATGAAATTCATAAAGCGGTATTAAAAGGCCGCGTATTTATCGCTTTGCACATGCACGCCGGTGACGGTAATGTGCATACCAATATTCCTGTGAACTCAGACGATTACGAGATGATGGGTGCTGCGCATGCCGCTGTAGCACGCGTGATGGCGCTGGCAAAAGGCCTTAACGGTGTGATCTCCGGTGAACACGGTATTGGCATCACCAAAATGGAGTTCCTGGATCAATCTACCATTGATACTTTTACTGCTTACAAAAATAAGGTAGACCCGAACGGGCACTTTAATAAGGGCAAGCTACTAGCAGGTTCCGGTTTGGAAAATGCTTACACGCCAAGCTTTGGCTTGCTCGAGCAGGAGTCTATCATCATGGAGCAGTCAGCCATCGGTGAGATCGCTGATTCAATCAGTGATTGCTTACGCTGCGGTAAATGTAAACCCGTATGTACCACCCATGTACCACGTGCGAATTTACTTTATAGTCCGCGCAATAAGATTTTAGGTACCTCATTACTCATTGAAGCATTCCTGTACGAAGAACAAACGCGCCGCGGTATTTCCATCAAGCATTTTGATGAATTCAACGATGTGGCTGACCATTGTACGGTGTGTCATAAGTGCGTGAATCCATGTCCGGTTGACATTGACTTCGGTGACGTATCCATTGCGATGCGTAACTTCCTGCGAGAGCAGGGCAAGAAACAATTTAACCCTGGCACCGCGTTAGGTATGGCGTTCTTGAATGTAAAAGACCCAGCGACCATTAAAGTACTGCGTGCCGGTATGATTCAGTTTGGCTATAAAGCGCAAAACTTAGCGCATAGCCTGGCAAAAAAATTCGGTCTATTTAATAAGCAAAAAACGCGTCCCCCGGCAACAGTAGGTAAACCGCCAATTAAAGAACAGGTGGTCCACTTCATTAACCGGCCATTGCCTAAGAAAATGCCGACCAAGACATCGCGTGCTTTGCTGGGCTTGGAAGATGACAGCATGATTCCGGTGATTCGTAACCCGCAAAAAGTGACGGATGAGTCTGAAGCGGTATTCTATTTCCCGGGTTGCGGCTCTGAGCGCTTGTTCTCTAATGTTGGTTTAGCTACCCAAGCCATGCTGTATGAGGTTGGTGCGATTACCGTATTGCCACCAGGTTATCTGTGCTGCGGTTATCCGCAAACTTCAGCAGGTAACCATGATAAGGGCCAGGAAATCACGGCGGATAACCGTGTGCTATTCCATCGCGTAGCGAATACACTTAACTACCTGGATATTAAAACGGTCATCGTGTCCTGTGGAACTTGTATGGATCAGCTACAGAAATATGAGTTTGAGAAGATATTCCCGGGTTGTCGTTTGCTGGACATCCATGAGTATCTTATGGAGAAAGATGTGCGCTTACAAGGCGTTAGCGGCACACGTTATATGTACCATGACCCTTGCCATAGCCCGATGAAAACTTATAAACCGATGGCAGTTACCAATGCATTGATGGGCACCGAAGTGCTATTGAATGACCGTTGCTGCGGTGAAAGCGGTACCTTTGCGGCAGCTCGCCCGGATATTGCTACCCAAGTCAAAATGCGTAAGCAGGAAGAGTTGGAAAAAGGCATGAACAAAATGGGCTTGACCGTCGGTAATCCTGAGGAAAATGTCAAAATACTGACCTCATGCCCTAGCTGCCTGCAAGGTCTGGCGCGCTATGGAGAAGATACCGGCATTGAGGCCGACTACATCGTAGTGGAAATGGCTAAGCATATTCTAGGTGAGAACTGGATGCCGGAATATGTAGACCGTGTTAATAAGGGTGGTATCGAAAAGGTATTACTCTAAATTATTCTTGTATTAAAAATAGGCCATTTTAAAGTGGCCTATTTTTTCCTGTTTTTCAACCCTTTCCAAAGCATGCCTTTTAAATCAAACTTTATAAAGCGCACGCAGTCATATTTTCAGTGTCACATTTCAATTAAGTAAGTTCTAGTAAAAATAAAGATAAATCAAAGGTGAATCATATGCATAAAAAAATTCTGATAACGACAATTCTGGCGGCATTTACATTAGGGGGCTGCGCCAATATGTCTGAAACGCAAAAAGGTACGGCTAAAGGTGCTGCCATTGGTGCAGGTGCTGGTGCTGTAGTAGGTGCGATTGCAGGTAAAGGCAAAGGCGCGGCAATTGGTGCAGCTGTAGGTGCAGGTGTAGGCGCAGTTGCAGGTAATGTATGGACCAAACGCCAAGAAGAGCAAAAAAGACAAATGGAAGAAGCCACAGCCGGTACTGGTGTAGGTGTTACGCAAACAGCTGATAACCGCTTGAAGCTGGATATTCCGAGTGACATTTCATTTGATGTTGGCCGCGCAGATATTAAATCTAATTTCAGAACAGTGCTGGATACCTTTGCTGCGGGTTTAGTTAATAACCCACGTAGCAATGTAACCATCATCGGGCACACAGACAGCACAGGTAGCGACGCGGTAAATAATCCATTATCATTGGACCGAGCCGCAAGCGTGCGTAACTATATTACGACCAAAGGCGTCGCCTCTAGCCGCGTTGCTATTGAGGGTAGAGGCGCACGTGAGCCGTTAGTACCAAATGATACAGCAGCTAACAAGGCAAAAAATCGCCGTGTAGAAATATTTGTCGCGGAACCTGCACCTGCAACCACACCGCAGTAATCATTGATACATCATTTTAATCATGATTGGATTCAAAGGAGATCTCATGACTAAGTTATCAACAGCATTGTTACTGAGCTTAGCGGTTTTGCTATTCAGTGCCTGTGAAAAGAAAGATGAAACTACTTTTGAAACCACAGAGTCCATTCAAAAGATGAAAGATGATACGGTAGATGCGGCAAAAGAAGCTGCGGAAGCCACTGAAGAAGCCGCTGAGCGAGCCGTTGATGCGACTAAGGAAGCTGCTGACGAAGCGGTGGAAGCAGCAGACCAAGCAGTTGAAGATGCTAAAGAAGCCGCAAGGTAATTTAATCGGTTATTAACTAAAGGAGCTTAGGCTCCTTTTTTTATTGCTGCACATCCAACAGTGTCGCCGTCTTAAATTGTTTTTAGTGCATGCATTTACTCCTCATGCACTAAATCTAACCATCACTAGTGTCATCAAGCCTTCAAATTTATTTTCTATTATTACCTGTAGATCAAGCACTGTATTGGTTCATAAGCATTTGGTTGTCATACAAGCTTCATGCAGCCGTCGTCAATTTGTCACTGGCACGGCTTATGCTGATATCCAGATGCAGTCCATGTTGTAATTAAGGAGATCAGTATGAAGAACTTATCTAAACGAACGTCAATGGTAGTAAGCACTTTGTTAGCAATCAGTGCATTAACTGTACTTGCCAAAACAAGTCCTACTTTCGATATTCACACCAGTGTTGTGAGTAAAGCCGCACAAAGTGAAAAAGGTGTAATTCTGGTGCTATCCGAGCGTGGTCCTATTGCGGCAGAGGCAGCTTATTTGTTACTTGCGCAAATCAAACAGAACGAAGGATTTGCGCCATTATTAATGGTGGCTGATAAAGCAAAAATAGGCGGTTATATGGAAACGCTCACCTTACCCAAAGCCTCTTTGCCTGCAGTGATTTTCTTTAGTAAATCCGGTAAAGAGCTAAGCCGTGTCGTCGCGTCCGAGTCAGTAAGAAACAGGAATGTGCTAACGGCTGCCAATGCGCATGTGGACTAATATGTGGCATTGGCGAAAATAGGCAGTGAACCGTAAGGCTTGCTGCCTTTACTGCTTTGGGAAATGAGTTAACTTAAGATGATTACAATTAGAACGGTAGGAAAAAAGCAGTAGCCAGGTTCTGCATTACCCGGGAAATAAACCGTTGAGATTTCTCAGCTAAAGCAATGGCATATAGATCCGTTCTACCGATAATCTTGCCAAATTCTCTTTCGAACGAAAGATTCCTATCTTTATCATTTACTTCATTGGTTAATAAGTATAAAGCCCCATTCGGGGCACGTGCATTGGAAAGTTTCCACGCAGCAATTTCTACGTTTCTGGCAACGTTATAAATGCGTTGTGGATCCAGGTTATCCGTCAGGTAAAAGTCGATTTTATTACCGTGTGCTTTAAGGAGCATGGTGTGTATACCCACAATAAATGGCAGCACGCGGTCGCCTTGATAATCACTGCGAAAAGCCAGAAAAATGGCATCGGTGTCTTGCAGGTTGTTGATGGCTTCAAATTGAAAGTGGTGTTGTGCTGCGCCGTCAAATACCCAATCCACCATTTTTTCCGCAGGGTCGGAAGTGCTTTTGTGTAATTCTTGAGGATTCCGTTTATAAAGCTTGCGCATTAATAATCGCAAACTATCGGTATTTTCCCGCATTTCCACATCAGCCATGCGATCAAAGTCGCTTTTGCCCAACTGGTTTATGGTTGTACGATCTTGCTGCTCAGGAATAGGTTTGATGGGTACCGAGCCTACCTTGGTGCTAGTGGTAGTGGTGCATGCCGCTAACATCGCCAGCAAAGATAAGCTTGTAATGACGTTACGGAATTTAACCACTCATTTATCCTAGTTTTGCACGATGCGCACTTTAGGAAATATTACGCTAAAAATGCTGCCAACACCTAATTCGCTAGTAATGACTAGTTTAGCCTGGTGCCGTGTAAGTATGTGCTTCACGATAGAAAGCCCCAAGCCAGTACCCCCGGTTTCCCGGCTACGTCCACGATCTACCCGATAGAAGCGTTCAGTTAAGCGGTCAATATGGATTTGCTCAATTCCGATACCATTATCCGATACGCTAAATTGCCCGCTACCATCTGCTTGTAGTTTCCAGCTAATGTGAATCGTGCCATCTTGTGGTGTGTAGCGAATGGCATTGCTAACGAGGTTGCTCAGCGCGCTTTGCAGCTCTTCGGGAGAACCGATCAAATCTAAGTCCGGAGCAGCTTCTAGTGTAAGGGTGTGCTTACCCTTGCTCAATGCGTTGCCATCATTCAACAGCATAGCGGTCATCCTGCCCATGTTAATCACACTGTCTTCAGGTGGCTGTGCATTACTTTCAATATGTGACAAAGTCAGCAAATCTTCGATCAAGCGCCGCATACGGTTCGTCTGATCTTGCATCATATTAAAATAGGTGCGGGTGCTTTCGGGAATGGCCCCGTCCATATCCAGCAGGGTTTCCACAAAACCACCGACAACAGTTAACGGCGTGCGTAATTCGTGCGATACGTTGGCAATAAAATCCCGGCGCATCGCATCAATTTTTTCTTTTTGCGTCACATCACGACAAATTAAAAGTTTTTGTTTGGTTCCAAACGGTATTAACTGAATTTCCAAGGTCATATCTGGGTGAGCCGCTGAATACAGCTTAATAGGTTCTGAATAATCCTGCGCTTGTAAATAATTGATGAAATCACTCTGGCGAATCAAGTAACTGATGGGTTGATTCTCGTCTTTTTTCAGGTTTAGGCCTAGCTTGGTTTCAGCAGGCCGGTTACACCATTCAATTTCATTGACACTATTCAGCACAACTACGCCATCTGGCAGTGCGCTGGCGGCGTGGCGAAAACGTCCCAGTGCAGAACTTAATTGTGTTTGATTGCGGGAATGTTGACGGTGAAGCTGGTATAGGGATGCAAAGATATCTTCCCAGATTCCCCGGCCATGGGGCACTTGGTTAAGGATGGGTTTTTTTAACCAAAGATTAAGCTTATAGATCCAATAGATATGATTCAGTAAGTAAACCAGCAAGCCTGAAGTGAATACCAGCAAGGCAGTAATGGCATCACTACTGGCCCATGTGATCAGACTTATGATAAGAAGGATGAAGCAAAGCCAAAAGGCATTCCAGCGAATATCTTGCACGTTTACAGCCTAAAATGAAAGTGAGCCATTATATCCAGCTTTTTGCGAGATATTAATCGGCGCAAGGTTTTTGGAATGCATTAATTCGATCTGGGTGAGTGATTACTGCACTGATAAACGATAACCTGCGCCACGTACTGTCTGTACTAAGTCCTCATGCCCGGAAACAGATAAAGCATTGCGTAAGCGGCGGATGTGGACGTCCACCGTACGATCTTCCACGAACACACGATCACCCCACACTTTATCCAGCAACTGGCTACGAGTATGCACGCGCTCAGCATTGGTCATGAAAAAATGTAACAAGCGGAACTCTGTTGGACCCAGATCAATGACTTTATCATTGCCTGTCACTCGATGGGTTGTGGGGTCTAATCGTAAACCATTCAGCTCTATCGGGTCGTCAGTCATTTGAGGAGCACGCCGACGCAAAACCGCTTTGATACGTGCGTTTAATTCACGTGGGCTAAAAGGCTTGGTCACGTAATCATCCGCGCCTACTTCAAGACCACGTACTTTATCGTACTCATCACCCCTGGCTGTCAACATAATAATAGGGATCGATTTGGTCAGCGAATCGGATTTAAGCTTACGTGCAAATTCCAATCCATTGGTACCGGGTAACATCCAATCCAGCAGGATCAAATCAGGCATCGTTTCGCGTAGCAATTCTTGAGCGTGTTCAGCACTGAGAGCACGCATGGCATTGTGGCCAGCTTGAGTAATATTCAGCGCTAGCAGTTCTTGGATTGCAGGTTCGTCTTCTACAACAAGTATATTGGCGGGCATTATTGGTCTCCTCTTTAGGTATTACTAAATGATCTATCCCTGCCAGTTTATGACTCTAATATGACATATTCATTACAAATATTAAACCTGTGAATGAAGTGATTTGCCATTTGTAACTTTTTGTAACAAGATAGCGTAGATATTATTAAACGGTTTAATAAAAATAAACGGTTCTAAAGCTTAAGTTATTAAGGAAAGAATATGTCAGCTTTTTTTTCAAAGGAAAGAATCACCGCTAACCCTAGCTTTAATCGCTGGCTAGTGCCACCCGCAGCTCTAGCAATCCATCTCTCCATTGGTATGGCGTACGGATTCAGCGTGTTTTGGCTTCCGCTCTCCAAAGCGCTGGGCATAAAAGATCCGATTGCATGCGCTGATAATATGAGTATCTGGGCCAGGGTAGTAGCCACAGATTGTGATTGGAAAGTAAGTGACTTGGGCTGGATGTATACCCTGTTTTTTGTATTTTTGGGTTCTTCGGCTGCAATATTTGGACATTGGCTGGAGCATGCAGGTCCACGTAAAGCCGGGGCTGTTGCGGCCCTATGCTGGGGTGGCGGCTTATTAATTTCGTCTTATGGGGTTTATACCCATCAGTTATGGCTTATGTGGTTAGGCTCGGGCGTTATCGGTGGCATAGGTTTAGGCTTGGGTTACATTTCCCCAGTGTCTACCTTGATCAAATGGTTTCCGGACCGGCGTGGCATGGCCACCGGCATGGCGATTATGGGTTTCGGCGGCGGCGCCATGATAGGCGCGCCTTTAGCAAATACCTTAATGAACCACTTTGCCACGTCAACTTCGGTAGGTGTCTGGCAAACCTTTGCTGTCATGGGCTGCTTGTACTTTATTAGCATGATGATAGGGGCTTTAAGCTACCGTGTACCACCCACAGGTTGGATGCCCGCAGGTTGGCAAGCACCGGTGAATCATGGCAAAGGCTTGATTACTAACCGACATGTGCATGTCAATCAAGCCCATAAAACCCCGCAGTTCTGGTTATTATGGGGTGTGCTGTGTCTCAATGTGAGCGCTGGTATCGGTGTCATCGGCATGGCATCTCCTATGTTACAAGAGGTCTTCGGTGGCAAATTGATCGGTGTGCAGTTACCGCTGTCAGCACTTTCATCTGAACAATTGTTACAGGTGACTGCGATTGGTGCTGGGTTTGCCGGCTTACTGTCCTTATTCAATATTTTGGGCCGCATCGGCTGGGCTTCTTCCTCGGATTATCTTGGACGTAAACTCACCTATATCATTTTCTTCGCACTTGGATTTCTGCTCTACATTTCAGCGCCTTGGGCCGGGGATGTGGGCAGTGTTGCCTTATTCGCAGCCATTTTCTGTGTCATCTTAACCATGTATGGCGGCGGCTTCGCAACGATTCCAGCCTACTTAGCGGATATATTCGGCACCCAGCATGTGGGCGCCATTCATGGAAGGCTATTGACCGCTTGGGCTACTGCCGGCGTGCTGGGCCCGGTCATTGTCAATTATTTGCGAGATTATCAATTGGACCGTGGCGTGCCTGCTGAGCAAGCTTATAACGTCATCATGTATGTGCTGGCGGGGCTATTGCTGGTTGGATTGATTTGTAATCTTATGATCAAGCCGGTGGCAGAGAAACATTTTATGACACCCGAGCAATTAGAAGCAGAGCGTTTGCTAGCCCATGAAAAAGCGATTGCGATTAATAATGGGAAAATAGCGCAAGACCAGCCTGCTAGTAAGCTGAATTTTGTGCCCATCGCTTGGGTGCTGGTAGCCATTCCCATTGCTTACGGTATCTCTAGTACGCTACAAAAAGCATGGATATTGTTCCACTAGATATTTGTTTCCTCAGAAGATTAGCTAAAAGATGCCGTGGTTATGCGGTAAAATAGCGCTTTCTGTGTAAAAGCAATGAATTAAGGATCGAAGCGTGAGAGAAATTGAAAAAAACCTAAACGGTAATGGTATGCAAATCGGCATCGTATTATCTAGGTTTAATAGCGATATTGGTGATGGCTTATTAAGTGCCTGTAAAAGTGAGTTATTGAAATTAGGGGTAGCAAGTGAGGCGATTACCATTGCCACTGTTCCAGGCGCCTTAGAAACGCCATTGCTATTACAGCACATGGCTTTAAGCGAGCGTTTTGATGCCTTGATTGCATTGGGTGCCATTATTCGTGGCGAAACGTATCACTTTGAAGTGGTAGCTAATGAGTCGGCGCGTGGCATCTCTGAAGTGCAATTAAACACCGGTGTTCCTGTAGCCAATGCTGTTTTGACGACAGAAGACGATGATCAAGCCATCGCACGTATGCATGTGAAAGGCGCTGAGGCCGCACAAGTGGCAGTGGAAATGGCTAACTTGGTCAAAGCATTATGACTGATGCACAAAAGCAGGTAACAAGCCTGATACCAGAAGTTGATGCGACAGCTGAACCAAAAAAAATGGCTAAAAAAGATGCTGGCAAAAACGGCAGGAATCGCAGGAAGTCACGCGAGCTGGTTGTTAAGGCTGTTTATCGTGGTATGTTGAATGCGTCCGACTTGACTCAGGTGTTCCGAGATATGATGGAAGATCCAGAGTATAACCGCGCTGACGAAGCCTATTTCAAACAGTTGCTCGAAGCAGTCACCGAAAATTTAGTAGAGCTTGATTCTAAGCTGGCAAATTATATTGACCGGCCCATCGCGGAATTAAGTCCAGTTGAGCATGCGATTCTGCGTACCTCAGGCTGTGAACTGATGTTTGACTTTTCGATTCCTTATCGAGTGGTGATTAATGAGGGAGTTGAGCTAGCCAAAGTCTACGGCGGTATTGATGGTCATAAATACATTAATGGCGTATTGGATAAGCTGGCAGCTGATGTGCGTGCTTCTGAAGTTAAGCAAATCCGTAGTTAACAATTCAAACTAAGTACATAAATTAGTAAATACGAAGCAAGCTTTTCAGGCTTGCTTTTTTTTGACATATTTCCTGTCAATCTCATTTGACGGGCTCAATTTTTATTATAAACCTTGATTTTCCTTGATTACTCTTTTTTTTGAAAAAAATCGCGTGTAAACTTAATCATTAGCATGACGATTACTAGAACGTACGCCAGCTTTAAAAAATTTGGCCAATGCGTCGATCAATAAAACAAAAGGGCGGCGCATGAAACAAAGGTTTTGGAAGTCGGATTGGTTTGCAGGGCTCATCATTTCCTTAGCCTTCTTATTTGCAGCCGGCAGTGATTTTCTACAAAGCCTGGAACGCAAGGCTTACGATTTAGGTGTGCAAGCGAGTGCACGCGACCCTGGCGATAAGATTGCAGTCATTGCAATTGATGATCAGAGTATCGCTAATATCGGCCGGTGGCCATGGTCTCGCGAAGTCCATGCAAATATGATCCAGAAGTTATCCGCCGGCCAAGCAAAAGTCATTGGCAATACGGTTTACTTTCTCGAGCCGCAAATTGATGCCGGCTTAAGCTACATCAATAAAATCTCCACTTTCCTTAGCAGTTCTACGATAGCAACTGTTGCGCCGGAAGCCGCGCAACTCGATGCTATGCTTAAAGAAGCACAATCAGCATTAAATACCGATGAAAAGTTAGCCGCCAGTATTAAGCAGGCCAACAATGTCGTGCTGGCAATGCCGTTCACCATCGGTGAACCGCGCGGTAACCCTGATAAGCCGCTGCCGGAATATGTCGCAAAAAATGCTTTGCCGAACATTGTGGATCGCATCAATGCCGATGAAAATGGTCTGCTGCCGATCCCTACAATCTCTGCTTTGTCACCTATCCCAGTGATTGGCGAAGCAGCAAGTGCCATTGGCCATCTGAATGCAAATCCGGATGTGGACGGCGCAATCCGCGCTGAACCGCTGGTACTGGCATTTTATGATCGCATGTATCCTTCGCTATCACTACAAGTTGCAGCTAAATACCTGAATCTTGCACCAGTTGATGTGGAAGTGCGCTTGGGCGAAGGCGTGAAATTGGGCCGGCTGAATATTGCCACTGATACTTGGCTGCAAATGAATACGTTTTTCTATTCAGGTAAGGATGGGCAGCCAGCCTTTCCTGTCGATTCATTCTTTGATGTCTATAGTGGCAAAATCCCGGTAGAAAAATACAAGGGCAAAATTGTATTAATCGGTATGGCTGCCACTGGCGATGGTAGTGATAATCAAATCACACCGATTTCATCTAGCATGAAACCCATTGAAACTTTAGCCCATTCCGTAGCCAGCATCCTGAATGAAGACTTCTTTATTTCGCCAAGTTGGTCGCTATGGGCACAACTTGGTGTGTGGTTAATCATTGCACTTTATCTAATTTTGTTATTACCGCGTTTGAAAGCCGGCACCGCCGCATTTGCTACGCTAGGCTTGTTGACGGTGTTGGTAGTTACCCATTTTGTGTTAATGACCCAACAAGGCATGTGGCTACAGCTCATGATGCCAGCCACATTGCTATTGGTAGGCCATGGCTTATTAACTACCAAGCGCTTCCTGATGACAGAGCAGGGAAAAGCAAAATCCGACTCTGACTCGGCCGAAAGCAATCGTAACTTGGCCTTGATGTTCCAAAGTCAAGGCCAGCTGGACATGGCCTTTGATCGCTTTCGCAAATGCCCGATGGATGATGGGGTGATGGAGGGTCTATACAACCTGGGTTTGGACTTCGAGCGTAAGCGTCAGTTTAATAAAGCAGAATCAGTGTTCGCTTACATGGCAAATTACAATCCAAAATACAAAGATCTAGAACAGCGCATTTCACGTTCCAAAGCCATGGCGGAAACCGTCATTTTGGGTGGCAGTGGTGCAGGGCGTACCAATGCTAGCACCATGATACTTAATGATGGCTCTGTAGAAAAACCCATGCTGGGCCGCTATCAAGTGGAAAAAGAGCTGGGTAAAGGTGCAATGGGTGTGGTTTATCTAGGCCGCGATCCTAAAATCAGCCGGGTAGTAGCGATCAAAACTATGGCACTGTCGCAAGAGTTTGAAGCAGACGAACTAGCAGAAGTGAAAGAGCGGTTCTTCCGTGAAGCTGAAACAGCTGGCCGACTTAACCACCCGAATATTGTTACCATTTACGATGCGGGTGAAGAACATGATTTGGCTTATATTTCTATGGAGTTTCTCAAAGGTCAGGATCTAGCGCCACACACAAAAATAGATAATTTACTGCCAATACCGAAGGTGATGGAAATTGTAGCCAAAGTGGCTGATGCATTAGATTATGCGCACGCCCAAAACGTAGTTCATCGGGATATCAAACCTGCCAATATCATGTACGAGGCAGATATCGGCTCTGTGAAAGTCACGGATTTCGGCATCGCCAGAATCACTGATTCTTCCCGAACCAAAACTGGTATGGTGCTAGGCACACCAAGCTATATGTCTCCTGAGCAATTGGCCGGTAAAAAAGTAGATGGCCGTTCAGACCTATTTTCACTTGGCGTAATGCTTTATCAAATGACGACTGGCCATTTACCTTTCACCGGCGATTCAATGGCTACCCTTATGTTTAAAATTGCCAATGAACCGCATGTCAGTGCCAGCAGTCTTAACTCTGCCATACCGACTTGTTTAGCCACTATTATTGATCGCATGCTGGAAAAAGATAGTGAAAAGCGCTATGCCCGCGGATTAGAAATTGCTGCTGACCTTAGGCAATGTGCGGCAGCGCAGTCCACTTGATATGAATCTGCACAATACATTAGAAATCATCCGCCTGACTGATGTTGGTCAGCGCCGTGATCATAATGAAGATGCAATTGCCAGTGACGATTCTATGGGTTTTGTGATTCTGGCAGATGGTATGGGTGGTTATAAAGCAGGGGAAGTTGCGAGTGAGATTGCAGTACTAAGCATTACCGCCGAGCTAAAAGAAGCCATGTTGGATTTGCGACCTGGACAAATGGACGCAGAATTGAATATGCAGGCTGAAGCGCGATTGATGATTGAGGCAGTAAGGAATGCCAATGATGCAATCTATCAAGTCTCGCAAACGCAACCGCAATGCGCCGGTATGGGCACTACCTTAGTTGTCGGTTTGTTTACCAATAACAAATTATTGGTTGGGCATATTGGTGATTCACGTATGTATCGTTATCGGCAGGAACAACTGCTGCAAATCACCGAAGATCATTCTTTATTGCAGGAACAGATCAAATCCGGCTTAATTACGGCAGAGCAGGCAAAATACTCGGCGAATAAAAATTTAGTGACACGTGCGTTAGGCATTGACCCTGAAGTGGATTTGGAATTGAACGAGTTTGATGTGGAAGTCGATGATATTTATCTGCTATGTTCAGATGGCTTAAGTGACTTGGTAGAAGATGAAGTAATTCAACATACGTTAAATATGCTATCTTCGGATTTGACTGAAACGGCACATAAACTGGTGCAATTGGCCAATGACAATGGCGGCAAGGATAACATTTCTGTCATACTGGTACGGGTGAAAAAGTCGTTTGAATATAAATACGCTTGGTATGATGATTTTTTAGGTTGGTTAAAATAGTAGGGTAGATTATGGCAAAGCTTATTCTTTCTTTAGATCATGCATTATTAAACGAATATCCGCTCGATCAGGAACGAATTACGATCGGCCGCAGGCCAACGAATGACGTGCAAATCGATAACCTTGCAGTGAGTGGTGAGCACGCGGCGATAGTTAAACTGGGTAATGATTTCTATATTGAAGATTTAGCGAGTACCAATGGCACAATAGTCAATTCCACACCCGTCAAGAAACACTTATTGCAACATGATGATGTCGTTGAATTTGGCAAATATCAATTAAAATATATTAATCAATCGGCAGTGAATAATGCCATGGATACCGATTTCGAAAAGACCATGATCATTCGTCCATCTGCCATGCGCAGTATGGAATCAACACCCTCGGAATCCTCTTTAAGTAAACCATCGGCAACTTCTATTCCAGCGGTGACACCAATATCAGTCCCAGAACCTAAATCGGTAAGCACTTCATCAATACCTCCGCTAAATGACAAGCCAAAAATGGCATCTACTGCTGCTTCAAATAGTGCTGCAGAACGTCTTGGCAAAATACAGGTATTGAATGGATCCAGCACAGGACGGCAGCTAGTGCTAAATAAAGCATTGACTACTTTGGGTAAGCCTGGGGTGCAAGTGGCTGTAATTACCAAACGGCCAAATGGTTATTTTATTACCCATGTTGAAGGGCAAGTGTTCCCTATTGTAAATGGGGCATCTACCGGCGCCCAAGCGTTTGCTTTAAATGATCATGATGTGATCGAGCTAGCAGGCGTAAAAATGGAATTTTATCTTAGTTAAGTTTCATTAGCCCTTCACTCATAGACCCTACCTGATTCGTTTGTTTGTAATGTTTATGAATAACCATAAAGTTTAAAATGACCGATCGTCAGCATCCTTATTTACTTCAGCGATTAGAGCGTCTCAATACCATAGGTGTTGCGCTTTCAGCGGAGCGCGATAACAAGCGTTTGCTGGAAATGATCTTGTTGGGCGCTAAAGAGATTACCAACGCAGATGGCGGCACCCTTTATACCGTCACTGATGATAAGCGCCTAAAATTTGAGATCATGCGGAATAAAACGCTTAATATCAATTTAGGTGGGACTACCGGCAAAGAAATACCATTCCTGCCTCTGCCTTTATATCTTGAGGATGGTAGCCCTAACCTCACCACAGTGGCGGCATATGCGACCTTAAATGACCTTACGGTCAATATTGAAAATGCCTATGAGGCTAAGGATTTTGATTTCACTGGCACCCGTAAATTTGATGAGAAAACGGGCTATCACTCCCAATCATTTTTAACCATTCCCATGAAAAACCATGAGTCTGAAGTGATTGGCGTACTTCAACTCATTAATGCGATAGATCCTGACACGCAAGAAATCATTTCATTTTCTGCGGCCAATCAAAGTTTAGTCGAGTCACTGGCTTCACAAGCTGCTGTGGCCATGACTAACCATAATTTGATTGAAGGTTTAAAAGGGTTGTTTGAGGCTTTCATAGAGTTGATTGCCGAAGCCATTGACCAGAAATCACCTTATACCGGCGGCCATTGCCGCCGCGTCCCAGAACTCACCATGATGCTGGCCGAAGCCGCTATTCGTGCTGATAGTGGGCCGCTTAAAGATTTTTCCTTAAGCGAAAAAGAATTTTACGAACTCAGAATTGCAGCATGGCTGCATGATTGCGGAAAGGTAACGACGCCCGAATCGGTGATGGATAAGGCCACCAAGTTATCCTCCATTTTTGATCGAATTGAGTTGATCGACCAGCGCTTTGAACTGCTTAAAGCACAAAAAGAATGCGAAGTCCTGAAAAAACAACTTGCGGCAGTACAGCTTGGACAGCAAGATGAACAGCAAAATCTAACAGCTGAATTGGCTCAATTTAAACAGCAATGCGATGCTGACCGTGCTTTTCTGCGCCAGGCCAATATCGGTAGCGAATATATGACGGCTGAAGACCAGCAACGTGTGCGGGATATCGCAGCGTTAATTATTCGAGATGATTCAGGCCAAGCAATGCCTTTTTTAGATGAAAATGAAGTCTATAACCTGAGTATTGTACGCGGCACCTTAACTAAGGAAGAGCGTGAAATTATCAATAATCACATTGTCGTGACGATTAATATGCTGGAATCATTACCTTATCCGAGAGATTTGCAACGGGTTCCAGAATATGCCGGCGGCCACCATGAACGTATGGATGGACGCGGCTATCCTAAAGGGCTTACCAAGGAACAAATGTCGGTCCCTGCTCGCATGATGGGAATTGCAGATATTTTTGAAGCGCTGACCTCGAAGGATCGGCCATATAAAAATCCTAAAACTTTATCTGAGTCATTATTCATTTTAGGAAAAATGAAGGTGGACCACCATATCGATCCGGACCTGTTTGATATTTTCGTGCGGGAAAAAATCTACCTGAAATATGCTGAACTATTTCTACCGCCAGAACAAATTGACCAGGTGGATGAATATAGTATCCCAGGTTACCAGCCGTAGTTTAATATTTAATAAGCGTGTGAGGCAGTTAAGAACAGCTCCTAGTAACTTCTGGAGTCACAACCCTATCGATTGGCAGCCATTAACATTACACAGCAAATAGCTGCCTTGTTCATACCAATCGCCCAGCACCCACCGGGTAGTGCTATGCCCATCTATTTGAAGCGTATGCTTATTGGGCCTATGGGTATGGCCATGGATGAGCAAGGGAGGGTAGGCGTGAGACTTCAATAAGGCTGCAACAGCTTCATCATTCACATCCATAATCGTTTCCGATTTACCGGATTTTTCCTGTTCACTGCGCTGACGTATTGCTTCTACCTGCTGCTTGCGCGTTGCCAAGGATTGATTAAGAAAATCAGCCTGCCACTTGGGATCTCTAACTTGTTGCCTAAAAGTTTGGTAAGCAACGTCATCCGTACATAAAGCATCGCCATGACTTAGTAAGGTTTTGGTACCAAATAAATCGATGATCGTTGGGTCTTTAAGCAAGGTTACATTGGCAATATTGCAGAAATCCGAGCCTATTAAAAAATCGCGATTGCCATGCAACAGGTAAACTGCGACACCGCTATTAGTCAGATCTCGCAAGGCAAATATGACCTGTTGGTGATGGCTATCTTCCACTTCATCATCACCTGCCCAGTATTCAAACAAATCGCCCAGAATATATAAGGAGCGAGCTTGAGTGGCGGAGTTGCGAAGAAAATCCAGAAAGCTTGCAGTGATTTCCGGGCGATCTGCACACAAGTGCAGATCGGAGATAAACAAATCAAAATCCGATATTGCAATATCTCCGGTGCTCTTCATCGGACTAGCTGCGTGTCGCTTTTTCAATGACCACATTCTCTACAGGCACATCTTGATGGCCTTTGCGGTTCCCGGTGGCAACCTTCTTGATTTTATCAACGACCTCAGTGCCGGCTGTCACCTTACCAAATACACAGTAACCCCAGCCGCTGCCGGTAGGGGCAGTATGGTTTAGGAAGTCATTACTGCCGACGTTGATAAAAAATTGGCTGCTGGCAGAGTGGGGCGCAGAAGTGCGGGCCATGGCAATGGTATAAACGTCATTGCTTAAACCGTTATTCGCTTCATTTTTAATTTCATCTAGCGTCTCTTTTTGGTTCATAGCGCTATCGAAACCGCCGCCTTGAATCATAAAGCCATTAATTACGCGATGGAAAATTGTGCCATCATAAAAGCCATTATCGACGTATTGCAGAAAATTAGCCGTTGTTATTGGCGCCTTTTCAGCATCTAGTTCTAGAGTAATATCGCCAAAGTTTGTATGTAAAGTAACCACAATAAAATCCTTAAAATGAAATGATAATTGTTATAAAGCTTCTTTGTTAATTTTGATTTCTTCAATCACAATCGGTGACTTAGGCACATCGCTATAGGGCCCAACAACTCCAGTTGGTGTACTGGCGATTTCCCGCACTACATCCATGCCTTTTAATACACGACCAAAGACACAGTACCCCATCATGTCTGGATAATCTCCCTGGTGATTAAGGAATTGGTTGTTTTCCAAATTGATAAAGAATTGTGAGGTTGCGGAATTGGGATCCGATGTCCTGGCCATCGCGAGCGTACCAGGCTCATTCAATAAGCCATTATTGGCCTCATTGACAATAGGCGCTTTCGTATCTTTTTCTACCATAGCGGTAGTAAAGCCGCCGCCCTGAATCATAAAGCGACTAATCACGCGATGGAAAAGAGTGTTTTTGTAAAAGCCGGAATTTACATATTGCATGAAATTAGCCACGGTTTTTGGCGCTTTATCCGGGTATAACTCAACAACAAAATTGCCGCGATTGGTTTCAAATATAACCTGCGGATTTGCTGCCCAAGCCGAACTACATAATAAAAGCGATGCTATAAAAGCATAAAGCTGACGCATGGTTTTCCTAACTTATAACTAGTCTTTAAAGATAAGACGCTTAAACGGCGCCTTCGTAGATGATTTTCCAGGTATTGTTTTCTAAAACCCAATACTGGCGTTTTTGCATTTTATTACTTAAGTGGGAACTCTTGAAATCTTGAGTAAAGTCTACTACAACCAGTTTCTTTTCTGCGTCCGGGTAAGCGAACATGCTGATACCAGAAAGTGCTATATCAATATCTGGTTTATTAGCCTGCACGCGCTGCTTATGCTCCGACCATTGCTGATAATTGATTCCCTTGCTGGAAAAGTTGCGGGAATAGTGGGAAAGATATTTGCTGGTATCTTGTGCGCGCCAATCTTCAAGCCACTGGTCTAATGCAGCGGTCATGGCCTCTTTTTCTTCTGTCGTATTGCCAGCGTCTAGCCATTGGAGGCGATTGGCAATAATCACCGGCGTTTTACCGGCTTGCAGAATAGGGCTTAACGCTTTTAGATCAGGATTGGTCAAGACCACACAGCCATCGCTGGCACGCGGTGGGCGACTATAAGTGCTGCTTGGCGTCCCGTGAATCCAGATGCCAGAACCCTTGCGATTATGCTGGCTGTCCCATTCATTCGGATAGTTGAGTGGATAAGCGGCATCTCCATAAAAATCCGGTAATTTTTGCGATAACTTGGTCCCAGCAAAATAAACTCCAATCGGAGTGCGCTTATCGCCTTCAATCTGCTTATCGATGCCATTTTTACCCACAGTGACATAATAATCCGCCACATAATTGAGTCGGCTTTGTTCATGCTTATAAACATACAAACGTGATTTGTCGGTATCAATGACGATGACATGATTTTGTTGCGCATTCGGGGCAATGAGTAAGTCAGGCTGTCTATCCAGGTTTTGATTGGATAAGTAGCGCTCGATACGCATGCGCGCTTCATCCTGTAGATCTTTTACTGCCTCGGATGGATTGCTGTCCGAGCTACCAAAGGCCTGCAGGTATTTACCCTGTGCCATCAGTAAATCGCCGCGTACCAGATGGGCGAGTTTAAAATTAGGGGTAGTTTTGAGTAGCTGGTTGATGGTATCCAGTGCTTGCTGGTTTTTGCCCTGTGTTATTTCCAATAGGCTTTTTACCAATAGATTTTCCGCTAGATTCACTGCATGGGTCAATCTAGGCTTAGGTAACAAATTACCTAAGCTATAGCGATTCACTGCCGTGGCACTCCAAGGCACTAATGTAATAGCGGCTAGTAGGGCGTAAGTTAAAGCTTTATTCACAACGGTCACTAATCAAATTACCTTAACTAAAAATATATCAAAAACCAGGTTACATCTACAACGTTTGAATAGTGTGTTTAGCCTAATTAGCAGTAAATTTAACGGCGAATTAGCTGCCGGCAATTTCTTGCGTGATTAACCAGTCATCGCCTACTTTTTCCATCATCAACGTTTTAGAGGTGCGTATCGGGCTGCCACCAGCACGGTAGGTTTGTTTGAATCTCACCTTCGCAGAATTGCTCCCCTCTAAGGCGGTATTGATATTAGATAGTTCAACGTTTATTTGTGCAGGTTTGTTGATGCGCTCACGACGTTGCTTCTCCCAAGCTTTGCGACTCTCACCTTTAGCCGGCTTGAAGTTATCGCTATAGCTTGCGAAATATTTATCCAGATTTTTGCTGGACCAAGCTTGTGCCCAGTTATTCACTGCAGCTGTCAAAGCTTCTTCAGGATATTTATCCATGCTTTTTGCGGGTTCAGCAACAGGTTTTTCCATAGCAGGTTCGGGTTTCTTGGCGTCTGCCGAACGAATAGGATTAGCGACTTTAGGCTCTTTAGCTGCAATAGTGGTTTTATTCCCAGTGCCGAATAGATCTTTAATCAGTAATAGCTTGCCTTGGGCGCGTGTATTGCCAGTATCTAATTGTAAAGCTTTGTCATAGGCCTCTGATGCCATACGGGCATAAATATCGCCCAGGTTCTCATGCGCTGTTGCATAGCTTGGATGTGTTTTAATGGCGGTTTCCAGGGCTTTCCTGGCTTTATCGAACTGGCCTTGGTCTGCATACAGCACGGCCAGGTTATTATAAGGCTCAGGTAAATTCGGAAATTTTTCAGTCACATCAATAAAGGTTTTGATGGATTCTTCCCTACGGCCCTGTTCAGCTAACAGCACACCTTTCATAAATAGCGCCTGTGCGTTTTTGGGATTGGCTGCAATATATGTATTAATGCGATCCAACGCTGCGGCTGCCTGTCCCTGATCAGCCATTTGTGAAATATCTTTTAACTCATCTGCATAAGCAGGTGACATGAACAAGCAGGCCGACATTACCAAAACAAAGCGTGAGATTGAAGCGGAGAGCGACGCAAGAAGATTATTCATTATGATATACTTTTTTATGTGAATAAATAAAACGTAATTCTATCAATAGCCTAGGTAACCTCCAATAGCTCAATACGGTTTAAACCAATTATTTCGCTGCTATTACCACGCGAGTACGACCTAATACTGATTCCATCCAACATTAATATACGATTTAACCCTTAAACATGCTCAAAATTTACAATACCTTGACCCGCGACAAGCAAGTTTTTACGCCTATTGTGGCTGGTAAGGTCAGCATGTATGTATGCGGTATGACGGTCTATGATTACTGTCACTTGGGGCATGGACGGGTAATGGTGGTATTTGATATGGTCAACCGCTGGTTACGCACATCGGGCTATGAAGTCAATTACGTGCGCAATATTACCGATATCGATGACAAGATCATTAAGCGCGCCAATGAAAATAATGAAACCATCGGTCAACTCACACAACGCTTTATTGACGCCATGGACGAAGATGCAGCCAAGCTAGGCATTATTCGGCCTGATATCGAGCCGCGTGCCACCGATTATGTGCAAAACATGCTGGACATGATTAGCGCCTTGATCGACAAAGGCTTTGCTTATACTGCCGATAATGGTGATGTCTATTATTCCGTGAATAACTTTCCGGGTTACGGTAAATTATCCGGCAAGTCGTTGGAAGACCTTAGGGCCGGGGAGCGCGTAGAGATCGACACTCATAAAAAAGATCCAATGGATTTTGTGTTGTGGAAAGCCGCTAAGCCGAACGAACCGAGCTGGGAATCGCCCTTTGGCGGCCCAAACAATGGTAAAGGCCGTCCAGGCTGGCATATCGAATGTTCTGCCATGAGCGCACACCATCTTGGCCAACGCTTCGATATTCACGGCGGTGGGCAGGATTTGCAGTTTCCGCATCATGAGAATGAAATCGCCCAATCCGAAGCTGCACACAGCCACAATGGCGAACCTTGCCAGATGGTCAATTACTGGATGCACAATGGTTTTGTACGCATCGATGACGAGAAAATGTCCAAGTCCTTAGGCAATTTTTTTACTATTCGTACGGTATTAGAAAAATATGATGCTGAAGTTGTGCGTTTCTTCATTCTGCGTGCACATTACCGTAGCCCGCTCAATTATTCCGATGTGCATCTGGATGATGCCAAAGCAGCATTAACGCGCTTATATACGGCGTTGCGCGGTATCGAAGTAGTGAATGAAAAAATCGACTGGCAGCATCCGCAAGCTACGAAATTTAAAGCAGCCATGGATGATGATTTCAACACGCCGGAAGCAATGGCAGTATTGTTCGATTTAGCCAATGAGGTGAATAAGACCAAATCTATTGAAACAGCGAGTTTGCTAAAAAGTTTGGCAGATGTCGTCGGGTTGTTACAGCGACATCCGGAAGCCTTCCTGCACGGGAATATAGATGCAAAATTAGATCAAACCCTGGATATAAACACGCTCATTATCCAGCGTAATGAAGCTAAAAAAGCCAAGAACTTTTCAGTGGCTGACCAAATCCGCAAAGACCTGGCAGAAGCCGGTGTTTTGTTGGAAGACACGCCGCAAGGCACCATTTGGCGGCGCGCTTAAGTAGCTTCTCAGCTATTTTATACTGACCGCACGGACTTGCTTCATATCCGTGATGCCTTGCAGCACTTTCTCAATACCATCTTGCTTCAGGGTGCGCATGCCATCCTCTAGCGCAGTGGCAAACATTTCTGAAACTCTTGCGTGTTCCTGAATGTTCTTTTTCACAGCCTCAGTACCCTCCATGAGCTCATGTAAGCCTACCCGACCTTTATAGCCGGTATTGCCGCATTTCTCACAGCCTTTGGCCTGATGCAAAGTAAATGCGCCTTTATCATTACCAAAGGTTTTGAGCCATTGTTGGTATACCGCTTTATAACTGCCCTCGGGGTCTTTTTTCCAGGCGCTGGTATTTTTTAGCTCCTCGCAGTATTCATTAAGCATGCCTTTAATTTCATTGGCATCCGGTGTGTAAGTTTTTTTACATTCACACAGGCGCTTACCTAAACGCTGTGCCAAGATGCCAATCAGCGCATCAGCGAAGTTAAATGGGTCCATACCCATGTCGAGCAAGCGCACAATTGATTCAGGCGCGCTATTGGTATGCAAGGTGGCAAACACCAAATGGCCAGTCAGTGAAGCTTCAATGCCGGTGGAGACCGTTTCTTTGTCACGCATTTCACCGACCATAATGACGTCCGGGTCAGCCCGTAAAAATGCTTTCATCACCATAGCGAAATCCATCCCCGCTTTTTTATTCACCTGCACTTGGCGCAGACCTTTTTGGGTGATCTCTACAGGGTCTTCGGCCGTCCAAATTTTGGTTGCAGGCGTGTTGATGTAGCCCAAAGCAGAATGCAGCGTTGTAGTTTTACCAGAACCGGTAGGGCCACAAACAAAGAATAAACCATAGGGTTTAGCGACAAGCTCTTTAAGTTTTTTGTTATTCCAGTCCGACAGCCCCAGTTTATCCAGCGGAATGGGTTTACCTGCGGCCAGGATGCGCATGACGATATCTTCCATACCGCCAGAAGATGGGATCGTCGCTACGCGCAATTCAATATCAAGCGGGCCGTATTTCTTGAACTTGATTTTACCGTCTTGCGGTTTACGTTTTTCCGAGATATCCAGGTCACACATAATCTTGATACGCGCGGTTAAAGCATTGCGATAACTAGGCGGCACCTCGATATAGTTGACCAAAGTACCGTCTTTACGGAAGCGGATTTCTGTTTTGCCTTTATCCGGATAGGGTTCGATATGAATATCAGAAGCGCCCTGGTTATAAGCGTCAATAATAATTTTATTGACTAGCTTCACCAGTTCATTATCAGCCGCAGCGCTCACATCTTCAGCCGCATTGCCGTAATCTTCATCCTCATCCATGGTCGACAAAATATCGTCGATGTTGCCGGCTGAACTGGCAGCCCCATAGAATTGGACCAGCGTGTTAGTAAAGTCTTGCTGCAAACACACGCGGTAACTGATTTTGGCCTGACGGGGAAAAATGTTGCTCACGATACGGGAGGTTTTAATCCGCTCTGGATCAGGTGTCATGATGATGAGGCCATCTGCTGTCGTTTCATCAATGGGGAGCCAGCCGTTGGATTCCACATATTCCTGCTTAAGATTCTTGAGCAAATCCATGGGTTTCACCCGATCTGCTTTATAGGGCTCATAAGGCACGGCAAAAAAAGTGGAGAGCGAATGGCCGATGGCATTTGGTTTTACCTGGAACTCCGCCATTAATACTTCTTCCAGGGATTTTCCTTTTTTACGTGCAGAACGTTGCGCCAGTTCCAGTTCGTCATTGGAAAGATTGCCGGAGCTTACCAACCCATCAAATTTAGACTTTACAGTGCCTATTGTTGTCTGGCGTTGGTTAAGCGCAATGGCAAGGGTTTTTGCAAGCGCTGAGGTGCCTTCTTCCATCATGTGAGGGAAGGGTAAGCCGGATAGCGTATTGATCACTTGCACCACGCCCATGAGCTTATTTTCGTCATGGTCAATGATGGGAAAGGCCAGCATTTGTTTGGTACGGAATCCGGTCTTTTTATCTACATCTTTTAAAAAGTGAATTTGCGGGCTGATGGCCGTTAGCTCGGCTTCATCATAAACATCGGTGACATTCAATAAGGCTTTATTCAGTCCTGCATAACCGGCAATACTGCTGGCATTCAGGGGAAGCTTCAATTCTTTGAACTCGTTAAGCCCGGTTTTCACTTTGGAAATAATGAAATTACCGTCTTCGCTTACTATGTAGAGCGTTAATCGTTCGGCTTCGAATAATGTACAGATTTCCTGACTGACTTCCAAAATGATTTCATCGATATTGCGTGCGGCGTGGATTTTATTAGTGACTGCCTGCAGCTTTTTGGTAAAGGCTAACCGCAGGCCCATTTCAGCAAGGTTGCTGGATTCTTTATCTAGATTCGGTGAGGTGTCATTCATGTAGAAAAGCCCTAACATCTATGTGGTTAAATCGAACACTAACATAGCAGTAGCATAAGTCAATTATTTGACTGTGAGCGTTTGCAGCTATTTTTATAGAGGCTAAGTAGGTAGAATTCAGAATAATTATTCCACACACTCGTTTTATTAAGTTGATCCAAATATGCCTGTTAATCTCACTGCACCTGCCGCTCATACGTTATTGCCTGTCAAAGGTGTCAAATTAGGTTTTGCCGAAGCCTACGTTCGCAAGCCAAACCGTAAGGATGTATTAGTAATCACCCTGGAAAGCGGAACTGCAGTTTCTGGGGTATTCACCCAAAATCAGTTCTGTGCTGCGCCTGTATTGCTTTGCAAAGAGCACCTCACTAGAGCCATGCCGATCCGGGCTTTGTTGGTAAATACCGGTTGCGCGAATGCTGGTACCGGTGAAGATGGTCTCAATAGAGCCAAACTTACTTGCGAAGCATTAGCCGCAGCCCTGGACCTTGAGCCTACGCAAGTGTTGCCGTTTTCTACCGGCGTCATTCTGGAGCCTTTGCCTGTTGAGAAAGTAGTTGCAGGCCTGCCAGCTGCGATTAGCAACTTAAAAGAAGACAATTGGCTAAACGCAGCTGAAGCCATTATGACAACCGACATTGTGGCTAAAGGCACTAGCAGACAGTTAACATTGGATGGCAAGCTAATAACGATTACTGGTATTTCCAAAGGCTCTGGCATGATTCACCCGAACATGGCCACTATGCTGGGCTATATCGCTACGGATGCTGCTATCAGTCAAAATGCATTAAATAAAATGATAAAAGATGTGGTGAACCAGTCTTTCAATTGCATCACAGTAGATGGCGACACTTCTACCAATGACTCCTTGATCCTGATGGCGACCGGTCAGGCGCAGAATAATGAAATTGACATCGGTTCCAGCGATTATCAAGCCATTAAAACGGCGATTACTGAGGTGGCCATTGAACTGGCACAGGCTATTGTGCGCGACGGTGAAGGTGCAACGAAGTTTATGACGGTACAAGTGGAGAATGGCCGTGATGAGGCTGAATGCCGCAAAGTGGCTTATGCCATCGCGCATTCACCACTGATCAAAACTGCGTTTTTTGCATCTGACCCAAACTTGGGCCGGATCTTGGCGGCGATTGGTTATGCAGGCGTCGAGCAATTAGATGTAGAGAAATTGAAACTTTATCTGGGTGATGTACTGGTGGCTGAAAACGGCGGTAGAGCGACCGCTTATTTAGAAGAGCAGGGCGCAGCCATCATGAAGGAACCGGAAATTCTGGTACGTGTGGATCTCGCGCGCGGAAGTGCGCATTGCACAGTCTGGACTTGTGATTTTTCTTATGATTATGTGAAGATTAATGCAGACTACCGTTCTTAAGCAGCTATGCTATGACTGACTTCCAGCATTTACTAAACCGGGCCGAGGATTTAATCAACAAGCTGGAAGCCGTAATTCCTCTCCCTCCACCAGCGACTGATTGGACCGCGCTGGCCTGGCGTTGGCAGCATCATCAAGGACGCGGTTACTTGGAGGCTATTCCACATCCGCATTTGATACAGTTAAATGACTTACATAATATCGATCACCAGAAAGCCGAAGTGGTCCGCAATACTGAGCAGTTCGTGCGCGGCTATCCGGCCAATAATGTATTGCTGACCGGTGCACGCGGAACCGGAAAATCTTCTGTTGTTAAAGCCTTGTTAAGCCGCTTTTCGCAGGAGGGTTTGCGCATTGTCGAAGTTGATAAACAGGATCTGGTCGATTTACCGCAGATTACCACCTTGCTGCGCGGCCGCTTGGAGCGCTTTATCGTATTCTGTGATGATTTGTCTTTTGAGGCCGGAGACGCAGGCTATAAAGCCCTAAAGGTTGTTCTGGATGGTTCTGTGGCTGTTACTTCTGATAACATTTTGGTGTATGCCACCTCAAATCGCAGACATCTTATTCCCGAATATATGGCGGAAAATCTGGAAACCCAGCACTTAGATGGCGAAATACGTCCAGGGGACACCGTTGAAGAAAAGACTTCTTTATCTGACCGGTTTGGCATGTGGCTGTCGTTTTACTCTTTTGATCAAGATGAGTATCTAGTGATCGCGGCACAATGGCTGCGTTATTATGGCATCCAGGAGTTCAATGAAGAGATCAGCCGCGCAGCCTTGGCTTGGTCACATACACGTGGTTCGCGCAGTGGTCGTGCTGCTTATCAATTTGCCAGGGATTTCGCGGGGAATGCAAAACTACCTAGCGCTAAACCTCATAAAATATAGACCTCGATAGAAAAGCTTTAAAATCTAATAAAAACACACACATGAATCATTCGAAGTCGCCAATCCCCGTTTTATCAGAGCAAGTAACCCATGCTGCCGTGGGTGTAATTCAGCATGAAAATGGTTTGGTATTACTCGGTGAACGCCCTGTGGGAAAAGCCTGGGCAGGCTATTGGGAGTTTCCAGGTGGCAAGATCGAAGTTGACGAAACAGCGGAACAGGCACTCAAGCGAGAGTTGCATGAGGAGCTGGGGATTAAAGTTAAGACCTTGTATCCATGGCTGACCAGGACCTATGATTACGAAGCCAAGTACGATGCGAACGGCAAATTAGAATCCCCAGCAAAAACTGTAAAGCTCCATTTTTATGTGGTCACTGAATGGCAAGGTGAGCCCTTTGGCATGGAGAAGCAGACGATCAGCTGGCAAAATCCGGAGAAGCTTTCAGTGAGTCCGATGTTGCCTGCGAATGCACCTATTATGACTGGACTAAGTTTACCTCCCATGTATGCGATCACCAACTTAAGCGAGCTGGGTGAAGAGCAGTTTTTTGAATGTTTAAAAGCAGCACTGCAAAATGGCTTAATGATGATTTTGGTACGCGAAAAGCAGCTGTCACCAGAAGAGTTGTTTTCATTTGCTGAGCGTGTAATGGAAATCGCTGCGCCTTATGAAGCCAAGGTATTTATCCATTCCGACATTGAACTCTCGCAGACCTTAAACGCAGCGGGCGTGCATTTTTCTTCGCTAGACTTAATGGGATTGCAGGCCAGACCGGATGGGATGTTATGTGGCGCATCTTGCCATAACGCACTGGAGTTAAGTCATGCCGCAAGCCTGGCGCTGGATTATGTATTACTTTCTCCAGTCGAGAGTACCCGCAGTCATGTAGATGCAACGCCTCTTGGATGGGATGGGTTCGCTTCTCTAATTGTGGATTATCCGTTGCCGGTCTATGCCTTGGGGGGTATGGATGCAGAAAAACTTGCTAAGGCCCGATCCTATGGTGCGCACGGTATTGCCATGCAGCGCGCTAGTTGGAAAGTTAATGAAGTTTAAGGCTAACCGTTAGCCTTTAACATCATTAATGATGGTGTTCGTGACCAGAGTCCTGGTTAACATTTTCACCTGATTTCACAGGTACTTTGATTTTCTGCTGAGAATCTACGTTGTGCTTATCAGTGAAATGCAGTATTAAATTGAGCTGCTCGCCCACTAATAAAGGTTTCTTCAGATCGAATAACATCAAGTGGTAGCCGCCCGGGGCTAATTTATATGGCTTATCCGCAGTTAATGGTAGTTTATTTAGCATGCGCATTTTCATCACGCCGTTCTGCATACTCATGCTGTGAATTTCCACGCTTTCCGTGACATCACTTTCTATCTTAACCAAAGTCGTATCTTGCGGACTAGTTAACGTCATATAGACTGCACCTACTTTTTGGCCAGGGTGGGTGGCCCGTGCCCATGCATCTTGTATTACCACTGTATGGGTTTTGGCTGCCTGGTTAGCTTGTGCAAATGTATTGAAGCTAGTGCTATATAGCAGGGCCAACACGATTATTGTGAAAAGGCGCATGATCGGTTTAGGCATAATATTTCTTAAGGAATGTGATTAAGTGAGACTAGTACTGAGGATATTGATTCCGTATAACGCTAACGTGAGTTTATCAATGATGGTTATCCAGATCATCTAATAACTCATCTGTGGGCGTTGCATCCGGGATGGCGTAACCTTCACTGGCCCATACGCCTAAGTCAATCATTTTACAGCGCTCACTACAAAATGGACGGAATGGATTGGTGGGGCTGAACTCAGTTAGTTGTTTGCAATTGGGACATGCGACTTTTCGTTTTTGAGGGCTGGTCATAAAGTTACATTAATTCAATTATTTATAGATTACAGAGCGTTAAAGAGAAGTTAACGTCTTCATCACATTTTTGCGGTTTTTGAGTACAGTCCAACGAATTAAAGCGAATGTTGATGGCATATTTGTTAGCGCTTACTTCAGGGAAGCAAGGCGAATTATCAGCCATCTCGATCCGTAGCATTTGTGCAGGTTTTGAACCACCTAGCATTTGCTGGTAAGCGCCGTTGTAGGCCAGGAGCTTAGTTGTGGCTCCGCTGCCACGTAAAATATGCAGGATAATCCCAATGGCTTGCTGCATCGGTAGCAAAGGTTTAAGCCAGTGGTCGAAGTCTTTTTTACGTCTTTCTACACTTAGGCCCAACCAGTAGTGATACGAGGGAAGGTCAAATTCACACACTCCGCCCGGGATGACTGAACGTTGCTTGATACTCATTAACCATTCATTAGCGCGTAAAGTCTGGCCTAGTTTGGTGGTTTCAGCGCGTAACGCATCTGCAGCACCGTCGATATCGCCAAGGATGCCTTCAAGTTTTTTAGCTGCGATAGCCGGGTTACCCTTTAGTGCAGCCATCACCATTCTCTGGCGATCCAGCTCTTGCAATAGATCAATCTTCAATTCGCCGCGATCTACTACATCTAAAATCTGTAACAGTAGAAGTAGTGCACAATGGTGCTGAAATTCATGACCAGCTTCAACGTTATATAAAAGCTTGGCAAGCAAATCCTCTACACGCAGCAAAGTACGTATACGTTCGTTAAAAGGATAGTCGTAGCTAGCCATGGCTCATGACAAATATCAACTCAAAATTCTGGTTAATAAAGGGCTTTATTGAAAGATAAAGTCTTATGTAAGAAAAATTTAATGACAATTTTTAAATTGATCTGGATTATTAAATTTATTTGCTAACTATGCAAGTCTTAATGAGTTTTTCATGGATTTGGGTGATTCTTTCAGCCAATTCGCCCAAGGTTCCATTATTTTCAATAATTTCATCCGCCATTTTCAAACGGGTGGAACGTGACACTTGGCTTGCCATAATTTTTTTTACTTGATCCGCAGTTAACTGACTTCGTTGCATGGCCCGCTTAATCTGCAGTTGCTCATCGCAGTCCACGACAATAATTTTTTGCAACATAGAAACATAGCGGCTATTTTCAAATAACAGCGGGATGACCAAAATCTGATAACAAGGGTGTAATAAGTGTTCGTTAGTTGCTAGATCAGTTAACGCCTGGTTCTGAATTGCCGGATGCAAGATGGCTTCCAGTTTTAAGCGTTCTGTTGCGTTGTCAAATACGAGCGCCCGCATCTTGCCACGATCAAGCGCGCCATCTGCAGTCAAATAACGTTCACCAAAAACACGACGGATCTCCTCCATCACGGGAGTGCCAGCCTGGGTTAATGTATGCGAGATCATATCTACATCAACAACCGGCACGCCCAATAACGAAAACTGCCGGGCAGCTTCGCTCTTGCCTGAGCCTATTCCTCCTGTGAGTGCGACGACTGCCATCTAGCGCCTCAGGCGAGGTAGAAGCTGGCCAATTGCGGGCCAAAGAACAAAGCAGCAATGCCACCAATGGCTAAAAAAGGTCCAAACGGCATGGGTACTTCCCGGCCACGTTTGGTAAAAACAATTAAGGCAATGCCGATGACTGCGCCAAGTATGGAAGAAAGTAAAATGACCGCCGGCAATAATTGCCAGCCAAACCAGGCGCCAATAGCGGCCAGCAATTTAAAGTCTCCATAACCCATACCTTCTTTGCCGGTCACGAGTTTAAACAACCAATAAATTGACCATAGGATGATATAGCCTGCCATTGCACCTATGAGGGCGGATTTGATGTCGGTAAAACCGGTATTCAGGTTAAATAGCAAGCCCAGCCATAGCAAGGGCAAGGTGATGTCATCTGGCAACAATTGCGTATCGAAATCGATGAATGTTAATGCGATCAATGCCAAGGTAAATATCCAGGCGAATACAGCCAAACTGCCATAACCAAACTTCCAGCTGACTAAGCCGATTAAAGTGCCGGTCAATGCTTCTACCAGGGGATATCGTACACTGATAGCTTTTCTGCATTGGCGGCATTTGCCCCGTAAAGCGATGTAACTCAGCAAGGGTATATTTTCTAAAGCGGAAATTTTATGGCCACAGGCGGGACAGGTTGAGCAGGGAGTGACGATATTATATTTAGGTGTGGCAGGTTGTTCCTGGCCTTGCAATTCCAAACAGTTCTGATGCCATTCCCGCTCCATCATTTTGGGTAAGCGATGAATCACAACATTCAAAAAACTACCGACCATCAGGCCAAAAATGATTGAGAGCGTAATAAATAAAGTGCTGTTTTGCTGTATTACGTTGGAAAGCTCGATAAACCCATTTAGCATGGCGATCCTTTGATTGTTTAGTTCTAATGGTTAGGCTATTCAGATGTAAGCATGGTTTGTAAACTTAACGCATCATCGCATCGTTATAAATTTGTGGCAACCAGCTTTATTGCCCATTCATAAGGCTGGCAGCCATTTGCACTTCTGTACTTGAAATTTAACAGGACGTCGCCAAATTAACTTGCATCGCATTCGTATTATAATGTTAGCAACAAGGAAACCAGATGACTGAAATGAACAACCCGCAAACCCAATATGAGCTAGTGCAGACCGAGGTCAATCGACCAGAGTGGGACGCGCCTGTCATTTGCCGAGTTGAAGTGGATCTGCCGGGCTGGTTATCACAATTAGCCGGTGGACGCGATTGGGAAGTGTATTCTGAAGCTGAAGAAGACAATTGCATTAGTTTTGCGATGCGACAAGGTCAAAAGCTTGCGGAAGTGACGCTGTATCACAATGGCTATGCCGTGGTGGACGTTGAGGGTCAATCTGTATTCGATGGCTCATTGACTGCGGGTACGAGTGAATGCGCCCACTTGACCTATTATCACGCTGATAGCGGTGAGCAAATCACACTGAATTAAGCTTGATTGCGTTAAAAGCCTGCCCGGCTAATAGGTACGTGTGGCCGCGAATTCTGCCAGTTTTATCATCGCGCTTTTATAAGGTGATTCGGCAAAATGCGCGATAGCGTCACAAGCCGAATCTGCTTCTTTAATAGCAATACGACGTACGTGATCCAAAGCGCCCGTACGAATTACAGCACTCAACACAGTGTCCATATGTTGTAAGCCGCCGTGTTCAATGGCTTGTTTGATAGTCTCAGCTTCATTGGTGTCGCCGTTACGCATGGCATATAGCAGTGGGAGTGTTGGCTTACCTTCACTTAAATCATCGCCCAGATTCTTGCCTATTTCCGTGGCGTTGCCACTCAAATCAAGCACATCATCAATCAATTGAAATGCAGTGCCAATATGCATGCCGTACTGGCTTAAAGCTGCTTCGTCATGCGCATTGCTATTGCTGATAATGGCGCCTAAACGGCTGGCAGCTTCAAACAGTTTGGCAGTTTTGTAATGAATGACCTGTAAATAGTCTTCATCGGTGATGTCTGCGTTATGCACATTCAGTAACTGAAGCACCTCGCCCTCTGCAATGATATTGGTAGCATCGCTTAATACTTCCATTACGCGCATATTTTGCACAGAAACCATCATCTGAAATGCACGAGAATACACAAAGTCTCCCACCAGAACGCTTGCGGCATTGCCAAATAAGGCATTGGCGGTACTTTGACCGCGGCGTTTTGCTGACTCATCTACCACATCATCATGGAGCAGCGTGGCGGTATGAATGAACTCCACAACGGCCGCGAGTTGATGATGTTCAGGTTTAATGGTTCCGAAGAGTCCTGCAGATAACAACACCAGGATTGGACGTAAGCGCTTGCCGCCACTCTCTATAATGTAATTAGCAACCTGGTTGACGAGCACAACATCAGAATACAGGGATTGCTGAATGACCTTGTTCACTGCATTAATGTCTTCTGCTATGCAAGATTGAATGGTATTTAGTGGTGTTATTGTTGGTGACACGTGTATCAACCTGAGGGGCTAAGCCTAATTAATAGTGACCAGCATTTTAGCACAGTAGATTTTGAGGATATTGATTAAAACATCACATGAATATCGCTTGAAAATGGCGACCGTCAGCGATAATAGAGGTAAAATGTGATGCATCAGTCAGACATCATTATGCAATCCGGTTTTACATGTATGGTTTTTTGAATTCCTCGCGTGATTTAGGTTTGCTTTGCCTGATAAATTGCGTATAATGCGCGATTCTTTTGAAGTATGAGTTAAAGGCATAATCATGTATGCAGTAATTAAAACTGGCGGCAAACAATATCGCGTGGTTGCAGGCGAAAAATTAAAAGTTGAGAAATTAGCGGCCGATGTTGGCGCTACAGTCACTTTAGACAAAGTATTAATGGTAACTGACGGTGATAACGTGACGATTGGCTCACCTATCATTGCTGGTGCAACGGTGAGTGCTACAGTCGTTTCTCATGGCCGTGCTGACAAAGTGATGATTTTCAAATTCCGTCGTCGTAAGCATTATCGTAAGACACAAGGGCATCGCCAAAGCTACACTGAGATCCAAATCGGCGCTATCAGCGCTTCAGGTGCAGCAGCAAAACCAGCTAAGGCAGCTAAAGCCGCCAAAGCAGCTGAGTAATTTCAGAATATATAGTTAGGATAAATCATGGCACACAAAAAAGCTGGTGGTAGTTCACGTAACGGTCGCGATTCACACTCACAACGATTAGGCGTTAAAGCTTTCGGTGAGCAAGTGGTTTCAGCAGGCAGCATCATCGTTCGCCAACGCGGCACCAAAATGCACGCGGGTGAAAACGTAGGCATGGGTAAAGATCACACACTCTATGCTAAAGCAGATGGTAAAGTGGCTTTCACTATTAAAGGCGCGCTAAAGCGCCAAACTGTAAGCATTATTGTTACAGCTTAAGTTAATATAACTTTATTAAAGCCTCATCGTTTGATGGGGCTTTTTTATTTGGTAAACTCTAAAATATGAAATTTATAGACGAAGCAACCATTAAGATATTCGCAGGCGACGGTGGTAACGGCGTAGCGACGTTTCGTCGTGAGAAATACGAACCTATGGGCGGCCCGAGTGGCGGAGACGGTGGTCGCGGTGGTTCTATCATCATAGAAGCAGACCGTAATATCAACACATTGGTAGACTACCGTTATACGCGTACTTTTCGCGCCCAGCGTGGTGAGAATGGTCGCAGCGCTGAGTGTTACGGCGCCAAGGGTGAAGACATGGTCTTGCGTGTGCCAGTAGGCACCGTCATTTCAGATAAAGCCACTGAGCAAGTGTTGGTAGATTTAAGTGAGCATGGACAGCGTGCACAGATGGCCAAAGGTGGTAACGGCGGCTTGGGTAATGTGCATTTCAAATCCAGTATGAACCGTGCGCCACGACAATGTACCAAAGGCGAGCCGGGTGAAGAATTCGAGCTTTATTTGGAGCTTAAAGTCTTGGCGGATGTGGGTCTGTTAGGCATGCCAAATGCTGGTAAATCAACCTTCATTCGTTCTGTATCCGCAGCCAAGCCCAAAGTGGCTGACTATCCTTTTACGACTTTACATCCTAATCTGGGCGTTGTGCGCGTAGACGCAGAGCGCAGCTTTGTCATTGCCGATATTCCAGGCATTATCGAAGGCGCTGCGGAAGGTGCTGGCCTGGGCCATCAATTCCTGCGCCATTTACAACGTACTTCACTGTTGTTGCATTTGGTGGATATTGCGCCGTTTGATGAAGCAGTAGATCCCGTGTATGAAGCCAAAGCTATTGTGGAAGAGCTGCGCAAGTACGACGAAGCGCTATATGAAAAACCACGTTGGCTAGTGTTGAACAAGATCGACATGTTGCAGGATTCAGAGCAAGTAGTGAAACAGTTCATCAACGACTATGGATGGAAAGATCGCGTATTTGCCATATCCGCAATTAGCGGCATTGGCTGTAAAGAGCTGACTTACGCCATCATGCAACATATTGAAGAAAATAAAGCCACCGCAGAAGTTGAAAATAGCGCAATAGATAAAGATCATGGAAACGAAGTCATTAGTTCGTGACGCCAAAGTCATCGTTGTAAAAGTGGGCTCTAGCCTCGTTACTAATAATGGTAATGGCTTGGATCAGGCTGCAATTGCGGGCTGGGCAGCACAGATTGCCGAATTGGTTAAACAAGGCCGGCAAGTCGTCTTGGTTTCAAGTGGCGCTGTTGCTGAAGGTATGCAGCGCTTAGGCTGGAAAAAACGCCCAACCGCGGTCAATGAGTTGCAAGCTGCAGCGGCGGTTGGACAGATGGGTTTGGTGCAAATGTACGAAAGCTGCTTCAGCCAGCATCAATTACATACCGCGCAGGTACTGCTGACCCATGATGACTTGGCAGACCGTAAACGTTACCTCAATGCGCGTAGTACATTACGTACGCTACTTAATTTGAACGTTATTCCTATCATCAATGAAAATGATACGGTGGTGACCGATGAGATTCGTTTTGGCGACAATGATACCTTGGGATCACTGGTGGCTAATCTCATTGAAGCAGACACTTTGGTGATTCTGACTGACCAGCAAGGCTTATATTCTGCTGATCCGCGAAAAGACCAGCACGCTAGTTTCATTCAGCACGCTATGGCGGGTGATGTTGCGCTTGAACAAATGGCTGGCGGTGCCGGTAGCAGTGTAGGCACTGGTGGCATGCTGACCAAAGTATTGGCAGCCAAACGCGCAGCCCGAAGTGGTGCACATACTGTGATTGCTTCAGGTCGAGAACGAGCTGTTTTAGTAAGATTGTCGGCTGGTGAAGTCATCGGTACGCATTTGCATACTAGCCAAATGAAAACGACTGCACGTAAACAATGGTTAGCAGATCATTTGCAATTGCGTGGCAGGCTGACATTGGATGCGGGCGCAGTAAAAGTGATCAAACAAGATGGAAAAAGCCTGTTGCCTATTGGGGTCACTGCTGTAACTGGTGATTTCGAGCGTGGGGAAGTGGTTGCCTGCTGTAATGAAGCGGGCTTGGAAATAGCACGCGGCTTGGTCAATTACTCAGCCAATGAAGCACAGCGTATCATGCGTAAACCTAGCACTGAGATTGAAAAGATTCTAGGTTATGTGGAAGAATCAGAGCTGATTCACCGCGATAATTTGATTTTATTGGACTGATCGTTGGGTGCTACTGAAGTAAGTTTATGTAGTTATTTCAAGAATAAAAAGTAAGAGGAATGGAAATGGAAAAACAACCATTGGTCGCTATTATCATGGGATCGGACAGTGACTGGCCGATCATGAAGGCCGCTGCACAGATGCTGGCAGATTTCGGCGTGCCTTATACTGCCGATGTAGTTTCTGCCCACCGGACACCTGACTTGATGTTTAAGTTTGCAGAGACAGCCATTGGTAAAGGTTACCAAGTGATTATTGCAGGTGCAGGTGGCGCGGCCCATTTACCGGGCATGGTAGCAGCGAAAACCACCTTGCCGGTGTTAGGTGTGCCAGTACCTTCTAAGCACCTTCAAGGCCAGGATTCATTATTGTCGATTGTACAAATGCCTAAAGGCATTCCTGTTGCTACCTTCGCGATTGGCGAAGCTGGCGCCGCCAATGCTGGCCTATTTGCAGCTTCCATTATCGCTAATCATGATGCCGTACTTGCTCAAAAGCTGGCGGATTTCCGTGCCAAGCAGGCAGATAAAGTGCATGCCATGCAGTTAAGCGAAAAGCCTTAATTTAGAAATAGCCTTTAACTAATTTGTTTTGATTATATGAGCAATAAAAAAACTAATCCTACTCCAGTAATTCTGCCACCAGCCATGCTTGGCATGCTAGGGGGCGGTCAACTAGGTCGTTTCTTTGTAATCGCGGCGCATGAAATGGGTTACCGCGTAACGGTGTTAGACCCTGATAAAAATAGCCCGGCCGGCAAGATTGCCGATGTGCATATTTGTGCTGCCTATGATGATGCTGAGGCCTTGAAATCATTGGCTAATACCTGTGCAGCTGTGACCACTGAGTTTGAAAATGTACCTGCAGCGAGCTTGGCCCAATTGGCTGAAAGCCTGCCAGTACGTCCTGCTGCGGCGAGCGTGGCTATTGCGCAGCACCGGGTGAGCGAAAAGAATTTCTTGAAAGATGCTGGTTTGCCAGTCGCGCCATTTGCTGTCATTCATGATGCAAATGATTTGCCAGCGGATGACAGTGAACTGTATCCAGCAATTCTTAAAGTAGCGCGTTTCGGCTATGACGGTAAAGGACAGGCGCGTGTAGCTAATCAGCAAGAAGCGCGTGCTGCTTATGCGCAATTCGATCACGAAGAGTGCGTTCTGGAAAAGCTGCTTAAGCTCGATTACGAAGTGTCAGTGGTGCTGGCGCGGGACATAAACGGCAATCTAGCGACATTTCCTACCGCTGAAAATAGCCACTTGAATGGTATTTTGGACATTACAATTGTGCCGGCGCGCGGTAAAGATGCGATTAATCACCAGGCTCAGAAGCTAGCCATTATGGTGGCAGAAAAGCTTGAATATACTGGTGTTATCGGCGTGGAGTTCTTTGTTTGTGAGGGTGAGCTGCTCGTCAATGAAATAGCGCCACGGCCCCATAATTCCGGACACTACACTTTAGATGCTTGCATAACTAATCAATTCGAGCAGCAAGTAAGAGCTGTTGTCGGATTGCCATTAGGCAGCAGCCGTCAGCATAGCCCAGCAGTGATGGTGAATTTACTGGGGGATATCTGGCCTTTAAAACAAAAGAAACCGACGGAGCCTGCATGGGATGTGGCGTTGAATGTGCCGCAATTAAAGATGCATCTGTACGGAAAAGAACAAGCGCGGCCGGGACGGAAAATGGGGCACTTCACGGTCATCCATACTAGTCGCGACGATGCGATTAAGTTGGCTATGCAGGTACGCACAGACTTGAAAATTGGGGAGTAAAGTTAGACGCTATCAGTTTGGTGGTCAATAGCGTGATCACTTAACGCTTAGCACAGCTTTGATTCCAGCACGCCTTATCTAAGTACCAATAGCAGCCGCCCAATAAAAAAGCCGAACATTGTTCGGCTTTTTTATTACATGACTGAAATTATGCCATTGCTTTAATAGCAGCATTCAAGCGGCTCTTATGACGAGCTGCCTTGTTTTTATGAATGATTTGCTTGTCAGCAATGCGGTCAATCACGCTAACATTCTCAGTATACGCAGCAGTAGCAGCGGTTTTGTCA
>PERG01000007.1 GCA_002928535.1 Methylotenera sp. | reverse complement strand
TATCCAAGCGGTATACGTACCTGCGGATGACTTGACCGATCCATCACCAGCAACGACATTCCAACATTTGGACTCAACCGTTGTGTTGTCACGTGACATTGCATCTTTAGGTATTTACCCAGCGGTGGACCCATTGGATTCAACATCACGTCAATTAGACCCGTTAGTGGTTGGTGAAGAGCACTATGCAGTAGCGCGTGGCGTACAACAAACACTGCAACGCTATAAAGAGTTACGCGACATTATTGCGATTCTGGGTATGGACGAGTTGTCACCAGAAGACAAACTGGCTGTTGGCCGTGCACGTAAAATTCAACGTTTCTTGTCCCAACCGTTCCACGTGGCTGAAGTGTTTACTGGCGCGCCAGGTAAATATGTACCATTGAAAGAAACCATCAAAGGCTTCAAAGCCATTGTTGCCGGCGAATACGATCACTTGCCAGAACAAGCGTTCTACATGGTAGGTGGTATTGAAGAAGCCGTAGAGAAAGCCAAAACGCTTAATTAATTTTATCGTTACATAGCATCGTTGCGAGGTGCTCGCTTCCTTGTCGTACTTAATGTACTGCCTGTGTCGCTCTGCTCCTTGCGCCTTGCTCTGTTTAGATAAAATAAATTAAGAAGTTTGTTGAAAAGAGAAAATTATGGCAAATACTGTTCATATCGATGTAGTCAGTGCAGAAGCAAGCATATTCTCAGGCGAAGCTGAGTTCGTGGTTGCCCCTGCGGGTGGTGGTGAGGTAGGTATCTACCCAAACCATGCGCCCATGATTACGACTATCAAACCGGGTGCATTGCGTATCAAACTTGCAGATACTGCTGAAGAGACTGTGATTTACCTTTCAGGCGGCATGCTGGAAGTGCAGCCTGGTGTGATCACTGTGCTGGCAGATACCGCTATCCGTGGTGCTGATCTGGATCAAGCAAAAGCATTAGCCGCCAAAGCAGCAGCTGAAGAGGCGATGCGTAACAGAACTTCTGATATCGACTATGCAAAAGCCCAAGCTGAATTGGCTGAAGCAATTGCCCAAATTCAAGCGATTGAGCGTTTACGCAAAGTGCACTAATCAGTGAAATAAGTAATAGATAAAAGCGGCTTAGGCCGCTTTTTGTTTTTGTAGCGTTGAATTCAAATTGGCAGGCGTATAGTCAATAACAGGCAGCTGACAACTAAGTGAACTTGCGTAGTAAAATAGCTTATAAAATACAATATAAACGATATGGCACAACCTACACTCAACATCGTCATCCTTGCAGCCGGTAAAGGCACGCGCATGCATTCCAATACGCCTAAAGTGCTGCATCAGGTGGGGGGCAAAGCCATTTTGGCGCATGTCATTGAATGCGCAAAAGCCTTAAATCCAAAAAAGATCATCGTGGTGTATGGCTATGGTGGTGAAACAGTACGCGAAACTTTTGCGAATGAAACAATCATTTGGGTAAACCAGGCCGAACAATTGGGTACAGGCCACGCGGTGCAGCAAGCTGCGCCCTATCTGGATGCCGAAGCGCAAACCCTTGTATTGCTAGGCGATGTGCCATTGGTAGATGTTGACGCTTGTAGAAACCTATTGGCGCAAGCCACAGATAAACTCGCAATTCTGTCATTTAATAAGCCGGACCCAACGGGCTATGGCCGTATCGTACGCGCAACGTCCGGCAATGTAACGGCAATCGTAGAACATAAAGATGCCACGGAAACACACCGGCAGATTATTGAAGTGAATACCGGCATGATGGCCATGCCGAATGCACAGCTCACTCAATGGCTATCACAGCTCACTAATAACAATGCGCAAGGTGAATACTATTTAACCGATATCGTCGCGCTTGCCGTGCAGCAGGGTACTAAAGTCGTGGCTGAAATCACGCCAGACGAATGGTCAGTTACCGGCATTAACTCTAAAAGCGATCTGGCACAAATCGAGCGTACTTATCAAACCCGTACTGCGCAAAAACTCATGCAGCAAGGTGTTACCTTGAAAGACCCTGCCCGCTTGGATGTGCGTGGCAACCTTAACTGCGGTCGTGATGTAGAGATAGACGTTAATTGTGTATTTGAAGGCAATGTAACTTTGGGCGATTACGTGACAATAGGCCCCAACTGTGTGATTAAAAACGCCAATATTAAAGCCGGCGCAAAAATCGCCCCTTTCACCCATATTGAAGATGCTGAAGTAGGTGATAACAGCCGCATAGGCCCCTATGCACGACTGCGTCCGGGTACTGTACTGCAAAATGAAACGCATATCGGCAACTTTGTAGAGCTTAAAAATGCACAGGTAGATAGCGGCAGTAAAGTGAACCACTTAAGTTATGTGGGCGATGCTGTCGTAGGTAAAAACGTTAACATAGGCGCCGGAACCATCACCTGCAATTACGATGGCGCGAATAAATTCCAGACCGTTATTGAAGATAACGCTTTCATCGGTTCCGATTCGCAACTCATCGCGCCGGTGACGATTGGTAAAGGCGCCACCATCGCCGCAGGTTCTACCATTACCAAAAATGCCCCGGCCGATGCCCTCACCTTCTGCCGTGCCAAAGAACAAAAAACTATCCTTGGCTGGCAGCGTCCAGTTAAGCAGAAAAAATAGCCAAAATTTAAGAAAGATTACACTTTATGTGCGGTATCGTAGGCGCAGTTGCCAATAGAAATGTCGTTTCCACGCTAATTGAAGGCTTAAGCCGTTTGGAATACCGCGGTTATGACTCAGCTGGTGTTGCGGTACTCAGCAATGGCGCGATTGAGCGTGTACGTGCCGTAGGCCGTGTAGCGGCAATGACGGATAAAGCTTTGGAAGTCAATTTGAGTGGCCAAGTCGGTATCGGTCACACGCGCTGGGCAACGCACGGCGGCGTAACTGAGAGCAATGCCCATCCGCATGTATCTAAAGACGAAATCGCCGTGGTGCATAACGGTATTATCGAAAATCATGATGAGCAACGCACTCGCCTCATGGCTTTAGGTTACGAATTCACTTCACAAACCGATACTGAAGTCATTGCGCACTTAATCCACTATTACCATCAAGACTTACCATTATTAGCTGCCACGCAAAAATCCGTTGAAGAGCTGACTGGCGCATTCGCAATCAGCGTCATTTCAGTCAAAGAACCGGAGCACATGATTACCGCTCGCCAGGGTTGCCCGCTGCTGATCGGTTTAAGCGAAGGCGAAAACTTCATCGCATCTGATGTTTCAGCGGTGCTCTCTGTTACGCGTAAGGTCATATACCTAGAGGACGGAGATGTAGCCGATATCCGCCGCGACGGTGTAACGATTTTCGGCCGAAATGGCAAGGAAGTATTACGCAAAATCCACATGAGCGATGTTTCGCTTGCTAGCATGGAGCTTGGCCCTTATGCACACTTCATGCAAAAAGAGATTCACGAACAGCCGCGCGCGCTGACCGACACCATTGAAGCACTGATCGACGATAATCAATTTTCGCCTGCTTTGTTCGGCGATGCTGCCAGTGAGATATTCCAGCAGGTAGATAGCATTTTGATTTTGGCGGCAGGCACCAGCTACTACGCTGCGCTCACCGCCAAATACTGGCTGGAAAGCATCGCTAAACTGCCCACCAATGTAGAGATCGCCAGCGAGTACCGATATCGCACTTCCGTGCCGAACCAAAAGCAGTTGATTGTCACCATCTCTCAATCCGGTGAAACGCTGGATACCATGGAAGCACTCAAACATGCGAAATCATTAGGGCAGAACCTCACCTTAGCAATTTGTAATGTACAAGAGAGCGCCATTCCGCGCGCCTCCCAGCTCATTTTTTACACGCGCGCCGGGGCTGAGATTGGTGTAGCTTCTACCAAAGCCTTTACCACCCAATTGGTCGCACTCTTTACCTTGGCGGCAACCTTGGCTAAACAGCGCGGATTGTTAACAGTCGAGGCGGAGCAAGAACATCTGAGTGCATTGCGCCAGTTGGCCGGTAGTGTGCAATATGCGCTTAATCTGGAACCGCAAATCCGCGAATGGGCTAAACGCTTTGCCAATAAGCAGCATGCTTTGTTCTTGGGGCGTGGGGTGCATTACCCAATTGCGCTGGAAGGCGCGCTTAAGCTTAAAGAAATTTCCTATATCCACGCTGAGGCTTACCCCGCAGGTGAGCTTAAACATGGCCCATTGGCTCTGGTGGATAACGAAATGCCGGTGGTGGTAATTGCGCCCAATGATGCTTTACTGGAAAAAGTTAAATCCAATATGCAGGAAGTTAAAGCCCGCGGCGGAGAACTATTTGTATTTGCCGATGCAGATAGCCACTTTACTGAGTCTGAAGGTGTGCATGTGATCCGTACCCCGCGTCATGTAGGCGTGCTCTCCCCTATTTTGCATACGATTCCTGTGCAGTTGCTGGCCTATCATGCAGCATTGTTAAAAGGGACGGATGTGGATAAACCGAGGAATTTGGCGAAGAGTGTGACAGTGGAATAATCAATTAAAGCTAGATCATTTAGTAGTTAGATTATCCTGAATATTTAAATTATTGACCTACAATATTCTAATTTTATTTAGGGTCGCCAGGTGCAAGGTCACGTTCATCATTGTCACGTTCCTGCTTTAGTCGATTAAGATCATCATGGAACTTCTGTAGTAAAAAATCAGGATCTGGTCTGATGGACTTATGTAAGCCATCTTCAGTGATGGGATTGATTACTTCATGTCGAGGTTTGCGAGCCTTATATATAAACGCTGTAAAAACCATTGCAAATATCCATTTTGGATTATGGAATACCGCCAACAGTAAAAAAGCGATTGTATAAATTAAGTAGGTCAATCTCCTGGGAGTAAATCTGAATTGAGCACGAAGAAAGTGTCGCATAATCCTTAAAATTAGTGATGTGCAGTTATATTGATGGGCACGTGTTCGTCGATCACGGGACCACGGGCATATTGTTCATGTCGCTGTTAAACTTGTTTTATTAATATTGTTCAATGTGCAAATAGCAGTCTTATTCAGGCTAGAAAACCACAAGCCCCACGGCAAACAGCAATTATCGCCAGTCTGTAGCGCCAAATCCATCATGCCCTAAGAAGGTATAGAAAATCCCCACTGTTCCCGTCGTTTGTTTACCCTCTGAGTTGAGATAAGAAGCATCGCGCTGATTCCATTGATATTTAAGCGATACGGCGTGTTTTTTATGGATGCGGTAGGTAAACGCCAAATCAGACCGTAAAATATTGTCGTGCCCGCCAGCATTGCCGCTATCGACATCCTTCACAAAATATTCGCGGCCCGTGAAATCGATGGAAGCTTTATCGCCCATGATCAAACGCAGTGCCACTAAAGCCTGTGGCGCTACACCGTAGCGATAATCCTGTTCATCATTACCGCTCAAAGTGCCGACTGCGGCATAGCCTAATCCGCCTAAAACAGAGCCTTGTAAAGCTACGGACTCGCTCAACCATAATTGCCCAGTAGTACCTATAGACAAAGCAGTACTGGACACGCGGAAGGTTTGTGGCGAGATGTAATCATAGCTCCCATACAAGCCCCAGATGCCGCGGTAGTTTTCCCCCATTTTATAATCCGTGCCAAATAGCAGACCACGTACCAATACGTTTTCAAATACGTTGGCGCTGGAGGCAGCGCCCTGGAACACGAAGTAATCAAAAGGCCGTGTATAGGAATAGCCTTCTTGGCCGGGCAAGCCGTAGTCCATGGAGAACTCCAGTTGTGCATCATTCTCTTTGATATCTTTTCTGGAGGTGCCACGATTATATTGAATGGTATTACTGATACCAAACTGGGTGCGGCTGTAATAGGCCGCATCGTTACGATCAAACACAGCATCAAATCGATCTCCAAATGCATAACGGTTAAATCCAGTTGCAGGTGAAATGATTGCCGCACCAGCTTCACGCCATGCGCTTGGTTGGCTACCGCCTTTTTCCAACACAATATTCGACATGCGGAATAAAGCTTCGCCTAAAAATGTGCCGCCAATACCAGTGGAAATCATATCGTTTTTAGAGGGCGGGACCTTCTCTCCTGCGATTTCCCAAAAGGCGCTGCCGGCCAAAGTGTAGCCTAAAGATTCCCAGTAATTCAGGCCGGCGGAACGCGCGAAGCCGTGATACATAGAGCCTTGATAAGGATGGCCGAGCTGGTTGATGTTAAAAGCATCGCGATCTTCCACCCAGCTACTGCGTAAGTTCTTTTTAATGGTAGAAAAATTGGAATCGTAATCTGAAACGCCGCTAAACCTCCGATTAAACAAGTTCAGCAATACATCAAAGCCCACAATACCAGCTGCAGGTATCCAGTAACTTTTATTGGGGTTGTCCTCTGGGGCTACGGGAAAGGGTTCTGTTATTTCAGGCGATGGGTTTTTCTGCACCACCCCTATTTCTACAGGATCGTCCGGCAATTGGGTATCGAGTTCTGTTTCCGCATAGGCATTAATTTGCGCTAACAGGAGTAACCCAAGTACATAAACGCGTTTACTAAGAGAGGTGTGTTTTTTAACGCTAGCTGAATATTCACATCTCATATTGTTAGTTTTCATATCGCTTCCTAATAACCACCGCAAATACTGTAATAAATTTGAAACAATTACCTGCGAAGTTATCAGAAAAAATAATGGAGTTATGTGCGTTAGGCCACTCAAGATATGGAGAGTAATCACATTTTTTTATTGAGGAAAATGGCCTATTAAACTCGACCAAAAGATAAAGGTCTTAACAATTTGTGATTTGAATGACAATCACTACCTATTATTTCGGGAGATGATCATGACCAGACCCCATCCTATTCCTATCGATATGCAAACTGTTACGCCTCATATTGTTTGTGCGGGTGCGAAAGGGGCGATTGAGTTCTATAAACAGGCTTTTAATGCGCTAGAGTTAGCGCGTCTTGAGGGCAAGGACGGAAAATTGATGCACGCTATGATACAAATTGGCGATTCTAAAATCATGATTGCGGATGAGTACGTAGAATGGGGCTCCATTGGCCCGTTGACCTTAAAAGGCTCTCCTGTCACCTTACATTGCTACGTGGAAAATGCAGATCAGGCTTTTGCACAGGCAATAGCGGCAGGCGCTACGGTAAAAATGCCTTTGGCAGATATGTTCTGGGGTGATCGTTACGGGATTTTGGTGGACCCCTATGGGCATCACTGGGCTATTGCGACGCATATCCGTGATGTGAGTATGGAAGAGTTAAAAGCACACGCACTAAAAGGCTGCGGTTAAAAGGATCTTAGGGTTTATGTGCTAGCAAGGTTTTAAAGAGTTAGATAGCCATATATGAGAATTGTTTTATATGATAAACCCTATGGCAGCGAGTAAAGGCTAAATTAATAGCTATTCACACTCGCTTCTTTAAGCAGGATGGGCGTTATCGCAAAACTACCACCGTCATGGCTGACCAGGATTTCGCCGTCCTGAATCGTGCAACTCATGTTCAAGCCGCGTGATGCCATTTCAGCCAGCTTTTGCGTTTCTTGCAGATTAATCACCGTTAAGTTATTGATTTTTAGCAGTGCTTTACCATTCTGATCCCACCACATATCTGCAATGCGGCCACCATACAACATTACAATTACTTGGCGTGCTCGTCCCGCAGCTTTGCGGACTTCTTTTTCTGCCGGCAAGCCCACGTCCATCCATAGCTGGATTGCACCTGTCAGGTCTTTCTGCCATAAATCCGGCTCTTCTTCATCGCTCAAACCTTTGCCAAATGTGAGTGTTTCATTGGCATAAAGCGTAAAGCCAATCACCCTCACCATCACGCGTTCATCGGTTTCGGAAGGATGTTTGGCTACGGTCAGACTGTGTTGGGCATAATATTGCCGATCCATATCCGCAATATTGAGGTCAATTTTATAAATAGTGGATTTAAGTGCCATAGCAACGTGGATGATTTACGAAAGACCACAATATACGCGATGCCAGAAAAAAGAGGTAAAAGGACTTGAAAAAAGGGTCTTGAAAAATAAAAAGCCGTCCATATTTTATTTTTAGGCAAATGCTTCTTGTGAGGTTTGCCGCTAAAACTATCGCTTATTTTTGAAAGGATAAATTATTATGCGTACTTATGATTTAAGTCCACTTTATCGTTCAGCAATTGGCTTTGACCGTTTAGCAAGGCTATTGAACGATGCACAACGTAATGAAGCTGAGATCAGCTATCCACCCTATAACATCGAGTTATTGAGTGAAGATAGTTATCGAATCGTCATGGCAGTTGCCGGGTTCAATGAGTCTGAATTGGAAATTGAATCCGAACAGCAATCACTTCGAGTTGCCGGCCGCAAAGAAAATCGCGGTGAAAATGAGAACGAGGTGACTTACCTACACCGTGGTATTGCAGCACGGGATTTTGAACATAAATTCCAGTTGGCTGACCATGTAAAAGTCACTAAAGCCAAATTGGAAAACGGCTTGCTGCATATTGAACTGGTAAGAGAGGTGCCTGAAGCCTTGAAACCACGCAAAGTGCAGATCGAAGCGGCCAATGACCGCCAGTTAATTGAAAAAAAGGCGGCTTAAGTTTACTTACGCAATCACGACTAGCTCGCTGGCTAGCTAAATTCAAGCCAGTCAGGCTAAAATTCAAGGCAGCCAGATAAGTAAGTCGTAAGTAGTAAGTATTAAAAGTATGGAGGCGCTATAGCGCCTCCTTTTTTATAACTAAAGTCCCTTAAGTTAGTAAACCCGGCATATCAAACTAACGGTGTTTCCAGTAAGCTAACGTTTTTTATCAGTCAAGCAACCCATCATGGCTCAATATGTAATGTCGATGCTCCGCGTGAGCAAAATCGTGCCGCCTAAACGGCAAATCATCAAAGATATTTCCTTATCATTTTTCCCCGGCGCCAAAATTGGTCTGCTGGGGTTGAACGGCTCCGGTAAATCTACCGTGCTGCGCATCATGGCGAATGTGGATAAGGAATATGAAGGCGAAGTACAGCATCAGCCCAATATGACGATTGGCTATTTGCCGCAGGAACCGCAGCTAGATCCAGATAAAACCGTGCGCCAGGAAGTGGAATCCGGCATGGGTGAAGTAATGGAAGCACAAGCCAAATTAGAAGCGGTTTATGCTGCATATGCAGAACCAGATGCGGATTTCGACAAACTGGCTGAAGAGCAAGCCAAGTGGGAAAACATCATCGCGGCCAGTGGCTCAGATTTAACTACCCAGTTGGAAATCGCAGCTGATGCATTGCGCCTGCCACCTTGGGATGCGAGGATTGGTCCGCTTTCCGGTGGTGAAAAACGTCGCGTGGCCTTGTGCAAATTGTTGCTATCCAAACCGGACATGCTATTGCTGGATGAACCGACCAACCATTTGGATGCAGAATCTGTGGAATGGCTAGAGCAGTTCCTGGTGCGCTTCCCAGGCACCGTGGTGGCAGTGACGCATGACCGCTACTTCCTGGATAACGCCGCGGAATGGATTTTAGAGTTGGATCGCGGCCAGGGTATTCCTTGGAAAGGCAATTACTCCAGCTGGCTGGATCAAAAGCAGGAGCGCTTAAAACAAGAAGAGTCACAAGAGTCAGCGCGTCGTAAAGCTTTGAATACCGAGCTGGAATGGGTGCGCCAAAACCCGAAAGCGCGCCAGGCTAAAAGTAAATCGCGTATTGCCCGCTACGAAGAATTAGCCAGTGCAGAATACCAAAAACGCAACGAAACGCAGGAAATTTTCATCCCTGCTGGGGAGCGTTTGGGCGATCAGGTCATCGAATTTAAGAATGTCTCTAAAGCATTTAAAGACCGGTTATTGATTGATAACTTGAGCTTCAGCATTCCTGCCGGTGCGATAGTCGGCATTATCGGCCCGAACGGCGCGGGTAAATCAACGCTCTTTAAAATGATTATGGGCTTAGAAACACCTGATAGTGGTGAAGTCAATATCGGGCAAACGGTTAAATTGGCTTATGTAGACCAAAGCCGTGATGATTTAGGCAACACCAAAACGGTGTTTGAAGAAATCGCAAACGGATCGGATATTTTAACGGTGGGGCGCTATGAAACACCAAGCCGTGCTTACATTGGCCGCTTCAACTTCAAGGGCGGTGACCAGCAGAAGATCGTTGGTCAATTATCCGGCGGTGAACGCGGTCGTTTACATTTAGCTAAAACGTTGATTTCTGGCGGCAATGTCTTGCTACTGGATGAACCTTCAAACGACCTGGATGTGGAAACTTTGCGCGCCTTGGAAGATGCTTTGCTGGAATTTGCCGGCTGCGTGCTAGTGATCTCGCATGATCGCTGGTTCCTGGACCGGATCGCAACGCATATCTTGGCGGCCGAAGGCGATTCGCAATGGACGTTCTTTAACGGGAACTATCAAGAGTACGAAGCAGACAAGAAAAAACGACTGGGTGAAGAGGGAGCCAAACCTAAACGTATACGCTACAAACCAATCACTAGGTGAGTATAAGCCGATAACATTGTTATTCTGACTTGCCGTACTCAAAGTATTGTCTTCGTCGGAATGCCTAGTTCTCGGCTTATTTGAAAGCTAGCGATAATAGGCAAACAATCATTAGCCTTAATTTTGCAGACTTCTAGGTTATTTAGCTAGTGCATTTGGCTGTTTCACCGTTATTGAGACTATTAACATTTGCGGCTATGTCCTGAATCGCTTCTGTAATTATCTCTTTAGCCCCTGTGACCACCGCATCAATGTCACCTGCAACCGCTTTACTGATATTGGCTTGACATGATAGTGCGCGGACTTCAGAAGAACGTGCATCTGCGTTTAAACGTGTAATCGTCCAGCCAAAAGTGGCTTGGACCTGATCGCCGGGTGTCGCATTAAATTGCTGTAACACAATGGCAATGCGGTATGTAGGCTGATTCGCGATTCGGCCGCCGCGCGAAATATCGATGGCGTTGAGCTGTTGACTCAGCCCGCTGACAAAAGCATCCTGCAATTCGTCATTGAAAGAGGATGCCCAGCGATCCTGTTCCAGGATTTTCAATTGGCTAGAGTTTTTAGAAGTAATCACGAGTTGCGGTCGTTTCAGGCGCTCCGGTACATTCACCGGCAAAACCTCAATAGCGATCCCAGGCGTGTTTGAAGAGACTTTTTCGGTCAGGCTTTTGGAGGAACTGGCATTAGCTAGGGAATAAAAGCGCATGTTATTAGTCGGGGTGGCACAAGCGGCTAACATCGCCGCCAATATGAATACTGTAAATTGCGTGAAATTCATTAGTTTCCCATTTCCTATACTTTCAAAATAAACCTGAGCAGTAAATCTTTAAGGATTATCCAGCGCTTTGCCGCGAATTAGCGATTCCGGATGTTGCTCTAAATAATCGGTGAGCACTTTCACAGAGGCCGCAGCACGCGATAACTCCTGCAGCGTTTGCCGTAAATCCTGTTGCAGTGGTGCATCTTCGGACAAGGTGCGTTCAGCACTCGACAACGTCTGGTCTGCGTTCGCTAACGTACGGTCGGCATTATCCAGCGTTTTGCGCACGTCTTTCATGGCTGCAGCCACTTCCGGCGCCACATCCTGGTTCAGCGTTTGCGCCAGTTTTTCGGCCGTGATCAAGGTTTTATTCAAGGTGGCCAAGGAAGTCTGCACATCGCGGCCAATTTCCTCAAACGGTACTTTATTGAGTTTAGTGGCAATGCTGGCAATCTGTGACTGCAACTCGTCCAGGTCATTTGGCACGGTGGGCACTTCAATTATGACGCCTTCTAGTGCCGCTACTTTGGGCGCTTTAGGGAAGAAATCGAGTGCTACATACAGTTGGCCTGTTAGCAAGTTGGCCGTGCGTAACTGCGCACGCAAGCCCCGGCTGACCATAAACTGGACACGTTGCTGTTGTGTATAGGGCGACTGCGCCTGATCCTTGGCATATTTACGCCCCAGTCTGGCAGGAAAGACTTCAATAACCACAGGCATATCGAATTCGCGGCGAATTGGGTCCCATTCAATGCCTACCGACTTCACTTCACCCAGTACGACACCTCGGAAATCAACCGGCGCGCCTGGTGCTAACCCGCGTATCGATTGATTGAAATGCATAACTGCTGTGACCGAACGGCCATCGGGCGGCTGAAATGCCTGTCGTTGGTTTTGCGCCAATAGGAATGCGGTGTTTTCCTGGGACAATGTGCCCGGATCGTCATCGATGGATTGGAATGCCAAACCGCCCAGTACCACACTGGCTAGGGATTGCGTATTCACTTTAAGTCCGCTGGAATCCACTTGGATATCCACACCGCTGGCATGCCAGAAACGGGTATTAATACCGACAAACTTATCATAAGGTGAGTCGATAAAAATGCGCAGTGTCACGCCCTTGCCATCAGTATCCAGATCATAGGCGGATACTTGGCCGACCTTGATACGGCGGTAGAAAATCGGCGAGCCTACATCCAGTGAGCCCAGATCACTGGCATGCAGCTTGAACTGCTTGCCTGAAGCGTCACGTGTGACGGTAGGTTGGACTTCCAAGCCGGTGAATTTTTTGGTGGTTTCTTCTGAAGTACCGGCATCTGCGCCGATATAAGCGCCTGAAAGCAAAGTGCCTAAGCCTGAAATGCCAGAGGCACCCAGGCGCGGCCGCACCACCCAAAAATGCGTATCTACAGCAGTAAAGCTGTCGGCATCTTTGGATAGTTGCACAGTCACCAATACTTGCGAACGGTCTTTACTGAGTTTGATCGTCCGCACTTCGCCAATATCGACTTCTTTATATTTCACCTTGGTTTTGCCTGCTTCCAAGCCCTCGCCACTACGAAACGAGATCGTGATTTCGGGACCGCGATCAACCACAATCTTGACCATCAGTGCAATTCCGATCACCGCGGCAATGATAGGCACCAGCCAGACCAGCGAAGGCACCCAATCGCGTTGCCGTTCACGCCTGGGCGACGCTAAGTGAGGAGTTGGGCTAGTATTTTTTTGCGATTCTTGGTTAATTTCTTCTTGACTCATTGTGTTCCTTTTTGAGACTCAGCAATGCCGTCCATCGTGTTGTCAAAAACTGCCAGTCGTTCTGCGTCAACGGTAACTTGCTCATTATCCCATATCAAGCGCGGGTCAAAGCTGATGGAAGCCAGCATGGTAAATACCACTACAGCACCAAATGCCACAATACCAATACCGGCAGTGATCTGGGCAAATCCTTGCATCTGCACCAAGCCGACCAGTAGCGACACGACAAATACATCCAGCATCGACCAGCGGCCAATCAGTTCTATCATGCGGTACAACTTGGCCCGTTCCAATTGGCGCCAAGTGCTTTTTTGCTGAGCGCTGATGAGCAATATAAACAATGAGCTGAGTTTAAGCAAAGGCACTAGAAAGCTGGCGATAAAAACCACTGCGGCTAATCCCCACTCACCTGACACCCAAAAGAAGATGATGCCACTCATGATCGTGTCCTGATGTGACTCAAAAAATGTGCTGGTGACCATTACCGGGAGCATATTAGCCGGAATATACATAATGCAGGCCGTAATCAGTAGCGCCCAGGTGCGGTTGATGCTATCCGGCTTGCGACTATGCAGTGTGGCATTACAGTGGGCGCAACGTTGGCCCTGCGCTGCATCTTGCCATAATTTGCCGCATTGATGGCAGGACAGCAAACCCATCGCCGTAGCAGTAATAAAGCGCATGTTTTGCGCATCATCTGGGGTAGCCATGCTGGTGTAAGTTTTAGCCATGCTACTGCCCTGACTCTTCCAGTTGCCATAGGTAGCGCGGGTTAAATGACACTACAACGGTGAGCATTATAGTGAGCATGCAAAATGCCCATAAGGCTATGCCGGGAATAATGGTCGCCATATTGGATAGTTTGATTAGCGCCACCAATACACCTAACAAAAATACTTCTATCATGCCCCAGGGACGCAGCGTTTGCATCATGCGTATCAATAGACTGAAGCCGGGTCGTTCATCGGGATTTTTTGAGGGTACTAACAGGTAAAACAAGATCAGCATTTGCATAAACGGGAACAAGATCGTCGTTGCCATAACTAACAAGGCCACCATTGAAATACCTTCAGTGGCCAGCGAGACAACTGCACCAATCAAAGTGGTCTGGCTGTGCAAACCCTGTAATTCCATTTCCACAATAGGAAAACTATTGGCAATGACAAAAATAATGAGACTGGCAATGGTGAGTGGCAGTAAGTGACGATGCCGCTCTTGGGCATTGCGATCCAGTTCGTTACCGCAGCGTAAGCATCGCGCAATTTCGCCATTCGCCAGCGTTAGCTTTTTAAATACAGCGTCGCAATGTTCACAGGCAATCAGTTGGGATATTTCACGCATGAGGGAAGCTTAAGTGATTTTAGACACAATAGGTTGGTTAAATCCTTCTTACAAACAATTGCTTAGAAAGACTGGTGTTGCGAATGTTCTCGCTATAACAGGCAAAATACAATCAGCATATTCCTACATGAGTCAATCAGATTGCGTTAGACTTAGGCGCTAAATTTATAGCCAATCCCAATCTAGCTTGGGCTTATGGGGGGCCTTTTTCATCGCCCAATCCCACAATACCGGCGGGATTAATTTCATCAATCTGGCAACGACACCCATCTGCCAAGGGATCACTACAAAGCGCCGCTTACGTACGATAGCGTCTACAAATTTTTCTGCTGCGATATTTGTATCCATCAAAAACGGCATCTTGTATTGATTGACATCTGTCATCGGTGTGCGGATATAGCCGGGTGCAATGGTAGTAACAGCAATATTAAGCGGGGCCATCTCAACGCGTAGGCTTTCTAGATAACTGATCGCCGCGGCTTTGCTGGCGCTGTAAGCCCCTGCGCCGGGTAAGCCGCGTATGCCCGCAACGCTGGCAATACCCACCAATTGCCCGTGACCTTGTGCTCGCATGGCTTTGATAAATGGCTGGAAGGTATGCACGAGCCCCATCACATTTATATCCATAATTGCTTGAAAAGTACTGGTATCTGCAGCTTGCTCGGTGTGCGTACCACTGCTGACCCCAGCGTTGGCAATGACAATATCTGGCGCGCCATATTGTTGGATAAAATCGGTGGCCGAATTCGTTAACGCTCCATGATCCCGCACGTCTAAAGGATATGTCAGGCAGGTAACTTGGTAGCTATTTTGCAGCGTAGTTTGTAACACTTGTAAGTGCTCACTGCGTCTTGCAGCGAGGCCAATGATGGTAGAGGTGCCCGGATATCGTTTAGCATACTCAGTTGCTAATGCCTGGCCAATACCGCTGGATGCCCCTGTGATAAAAACTTTCATGGCCTACTCTTAAAAAGGATTGACTGCATTATAGACATAAAAAACCCGTTTCTACACGTGGTAAAAACGGGCTAAAGTTTAGGACTACTGCAATTATTTACCCAAAAAAGGTTTGTCTCTTTTTTGGGTGGCGCTCGTCTTGATGAGTGCGCCCTTTTTTACTTTTTTGCAGCTTTGGCCTTGTCCGCACGCACATTGGCGATGATGTAGTCAGCCACATTTAATGCTGCATCATTGCCACCTGCCATGGTGCTGGAAGTGATGTATTGACCATCAATCACCAAGCTTGGCACACCAGTAGCACCAGAAGCGCGGAAAAATTGTGCAGCACGATTCAATTTATTATTCATAGAGAATGATTTAAACGCTTCTTCTACTTTTTTCTTATCAAGACCGCTTTGTTTAGTAATCCAGTCGATGGTAGCTGGTTCATTAGTGGGATTTAATGTTCTTTGTTTGTGCACGGCTTCAAACAAAGGTCCATGCAATTTATCAGTCAATTTCAAATCTTCCAACGCGTAATAGGCTTTGGCCATTGGCGCCCAATCAGGACGCGGTAAACCGGGCACGCGCTTGAATACAACATCGGCAGGTAATTTTTTAACCCAGGCATTTAAAGCAGGATCCAATTGGTAACAGTGGATGCAGCCATACCAGAACACCTCAGTGACTTCGATTTTGTTTGGATTATCGGTCGCAATCACCTGCGCGGTTTTATCGAATTCGTTGCCGATTTGAGGCTCCGCCGCGACATTGAAAGCGGCTAACATCATGACAGCGCCTAATAATTTTTTTACTGACAATTTCATCTGAACTTTCCTTTTAATACTTGCGAGTGTTAAGTAATGATACGTGTTTTAGATTTTGCTTTAATTCAACGCTTAAGGCTTTTATTCCGCTGACAGCCTTGGCGCAAAGTGATTACTGGTTATTGGTATTGACCTTGATCAAATCTGCCTGAAAACCGTTGGTAGCGAGCTCAGTTTTGGTTTTATTAATCTGGTCCAAATCATTAAGCGGCCCGACACGCACGCGATGCCAAATGCCTTTTTCTGGAATCGTTGCCGTTTGTACTTGTGCCTCAAAGCCTTGCAGCGCTAATTTAGCTTTCATATTGTCGGCTTCAGCCTCTGTTTGAAATGCACCCACTTGCAGGAAGTAGCTATTCTTGGCCTCAGGTGCAGGAGAGTCTTCTTTAAGTTTGCTTTCTTCTTCAGCCGTCACTTGGCTTTCGCTACCTGGCAAAATCGTATAAAAATCAAATCGCGTTTTGTCCTGGTCTTTTACTGGCTTTTCAGTGGTGGGTAAAGCATCAGTATTGATGCCGTCCCGGGATAAATCTTTGGCGCTGATGCCCTTTTTATTTTCAAAAGGACTATCGCCCCCTTTGATGAACATCACCACGCTGAGCGATGCTACGACGCCCAGTAAAAAACCTATTAACAAACCTGTTAAAAAAGGGTTGCCCTTATTGTTATTTTTCGTTCGTTCTGGGCTTGGTTTGTAATCTCTACTCATAATTAATCTAACTCCTTACATTTTTTCGGGCGCACTGACACCCAATAAATTCAAGCCATTTTTCAATACTTGCTGTGTTGCGCTGATCAAGCTTAAGCGTGCCAGTTTAACTGCTTCATCATCAATTAAAAATTTGTATTCGTTGTAATAGCTATGCAGGTCGCTGGCAAGGTCTTTCAGATAGTTCGCCACAGTATGCGGCGCCAATTCAGTTGCAGCATCGGCCACTACTTCAGGGTATTCATTCAGGCGCTGCATTAATGCTGCTTCATGGGTTTGTACTAGGGGTGTTAAATCCACATTGGCGAGTAAGGCAGCATTGCCGCTCCATTGGTTCAATACGCTACAAATGCGGGCGTGTGCATACTGGATGTAATACACCGGATTGTCATTGGTTTGTGCACGGGCCAAGTCAATATCGAATACCAATTGCGAATCTGCACGACGAGCCGCGAGGAAATACCGCGTGGCATCGCAGCCGACTTCGTCGATCAAATCGCGTAAGGTTACATAGCTACCGGCGCGTTTTGATAGCTTCACTTCTTCACCGCCACGCATCACGGTCACCATCTGGTGTAGCACGTAATCGGGCCAGCCCTGAGGGATGCCCATATCCAATGCCTGTAAACCGGCACGCACGCGGGTGATGGTACTGTGGTGATCGGCGCCCTGCTCATTGATTACACGGCTGAATCCACGCTGCCACTTATCCAGGTGATAAGCCACATCGGGGACGAAATAGGTATAACCGCCATCGGTTTTGCGCATTACACGGTCTTTGTCGTCGCCAAAATCCGTGCTTTTTAACCAAAGCGCATCGTCCTGTTCGTAAGTATGACCACTATTGATGAGTGCTTGCACCGTCTGTGCCACTTTTCCTTCTTTATAAAGCGCACTTTCTAGCGAAAACACATCAAATTTGATTTGAAAAGCTTTTAAATCTAAGTCCTGCTCATGGCGCAAATAAGCCACAGCAAAAGTGCGCACAGATTCTGCATCATTCACATCGCCGCTGGCTGTTACCTGCATATCGTCTGCGGTGACCGTTTCTTTATTCAGAAATGCCTGGGCAATATCAGCGATATATTCACCGCGGTAGCCGTTTTCCGGAAAACATGCATCATCCGTTGCAATGCCTTTACAGCGTGCCAGGACGGATAGCGTTAAATTGTCGATCTGTGCACCTGCATCGTTATAGTAAAACTCACGTGTGACATCCCAGCCGTTTGCATCCAGCAAACGCGCCAGGCAATCGCCGACCGCCGCACCGCGGCCGTGGCCCACATGTAACGGCCCAGTTGGATTGGCAGATACGAACTCCACCTGGACTTTTTGCTGTTGGCCGGAAGTATTGCGCCCGTAATTTACACCGGCAGACAATATTTCTGACACTACTTTTTGTTTGGATTGCGCGCTTAAGAAGAAATTGATAAAGCCAGCGCCGGCAATTTCAGTTTTGGCGATATACTCGCTGGCAGGCAAAGCGGCAATGATTTGCGTGGCAATCGCACGTGGATTTTGCTTAAGCGGTTTGGCTAACATCAAGGCCAGATTGGTGGCAAAATCGCCATGCTCGGCTGACTTTGGTCGCTCCAGCTGAATATGAAATTCTGCATCGGAAACAATAGTTTTTGCGGCAGTAGTGAGTAATTCGGTAAGATGTGTTTTCAAGACCAGTTCGTATCTTTACAAAAAAGTTAATGACCAATAAAAACTAATGTTAGTTAAACGATAATTTTTGTGACTGGTATTTTAACTCATTCTTTAATCAAACATCAGCAATCATCATAACGGCCCATCTTGATTAAACCCATATTAAAAGTCGCCTTGGATGTGCCGCTGGATCGCCAGTTCGATTACCTGAGTAATGGCGCTCCAGTGCAAGTGGGACAGCGTGTGCTTGTACCGTTTGGCCGGCGCCAGCAGATCGGCATTGTCATGGCGCTGGCAGATACCAGTGAATTCGCGTTGGAAAAACTCAAACCGGTTAGTCAGGTGTTTGCAGAAGAAGCGCCTTTGGATGCGGCTATACTAAACATCATCAAATTCTGCGCTGAATATTACCAATATCCATTTGGCCAGGCGCTACTCGCATCCTTGCCCGCTCGATTGCGGCAGATCGCACCAGCAGTTTCGCGTAAGCAATTTGCTTATCGCTTAACAGATCTGGGCCGCAGTATTGATTTAGCTATCTTGCCAAAAAAGCAGTTAATTTTGCAGCGCGTGATGGCGGCTTTGCATAGTGATGACTTAATTACCGAAGCAGCTTTAGACGCGATTTCCAGTGGCGCCAGAAAAACGGCCAAAAATTTAGTCGCCCAGGGTTGGGCGATGAGCGAGCAGGTGCAAGCGGGATTAACAGCGCCACAAATGCCGGTTACAGCGGTACCAACCCTGAACGGGGAGCAGGATCAAGCCGTAAAAGCTATTCTGCAGGATGTACAGGCTTTCAAGGCCTGGCTGATTTATGGCATTACCGGCAGCGGTAAAACCGAAGTGTATATTCGGCTCATGCAGCATCTGCTGCAACAAGAGTCAGATTCACAAATTTTAGTGCTGGTGCCGGAAATCAACCTGACGCCGCAATTGGAAGCGCGCTTCCAAAGCCGCTTGCCGGAATTTCCGCTAGTGAGCTTGCATAGCAACTTAAGCGAGAGTGAACGCTTACATCATTGGCAGCTCGCACAATCAGGTGCTGCAAGAATTGTGATCGGCACACGGCTTTCGGTATTCACCCCGCTACCCCATTTGAAACTCATCATCATTGATGAAGAGCACGATAGTTCTTACAAGCAGCAGGACAGCATGCGTTATCACGCGCGCGACGTAGCGATGGTGCGCGCCAAACATTTGAATATCCCGATAGTGTTAGGTTCTGCCACACCCGCTTTGGAAAGCTGGTTCAACAGCCAGGTAAATGAAACACAGAGCACTAAATATCAGCGCTTGCATTTACGGGAACGCGCGGTGACTGCAGCAAGGTTGCCGCATATCGAGTGTATCGATACGACTAAAGTGAATCTGCAACAAGGGCTCACGCCGCAACTCGTGAATGCGCTGAAGTTACGGTTGGCAAAAGGTGAGCAAAGCCTATTGTTTATCAATCGCCGTGGCTATTCGCCCGTATTATTGTGTGCGGCCTGCCATTGGATTGCGCAATGCATGCGCTGCAGTAGTAGGCTAGTTGTACATCTGCGGCAGAAAAAACTCAGTTGCCACCATTGCGGACACGAGCAAAGAATTCCTAACCAATGTCCCAGTTGCGGTGATGCCGACTTACATCCAATCGGACATGGTACGCAACGTCTTGAGCAAACATTGGCTGCATTATTTCCGACTGCGCGTATTGCGCGTGTAGATCGCGATAGCATGAGCCGCAAAAATGCACTGGTGGAGATTTTAAACAAGGTGCATAACCAGGAAATCGATATCTTGGTAGGCACGCAAATGTTGGCAAAAGGCCACGATTTTCCAAACTTAACCTTGGTCGGTGTGATTGATACCGATAGTGCTTTGCATAGCCCCGATTTTCGCGCCAGTGAACGCTTATTTGCGCAACTTATGCAGGTGGCAGGCCGTGCCGGACGTGCCGATAAGGCAGGCCAGGTCATTATCCAGACGCAATTTCCGGATCATGTGTTATTCAACGCTTTGCGTAGCCAGGATTATGAAAGCTATGCAAATGCCATGCTGCAAGAGCGCGAAACGGTGCAATTCCCACCGTATGTATTTACCGCCATGCTACGCGCAGAAGCGAATGACTACGCGCTGGTGCAAAAATTCTTGCAAAATGCATTTAACTTTGCACGGGAACAGAATAGCCAGGTCACTATTTATGATCCTGTGCGCCCGCAGATGGAGCGTTTAAAAGGGATGGAGCGCGGCCAATTGTTGCTGCATGCGAATAAGCGCGGCAGCTTGCAACAATTGCTTAAAATATTGGTCACTCATTTAAGAGGCCTGCCGATTGCTACCAAAGTGCGATGGGCGGTCGATGTGGATCCGCTTGAATTTTAATCAGGTCAATTTATAAAAGTTTATACTCACTAGCTACCCACGCAGTCGAGGCTGAGCAGCACGATGCAAAATAAAGTAAAATGGCTTTTTTGCGGGTGTAGTTCAATGGTAGAACGCTAGCTTCCCAAGCTCGATACGCGGGTTCGATTCCCGTCACCCGCTCCACAAACCGATAACAGCACTTTAAATGGCTAAACTATGGCAAACCAAGCACCTCCATGCGTAATGACATTTGCAGGCACTGATCCTAGCAGTGGTGCCGGCTTGCAAGCCGATATCCTGACATTTGCCAGTATCGGCTGCCACCCGCTTTCCGTTGTGACGGCCGTTACGGTTCAAGACACCATAGGTGTAGATAGCGTCCTGCCGATGGACGCGGATTGGGTGAACGATCAGGCGCGGGCAATTTTAGAAGATGTGCAGGTTTCTGCTTTTAAATTGGGCCTATTAGGCTCAGTGGAAAATATCGCGGTGGTTGCGGAGATCATGGCCGATTACCCAGATGTGCCTTTGTTGATCGATCCTATTCTAACGTCGGGGCGCGGTGATGATTTAACCAACGACGATATGATGGATGCCATGATCGAACTGCTGTTTCCACAAGCGACATTGATTACGCCTAATAGCCTGGAAGCGCGCCGATTGGCATTTGCGGACGAGGCGGATGAAATCAGCCTCACCTCACTAGATGAAAGTGCTGCCCGTTTGCTGGCAATGGGGAGTGAGTACGTGCTTATAACGGGCACGCATGAACGTACGCTAGAGGTGACGAATACCTTGTACGGCGATAATAAAATGATCCGTGCATACAAGTGGGAGCGCCTGCCCGGGAGCTATCATGGGTCTGGATGTACGTTAACCAGCGCCATTGCAGCTTGCATGGCACATGGTTTAACGATGGAAGAAGCGATTCTGGAAGCGCAAGAATATACCTGGCAAACATTAAAAAATGGTTTCAGGCCGGGCATGGGGCAATTTATCCCTGACCGTATGTTCTGGGCACGTGATGAAGAAGATACCTTGGTCACCACGGGTGACACCAGCGCGAAAACGCATTAACTACGCATGTTGATACAAGGTTTGTATGCAGTTACGCCCGATATTGAAAATACGGACTTGCTGCTTGAAAAAGTGACTTTAGCATTGCAGGGCGGCGCCAACATATTGCAGTATCGCAATAAGCTGGCCGATGCCGGATTGCGAAAAGATCAGGCAAGTGCATTATTACCTGTCTGCCGACAGTATCACGTGCCACTTATCATTAATGATGATGTGGCACTTTGCCAGTCACTCGATGCGGATGGTGTGCATTTAGGCGGCACGGATGGTGATATTGCTGCTGTCCGGCAGTTGCTAGATGCGCATAAAATTATTGGTACGTCCTGTTACAACCGACTGGATCTGGCGCAGCAAGCTGCGACACAAGGTGCCAGTTATATTGCGTTTGGAGCCTGCTTTGCTTCTAGCACTAAGCCGCATGCACCGGTAGCCCCTTTAGATTTATTTGCTCAAGCCAAGCCATTGGGATTGCCGATGGTAGCCATCGGTGGCATTACACTAGAGACTGCCCAGTTAGCCATTCAAGCGGGTGCCGATGCTGTGGCCGTGATCAATGCATTATTTGCTAACGATGATGTAATAGCGTCAGCGGCAAAATTTAACCAATTATTTGAAACTTTAACTATTAAAATTCTATGACTTCTATCAATCAGATCCTTTTCGATAAATCTCAGCAACTCATTCCTGGCGGCGTGAATTCTCCAGTACGTGCGTTTCGCAGTGTGGGCGGTACCCCCATCTTTTTTAAGCGCGGTTTAGGGTCCAAATTATGGGATGTTGATGGTAAGCAATATATCGATTACATCAATTCATGGGGGCCGATGATTGTAGGCCATGCCCACCCGGAAGTCATTAAAGCGGTGCAACAAGTCGCTGAGAATAGCTTGTCTTTTGGCGCACCCACAGGTCTTGAGTTGGAAATGGCAGAGCTTATTAACAAGCTTGTGCCGAGCATGGAACAAGTGCGGCTGGTCAGTAGCGGCACGGAAGCCACCATGAGTGCAATTCGCGTTGCGCGCGGTTTTACCGGGCGTAACAAGATCGTGAAATTTGAAGGTTGTTATCACGGCCACGCGGATGCGCTATTAGTAAAAGCCGGTTCTGGTTTATTGACCTTTGGTGAGCCGAGCTCTGCAGGTGTGCCGGCTGAAGTTGCAGCGCATACGCTGACTTTGGAGTACAACAATACTCAAGAATTAAGAGACCTGTTTGGCAAAATTGGCAGTGAGATCGCCTGTGTAATCATTGAGCCTGTAGTGGGCAATATGAATCTCATCGTGCCGCACATGGAGTTCCTCAAAACCTTGCGTGAACTTTGCACACAGCATGGTAGCGTATTGATTTTTGATGAGGTCATGACTGGTTTCCGGGTACATCTGGGTGGCGCGCAAGCGCTGTATGACATCAAGCCGGATATGACAACTTTGGGTAAAGTCATCGGCGGCGGTTTGCCGGTAGGGGCATTTGGCGGCCGTAAAGATATCATGAGCTGCCTGGCACCATTAGGTGCGGTATACCAAGCTGGTACTTTGTCCGGGAACCCGGTTGCAGTGACGGCGGGTTTGAAGACTTTAGAGTTGATTCAAGCGCCTAATTTCCATGACAAGCTTGCAGCGCAAACCAAGAAACTGGTGGATGGATTAAAGGCAGCAGCACAAGAAGCCGGCGTGGTTTTTAATGCACAACATGTGGGGGGTATGTTTGGTTTGTATTTTAGTGAAAATTGCCCAAGCAGCTTTGCTGAAATCATGCAGTCCGATAAAGCCGCTTTTAACGTATTTTTTCACGCCATGCTGGATGCCGGCATTTACCTAGGTCCTTCAGCTTTTGAAGCGGGTTTTGTATCAGCAGCCCATACCGATGAAGATATTGCAAATACAGTTGAAATTGCTAAAAAAGCTTTTCAAGCAGTGAAAGCTTCTTAAACACTCTATTAAGCGACTTGGCAAAAGCCAATCTGCGTTATGCATGTCTGGCTGAGAAAATCTCAGCTAGGCGTTTTGACAATATTCTTGCATCTTTCACGCCTATCTTATTGAACACATAGGCATTTAACGGTAAACTTGAAGGTTCCGCTAAATGTTTTGTGATTAGATAATATGGCATCCGTTTCAAGTAATCCAATTGGTCAGAGTAATGTTGAATCCAGTAGTACTCAAGCTGCTTATACAGGTAGGCCACTCAAGCAAGGTTTATATAACCCGTCTAATGAGCGCGACGCTTGTGGGGTGGGTTTTGTAGCGCACATCAAGGGCCAAAAAAGCCATGATATTGTGCAAAAAGGCCTGGAGTTACTTACCAACCTGACCCACCGTGGTGCAACTGGTTATGACCCTAAGTTAGGCGATGGCGCCGGTTTGCTCATGCAAATGCCAGATGCATTTATGCGCATACAAGCAGCTAAGCTTAATATTACGCTGCCGGCTGCTGGCCAATATGCCGTAGGTAACGTGTTTTTGCCGCAATCTGTACAAAACCGTGCAGCTTGTGAGGCAATCATTAATAAAATTATCGCAGAAGAAAACCAAACCTTACTCGGCTGGCGCGATGTGCCAGTCAACAATAGCAATATCGCCCAAGCCGCGCGCGATGTTGAGCCGACCATGTGCCAGGTCATTATTGCCAGCACAGTAGCTGACCAAAACGTTTTTGAACGTAAATTGTTCGTGATCCGTAAACGTATCGAGCATGAAGTGCGCGCGTTGAATCTACAAGATAACGCAGCGTTTTATATCCCCTCTTTATCTTCCCGCACTATTGTTTACAAAGGTATGTTGCTGGCTAATGAAGTTGGCGTTTACTACACGGATTTAAATGACGAAAGCGTCGTTTCTGCGCTGGCGCTAGTGCATCAACGCTTTTCAACCAATACTTTCCCAGCCTGGGATCTGGCCCATCCATTCCGCATGATCGCGCATAACGGCGAAATTAATACCGTACAAGGCAATGTCAACTGGATGGCAGCGCGTCATGAAGCAATGCGTTCTACAGTGATCGGTGAAGACCTGGAAAAACTCTGGCCATTGATCGCCGAAGGTCAGTCTGATTCAGCCTGTTTCGATAACTGTCTGGAGTTGCTCGTGGCTGGAGGCTATTCACTGCCACACGCCATGATGATGCTGATTCCGGAAGCCTGGTCAGGCAACCCATTGATGGACGAAGAGCGCCGTGCATTCTACGAATACCACGCTGCATTGATGGAGCCATGGGATGGCCCAGCGGCAGTAGCATTTACTGATGGCCGCATGATCGGTGCAACGCTGGACCGTAATGGCTTACGTCCGGCACGTTACCTGGTGACCGATGACGACATCGTGATGATGGCGTCAGAGATGGGTGTGCTGACATTCCCGCAAGAAAAAATTGTTAAAAAATGGCGCTTACAGCCAGGCAAAATGTTGTTAATCGACATGGAGCAAGGCCGCATCATTGACGATAACGAAGTCAAAAAAGAACTGGCGACCGCTAAACCATATAAACAATGGATTGAGAAAACACGCTACTTCCTGAGCGATATGCCTAAAGTAGATGGCAAGTTCGAAATGGCGGCTAGTCTGCTCGATACGCAACAAGCGTTCGGTTACACGCAAGAAGATATCAAGTTTGTCATGTCGCCGATGATTGCCAATGGTGAAGAAGGCGCTGGTTCCATGGGTAACGATGCCGCCTTGCCGGTGTTGTCTGCCAAACCAAAATTACTTTACAACTACTTCAAGCAATTGTTTGCGCAAGTGACTAATCCGCCGATTGACCCGATCCGTGAAGAGTTGGTGATGTCATTGGTGACGTTTATCGGTCCTAAGCCTAACCTGCTAGGTATTGATGAAACACAGCCGCCATTGCGCCTGGAAGCGGCTCAACCGGTATTGATGCTGGATGAACTTGAGCAGCTGAAAGCCATTGCGACCCTAACGCAAAATCAATACAAATCTTTAGTGCTGGATATTACCTACCCTGCTGGCCAAGGTAAGGAAGGCATGGCCTCTGCGGTAGCGAGTATTGCCAGCGCAGCAGAAAATGCCGTGAAAGACGGTTTCAATATCCTGATCTTGTCAGATCGCAACGTGAGCGCTGACCGCTTGGCAATCCCAGCTTTGTTAGCTTGTTCAGCAACGCACGAACACTTGGTGAAAGCTGGTCTGCGTACCAGCACAGGTTTGGTGATCGATACTGGTTCAGCCCGTGAAGTGCATCACTTTGCTTTACTTGCCGGTTATGGTGCCGAGGCGGTTTGTCCTTGGTTGGCTTTTGAAACCATTAATCACATGGGCAGCAAAGACAACTACGAAGCGGCGAAGAAATTCGTGAAAGCCATTGGCAAAGGCTTATACAAAGTCATGTCAAAAATGGGCATTTCGACCTACCAGTCTTACTGTGGCGCGCAAATTTTCGAAGCCATAGGCTTAAACTCAGTGTTTGTAGATAAATATTTCACCGGCACAGCAACCAATATCCAGGGGATCGGCTTGGATCAAGTCGCTGAAGAAGCAGTGCGTTTACATACTGCTGCATTTGGCGACGACCCGGTCTTATCCAATAGCTTGGATGCAGGTGGGGAATATGCCTTCCGTGTCCGCGGTGAAGAACACTTATGGACACCGGATTCAATCGCAAAATTACAGCATGCGACGCGCACCAACCAATTCGAGACCTATAAAGAATACGCGAAACTCATTAATGACCAGACACGTCGTCATATGACATTGCGCGGTTTGTTCGAAATCAAATCTGTTGGCCCGGCGATTCCATTAGAGCAAGTGGAGCCGGCTAAAGAAATCGTGAAACGTTTTGCCACGGGCGCGATGTCATTGGGCTCTATCTCTACTGAAGCGCATGCGACTTTAGCGATTGCCATGAACCGTATTGGCGGTAAATCCAATACCGGTGAAGGTGGTGAAGATGCGAAACGCTTTATCCCGGTGGCGACTGCTTCCAGTATGGCGAATGTCATCGGTGCGAACCAGATTGAAAAAGACGTGGCCATGCAGGCTGGCGACTCCATGCGTTCACGCATCAAGCAAGTCGCTTCAGGCCGTTTCGGCGTGACTGCTGAATACCTGGCTTCTGCTGATCAAATCCAGATCAAGATGGCACAAGGTGCAAAACCAGGTGAAGGCGGTCAATTGCCAGGCCATAAGGTCTCTGAATATATCGCTAAATTGCGTTTCTCCGTGCCTGGCGTGGGCTTAATCTCCCCTCCTCCGCACCATGATATTTACTCAATTGAAGACCTTGCGCAACTGATTCATGACTTGAAGAATGCCAATCCTAAAGCATCTATCTCAGTAAAACTGGTTTCAGAAACTGGCGTAGGAACGGTAGCGGCAGGCGTAGCAAAAGCCAAGTCTGACCACATTGTGATCGCAGGTCACGATGGCGGTACCGGGGCATCGCCGATCTCTTCCATCAAGCATGCGGGTACGCCATGGGAATTAGGTTTGGCGGAAACACAGCAAACCTTAGTGCTCAATCAATTGCGTGGTCGCGTTGTGGTGCAAGTCGATGGCCAAATGAAAACCGGTCGTGACGTGGTAATCGGTGCCTTGTTGGGTGCAGATGAGTTCGGTTTCGCGACTGCACCGCTTGTGGTTGAAGGCTGTATCATGATGCGTAAATGTCATCTGAATACCTGCCCGGTAGGGGTTGCAACCCAAGACCCGGAATTGCGCAAACGCTTTACCGGCCAACCTGAGCATGTGGTGAATTACTTCTTCTTCGTTGCAGAAGAAGTACGTGAACTCATGGCTTCTATGGGTATCGCCAAGTTTGAAGACTTGACTGGCCGCGCTGATTTGTTGGATATGCAAGCCGGCATCGACCATTGGAAAATCAACGGTTTGGATTTCAGCAAGATTTTCCATCTGCCGGATATGCCAGCAGAAGTATCACGCAAAAATAACGATGTGCAAGACCATGGTTTGGTAAATGCGTTAGATAATAAGCTGATCGACCTGGCTAAAAACGCATTAGAAACTGGTAATAAAGTCGTATTGGACTTGCCGATCACGAATACTAACCGTACCGTGGGCACTATGCTCTCTAACCAGATTGCAACGCGCTACGGCAATGCCGGTTTGCCGGATGACACGATACACGTTAATTTCACCGGCACCTCAGGTCAAAGTTTTGCGGCCTTCCTGGCCAAAGGCATCACTTTCGAATTAACCGGTGAAGGTAACGACTATGTAGGTAAAGGCCTGTGTGGCGGTCGTATTGTGATCAAACCACCTAAAGCGTTCCGTGGCATTGCGCATGAAAATATTATCGTCGGTAACACCGTGATGTACGGTGCAACGACTGGTGCCTCTTACTTCAGCGGTGTCGCGGGTGAACGGTTCTGTGTACGTAACTCAGGTGCTTCTGCGGTTGTAGAAGGTGTGGGCAACCACGGTTGTGAGTACATGACCGGCGGTACCGTGGTGGTATTGGGCTTGACCGGCCAGAACTTTGCAGCAGGGATGAGCGGCGGCGTAGCGTATGTCTATGATGAAGACGGTATGTTCGCTAAACGCTGCAATATGAGCATGGTGGCATTGGAAAAAGTTGAAGTCGCCGATGCCGATATCGGCAAAGTGCAGCATCTCAACCAGCCAGATGAGCTAACCCTCAAATCGCTGATTGAGAACCATGCGAAATATACTGACAGCCCACGCGCGAATGAATTGTTAGCCGATTGGGCAAATTCACGCGCCAAGTTTGTTAAGGTCATGCCGCACGAGTACAAACGTGCATTGACCGAACTCGCTGCAGCCGCAAGCAAACAAGCGGCTTAATCGTAAAAAATCCACCTGATGCCATACAGCTTAAGGTGGATTTGTGCGTAAATTTAATGTGATGAAATTCTAAGTATAAGAATTAGAGATAAAGGTTACAAAATGGGCAAGGTAACAGGGTTTATGGAATATCAACGACTGGCAGAAGCAAATCTGCCGGTCAAAGATCGCGTTAAGAATTACAAAGAATTTGTATTACATCTGACCGATGAGCAAGCTAAACAGCAAGGTGCACGCTGTATGGATTGTGGTATCCCGTTCTGTACTACCGGCTGCCCGGTCAACAATATTATTCCTGACTGGAATGACCTGGTATATAACCAGGATTGGCGTACTGCGATCGATGTATTGCACTCCACCAACAACTTCCCTGAATTCACCGGCCGTATCTGCCCTGCCCCTTGTGAGGCAGCATGTACGCTTAACATCAATGCTGATCCAGTAGGTATCAAGTCCATTGAGCATGCGATCATCGATAAGGCCTGGGAAAATGATTGGGTCAAACCAGAAGTGCCGGCGGTTAAAACCGGTAAAAAAGTGGCGATTGTAGGTTCTGGTCCTGCCGGTATGGCCGCCGCTCAACAATTGGCGCGTGTAGGTCATGAGGTGGTGCTGCTGGAAAAAAATAGCCGTATTGGTGGTTTGTTACGTTATGGTATCCCCGACTTCAAGATGGAAAAAACACATATTGACCGCCGCATGATCCAAATGGCGGCTGAAGGTGTGGAGTTCCGCGTGAATCAACACGTAGGCGAAAATGTAAAAGCCGACGACTTGATGGCAGAGTTCGATGCGGTGATTTTGGCTGGGGGTGCTGAACAGCCACGTGATTTACCCGTAAAAGGCCGTGAATTAGACGGCGTAATGTTTGCCATGGACTTCTTAACACCGCAAAATAAAGTGGTGGCTGGTGATACCGTGCCTGACCAAGTCATGGCGACCAATAAAAACGTGGTGGTCATTGGCGGTGGCGATACCGGTTCTGACTGTGTTGGTACTTCGAACCGCCATGGCGCAGTGAGCATCACACAATTCGAGCTCATGCCACAACCACCGGAAAAAGAGAATAAAGAATTAGTATGGCCTAACTGGCCACTAAAAATGCGCACTTCAAGCTCGCATGAAGAAGGCGCTAATCGTGACTGGTCTATCACCACTAAAGAATTGATCGGCGAGAACGGCAAAGTCACTCACTTGAAAGGCTGTAAAGTCGAGTGGAAAGAAGGCAAGATGGTAGAAGTAGAAGGTACGGAGTTCACCATTAAAGCGGATCTCGTATTGTTAGCCATGGGTTTTGTGTCGCCAGTACAAAAACTGCTAGATGCGTTCGGCGTAGAAAAAGACCAGCGTGGCAATGCTAAAGCAACCACAGAAGGCCCGGAAAGCTACAAGACCAGCAAGGCTAAAGTGTTTGCCGCAGGTGACGTGCGTCGCGGCCAATCATTAGTGGTGTGGGCAATTCGTGAAGGCCGGCAAGCAGCTAAAGCAGTTGATGAGTTCTTGATGGGTACTTCTACATTACCTAGATAATAGGTTTAAAAGTTAGCTACAAAAACAAAGGATGCAAAGTTAAACTGCTTTGTATCCTTTTTTATTAGGCAGTAAATTATGAATCAATTACAAAACGATACTTTCTTAAAAGCACTGATGCGTCAACCAACGGATTACACCCCAGTATGGATGATGCGTCAGGCTGGCCGCTATTTACCTGAGTATCGCGAAAGCCGTAAAACCGCCGGCAGTTTCTTGCAGTTATGCAAAAGCCCTGACTTTGCTACTGAAGTGACGTTGCAACCGCTAGACCGGTATCCGCTGCTGGATGCTTCGATTCTTTTCTCAGATATTCTGACTGTGCCGGATGCCATGGGTCTGGGCCTGTACTTTGAAGAAGGCGAAGGTCCAAAGTTTGAACGCACTTTGCGTGAAGAAGCGGATATCCTAAAGTTAACCGTGCCGGACATGGCTAAGCTGCAATACGTATTCGATGCGGTCAGCCAGATCCGCAAAACGATTAATGGCCGCGTGCCATTGATTGGTTTCTCCGGCAGCCCGTGGACACTTGCGACCTATATGGTAGAAGGCAAAGGCGGTACAGATTTTCTTAATATTAAGAAAATGGCTTATGCAAGGCAAGATTTACTACACCATATCTTGGAAACCACGGCACAAACCGTCATTCAATACCTGAACGCGCAAATCGCAGCCGGTGCACAGGCCGTGATGATTTTCGACTCCTGGGGTGGTGCCCTCTCGCACAATGCTTACAGAGAGTTTTCCCTGAATTATATGCAAAAGATTGTTAACGGCCTGACACGTGAACATGATGGCCGCATCGTACCGCGCATCGTATTCACCAAGGGCGGTGCCTTATGGCTGGAAGCACAGGCGGAAATTGGTGCAGATGCTTTGGGCTTGGATTGGACTGTAGATATTGGGTCAGCACGCCAGCGTGTAGGTAATAAAGTTGCGCTGCAAGGTAACCTAGACCCGGCGATTTTGCTCTCTACCCCAGAAGCTATTGAAAAAGAAGTGGCTAATATCTTGGCGAGCTACGGCCAAGGCAGTGGTCATGTGTTCAACCTTGGCCATGGCATCACACAGTGGACGCCACCAGAAAACGCAGCATGTATGTTAAATGCGGTCAGGGCGCTTAGCCAGCAATATCACACTTGATTTAATTGGGTAACAGTTACCAGTGCACAGCTATTTAGATCATGCACCATGTTAGGCAATGGTGTGAGAGTGGATGCACCCTTATAGCACTTATACGCCCAGTCCATCTTTATTCCCGTTTAGAGATAAAAAATCAATTCCAGTCCTAGAGTGTGTAGGACATTCATTACGATAGTGTTTGATTTTTTAATACCTGCAAGGACAAGCCCTAAAAAGATATGGTATGAGACTTGCTTAAAACGTAGTGACTTTGCCCAACGTAGGGCTTGATAATAATAAAGTACAAAGACAAAGACGTCTATTTGGCATACGCCAAGTAGGCGTTTTTTTATGGGGCTCACATTATGTTAAACATTTCCACGGCGCTAGCACTTGAAATAGAGGTGGCTGCTCCCGTAGATCTTGCTTCACTCAGCTATATCAAGCAGTCCATAAATGCGAAGGATGAGCGTGTATACGGCTATTTTGGTGACAAACGGCTGGACAGCGCATTTCAACCTATTTACAGCTTGCCACATAGAAGAATAGTGGGCCATGAAGGATTGTTGCGTGCAACTAAATTGGAAGGAAAGAATATTTCACCAATGCAAGTGTTTAATGGGGACGGCCGCCATATTAGCGATGCACAATGCGTATTTCTGGATCGTTTGTGCCGTACTATCCACCTGCACAATTACCAGTTAGCCCAAATCAATAACCACTGGTTGTTCCTCAATGTGTCGGCACAGGTCATTAATCGTCGGCGCGATCATGGGCCATTTTTCGCAGAGTTGATGGCGAGCTATGGCATTTCTCCTAAGCAGGTAGTGGTCGAAATCGTCGAAGGCGTCATTCCTGATGCCGAGCTACTAGACGAAGCCGTAAAATTTTATCGGGATTTAGGCTGTTTAATCGCTATAGACGACTTTGGCGCAGAAGCCTCTGATATTGAGCGGATATGGCGCGTAAGCCCCGACATTGTCAAACTGGATCGAAAAATGATTGCCGCTGCTGAGATTAATGACAAGGCGCGTCGAATCCTGCGAGCAACCGTGGCACTCATCCATGAGTCGGGCAGCCTAGCACTGATCGAGGGGGTGGAAAGTCGAGAGCAAGCCATCATCGCTTTAGATAGTAACGCTGACCTAGTGCAGGGCTTTTATTTCGCCATGCCCACACCCGCGCCGTTACAGCATGGTGATGGTGGTATTGGAGAACTTGCTGACAAGAAACCTTCAGTCTCTATGGATGAGCTGCGGCCTTACATGGCTGAATTTAAATTGGCACTGCAACACTTGGCTGAAAGTCGCCCCATGCAATCTGCATGTGCTTCCTTGATTGATATGGAAAAGGTCGATCGTTGTTATGTCATTGATGCTCACGGTAAGCAGCTTGGTGCCAGCATGGTGGCGAAGCGCTTGGCCGCCCTCACCCCATTCCTGCCATTAGAAAACGCGGATGGCGCCGATTGGTCGCGTAAGCCTTACCATTATCGCGCCATGTTCCAGCCCGGAGAGTTACAAATAAGCCGACCTTATCTGTCTGTTGCCAGCTCGCGATTGTGCGTTACTTTGTCTGCCACTTTTCAACTGGATGGAAAACTAAGTGTGCTTTGCTGTGATGTAGAGTGGCGCGGCAGTAGTGGTCGGGAAGTAGGGTTGCCAAAATAAGTAGTTGAGCACTTCCAGTTACCTATTAAAAAAGCCCTCAATTGAGGGCTTTAAATATTTACAGGGAATATCTACAGAGACATGCGTTTCATGGTGTCATCTTTGTCGATGAATTTATGTTTGAGCGCACCTGCTATATGCAGAATCACCACCAACAGCACAATAATCCCGACGGCTTCATGCACTTCAAGATAAAACTCACGCATGGCATTATTATCCAGGCCTTTGATAAAAGGGATGCCGAACCATTTCACACCGTATTTACTGTAAGCACTCATCACAAGGCCACTTACCGGCAGGGCAATCATGAGCAAATAAAGCAAATGATGGGTGCCGGTAGCTAGCTTTCTTTCCCAAGCTTTAAGGGTGCTTACGTATGGAGGTGGCTTGTGGGTGATACGCCACAATATCCGAATTGCAATTATGGCCAGAAGGGTTACGCCTATGGATTTATGCAAATTGTAATAAAAAGTCCTGGGAGAAACAGGCTCTGTCATTTGCCAAGTATAAATGCCCCAGTTGAATAAATCATAAGCGGTTTGTTTGGGGGCTTCTTTGGGTAAGCCGCTCATGAACCAGCCTAATGCAAACATCGAAAAAATGCCAATGGCAATCAGCCAATGCAGCACCACCGCAGTTTTTGTATAACGTAAATCGCCATTCATCATGCAAAATCCTCAAATTGGATAGCGTGGCTAAGCCACATGAAAATCGGATATGAGATATTATCATTAGCCTAGTCAGTTACTGCAATATTTTCCAGAAAGTAGGTCTCTATGGGATTTGATCGCTTGTATCAACATTGGATAATCCGTGTACAGCTTATAGCGCTGGCGGGCTTATTCCTGGTGGGTTGTGCCCACGCCGATACTAAATCGGCTGCAATTACATCAACGGGAATAACCATGGAAAATGTCGGTAATGGCATTTATGTCCATCATGGTCAGCATCTAGATATCGCTGAAGGCTACCAAGGAGATATCTGCAATATCAGCTTTATTGTTGGCAGCAAGGGCGTCGCGGTAATCGATACCGGTGGTAATCTGCAGATCGGCCAGCAATTGCGAACAGCAATCAAAAAAGTGACTGCGTTGCCTATCCTGTACGTGATTAATACCCATGTGCATCCTGACCATATTTTTGGCAATGCGGCCTTTATACAAGATAAACCCCAATTTGTCGGCCATGAGAAACTGGCCAATGCCATGGAATTGCGCCGTGAAAACTACGCCCGCATTAACAAACAATACATGGGCGATGCGGCTAAAGGTGCTGACATCGTTAAGCCGGATGTGGTGGTGAAAGATACTTTAAGCCTCGATCTGGGCGATCGTCTTTTAACATTAACAGCTTTCCCGCCAGCCCATACCAACACCGATATTACGCTTCTGGATAATAAAACCGGCAGCCTATGGACCGGTGATTTACTGTTCATTGAGCGTACACCGGTGATTGAGGGTGACATTAAAGGCTTGATTGCCGCTATTGACCAGTTAAAAACCTATATGGCGAAGCAAGTCATTCCCGGCCATGGTCCGGTCACGCAGGATTGGACGGCCGCATTGGACAAAGAGCAGCATTATCTTAAAGTATTGCTGGCAGATATTCGCCAAGCAATAAAAAAAGGTGAAAGCATGGAAGCGACGATGGATAAAGCCGCTGCGAGTGAACAAAGCCAATGGCAATTATTCAATACCACCAATCGTCGCAACATTAATACGATTTATCCGCATCTGGAGTGGGAGTAAGCGCAATAAAAAAAGCGGCCATAAGCCGCTTTTTTGATGTGTACTTTTATTTCTTACACATACTATGTATTAGAAAATATGATCTTTTTTCACACGGTTATCTATACTTAAGCCGGTTTTGGGATAAGTCGCTAACATGAGCATACCACCGGCAATACCGAGGTAAATGAACATGGATTGGAAATCAAAACGGCCTAATACGATGGCAAGGAAAATTGCTAAAACGGCTAATACATAGGCAAAAAAGCGGGTTTTAAAACCAACTAATAATCCGATACCTGCAACCAGTTGCACCAAGATTAATAATGGAGCGAATATGCCTGGCAGCCCTACCTGACCTAAGGAAACTTGATAATCCATATAGCCATTCGGTTGGCTGGTGATGACCATTAAACGTAAAATAACGGTGCCAAGGAAGACCAGGGAAAGCAGGATGCGGGCAATAGCCGTTTGATAATTTTGCATAAGAAAACCTTTGAATGAATGCGAAAAGTTAATGGAATAGTGAGTTGAAGTTAATTATCAAATCAAAACCAAAGATGCATGATGCACTGAACTGTTTTAGACTGCAAGTTTGCAGCTTCAGCTTTTGAGTGTGTTTGCGATTAACCTCACCAGTAGGAACGTTTAAAAAATGTCAGCCGAATTTCAAGTGTTACAGGTGACATGGGAAAGCCATGCACCACAATTAACCGCCATACGGCAAGAAGTGTTTGTAGAGGAGCAGGAAGTCGACCCTGCGTTTGAATGGGATGAGATCGATGCCGTAGCAGTGCATCTTTTAGCCATCTCAGGCGACCAACCCGTTGGTTGTGCACGGATTATTGATTTCAAGAAAATCGGCCGCATGGCGGTGGTTAAACCGTGGCGTGGATGTGGCGTGGGTCAGGCATTGTTGACTAAGGCAGTGGCTATTTGTCAGGCACAGGGCACCCCCGTCGTTAAGCTCACCGCGCAAACCCATGCGATCAGTTTTTATGAGCAAGCCGGCTTTGAAGCTACCAGCGGTATCTATCAAGACGCCAATATCCCGCATGTGGATATGCAATTGCAGTTAGCTAAATAAGTAATTTAGCAAAGTTGCATTGGTAGTGATGGCGCGCATTTGCTAAAATAGCTTTTTATTCATGTATTTGAGAGAAATCTTATGTCAAAAATCATTTTCAAAGCAGGTGAAGCCACCGTTTATTCTGAAGGTAAAGACGTTACAGCAGCAATGCCGGAAATCTTAATCGGTGCGACTGATGGTCCAGTAGGCCAAGCCTTTGCCAATCTGATGGCGCAAAGCAAAGGCCATACTGCGATGTTCGCTGTACGCGACATCAACCAGTTGGTACGTCCAGTATGTATGACAGTCCCTAAAGTGACTTTGAAAGGCAGTACTGACGTAAGTTTGTTCGGTGGTGTTGTGCAAGCGGCTACCGCTGACGCGATCCTTGACTGTGTTATTGAAGGCATCATCCCTAAAGACCAAGTGAATGATTTGTGCATTATCAGCCTGGTTTGGATTGACCCGGGCTGTATCGCTTTGGAAAAAGAAGGCAAGCTAGACAAAGCCGATATGTACAAAAATAACTATGATGCAACCAAATTGGCCATTAAACGCGCTTTAAATGATGAGCCTAGCATTGATGAGTTAATTGCAAACCGTCACAAAATCAAACACTGTATGTGGGAAGATTCTTGGGATCAAAAATAAAGACCAACATGGTCATTAACAGCAAATAACAGACTGCTGTGATATTGATCTAAATAAAAAAAGCGGCCTAGGCCGCTTTTTTGTTTACTGCAATTACTTAACTACTTGAGGTGGTAGGGGCTTCTTAGGTAGCATGCTATAGAGCTTGCGGGCAATTTTTACAGTAGCAAGACCAGTATGTAACCATTTAGCGGCTCGGCCCCGCCCAAGGAGACTGGCGCCGGGGCGTAATAACCCAAATAAAGCTAAGCCACCTATCAATAAGGTCGGGTGACTTTTTACGTAGCGCACTGCAGAGAGCCCCTTCTCAGCCATCGCGAGTCTAGCTTGCCAAGGCGCTAATTCATCCATGAGTAATTCCCGTTGGATAGCAGCTTGGGTTAAGAGTAAATGTCGTCGCTTCGCTAACATATTTAACCGTTTATCCATTTTTATCCTCCGAGATGATGGCGATCTCTTAATAATTCAGCCAAGCTCGCTTCAAACATTTTTGGCATGCGCTTGAGCGTATTTAAAGTCATCATCCATAAAACACTGCCGGCAGCTAAAAATGAGATGGTCAGCAAGCTAATGACGAGCACCCGATGTGTATCCCAAAACAGCACGATCAATAGAATCGCCAATAAGAAAACACCCATACATAAGCAGAATATTGAGAACAGGGTTAAAACCAGCAAGCGTACCAGATGCTGGCGACCCTCCTCAATTTCAACGCGTACCAGTTCCAGACGCGTTTGAACGATACTAAGAAAACTGCCAGCCAGGTTTTGTATTGAAGCGATAAGTCCTTCGTTAGGCATAATGTCGGTCGCCTATTAGCGGCGATTCAACAACGCGCCTACTACCAGTCCTAAGCCCGCAGCAACACCAACCGCAACCCATGGGCTCTCATGTACATAGCGATCAGTTGCTGCTGCCGCAATCAAACCTTTTTGCTTAGCCATGGCTTGCGCTTCTGCAAGTTTTTCCTTGGCAACGGCTAAAGATTCAGACGCTTTATCGCGTAATGCAGCCAGTGATTCGCCACTTTGACTTGCGCTGGCTTTTAAGATTGCTTCAGCATCTGCAATCACAACTTTAAAGTCTGCAATCAATTGTTCTTTGGTCACTTCTGGTAAAGCTGATTGTGGATTTAGTGGATTAGTATCCATGAATGTCTCCTTATTGTTGATTAGTTAAGTAATGTACCATTTGTGACAACAGTGCAAAGACAAAAATTCAATCAATTGCCTAAACATTTATTTTTTGAACGTTGGCTAATAAAGTCCGAACTGGCGTGGGAATGGCTGCACCTAGTGCGTCTTCTAGACTAAGCCATATTTGGCCAGGCATTTCTTGGGCCATTTTAGGCTGGGTCAGATGAAGGGCCACGGGATGAATATGCAATTTAAAATGTGTGAAAGCATGGCTGAGTTTAGGCGGGGAGGCATGAGCAGGCGTATGTGTACCAAAGCGATCCAATACTACAGCAGCACTATCTGCATCTATTTCCAACTCAGGCAGGCTCCATAACCCGCCCCATATACCCTTGGCAGGCCGTTTTTCCAGCATCACTTCATTTCCACGCAATAAGATCAACATCTGGATCGATTTTTCCGGCATGGCTTTACGCGGCTTGGGCGTGGGCAATTGATTGACACGGGATTGTTTAAAAGCTTCGCAACTGGTATTTACTGGGCACACTGGACATTGTGGTTTGCTGCGGGTGCAAAGTGTCGCCCCTAAATCCATCAGTCCTTGGGTATAGGCCACCATGTCCTGTTCAGGCAACAAAGTCTCCGCCAGTGTCCATAAGCGCTTTTCTATCGCAGGGGTGCCAGGCCAACCTTCTATACAAAAATGCCGGGCCAGTACTCTTTTTACATTGCCGTCTAAAATTGTTTGTACTTGATGAAATGCAAACGAAGCAATTGCCGCAGCGGTGGAACGGCCAATGCCCGGTAATGTCTGGATGGTTTCAAAGTCCTGTGGAAATTCCCCATCATGGAATGTCATGATATTGATTGCAGCCTGGTGCAGGTTGCGCGCCCGCGAGTAATAGCCTAAGCCGCTCCAGTGCTGCAAGACCTCTTCTTGGCTCGCTGCAGCCAGTGCAGCGATAGTGGGAAAGCGCTGCATAAATTTGGCATAGTAGCCAATCACGGCAGTGACCTGGGTTTGCTGCAACATGATTTCAGACACCCAAATGGCATACGGGTCGCGCGTGTTCTGCCAAGGTAAATCATGACGGCCAAACTGCTTTTGCCAGCTGATCAAACGTGTAGCGAATGTGGTGGGGGCAATATTCATGTTCAGACTTAATATTGTTATCGCATAAAACCTTATATAGCGTACGATGTCTTCACAATGGATATTCACTCTGAACATTCATCTGGACTACAAAAAGGACTAAAAAAATGAAATACTTAATTATTATTGCATTGGCATTACCGCTGATTACAGCTTGTGTACATCACCATCCTAAGCACCGTGACGGCCCAGGCAACAGCGAGAATGCGCCTGGTCATAATAAACATGACCATCATGACCATAAACATAAAAAAGACAAACACGACTAATCTAAAGTCAATGTAGTCAGATTAAGGTGCTGGCTTACTAGGCTAAAACACTAAGCTTAGAAACCCAGCATCTTATTCAATTTCTCTCTCGCTTTTTCCTTAGCAATTTCTTCTGCAGTTTTTGGTTTTTCCGCTGGAGCGGTTTCACTGGTTGTAGCTGGTGCAGCTTCTGTCGGCGCTGTAGCAGGGGTTTCAGCCGGGGTTTTCTTTTTATTCAGTAACCCTTCGAGCGCTTTCACTTTATCATCACCGCCGATCAGTTCTTTCACTGCAGCCCCTTTTTCACCCCCCACTTTATCCAGCAGGTTAGATTTTGCCAGCGCAGTGCCAATCGCCGCGAAATCCATCCCGTATTTAGGCTGGGCAAATGTACCAGTAATTTTCACGGGAATGGCAAAGCCGGCCAGTGCATCCAGGTCTGCCCCGCCTTGGCCTTTCAGGGATTTCACCACCGTGGGTTTCGCCAGGTAATTGATAGTTTGATTGCCGATATCAATGTCGCCGCGGCTATCACCTTTACCTAAGCGTAAAACAGGCGCTTTCATTTCAAGGTCTTCGTTATGCGCCACGCCATTCCTAATATCGAAGGTGGCTTTCAATTCGCTGAAATCGGTTTTTTTGCTTTGGTCTGCGCCCACACTGCTTTTGCCTTTTAAAACATTCAGCTGTGATTTCATGTCACGCAATGTGCCAGCAATGTCGATACCCTTCACGGCACCATCCACCAAGTTGATCGCGGCTTTGCCGTTCAAGGCTTTTTTGAGCGCATTAACGGAATTGCCGCTGGCCGTAATATCCACCCCAAGGGTGCCTTTACCTTCCAGCATATTATTATTGATCGCATCCACCAATAATGGTCCGATAGCAATGTTCTTCATATCCTGTTTAAACGCGATGCTGGGTGTACTTCTGGCATCCACACGCAAAGAGCCGTTCATGCTGCCTTGGTATAAATTGGCCGCAAAAGGTGAAACGGTAGCAATACCATCAGCCGCTTTCAGGCCAATATTCACGTTTTCAGTTTTAACGTTGGCGAGTTTAAGCCAGCCTATTTTGGCCTCGCCCGAGGCGTTCAACTTTTTTAGTGCGCTCAAATCTATCGGTGTGTCGCCACTATTGGTAGTGCTGGGGGCGGCAGGTTTATCGCTTTTGGTGATGTAGCGATCCGCATCCAGTTTATCGATGTTCACATTAAAGCTGTAGATCGGGTCATGAAACCGTGTGATGCCAACATTGGCATTCACTTGGCTATCATCCACTTTCGCTGTTAAAGGGTTCACACTGAGTTTCTGTCCATCGGCTTTAAGATCGATACGCACATTGCTGGCATTGGTTTTGCCATACTGTAATTGCCCGATGCGGAGCGAACCGTCGGCATTTAAGGCTTTCAATGCACTTAAATCCAAAGGCTTATCGTCTGCTTTAGCGGCAGCCTTGTTATTGCCAGCCGCACTCGGTTTCAGGTAGCGGTCTACATTGATGCGATCAATATCGATATCGAAGGTATATAAAGGCCGTGTAAATTGGCTGATGCCAAAATTGCCTCTAATCTGGCTGTCATCCAGTTTTACATTGAGGCCAGTCAACGCCAGTTTTTCGCCGTTGGCTTTAATCGCCACGTTCAACCCGGTTAATACATATTGGTCATATAGCAATTTGCCGATGGCAATTTTGCCGTCCAGTAATAGTGTTTTCAATGCCGACAGATCTGCAGGTTTATCAGATTTGGATTTAGCAGACGCTGGCTCGGATTTAGACGGGCCGAGTAATTTATTCAAATCTAAAGTATCTGCATTCAGGTTGAATTTAATATTCGGCTGTTTAAAGCTGGCAACAGCAACATCCCCTTTTAATTGGGTCGTGTCTACCTTAAGGTTAAATTGGCTGTTCACCAATTCTTGTTTCGCATCGGCATGCAGAGTTAAGGCAAAAGTCCCCTTCGCACCGCCGTTAGGTAAAGCCGGGTCTTTAATATCCAGATTGCCTGCCAATTTCGGCAAATCGAAAATTAGTGTTTCAAGATTGCCTTTGAATGGCGAAGCAAATTTGCCGGTTACGCTGCGCTTGCCCTGGTTCATGGTCAGGTCGCCAGTGATACCGCTGCTTTGCAATGCTTTTGGCGAACCTTTCACGTCAGCCATCACCAGGTTGGCCTTCATGGTATCGCCGTCTTTTTCCTGAACAATGTTCACCGAGGCTTTTTTACTGGTCACTTCATCTTTTTGTGCAATCAGTTCAGGCGCATCAAAGTCCAGCGTCAATTTGGCGCCATCAAATAAGCCGGTTGCGGCTAATTTCAAATCTTCAATGAGGAATTCACGGGTTTCAGGCTTGGCATCAATATCGCCGCTGGCCTTGATCTCCATATCTTTGCCGCCCAGCAAGTTGCCTTTGATATCCGCAGTAAAACCTTTAGCTGCATAGTGTTTATTATCAGGGTCTACCAGGAAATGGCCTTTAATTACCGCATTAGCCGCCACTTCTGGCTGGTTTGCCGTGATGCTAAAGTCGGTTTCCAGTTCAATGGGTTCTGCGAGCGCAACGTGCCCGGTAGTGAGGTTAAATTTATTGAGTGCATATTTACCGCCTGTTTTTTCATCGGTAAAGCTTGCGGCTGAGTCGGTAATGATAATGCCGTCGATATCGAATTTAACGGTTTCGGATTCTTCCTCATCCTTGCTCAGCAAGTCATCCAAGTTAGTAGTGCCGTCTTTGTAGCGCACGATATTGGCACGGGCACCGTCAATGTAAATGGTATCGATAATGAGCTGTTTTTTGAGCAAAGGCAGTAATGCGACAGAAACTTTAACGCTTTGCAAAGAAGCAAATTCATTGCTACCTTTATGTTCCGATAAGGATACTTTGCCTAAATTAGCGCCAATACTCGGCCAGAACGCGAGTGAGATATCACCATCCAGTTTCAGGGTGCGCTCTTTTTTTTCTTTAACAATATCGATGATCTGCTGTTTATAGTCATTCGGGTTAAAGGTCGCTGCAATAATTGCAATGCCTATGACGATCAAGCCCAACAGGCCAGCCACACCGAAAGCTGAATATTTTAGAATTTTTTTCATGACGGTTCTCACTGCGGTTTTAATGGATGCACAACGATAAAACGGCTTAAAGCCCGGAACTCAAAATTAAGATAACTTATACGCTGCCTTGTTCCCCAATGCCGCGCTAAGTACCACGGCCATTAGCAGTAACACTGGGAGAACAACTTGTTGAATGGTACGACAGTAGCTGACGCTATTGCAACCGGCACATGGTGATTGCATCACCATGTGTCTTAGATTGATTCATTGAGCTATATTATTGTACGGACCAGTTAACTAATCCTGTGTAGGCAGTCACTAACACAATGACCCCAAAGACAATGCGGTACCAGGCAAAAATCGTAAAGTCGTGATGGCTCACATAGCGAATCAGTGCACGCACTGCGATCATCGCACTGATAAACGCAAAGATAAAACCCACAATCCAGGCGCCCATGTCATCCATACTTAATAATGCGCGGTCTTTATATATTGAGTAAATCGATGCGATCCCTAAGGTTGGTACAGCCAGAAAAAAAGAAAACTCGGCTGCTGCCTTGCGCGATAAACCAAAAAATAACCCGCCAATGATCGTAGAACCGGAGCGTGACATACCGGGAATTAACGCAACCGCTTGGGCAAAACCCAGCTTTAATGCATCAATCGGTTTGATATCATCCACGGTTTCAACGGTAATCGTATGCTGCCTTTTTTCTGCCCACAGAATAATTAGCGCACCTACAATAAAGGCAATGGCCACGGGAACGGGTTTGAATAATACCGCTTTAATGAGGTCACCAAACATCAGCCCTAATATCGCTAACGGTAAAAACGCAATTGATAGATTAATGATTAAACGGTTAGCAATGGGGTCGCGACCAAGTCCGGCAAAAGTACTGACAAACCGCTGACGATATTCCCAGACTACTGCCAGGATCGCGCCAAGTTGAATCGCAATTTCAAACACGCTTCGTTTGTCGTGATTCATAAAATTCATTAAGTCCCCAGCCAAAATGAGGTGACCAGTGCTGGAAATGGGTAAAAATTCAGTTGCACCTTCCACAATGCCCATGACGGCAGCTTTTAACAATAAAATCAGATCCATAGTTGCATTCTAACAATAAAAAATAATCATAAAAAAAGGGCAGTTAGCCCTCAAGGTATTACTTAAACATGCCCATCACCGTGCTTAGCAAATTGCCAGTGCTATCGTTAACCACGCCATTCGGGGTTAACTTATCTACCACCGTCGGCAAATGTTCCGCGATTTTGCTGCTCAAGCTATCAGGCGTAATGCCAAACTTGGCTGCCATTTGCGCCAATTCCCCTTGACCCAATACAAATGTGACTTGATCCGAATTGAGTGGCAAATTCGGGCCGTTGCCTACCCAGGAATTCACTTGGTCGGTATAGCCTTTTTCTTTAAACATCGCCAAAACGCCGCTCACGCCGCCATGTTTGTTCAGCAGGTCCATGGCAATTTGCACCATGGTGCCGCGCTCACCGCCTAATTTGCCGATGACCGACCCGGCGAGACTATCAAATAAACCCATAAATATCCTTTTGAAGCTGATTTACAATTTTTCAGAATGTATAAGTTTAGAACTTTTCTTCAGGGCGTAAATAGCGCCATTGGCCTACTGGCAGCTTGCCCAAATTAATGCTACCAATGCGTACGCGCTTCAAGCCGACTACATGCAAGCCAACCATTTCGCACATACGGCGAATCTGGCGTTTTTTGCCTTCGCGTAAAACGAATCTAAGTTGGTCTTCATTCTGCCAGCTCACTTTCGCAGGTTTCAATTTTTCGCCATCCAGGCTTAAGCCGTGATTCAGGCGCTTCATATCCACATCGCTCAACTGGCCTTCCACACGCACCAGATATTCTTTTTCTACATCTGAATCTTCGCCAATCAAACGGCGCGCGACACGCCCATCCTGAGTGAGTACTAACATGCCTGTAGAGTCAATATCCAAGCGGCCTGCTGGTGCCAAGCCCTGCAAAAATCTGCGCTCGAATTGCTTAGGCTGATGTGTATGCAGTAAAGGATCATCTTCCCACTGGTTATCCGGGTGCACCAACACAATCGCTGGTTGGTAGCCGTCTTCTGCCTGGCCGCTCACATAGCCGACTGGTTTATGCAGAATAATCGTCACACTCTCCGCCTGCGTTTCGTAGGCGTAACTGCTGATGATGATTTCCGCTTCCGGGTTAATGCGTGAACCTAAAGTATCGGTAATCACGCCATCCACCATCACCCAGCCATTGGCAATCCACTCATCCGCTTCGCGGCGTGAGCAAATGCCACGCTCCGCCATCACTTTGGATAATCGCGGTAAGTCAGTTGGAATTGCGCTGGATTTATAAGCCGCTTTTGCCGCTGCGCCATATTGCGCGGTTTCTGCATCATAGCCATCCCGCACTTTGCCACCGCGACGTGGCGCTTGGCGATATTGCGGCTCTTCACGGCTAGCGCGTGGTGTAGTGCGCGTATCAATGCCGGGTGGTTTAGGTTGTCTAGGTTCGTTAGTAGTCGCGCTTCTATCCGGGTACCATTTTGCTGCGGGCTTGCCATCTTCCGCTTGTGGCGCGGCAGGGTCACGTCTTGTGCTATTACTTGGGCTGTTATAAGTGCTGCCGTCATGTCTATGGTTACGTTGCCCAGCTTTTGAAGCAGAAGGGTTCGCTGATCTTTCGCGTGGTGCTGTTGGTTTTTCTTCGCGAGCTGGTGAACCTTCTTTTGGTATATGGGCCTTTGGCGGCGCTACCGTACGGTCACGCTTGGCAGGGTCAGTGCGGCGCACCGGCGCTTTAGTTGCAGCCAGAGCGTCGCCAGGTTTTTTGGTAAGTTTAATAGTGGTCAAAATGTGCTTCGTACTAAGGGTGGGAATAGCTACATTTTAACAAAGTTAGCCAGCCAGCCCGTAATTATTATCTTAATGGGAAAGACGCAATTCACCAGCGCTTAGTTCAAGCGATTTGCTGGTGTTTTCTAAGATTGCGTTTTGGTGCTTTGATTAAAACTGATTAGAAACCGAACGGTTTCTAAATAATGTTGGCGGAGTGGACGGGACTCGAACCCGCGACCCCCGGCGTGACAGGCCGGTATTCTAACCAACTGAACTACCACTCCTAGCAGGTTATGCTGACTGTTAATTTTGGTGGGTGCTAACGGGGTCGAACCGCTGACATTCGCCTTGTAAGGGCGACGCTCTACCAACTGAGCTAAGCACCCGTCATCACTAACAGGGTGCGCATTCTACAATAATTTGAAGCATTTGAAACAGTTCCAAGGTGAAAATGAAATAATTAATTTTTACTTGTTATATATGACAGTTACCAGAATTTCTGATTGAACTATAGTTGTAGGAATTTCATTACATTAGAACTATGGTAGGTGGTAACTTATGGAAATCAATTTCGAGTATTGCAATAATATAGATAATGGAAAAATTCATATTAAAAACAACAATCTGAATATCAAATATGCAATAAATGGTACCGGGAAAAGTACCATTTCAAAATCAATGCATGCTTTTGTAAACGATAGAATTACTGGGTCAAAAACATTATTAGAACTAAAACCATTCAAATTCAAGAATGACGAGTCTATTAATCCTATTGTCAGAGGTATAGATGGAATAAATAGCATCAAAATTTTTGATGAGAAATATATCAATGAGTTTGTATTCCAATCAGATGAGCTATTAAAAGGTAGCTTTGACATTTTCATAAAGGACGAAGCATATGAAAATGGAATGCAGGAAATTGATTCACGAATAAAAAAAATTAAAGCAATGCTTGCAGATGATCCAGATATTGCAAGTCTAATTTTAGATTTAAATGAGTTAAGTTCTAGTTTCGGACAATCAACAAAAACTGGAATTCATGGATCTAGTTCGGTAGCTCAGGCTTTAAAGAATGGGAACAAAGTTGCAAATATTCCTGAAGGTTTAAAGAGCTACAAAGCATATATTCAACATTCAGAAAATTATAAATGGATGAAATGGCAAATAGACGGAAAGTCTTATTTAGACATTTCTACGGATTGCCCGTACTGTACTAACGATATAGGTACGAAAAGGGAAGGTATCGAATTAATAGGCAGCACTTATAAAGCAAAGAATGTAGAAAACTTAACTAAAATTGTTGCAGTTTTTGAGCGGTTAGATCGCTATTTTTCGGATGAGACAAAAGTAACAATTAGGAAGATTATTACTGATGTTGATGGTTATTCGGACGATCAAGAAAAATTTCTAAGACAAGTCAAAGAGCAAATTGAGGATTTAAATAAAAAATTCCAAAAGGCACAAAGGTTAGGTTTTCAATCATTCAAAGATGTAGAAAAAGCTATTGAATGCCTGAAGGAACATAAAATTGATATGGATTTTTATGTTTATTTAAAGTCTGAAAGCACTGTTGAGAAAGTAAGAATTATTAATGATGCTATTGATGAGGTAATTAACGAAGCCGGTGAATTACATGGAAGTATTGTTAGACAAAAGAGACTGATAGAGCAATTAGTTAGAGATAACAGTGTTGGGATCAATAACTTTCTAAAGAATGCTGGGTATAACTACCATGTAAGTCTTATAGAAAACAATACTGGAGAGCATAAGCTTAAATTAATACACAATGATTTTTCCGAAGAAATAACAAATGCGAAGAATCACCTTAGTTTTGGTGAAAAAAATGCGTTCGCGTTAATTTTATTTATGCACGATGTTTTGAAGACACCTCCTGATTTAATTGTCTTAGATGACCCTATTTCGTCTTTCGATAAAAATAAAAAATACGCAATCATTGAGATGTTGTTTAGGAAAGATAAATCATTAAAGAACAAAACCGTACTTTTATTAACTCATGACTTTGAGCCTATAGTAGATATGCTACTTCACCATAATGATCGTTTTGCTAAGCCATATACATCATTTTTAGAAAACAAGCATGGTCAGCTGTCCGAGACTGAAATCGTAAGAGATGATATCAAGAATTTTGTTGAGATTAACAAAATCAATTTCAAATCAGATATTCATGATCTCAATAAACTTGTTTATTTACGCCGTACATTTGAAATTCTAGGCAATAAAAATTCAGGATGGGATGTTCTTTCAAATCTGTTTCATAAAGTAGATCAACCTACAAAAAGGGAGAAGCTAGAGGCTGATGAAATCAGAATTAGAGTCATGACCCAAGAGGAACTAGAAGAGGGATTCGCAGAAATTAAAACGGAAGTACCTACATTCGACTATCAGTTGTTGCTTAATTTAGTAAAAAATGACCTTCATATGAAAGATATCTATCTTAGAACTAGTAGTAATTATGAAAAGCTTCATCTCTACCGCTTAATTTCTGATGACAAAATTAATTCAGGAATAGAATCAGATGTAATTCTGAAATTTATAAACGAAGCGTTTCATATTGAAAATAACTATATTTATCATGTAAACCCAAGTAAATATCAAACAATTCCACAATTCGTAATTGATGAATGCGATAAATATGTAACTAATTTAGGCAGCTCAGTACCGTCATAGATAGTTGTCACAGCCTAATAAATAACAACTTAAACCTTCTGATTAACTCGCCCTTTTTGCAAAGACGCTTACTTATCAATGCCTGTGCGGCAGCCTACTCACGTTCATCTTGTGAAATCTTCATGAGCAGAAATGCGCACCGCTCATAGAGCTGAGCCAATGGCTATTTATCCCTTTTGTGCCAGAACAGGTTTAATAACGGTTTAACACTAGTTCCGTGAAGCAAAATAGAAAGCGTAATAACGATTAAGGTCAGTTGTACGAGGTCACGCGCTAATGTCACCCCGATGCCATGTTGTATGGCGTACATCAGGTAATAAACAGAGCCGATTCCGCGCACGCCAAACCATCCGGCAATACCGCGAATTCGCCACGAAGTTTGGGTGCCTATTAATCCAATGAATACGCTCACGGGTCGTGCCACAATAAAGACAAATGCGGCGAGACTAACTGATCGCCAGTTCCAGAAGTCGATAAACAACATGCCGCCCACTAATAAAACAAGCATGAGTTCTGATAGTCTTTCCAAGTGCTCTTTGAATATCAATGATTCTGCGCTCACAATTGCCGGTGGCACTTCAGAAACTTCAATATCCGATACGATGGGTTCCACTACGCCCGCGGCTAATTGTTCAGGTTTTACGCCAGCGGCTTGCGCGAGTTTGATTTCCGTATTGCGTAATGCAACCGCGGCAAAGAATACTGCTAAAAATCCCCAGGCATGCAGCAGCACACTTAGGCCATATACAATCGCAATGAGTCCCAAGGCGACTAAGTCATCAAGCACATCGTGCTTTTCTTGCTGTCCGCGTAACTTCCATACGGCATTGCCAATCAGGGCACCACCCGTGACGCCTATGATTACTGCCGCAGCAGTCGCCCAGACCACATCCACCAAGAGCCACTGCCAACCAAATTCCCCTAGCTCGTGAATGCCAAGCAAACCTAATCCGAGCATCACGAACGGAAAGGCGGTACCGTCATTCATGCCGGCTTCGCTGGTTAATGTAAATCTAAGCTTATCTTTGTCACCGGGATACCGGGATTGTGTATCGGTGGCTAATACTGGGTCCGTAGGGGCGAGGACAGCACCCAGCAATACGCCGGCACCAATGGGTAAGTTGAGTACTACATACGAGAACAATGCAATCAGTGCTACCGTTAAAATCATTGAGATAGAAGCAAGCCGCATTGGTGGCCGCCAATGTGTCAAATTGACGGGTACGGGCATTTTTATGCCTGCTGAAAACAATGATATGAGCACTGCAATTTCAGTCAGTACTTCAAGTAATGCTGATTGTTTAATCGGATCGAAATAAAACAGATTAAGTACAGAAGGGCCTAGCAAAAATCCTATACCCAGGTAAACAATGGCAGGCGTAAAAGGGACTTTCTTCAGGGAGGTGGCAGTCAAGCCACGCGTAAGCATCAGGATTCCGATGAGAAGAAACCACAGCGCATTAGTCATCTTTATCCTTAGCTATTTTTAAGTCAATAGTGTGACATAGCTGGCATTGTTTGATTCCACTTAATGAATAAACAGGCTCGGTTAGCTTTACTGCTGAGCGAAGAATTTAGCTAGAAAAAGGCTATAAAAAAGCCAGCTTCGCTGACTTTTAATCGGTCAAATAAAGTTAATTTTTTAAACTTTCTGATAAACCTCACTACCTTTTTTCACTAACTAAATGGTTTTTCCTGCATGCTTTTTGCAAAGCCGCAACAGTGTATGATTTACACATAGCGGTAAGTGCAAGGAGCATCTGCAATGGATATCGATGTACTTATTATTGGTGCCGGCCCCACGGGATTAATGCTGGCTAATCAGCTTGGTAGGCGCGGTGTTCGGGTGATGATCGTGGATAAACACTCAGGGCCCGCACAGCAGACACGCGCGATGGCCGTACATGCACGCACGCTTGAAATCTATTCCAAACTCGGTATTGCTGAACAGGCACTTGCACTTGGCCGCCGTGGGAATGCCGCCAATATGTGGGCAGCCGGAAAACGCATGGCCCGCATTCCATTAGGCGATATTGGCAAGACGGTCAGTCCGTACCCATTTGTGCTGATGCTCGGACAAGATGATAACGAACGCATTCTGGGTGAGCATCTCAATCAACAAGGCATATTCGTACAGTGGAATACTGAGTTAATCGCACTCAGCCAAACGGCCGATGCTGTGGCTGCAACCCTTCAATTGCCAGGTGGCAGCCAGCGTAAAATATCAGCGGCCTATATTGCTGGCTGTGACGGCGGGCACAGCGCAGTCAGGGAGTTCTGCGACATCAAATTTCCCGGTGCGCCGTACGAGCATGTATTTTTTGTGGCCGATACCGAAGCCATTGGCAATATGGTGCCGGAAGAGCTTAACGTGTATCTATGGCGGGATGGATTTCATCTGTTTTTCCCCATGGCTGGCAAAGATCGCTGGCGGGTTATTGGCATTCTGCCTGAGCGGCTGAGGGGTGAAGATGATGTTGCCTTCAGCACGCTTAGCCCATCCATTCAGCAAGAGGTAGGCGTTAACCTGGAGTTCAAGGCCTGCAGTTGGTTTTCTACTTACCGTATTGCCCATCGTGCGGCAGAGAAATTTCGTGATAAGCGTTGTTTCCTACTTGGCGATGCCGCACATATCCACAGCCCGATGGGTGGACAAGGTATGAATACAGGTTTGCAGGATGCTTATAATTTGGCATGGAAGCTGGCGATGGTGATTAAAGGAAAGGCAAGTGAAAAGCTGCTGGATACGTATGAGACCGAACGTTTACCAGTGGCACAGGGCCTGCTTCGCACGACTGATCGGGCATTTAACATGCTGGTTTCTAATCATTGGCTGGCTGGCGTTTTTCGTACGCGTATTTTGGCCAAGATTGCTGCGTTTGCCATGAGGTTTGAAAGCGTTCAACAGCGCGCATTTCGGACAGTTTCTCAAACAGGTATTCATTATCGGAACAGTGCATTATCGCAGACGCTTGCCGTTCATTCACCCAATGCACCCAAGGCGGGTGACCGCTTTCCATGGCTACAGCTTAAATTACAAACAGATGGTCCGGTTGAGGACATCTTCCAGAAAATGGACGATTTGCATTTTCACCTGATTGTGATTGGTCAGCATGCGCCAGAGGCAATACATAAGCTTAATGATTGGGTTATTACTCACGTCATTCCCCAAGATGTTCACAACACGCAAGCACTTGCAAGGATGGGCATTACAGGTACGGCATTTTATTTAGTGCGGCCGGATGGATATATTGGATTGGCAGGCGGCCATCTAGCGATGTCTGTGGTAGAAGCCTACTTATGCGGAGGATGGAATGAATTTATATGACGGATGATAATTCGGGTTCAGAACCAATAACAAAAGCCAGCTTTCGCTGGCTTTTGTTATTGGTTGAAGTTACCTAAAGTGATTACACTTTTTGGTAAACCTCGCTACCTTTTTTCACGAACTCAATGGCTTTTTCCTGCATACCTTTTTGCAAAGCTTCTTCTTCACCAATGCCTTGCTCAGCTGCGTAATCACGTACATCTTGTGAGATTTTCATAGAGCAGAAATGCGGGCCGCACATAGAGCAGAAATGCGCTTGTTTTGCGCCTTCTTGCGGCAAGGTTTCATCATGGAATTCCTTGGCTTTTTCCGGATCAAGGCCCAGGTTGAACTGGTCATCCCAGCGGAATTCGAAACGCGCTTTTGATAAAGCATTGTCACGAATCTGTGCGCCAGGGTGGCCTTTTGCCAAGTCAGCCGCGTGGGCTGCGATTTTGTATGTGATGATGCCAACACGTACGTCTTCTTTGTCCGGCAAACCTAAATGCTCTTTCGGCGTCACATAACAAAGCATTGCACAGCCGTACCAGCCGATCATGGCAGCGCCAATGCCGGAAGTAATGTGGTCATAACCCGGTGCGATGTCAGTGGTTAATGGGCCTAATGTGTAGAAAGGAGCTTCGCCGCAATGCTCAAGCTGCAAGTCCATGTTCTCTTTGATCAAGTGCATGGGCACGTGGCCTGGGCCTTCGATCATGCATTGCACGTCGTGCTTCCAAGCAATCTGGGTAAGCTCACCCAATGTGCGCAATTCAGCAAATTGCGCTTCATCGTTGGCATCGTAGATTGAACCTGGGCGTAAGCCATCACCGAGTGAGAACGATACGTCGTATTGCTTCATGATCTGGCAAATGTCTTCAAAGTGTTCATACAGGAACGACTCTTTATGATGCGCCAAACACCATTTCGCCATAATGGAACCGCCGCGTGACACGATACCGGTCATGCGTTTTGCTGTCATCGGGATGTAAGCCAAGCGTACGCCGGCATGGATGGTGAAGTAATCCACGCCCTGCTCGGCTTGCTCAATCAAGGTGTCGCGGAAAATTTCCCAAGTCAGGTCTTCAGCTTTGCCGTTTACTTTTTCCAGTGCTTGGTAGATTGGCACAGTACCAATTGGCACCGGTGAGTTGCGGATGATCCACTCGCGTGTTTCGTGGATGTTTTTACCGGTGGAAAGGTCCATCACGGTATCGCCGCCCCAACGGGTACCCCACACCATTTTTTCCACTTCTTCAGAGATGGAAGAACCTAAAGCAGAGTTACCGATATTGGCGTTGATTTTTACCAGGAAGTTACGACCGATGATCATCGGCTCGATTTCAGGGTGGTTGATGTTCAAAGGAATAATCGCACGGCCGCGCGCTACTTCGTCGCGCACGAATTCTGGCGTGATCACTTTAGGGATACTCGCGCCGAAATCATGGCCTTTATGCTGTGTTTGCAGCAATTCACTCATGTTCTCGCGGCGTTGATTTTCGCGGATGGCGATGAATTCCATTTCCGGAGTGATGATGCCTTTACGTGCGTAATGCATTTGGCTCACGTTCATGCCTGGTTTTGCACGCAATGGTTTGCGGTGCAGGTTGAAACGCATTTCTGATAACTCTGGGTCAACTAAGCGTTGATGGCCGAACTCTGAGCTTGGGCCATCCAATTGCTCAACATCGTTACGCTCCATGATCCATTTAGCACGCAATGCTGGCAAACCGTTACGAATATCGATTTTTACATTCGGGTCTGTATAAGGGCCGGATGTGTCGTACACCACAACTGGCGGGTTCTTTTCCGCACCAAAGGCTGAAGGCGTATCGCTTAGTGAAATTTCACGGAATGGCACTTGAATGTCAGGACGTGAGCCTTGCACATACACTTTGCGCGAATTGGTGAAATTTGTGGTGGTGGCCGGGTCGATTTCGGCGGTTTCGTTAACAAATTTAACGAGATTTTTATTGAGGGTTTTGTCGGTGGCGTTCACTTGGTGCTCCTTATAGCAATAACGTAAGAAGCAAAGTGAAGATTCGCTTTCCTACTGGTTTTGATTTGTAAGAAAGCATTAAGAACTGTGCTTTCCTACGGCGGCATGACCCGCATCAGGTTCAAAGGGTGATTCTCACTGCAAATCAACACAAATCGTAATTTACAGACCCCTAGCAATGCCTGAAATATACGCTAAAGTGACTGTAAATCCAAGCGATAGTTTTGCTAAAATCATGATTGAGTTCACAATTTTGGTACTTTGTGAAAAAATATTTGTACGAGTATTATTCAGATTGATAAAAAAGCGGTAATACATGGTTAAATACTGTTTGGTATAGCCCTTTTCAATAATAATAAAGCCGTTATAGTGATAAAAATAATGAAATCCTATTTACGCATGGTGAACTTATGGCACTGATAATCTATTTGACCTACTACGCTGTTGCAATTTCCGCGCTGTTTTTACATTTTTCCGGCCACTTGGAGCGTTGGGGCATGGAATGGGTGATGCTGGTATTGGCGGTTACCGTATTTCCCGTAGTGATTTATTTATAAAACTATTCATACGGAATAGTCGCAAATCTTTATAAATATTTACAGTTCATTTATAGAACTTATCCCCTAAAAGTAGGCCGGACAATAAGCATTAAGCCTTCATAAATTGAAGCTTTGCATAAGTTATAATAGGCCACTGAATTCATTTAATCGGAATAAAATCAAAATGATACAAACGCCAGTCCCGGCTGCGGCATTGCAAGCAAATCCTATCGGCGAAGCCGTTAATATGGGCGAAGCCAAGCTTGATATCAGCGAAGCTGGATTCAATATGCGCGAAGCCAGATTCAATATGATAGAACAGCAGATTCGCACCTGGGAAGTGTTGGACCCGGTTGTACTGGCATTGCTGGATGAAGTGCCGCGCGAACATTTTGTAGCAGAGTCTCAAGCTGGCCTGGCATTCGCGGATGTAGAGCTGCCAATCGGCCATGGTCAAACCATGTTGTTTCCAAAACTGGAAGGCCGCATTCTCCAGGCACTTTCCGTAAAAAAGACCGATAAGGTTTTATTGGTCGGCACGGGCAGTGGCTATTTAACTGCTTTGTTAGCCAAACTGGCGCAGCATGTGCATGCCGTAGAGATTATTCCTGAACTCTCTGCCCAAGCGCAGTTACGTTTAAATAAAGCCAATATCCATAATGTGACTTTGCATGTTGGCGATGGGGTGAATGGCTTGCCTGAAAGCGCGCCATACGATGTGATTGTATTTACAGGTTCCATGCAGATTCGCCCTACGGCTGTGGAAAAAACGTTGGCAGTTGGCGGACGCCTATTTGCGGTAATCGGTGACCTGCCTATCATGCAAGCCACATTAACGCAGCGCATTAGTGAAGATGCTTTTAGGCATGAAGTGTTGTTTGAAACATGTTTGCAGCCATTAATGAACGCGCCTCGTTTAACCCGATTTGAATTTTAAAATGATCAGGCAGGCGATTTTAGCAGGCGGGGTAATTTGGGCTGCGATGAGCCCAACCCAAGCAGCTGATCGCCCACAAACCTTAATTGATATTTACCAGCAAGCCTTGGCGCGTGATCCAGTATTAGCCTCCGCTTTAAACCAGAATAAAGCCGCCCAGGAGTTGATCGAGCAAGGGAAAGCGCTGTATCGACCATCAGTCAATTTCACTGCTGGCGCAAATGCTACGCGCAGTGATATCCGCTTTATTAATAGTTCCGGCGCAAATAACCCGTTCCGCTTTCAAGGCCGCAATGCTTACGAAGGTTATAACTACGGTCTGGATGCGCGCCAGCCGATTTTTGATAAAGAAAGTCTGGTGCAGATGGACCAGGCCGAAACGCAAGTCAGTCTGGCAGATAAACAATGGAATCTCACGCAGCAGGATTTGATTTTGCGCGTCACGCAAGCTTATTTTGATGTGTTGATAGCTCAAGATCAGATTGATTTGATTGCCGCCCAAAAGGCCACTATAAGCAGCCAGCGCGAGCAAGCGCAGGCCAACTTTGATGTGGGCAACGCCACCATTACTGATGTGAACGAAGCGCAGGCGCGTTATGACTTGATCGTGGCCCAGGAAATCGCCGCGCTGAATGCGTTTCAAATTGCTAAGCGCGCCGTGCAGGCCATCATCGGGACGATCCCGGAAAAACTCGCCACCGTCCGGGCCGACCTCAAGACCAATCCGATTGAGCAGCCAATGGAAACCTGGCTAGATGTCACGAATAAAAACAACCTGAATATTCAGATTCAGCAGGAAAGCCTGAAATTGGCCGAGCAGGAAATCGAGCGTCAGCGTGCCGGGCATTATCCGACTTTGGATGCCGTAGCGAGTTACACCGACAACTATGCCAACAGCAACCCGACTGGTAATGGCAGTCAGCTTAAAACCGGTGTCATTGGCTTGCAACTGCAAGTACCTTTATATTTAGGCGGTGCGGTGAATTCGAGAGTACGCCAAGCTGTATGGAATAAAGAAAAAGCACTGGAAGATGTTGAAGTGGCAAGGCGTCAGACTGAGCTTGAAACGCAACGTGCGTATTTGAATTTAAGCACCAGCATTGCGCAAGTGAAGGCGTTGGAGCAAGCTTTAATCAGTAGCCAAAGCCAGGTAGATTCCACTAAATTGGGTTATGAAGTGGGCGTGCGTACCAGCGTGGATGTATTAAATGCCCAGCAGCAGTTATTCAGTGCAAAACGTGACCTTTTGCAGGCGCGTTACAACTATCTGGTGAACATTATCCGTTTGAAAGCAGCTTCCGGCATTGTGGCTGAGTCTGATTTAGCGGATATTAACCAGCTACTAATATCCAGCAACCAGATACCAGCCAATTAACCTTCAATCCACTGGATTAATATGACTGCACCTTCAAATAGCCTTAATGCAATTGCCCACGCAGGCTTAAGCCAACTGGTGATTGTGGATGTGCAAACGCGGCTAGCTGGGGTCATGCAGCCGGAAGCCATGCAGGCCACGATAAAAAACTGCGGTATTCTCGTTTCGGCAGCTGCCATGCTGGAAGTACCTACTGTATTTACTGAACAATATCCCCAAGGTTTGGGTAATACAGTACCGGAGTTGCTGGCGCAATTAACGCAGGCCAAAGCTGTTGAAAAAACGGTTTTCTCTTGCGCCTCTGAACCCAAATTTATGCGTCAGTTAACGGTGGATCGGCCTCAAATAATATTGGCCGGGATGGAAGCCCATATTTGTGTGCTGCAAACGGCCCTTGCTTTAGTCAACACCAAGCAGGTATTTGTAGTGGAAGATGCGATCATTTCGCGTAACGTAGCGAATAAAGCCAATGCGATTGCCAGATTGCGCGATGCCGGCTGCATTATTAGCAATATGGAATCAGTTGTTTTTGAGTGGTTAGGCAAAGCTGAAGGCGATACTTTCAAAGCCATCAGCAAACTCATTCGCTAACTTTAACTCACTCGCTTTAACAAACTAGTTAGCTTTCCCTTAAAGCTTTAAAGCTATTCGTTTGCTTCATTCAGCCACGGCATTTTGTACAGCTTCTTTGCCCTGTAGATAAACGGTTCAATCAATTCAAAGCAGCGATGTGTCGCGCCACGGTTCTTACTGCTGAAATGATAGGCGGCGCCCGACATATCTTTTAAGCGTACCGGATTGGCAAACAATGCTTCCAGCACTTCCGCCAGCTCATTCGCATCTTTTACGCGAACGGCAGCGCCATTGTCGATGGCAAGACTACTGGCCTGGGCAAAATTATAAGTATGTGGTCCCATTAACACAGGCTTGCCCATGGCTGCAGCTTCTATGAGATTTTGCCCGCCTAATGGCAATAAGCTGCCGCCGATAAAAGCCACATCACACGCAGCAAAGTAGCTGAACATTTCGCCCATGGTATCGCCAAGTACAAACTCTATTTTCTTGTTGGTGGGCATCACGGTGACATTTGCATTGTCATTGCTGGGTTTTGGTTGTGTTGGTTTGCTCAAGCTGGATCGGCGAATATAAGCGTTGCCGGATTTCAACAGCAAGGCTTCCACGGTATCGAAGCGCTGGGGATGACGCGGCACAATAATAGTTAACAAATTGGGGATATTCGCCCGGGCTACGGCTTCCAGGATCAAACTTTCCTCGTTGTCATCGCCATGGGCGCGCGTGCTGGCAGCCACAAACACCGGCCTATCCTGTGCGTTCAGTTTTGCCCGTAACCTTAAACCCATTGCCAAGGCTTCGTCCGGCGCTGTTACGTCGAACTTTAAATTACCCATGATTTGAATTTGTCTGCCGCCCAATTCCTGAAAGCGCTCTGCATCTTCGTGGCTTTGTACAGCAATGGTCGCCAAATTTCGCAGACCTTCTTTGGTTAATTGACCCAATTTGCCATAACCCCTGGCAGAGCGCTCTGATAAACGCGCGTTCAGCAGCATTAAAGGGATGCGCTTTTCCTTGCATTGGTGAATCAGGTTGAACCACAGCTCAGTTTCCATCAATACGCCCAAGACAGGCTTGAAATGGTTCAGGAAGTTGTCTACGGCGAACGGCACGTCATAAGGCAAATACACACGCTGTACACTATCGCCAAAGAGCTGCTCGCTGGCTTGCCGGCCAGTCGGAGTGGTATGGCTTAGCAGGATTTGATGGTCGGGGAACTCGGTCTGTAATAGTTTTACTAATGGAGACGCAGCATGTGTTTCACCCACTGAAACACAATGCAGCCAAATGATAGGTTTGTTAAAGGTCGTGGTATAGAGACCAAACCGTTCTTGCCAATGCTCCAGATACTCAGGTTGTTTACGTGCTCGCCATAAAAGTTTTAGCGGAACAAATGGAAGTAAAAGATAGAGCAGGAAGGTATAGATTTTTCTTGTCATATTGTTATTCTCGCACAAATTTTTTTAGCCATCGCAACTGAATTTTTTTATCGATTGCTCTGTAAGCCAAGACCCGTGTTGCTTCCGAAAAATTCAAGCGAAAATGCAGAAAAATATGTAAATAATTTGTAAGAAATCACTTGACCCACCCCTACAATATGTCTAAATTATCAAAAAAATCACAAGATATTGTGGTTAAGCCGAATTACCGTAAGTTGTTCTACTAGCCTCTCTGCTAGCGCAGTAACTATAAGAATTAGAATAAAAATTAATAATCCCGGCTTAAGTCACCTGGCTGAATTTTTGTTTTCCAGTGATGTTAAGTCCACGAATTAGGAGTCAAACCCAAATGTTAAAAGCCGTCGAATCCGCCCAAAAAGTGACAGATGCCAACCCAGAAAAAGAAATCCCCATCCAACCGGTGTCCTTGGATATCTGGGATAAGAAATATCGTTTGAAGTCTAAGCAGGGCGAGCATGTCGATAAAGACATCGACGACTCCTACTCTCGCGTAGCGCGTGCATTGGCAGATGTAGAAACGAGTGATGAAAAGCGCCATGAATGGCATGAAAAATTCCTGTGGGCTTTGCGCCGCGGTGCGATTCCGGCCGGCCGTATCACTTCTAACGCGGGTGCGCTGGAACATAAACCGGCCACTTCTACCATCAACTGCACGGTGTCCGGCGTGGTGGAAGACAGTATGGATAACATTTTGGGCAAAGTGCATGAAGCGGGTTTAACGCTAAAAGCCGGTTGCGGTATCGGCTACGAATTCTCAACATTACGTCCAAAAGGCGCGTTCGTAGCAGGTGCGGGTGCTTACACTTCCGGCCCGTTAAGCTTCATGGATATCTACGACAAGATGTGTTTCACCGTGTCTTCCGCCGGTGGCCGTCGCGGTGCGCAAATGGCAACGTTCGACATTTCACATCCAGACGTGACGGACTTCATCAAAGCCAAACGCGAGAATGGCCGTCTGCGCCAATTCAACTTAAGCTGCTTGATTACCAAAGAATTCATGGAAGCGGTCAAAGCCGATTCGGAGTGGAAACTGGCATTCCCGGTGACAGAAAAAGAAGCGATCATCGATGGCTTGAATGTCAACGACGAGACTCAAGTGGTATGGCGCGAGTGGCCGGTGAAGCATAAATACCTCACCAAGGCCGACGGTGTGGACGCAGGCAAAGTGGCTTGCCGCGTGTACAAAACCATCAAGGCGCGCCGTCTATGGGACGTGATCATGTCTTCTACTTACGACTTTGCCGAGCCTGGTTTTATCCTGATCGACCGCGTGAATGAAATGAACAATAACTGGTTCTGCGAGAACATTCGCGCGACCAACCCTTGCGGCGAGCAGCCACTGCCACCTTATGGCGCTTGCTTGCTGGGTTCCGTTAACCTGACCAAGTTCGTGAAAAAACCATTCACTGATGAAGCGTATTTCGACTGGGCTGAATACCGTGAAGTGGTGGCGATCTTTACCCGCATGCTGGATAACGTGGTGGAAATCAACGGTTTGCCATTGCAACAACAGCGCGATGAAATCGCACGTAAACGTCGTCACGGCATGGGTTACCTGGGCTTGGGTTCTACTTTCACTATGATGAAAATGAAATATGGTGAAGAAGAATCCGTTAAGTTTACTGATGAAGTCACACGCGTGATGGCTGAAGTGGGCTGGGAAATTGGCGTGCAGTTAGCTGAAGAAAAAGGTGCTGCGCCGATCATGGAAGAAAAATTTGAAGTCACAGCCGACATGCTGGCGAAACGCCCTGAAATGGCTGCAGATGGTATTAAAGTAGGCAGCAAAGTCGCCGGTAAAGTGTTGCTCGGTAAATACAGCCGTTATATGCAGCAGTTCCCGGAAGGTTTGCGTAATCAGATTGCGACTAAAGGTGTACGTTTCACACACCATAGCTCAATCGCCCCGACTGGCACGATTTCATTGTCATTGGCCAATAACGCCAGTAACGGTATTGAGCCGAGCTTTGCCCATCACTATGCACGTAACGTGATTCGTGAAGGCAAAAAATCTAAAGAAAAAGTCGACGTGTTCTCATACGAACTGTTGGCCTATCGTGAGTTGATTAACCCGAAAGCCATGCCGTTTTCAGATAAAGAAGATGAAAAGCTACCGGATTACTTCCTGGATTCTTCTACCATCATGGCGAAAGCGCACGTGGATATTCAAGCAGCTTCGCAAAAATGGATCGATAGCTCGATTTCCAAAACCATTAACGTGCCGACCGATTACGACTTTGAAGATTTCAAAAGCATCTATCTCTACGCGTATGACAAAGGCCTTAAAGGGTGCACCACTTTCCGTTTCAACCCGGAAGCTTTCCAAGGCGTGTTAGTGACTGAGAAAGATTTAGAAAACACCACTTACAAATTCACGCTGGAAGATGGTACCGAGTTGGAAGTAAAAGGTAATGAAGAGATTGAGTACGATGGTGAGATTCACTCAGCGGCTAACTTATACGACGCATTAAAAGAAGGGTATTACGGCAAGTTTTAAGCGGCTTTGTTTGTTAAGGCGGTGTTACGTTTAAATTTTTAATCCTATGTACTACTACTTGTACACTCCGGTAAAAAATCCAAACGCGCCTTGCCTTAACTGCACACGCTACGCTTAAAACCATCCCTAATGTGATGAGGGCTTAACCTCAAAGGAGAACAACATGGCAGTTAAAATTGAAAAGAAAATCACCGGCTACGCGCTAGTGAATGAAGAAGACAAAGCAAAAACGGCAGAGCTTAAAGAAGCCAATGCCAAGATCGTACAACTTGGCGAGCCGCTAGACCGCCCGGAAAAAATCACCGGTTCAACCTATAAAGTAAAAACGCCAGTTACCGAGCACGCGCTTTACATCACCATCAATGACGTGGTCATGAATGAAGGCACACCGCAAGAGCACCGTCGCCCGTTCGAGATTTTCATCAACTCTAAAAACATGGACCACTTCCAGTGGATCGTTGCCCTCACCCGCGTCATGTCTGCGGTGTTCCGTAAAGGTGGCGATGTTACTTTTCTGGTTGAAGAGCTTAAAAGCGTATTTGAACCTAGCGGCGGCTATTTCAAAAAAGGCGGCAAGTTTGTGCCTAGCCTAGTAGCAGAGATCGGCGAAGTGGTTGAACAGCACTTGCAGGAAATCGGCATGCTGAAAAAACCGGGCTTGGATGAACATCAGCAAAAACTGGTAGAAGAGAAAAAAGCGGAATATTTGGAAAAACATGCTAAAACCGGCGAAGAAATGAACGCAGAAGGTTTCCCTAAAGGCGCTTCACTTTGCAACAAGTGCAATACTAAGGCGAGCATTGTGATGGATGGATGTTTGACCTGCTTAAATTGCGGGGAAAGTAAGTGTGGTTAACAAAAAAGTCCGCGAATGCGGGCTTTTTTGTTGTGCGACACCCCATAAGCGACTAGTTCTACCCCATAAGTTGCTAGCACCAACTGCATAAAGCACTAGTAAAAAGCCTGATATTCAGGCTTTTTATCTATTGAGGAATGGCTTCTTACGGCCCAAAGCAGACATTCGAATGTGGTAGGAAAAGTGCCGCAATCCAAAAAGCAGCTTACTTGCTGAATTCAGACTTTACTGCTTAAAAGCAGTCATGGGGAGCTGTCAGCAATCTCACCATTCTGATATCAGTTGTGTTTTTCATTTCATTCCGCGGTAGATACATGATCATACACATAGCCAGACCAATGCGTCTGATCTGTGTTGAATAGATAATATAAAATATTGTACACAATTTAATTGTGTTACTATTGTCTCCATGAAACTCAAAAAGACTTTACCACCTCCAACTTTTTCGGATAATCAAACACTGAATATAGACTTGCAGATGTGTTTTGCGCTTTATTCTGCGTCTCTTAGCATGACCAAAGCATATAAACCTTTGTTAGCAGAACTCAAGCTAACTTATCCTCAATATTTAGTGCTATTAGTGTTGTGGGAAAAAGATGCCGTCACAGTCAATTCGTTAGGGGAAAGGCTGTTTTCAGACTCTGGCACACTTACACCACTACTCAAACGCTTAGAAAAGTTGGGGTTTATTCAGCGACAACGTTCAGCTGAAGATGAGAGAAAGGTAATTGTTTCGCTTACGAAAGAAGGGAAGCAGTTGCAAAAGCAGGCTGCCAGTGTGCCTGTGCAGATATCTTGTAATACAGGGTGTAGTTTAGCCGAGCTACTTTTACTGAATGAGCAATTGATATCACTCAGAACTGCGCTCATTAAAAATTCCATAAAAACTTAACAGTACTTACTTGTAATTAACTTTTGATATAAATCATCAAATTTGGAGCAAAAATGGATTTACAAACCTATGGTACAAAACGGTTAGATTTCAATGCCGACCAAGCAAGACTAGCAGAACAATCAGGCTTATTTACACGTCGAGATTTTATAGTCACGAGCTTGGCAATTGGCTTTGCATTGGCTTCAAATCCAATATTAGCGCAAGCGATTACCACTGATGACAATGGCTTAACTGCTGGTGAAGTGAGCATTCCTGTTGCAGATGGGAAAATTCCAGCTTACCGTGCGATGCCTAAAAAAGGCAAAAATCTACCCGTGATTTTAGTGGTACAGGAGATTTTTGGTGTCCATGAACATATTAAAGATATGTGTCGCAGGTTCGCAAAATTAGGCTATCTAGCGATTGCGCCTGAGCTATTTACGCGCCAAGGCGATGTTTCAACAATGACTGATATTGGCGAGATTTTAAGTAAGGTGGTTGTAAAAGTGCCAGATGAGCAAGTGTTCTCTGATTTAGATGCAACTGTGGCTTATGTAAAATCTACAGGTTATGCAAATATGGACAAATTGGCGACAGTCGGTTTTTGTTGGGGTGGTCGTACAGTGTGGTTATACAGTGCGCATAATCCAGCCATTAAAACTGGAGTTGCCTATTACGGTTTATTAAATGGGATGAAATCTGACATTAAAGCGAATGATCCAGTTGATATTGCAAGTACGCTAAAAGTGCCAGTGCTTGGTCTTTATGCAAGTCAAGATAGTTTTATCAAGCCAGAAATCATCGAGCAAATGCAGGCAGAGTTAGAAAAATCAGGCAGTGGTTCGGAGATTGTGGTTTTCCCTAACGTTAATCATGGCTTTAATGCAGATTATCGCCCGACCTACAATATAACTGCTGCTGAATACGCTTGGCAATTAACACGCGATTGGCTTAAACGACATGGTGTCTAAACATTTACAAAGTTATCAAATCATTTAAGGGAAACAACATGAACAAACGCGATGCATTTTTAAAATTTGGTGGACTTGCGCTATCGGTAATTGCTTTTAATATTTCTAATGTTTATGCAGCAGGCACGCCAGCACCATAAGCTGACAAACCAGTAGTAGAGCAGATAGTGAATACTTTAACTAAGCTTTCTGGTGGTCCACATAAAGGTTACCGGGCAAACCACGCCAAAGGCATTGTGGTACAAGGTGAGTTTGTACCGGCCAAATCAGCCGCTACTATTAGCAAGGCTGTTCATTTGCAAACTGCAGCTAGCCCAGTGACTGTGCGTTTTTCAGACGCAACCGGTCTGCCGAATATTCCCGATGCAAATGGTAATGCTTTTCCAAAAGGCATCGCGATTCGCTTTCAATTACCAGATGGTGGTTATACGGATATTGTGAGTATTTCTACCAATGGTTTTCCAGCTGCAAAACCAGAAGATTTTTTAGGCTTACTTAATGCTGTTGCTGCAAGTGGACCAGATGCACCAAAACCAAGCCCTGTAGAGCAATTTTTAGGCACTCACCCAGCAGCACTTAAATTTGTGCAAATGCCTAAACCAGCGCCAGTAAGCTTTGCTACAGAGGCTTTTTATGGTGTAAATGCCTTTAAATTTACTAATGCCAGTGGCACAACACAATATGGTCGTTACCGCATTACCCCAGTTAAAGGTGCCGAGTTTTTAACGCAAGAACAAGCCGATAAAACCACACCTAACTACTTGTTTGAAGAGCTGCCAGTGCGTTTAGCCAAAGCACCTGCAGCATTTAAAATTGCTGTGCAACTGGCTGAAAAAGGCGATGAAGTGAATGATCCAACTATCGTATGGCCCGAGACTAGAAATATAGTGGAGCTGGGTACGTTAACCCTTAAAGCTGTCGATCCTAAAGGGTCAGAGATCGAAAAAACAACCATGTTTAACCCACTGGTATTGGTCGAGGGTATTGAGCCTTCTGCCGACCCTATATTATTAGCACGTCCTGCTGCTTATGCGGTAAGTTATAGCAGGCGTTTGGCTAACTAATATAATCAATTGCATTATCTTTAAAATTAACGTCTTGAGTAAGGCGTTAATTTTTTAATCTCTTATTGGATTTTAAAATGACAAATAAATTGAAGTTATATACCTCACCATCCGCATTTCCTAATCCGCAGCGTCTTAGACTGTTCATACATGAAAAAGGCATTGCCCAGCATATTGAAGAAGTGATTTACGATATGGCACCAGGTGGAGAACAACGTAAATGGCCACATCTTAAGATGAATCCATGGGGTGAAACACCAACCCTTGCATTGGGTGACGGCACCTATCTATCAGAATCTACAGGCATCGCTAGATATCTAGATCATCAATTCGCTGGACGTAAAGTAATGGGCGAAACTCCGTTAGAGCAAGGCCAGGACGATATGTGGGATAACCGTATTTTTGTGCATGTGTTATATCGCATTGTGACAATGTTTCATGTAATGCATCAAGGCTTAGGTTTAAAAATAGAGCTCACTAATAATCCACAGTGGGGTGAGCATTGCCGCAAAGAAGCACTATCTCATGCCAGCTTAGTAAATCATCATTTATCTGACGGCCGTGAATGGCTTTTAGGTGGTCATGCACCGACATTTGCAGACATCACGTTATGCACCGCAATTGCATTTTCTAAATTCCCAACCAATCAAACCCCCTTGGATGAACGCTTTGAATATCTAGACCACTTTTGGCAAAGGTGGCAAAAACGGGATAGCTTTAAAGCTTCGTATTCAGATGGTCATAGTGGTTTAGCTGAGTTGGCAAACTTGAAAATATAGCCAAAAATATTGACATTATGGACTAGCCAAGCTTATTGATTAGCCTGTTGAAATGCATATTGGTTTGACCCACCAAATGCAAAATAAAAATGTCGATCCCGTATTTTCCTGCTAAGCCTGTAAGCAGATTAAGATTGCTAGGTGAGGCAAATTTTGATGCATATTTCTAGGCTAGTTAGGTCGATATTCGTTGCAATTTAACAGAATTGTTTTAGGGTAGTAATGGGTGGCTCTTTTAGTATGTAATATGCAGTTAGTCATCAAAACTTTGAATGTCGGCTTTGGGCCGAAAGTGACGACATCAAGCAGCCCAAAGCAGACGTTAGTTGGTACTTCAAAATGATTGATGTACTACAACCTGTATCAATTTTTGAAATTTTGATGGAAATAGGGAATTTTAAATATCTAATGAACCTACATTCGTAAATTTAGTATGAAATTTGCCCGGAAAGGTACCAGGCGTTTTGGTCGTCCTTGTCAGCAATGTTACCTAAATTTACATATGCAGCTGTAAGTGCAAAATTCTTAGTGGGAAACCAGGCCAGAAAAAAATCATGCGCATCATCTTCTTTAAAGGTGCTGAGATTATTGGGTTTTGCGCGGTACTCAGTCCCTAGCAATAGATCATCCCTCAACATAATGGCGACTGATACCGCTGGTTGAAGCTGGTATCCATCGTGTTTATCGCCCCCAAAACCTAATAGGCCAAATTGATTAGCTTTAGTGGCCTGCAAGGTAGTATTTATCAGAACATTCCTACCGACAATAGCATCCATATACAGCTTAGTGGCAGCTATATAAAAATCTATGCCGCTAGCCCTTTCAGCGCCCAACGCTTTAGGTACTTTATTGAAATCGACATTGTGTTTTAGTTGCATTCCCACGGACACTTGAGGCATCCAAGTGTCTTGATCGTATACCGCATCGCCAAAAAGTCTCACCTTGGCGCCCACCGAATGCATTCTTACATTTTCATTGGGCACGGTATCGCTTAATCCCAAACGCTGGTGGCTGTACGAAATCTCGACACGGTTGTTGAAACCTACAGCAGCGCCACCTAGATTCATCTCGTATCCACCTTGAGTTCTGGCGTGGGTATAGAACGAAGAACCACCTATTTCACCTCGTGTTCCATAGCCTGCGATGAGAGCCCAAGGGCTAAGACCACCGCCAGCGGCGCCTTCAATTTGCATCACCCCGCCAGTAGCAATCAGTCGCTCACCCGCGTAAAGCTTACTATGCGCAATGGGTAATAAAAATAGTAAAATTAACAAATAGAATCTATTTAATAACGGTTTAGATCTTAAATAGAATATGTTGGAATGATTAAGCATGAATGCCGTCTAGAAATAGGTGTAATTTTTGCATGAGTTTAAGAATTAAAACGTAATCAGTAATTAATACTTAGCAAAAAACAAACCCAAGTGAGTTTTTTTGGTTCTTGCTAGTCAATATGTAAGATTGGGAATCATGTTATTAAAATGGCTCGGGATAATATTACTCACTTTTGCATTATGTTCGTGTAGTCAAACAGCATTAAGTACTAACCCTTTCAAAACAAGAAATGATGCCAGCCTGTTTACACGTATAGGCGGCTTGCCTGTACTAACGAAAATAGTTGATCAGTTTATTGATGAAGTTGCAACTTCTCCCCGTACTAAACGTTCTTTTGATGGCATCAAACTAAAAGCGCTTAAGGAAAGTATAGTTGCACAATTATGTAAATTAACCGGCGGTGGCTGTGTCTACGAAGGCGAAACGATGTTGAACTCGCATCGAGATGCCAAAATTACCGAGGCTGAATTCGATGCTTTTGTGGATATGTTCCGCAGTACGTTGAACCGATTTTTGCATACGAAAGAAAAGAACGAATTATTAAAAATATTAGCGCCTATGAAGCGCGATATCGTCACAAAATAGGCTTTGCAAGATCTGTGTATAGCCATTAATCAACAAGACAGGAAAACATGATTCCAAACCATTTGTTAGTGAGCAGCTTGTTTCTGAGTGCTTTTTGCAGGCCAATTTATGCGGCTGATTTAACCATAGAAGTCTTAGATAGTACAGGCGCGCCCGTCGAGAATTCGGTGGTTTATGCTGAACCAGACGCCAAAATAAGACAAGTCAAATCGACTGCGATCATTGAGCAAAGAGGTAAACAATTTAATCCTCTCGTCAGTGTTGTGCAGACAGGTACAGATATCACATTTCCTAATTTTGATAGCGTGCGTCATCATGTGTATTCCTTCTCGCCTGCTAAAACTTTTGAGTTAAAACTTTATTCTGGCGTGCCTGCTAATCCTGTTAAATTTGATAAAGCCGGCACAATTGTGCTGGGCTGCAATATTCACGACTACATGGTGGCTTTCATTAAAGTCGTAGATACGCCCTACTTCACAAAAACCAATAAAGCCGGAAAAGCAATTTTCCGTGATTTGCCTGCTGGTAATTACACAGTCAAGGCTTGGCATTATGCGCAGGCAAAAGAAAACGAAACCTTTGCTAAAACCTTTGCGTTTGAAGAGGCTGAAAATGCTACGATCAATATGGGACTTAAGCCATTTATGCTGCCGGCCAGTAAATAACTTGCAAGCCTTGTAATGAATTTTCCTTTCAAAAGCTTACAAAGCCGCATTACCTTTCTATTTCTAACTCTGATTTTAGTCGTGCAATTTATTGGCTTTCTCGCCATATGGGTAAGCATTAACAAAAATGCCCGGGTTGCGATTACAGAACAGCTCGATGTGGGTGAAGAAGTATTACGTGTGGTCATTACACGCCGGGGCGAAAGCTTAGCGTTGAGCGCGCGGATCTTGGCGAATGATTACGGCTTTCGTCAGGCGATTGCCAGCAATGATTACGAAACGATTGCCTCCGCGTTGGATAATAACAGTGCACGAATTGAGTCCGATGTCAGTATGCTCTACAGCCCAGCTGGAAAAAGGGAAGTGGTGTCAGGCAAAGTGCCGGCAGGTATAGATGACTCGCCAATTATCAGCCTCATTAATTCTGCACAGTCTGGAAATAACTCTTTCCGTTTGATCGTATTCAATGGTATGCCTTATTTGATAGTGGCCGTACCGGTAAAAGCCCCTTTAACAATCGCCTGGATTGTCACCGGTTTTAAGATCGATTCGGCCTGGGCTAAAGATATTGAAGATGTATCGCACTTGGAAGTGAGTTTTATAACCAAGACTGATAAAGATGCAATTCACGCGAGGCATGCCAATGTGCTTCAAACTGCTGCAACACCAGAGACCTGGTCCTTAGTGACGAGTACTTTATGGAATGGCGTTGCAGATCCAAAAGGGGAATCCATTCTGATCCAGAATATCCCGCAGGTATTTACCAGCCAAACTGGTAACTCAAACGATATGTACCTGAAAACGAAGGATATTGAATTAGTGTTATCAAAGATTGACTACAGCACGCGTTATATGGAATTGTTGTCCGAACCCAACCAAACCCTGATTGCAGTGTTGCAGCGCTCTATTGATGAAGCGCTGGCACCTTATGTATATCTTCAGCTTAATCTCCTAGGGTTAACACTATTAGGCGCACTGGTATTTACCCTAGGCAGTATATTCACCGCACGCCGCCTGACTAAGCCTTTGACCCAACTAATGAATACCGCTGAGCTACTGGAAAAAGGCGATTACAGTAGTCCCATCTATTCCAAAAGTAATGATGAAATTGGGCATTTGAGCAGAACTTTTGATCGTATGCGAGCCGCGATTGCAGAACGCGAAAATAAAATCAGCAAAATTGCATATTGGGATGACTTAACCCAAATTCCAAACCGGGCTTATTTCAATGAACAGTTAATTAAACTTGCCACTGCCTACGAAAATACTCAGTGCACTTTTTCTGTACTCATGATGGACTTGAATCGCTTTAAACACGTGAACGATGTATTGGGTAACAGTGTGGCGGACAAGTTACTTGCCGGCGTTGCACAACGCTTAAAGCAAAGCTGCAAAAGCGAAAGTGATATTGTTGCAAGATTGGGTGGTGATGAATTTGGCATTATTCTAGCCAATACCAATACACAGGTAGCATTAGAGGTTGCCCATCGTATTCTGCTTACACTAGAAACGCCTATTGAATTAAATGATGCTTATGTGGATTTAAGTGCTGGGATGGGCGTCGCCAACTACCCGCAACACACGTCTGATATTGACTTATTACTGAGCCGCGCAGAAATCGCGATGTATGCCGCGAAAAATACGCAAAAAAGCATTAAAGTTTACGACAGTAGCTTAGATATTGCCAATGAGGAAAACCTATCGCTGATTAGTGAAATTAAAGTAGCGGTTGAACAAAATCAACTGCGATTATTTGTGCAGCCAAAAATTGATTTTGCAAGCAATGAAGTATTGTCGGTTGAGGCATTAGTTCGCTGGGAACATCCTGAAAGAGGGTTGATTGCACCAGATACCTTTATTCCTTATGCGGAACAAACCGGGCATATCGGCAAGATTAGCTACTGGATGTTGTCTGAGGCCGCTCGCTATTCGGCTGCATGGATTAAAAATGGCAGAACGATTACCGTTGCAGTGAATCTTTCAGCACGCGATTTAATTGATACAGAGTTACCACATAAGCTAGAGAGTATTTTACAAACTCATGCGCTAACTGCAGAGGCGTTGTCGATAGAAATCACCGAAAGCAGCATTATGGAAGATCCGGCCAGAGCACTTGAAACAGTGGGTCGTCTGGCAAATATGGGCATCAAATTAGCCATTGATGATTTCGGTACAGGGTATTCATCGCTGGCCTACTTAAAACGTTTGCCAGTGAACGAACTCAAAATAGACAAATCCTTTGTCATGAACTTAGAAAACGACCAAGAAGATATTACGATTGTGCGGTCTACGATTGAACTTGGCCACAATCTAGGCTTAAAAGTTGTTGCAGAAGGCATTGAAAATAAGCGTTGCTGGGACCTACTCAATTCAATGGGTTGCGATTATGGCCAAGGTTATTTTATCAGCAAGCCTATGCCTGCAAATCAACTGCTGGACTGGATATCCTACTGGTCTAAAAATAAACCTTTAATCAATAGCGATTAACTACAAGCACTATATGCAAAAGCCATTATTACCAGAAAATGAAGTTGCCCGATTAAGCACACTTAAATCGCTTAACCTGCTTGACAAACCCCCTCAAGAGCGCTTTGACCGCATAACGCGCTTGGCGAGAAAATTATTCAACGTTCCTACTTCTCTGGTTACTTTAGTGGATACTGACCGTCAGTGGTTTCTTTCCGCTTTTGGGCTGGACGTTAAAGAAACTTCTCGGAACATTTCATTTTGTGGGCATGCCATACTAGGTGATGAAGTTTTCACTGTGAATGATGCGACTGAGGATATACGATTTACTGACAACCCTCTGGTGACTGGATCGCCCAATATTCGTTTTTATGCTGGCTGCCCCATTAGCGCTTTTGATGGAAGCAAAGTCGGCACCCTATGCATTTTTGATCAAAACCCACGCGAGCTCAAGGAAGAAGAACAGAGTTTATTGCAAGATTTAAGTGACATGGTAGCGCAAGAGATTAATACACTGCAACTAGCCATCCATGACGAACTGACGAATGTTTCAAATAAGCGTGGCTTTTCTATTCTGGCTGAATATGCACTTACCGTCTGCATGCGTGAAGGGAAACCATTGTGTTTAATCTATATTGACCTAGATAACTTCAAGCGAATAAATGATGTATTTGGGCACGCAGAAGGTGACCGTGCTTTGCAAGCCTTTGGCAACTTATTGAGGAGCACATTCAGGCAATCTGACGTGTTGGGCAGAATAGGCGGAGATGAGTTCGCACTGTTATTTTCAAGGTGCGCTTTCGCGGAATGTTCTATTAACTTACATAGACTATTGAAAGCTCTTTCTGAGTATAACGCTACTAATCAGATGCAATATCATATAGAAGTGAGTGCAGGCATGGTGGAATTTGACCCAAAAAGGCATACCAATATTGATGACATGCTTAATGATGCGGATGCTTTAATGTACAAACAGAAAAGAAATTGATTTAATCTTAATCACTAGTACGCAACTCTTAACGATCAAAATTAATATGTTGAAAAGGCAGGGAACGGAAGGGTAGTATCTTAAATATAGGCTCTTAATATGAATGGCCAGAAAATGGAAGAGACATGTTACAGGCGATTCAAATCGACAGTCCGCTTAGGGCCGAAAGCGACGACATCAAACGGCCCAAATCAGACCCTTCGTAACGGTTATGACAACTTCTTAATTATCAAGCGATAAAAAAATCTTTAAGTAGTTCATCCCTATTTAGCACTTCAACAGTAATAACGTTATTGATTATCTATTTCAGCAAGGAAGCTAGAGAGCTTAGCGTTATCTATTGGTTTAACAAAGTGATAGTTAAAGCCAGCTTCAAGTGCGGACTTTCGATCTTGATCTTGGCCGTAACCGGTAATTGCAACTAAAATTGCATTTGCTGTCTCGGGCTGCGCTCTCAGCCGCCGAGCTAACTCGTAGCCATCTATATCTGGTAAGCCGATATCAAGTAAGTAAACATCATGAGATTCAACCCGAGAGCGTTCGAGAGCTTTATATGGATGATATTCAGTAAGACACTGATGTCCAAAAGCTTCAATAAGCATCGATAAGACCTGGGCTCCATCAACATTATCATCAACTACCATCACCTTAAGTGAATTACTGATTGCACTCTTGCCATGGACTTCTCCTACAGAGCTTGTTGAAACCAGCTTTTCAGATGATGTAGGCAAAAGAACTGTGAATCGAGATCCCATACCGACTCCTTCAGAGTTCACTGCAATTGATCCATTGTGAAGTTCAACTATACTTTTTGCCAAGGCTAAACCGATTCCTAGCCCACCTTGAGAGCGATCAGATGTTCGGGCTGCTTGCACAAACAATTCAAATGCGATTGCCTGTAAATGAGGCTCCATACCTACGCCATTGTCGGTAACCTCAATCTTAATGCGGCCACCTTCCACATCTAAATTTAAGAATATTTCACCTCCTTCAGCTGTATATTTTGCGGCATTTGTGAGTAAATTAGTAACGACCTGTACCAAACGTTTCAAATCGCCAGTTATGTTTACTGATTCATTTGGATAATGTACTGTTAAAAGATGATGGCGGGCTTCAATCAACGGGCGAACCTGCTCAACTGCATCATTAAGAATCTTTTTTGCATCAAAGCTTGTCTTCTCTAAGCTTATCAAACCACGGGTTACCCGAGACACATCTAGCAAATCATCAACAAGCCCAATCAGGTGATTTACTTGGCGTTTGATTATGCCGCTAGTTTTCTTAATCCTCGCTTCATTCAAAAGTCCTAAATCTAATAGTTCGGCTGAGGCTGAGATTGGCGCCAAAGGATTACGCAGCTCATGTGCGAGCATTGCTAAGAATTCGTCCTTTTTTTGGCCCTGTTCGCGCATCTTTTCGCTGTATTGTTTTAATGCATCATTGGCTTGTAATAATTCCATATTTTTTTCTTCAAGTTCTTTATTACGATGCTCAACCTCTTTTTCCATATTTTTATTTTGCGCGGCTAAATCTTCGCGCTCTCTGGCGTTCTCTTTATTTTCAGCAAGAAGTTTCACGTAATCGGTCACATCCTGAGCTCGATGCATGATGTAAAGAATATCGCCATTATGCGATATCGCCACCTTGTTGACAGGTTGCCAATAGCGTTCTTCGAAACCCATGCCATCCGGGTGAGGCACGTCATATCTAATAATATCCATCGTATCTACTGACTTTGACGCCATAGCCCGACGAAAAGATTCCGCTAATACCTTTGTCGAGTGTGATTCCGGTACGGTTGGATTATCAGGAAATACCTCGAAGAGGGGTTTGCCCAATATATCTTCTCTTTTTGTTAGCGTGTCACTCAGGTAATCATCGGTAACTGCAACTATCGTAAAGTCATCATTGGGAAGCAGGATGAGAAAAGATGCTGGTGAACTTTCGAAAAGCCGCTGGAAACCATCAGCGGTTATATTATGTGGAGCGTCCATAATCGCACCTTCGTAAGAAATAGATAAATGTGTAAGAACTACTCTGTCCATTGATCAAAGTGTATAAAAAATTAGTGCGAAAAATGACTCTTTAGTAAGGCTTACTCCACCTTTGTAAGTTAAGGCTGTGTCCATTAAGGACCTTATTATCTATTCATTAAATCTAATTCGTGCGATTTTGTAAAACCGTTGGACCATCCAAAACCGTTCTAACTTTTTTAGCTAAGTCAGATAATTTATATGGTTTTGAAAGGACTTCGAACTCAATACCTTGGTCAGTATCTTTAGCCGGTGAACCCGCATATCCAGTGGTTAATAATACTGGCAAATTAGGAGTTAGCTTTCGTAATTCTCTAGCTAACATGATGCCATTCATTCCGCCTGGCATAATGATGTCTGAAAACAATAAGTGCGGCGGTTGTTTCTTATCAATTAGATTTTTAGTCGTGTTGATAGCTTCTACTGCACTGCTTGAAACGATGACTTCATAACCTAATGTTAAAAGCATTTCCATAGCAAGTTCAGAGACTTCAGGCCTATCATCCACAACAAGTATGGTTTCCTTTCCACCTCGTTCAGTTTGCTTTTTGCCTATGTTCAAATCTACGTGGCGTATTTGGTCTGTAGCCCTGAAATATATGCGTACTGTTGTACCGAATCCAAGTTTCGATTCTATAGTTGCATTGCCTCCGGATTGCTTCGCAAATCCATACACCATGGAAAGACCTAAACCTGTGCCTTTACCTTCATCTTTTGTGGTGAAAAATGGATCCATGACACTATTCAATATTTCTGGGGGAATTCCTGTGCCAGTATCAGTGATAGAAATTGATACGTAACGACCCGGTGAAAGACCGGCAAAAGCGCTAATGTCTTCAGGAGTAACCGTCACATTTTTTGTAACAAGAGTAACTTTGCCTCCATTTGGCATCGCGTCCCGTGCGTTGATTAAGACATTTATTAGGCAGGCCTCCAGTTGAGTAGGATCCAGTTGGCAATTGAAAAGATTCGGCTCAAGCTCCCGTTGTAATGATATTGTGGGACCCAGTGTTTTAAGAACTAGGTCACTAATACCTTGTGCCACATTATTAAGGTTAACTATTCGTCCATCCAATCTTTGTTTGCGTGCAAAGGCTAGCAGCTGTTGCGTCAAAGAAGAGGCTTTCGTCACCGCATTGCGGATACTATCTAAACCATGCAACAAGGATTCCTCGTCAGATTGATTCCTCTCTATCTTTAGCTTGAGGATATCGATATGGCCAGACATGACTTGAAGAAAATTATTAAAGTCATGAGATATACCCCCCGTTAATTGTCCCATAGCTTCCATTTTCTGAGCTTGGATTAAGGCGTCTTCGGCATCACGGCGCCTGCTGACATCTAGTTGAGATGCAAAGAAATAAACCAACTCCTTTTCTTTGTTATATACCGGGGAAATGAAGAGAGCATTCCAAAAGGATGACCCATCTTTACGGTAATTCAAGATCTCTGTAGTAATCTCCGTTCTTGAAGCGATTGCTTCGCGAATTGAAGCCACCGTATGCATGTCTGTCTCAGGGCCTTGTAGAAAGCGACAGTTTTGCCCAATAATTTCCTCAATCGTATAGCCACTCATGGATACAAATGCTCGATTGGCAAATACAACAGGATTATCTGACTGTCTTGGATCGGTGACTAGCATTGGCATGCGTGTACTTTCAATCGCAGCAAAAAAAATATCATCCCTATGTTCATTGATAGCGTCAGGATGATACTCAGCAACTTCGATTGTCATACCCTGCGAATGGGCGGGCTTTTCAGGGTGTTTACTCATAAAATAAAAAGATTAGTTCTATTATTGTTAGTGGATTAAATGTTAACGTTTCTGCAATAGTTTGTCTGTCAGACACTTAAATAGTTGCTACCACTCTTTCACGCATCAAGTAGTAATTATGACTTGTTTCAATGATTACCTTAAACTTTGATGTTAACTGGCTTGATCGGGTGGTTATGAAACCAGGTTCCAGAGCTTTTAACAATTAATTGATAGTGCGATGATTTACTAGTTTTTCAAAAGATTTGATTCCCAATGACTGCTTTGGGCCGTTAGCCGTCACTTAATTAAAGCTAAAAGTCACACTACCCCACCATAACAAATTGCACTTAAGATTTTCTTAACTTCTCTAAGTCCGGCATCAGTTCCAGCCATAGATATGGGTGTTGCTCCTAAAGCAAAGTTTTCTCTATTTAGCCATGCATCAGCCATAGTTTTAGAGCTAAACGTTTCAGTAGCAAGCGCTTGCAGCTCGTCGATACGAAGTTGCAAGTCTGATATAGGAGGCCTTATATTGTATGGCTAATAAAGACTACACATATTGTTCATTTTATTAAAAAGTAATTTCACATTTAACCATCTATTGTGAGATTGGTTAGGTCTTTATAGTGTGAACCATGCACTGACGTAACAACTTAACCACTTTAAACCGGGAGATAAAAAATGAACAAACCTTACGTAAAACTAGACCGTGACAACGCAGCAGTATTAATGGTGGATCACCAAGCCGGGCTGATGTCCTTAGTACGTGATATCGACCCAGATAAATTCAAAAACAATGTGCTTGCCATTGCAGATGCAGCGAAATTCTTCAACCTGCCCACTATCTTAACCACCAGTTTTGAAAACGGTCCGAACGGTCCCCTGATGCCGGAATTAAAAGCCCTATTCCCAGATGCCCCCTATATTGCACGACCTGGCCAAATCAACGCTTGGGACAACGAAGACTTTGTGAAAGCCATCAAAGCCACCGGTAAAAAACAACTCATCATCGCTGGAGTTGTAACAGAAGTATGCGTCGCATTCCCGGCACTATCCGCTATTGAAGAAGGCTTTGAAGTCTTCATAGTGGCAGATGCCTCCGGTACCTTTAACGAAATGACACGTGATGCCGCCTGGCGCCGTATGGAAGCCGCAGGTGCGCAGTTCATGACCTGGTTTGGCGTGGCCTGTGAGTTGCATCGTGACTGGCGCAATGATATTGAAGGCCTGGCCACCTTATGTTCAAATGGGTTATATCGCAGAATTAATTGAACAATACGGCATCATTATTGTGTTCATCAATGTACTACTGGGACAGTTGGGCCTGCCGATCCCTGCGTATCCGACGCTTGTGCTTGCCGGCGCGCTTATCAGTCCTGCGGAATTTCCCTTCCCGTTGCTACTGGCGACAGCTGTAGTCGCAGCCTTGATCGCAGATGTCACCTGGTATCTCGCCGGACAGGCGGTATTGAGGCCTGGCGTGCTGCTGGCTTTGAAACGACTAATACACAATAAGACATTAGGTAAACAAAATTTGCATGTCGCTATGTGTTTTTAGCTATCCATCAAAAGCTTTAAGTCAAATACATCAGCATAACAAATACCGCTTATAGAGTTGTATCGTAGTTTGCGCCATATGTAAGGAAAGCACGGTTCCTATTGTGTCACTCATACCCCTTCGTCTGCTTTAGCAATCGCCCGCCATTCATTAGAGCGAAGGCGGCAGGGACATAGCGATTAAGGAGTACGCCGGCGCCGACGCCGATCATCACGGTCAGGGTCACGCAGGTGAGATCATGAACGAGCATCCACAAATCAGTTTGCGCGGGCATGAGCGGCCAGATCCATATCTTGAGAAAGGCGAGCAGCGGCCAGTGTACGGAGTGCAGGAAGAAAGCGACGCCGCCGTATTTGCCGATGCTGATACCGCGCGGTGTCTGCGCCATATGCTGCAGCATACCCCAGCAAGCGATAACGCCGACAAAGCGCATCAACGCGGTGCTGACGCGCAGCCAGGTGGGCATGATATTGTCGCTGAAATCCACCACGAATGGCGCAAGTGCGCGTACACAGACAATCGCGACGAAGAAGGCGGCGACAGCGATGGTGGTTTCACGCGAAATAATCAGGGGCAATTGTTTAAGGCGCACCAGGATTCCCAGGTAGAAGAAGAACGGAACATCGGGCCGCAGAAAGATCACCATCGACCACCCGCAAATCCAGGCGGTACCGAGCGCTGCGGCACCCAGCCATGGCGCACGGCGGCTCACCAACAGAAAAAGCGGGCTGACGAGTGCGGTCACAAATAGATCACGCACAAACCAGAACTGGAAAGAGATAGGCCGGCGTGTCAGGGCGAAGATGCCGTTAATGTAATCTTTCCATCCGGCAACGTTGAAATTGATGTTGAGCTCACTGAGCAGTGGATAATACGGATTGGTTTTGTAGATGGCGTAGAGGACAACTAGACATACGCCATTCCAAAACACGAGCGGTAAATAGAGCGAAGTAAAACGGCCCCGGATCCGTGTGAAAACCGTTTTCATCGGATCGTTATTGCCGAACGAAAAGAACAGCCAGCCCGAGATCATGCTCAGTAACGGCACAGCGCTGAGGAAAAAGAAGTAGATGGCGCTGTTCACGAAGGTAGCAACAGAGTGCTGGTTCAGGTCGAGACCGGTGTACGCCCAGACAGAGGAATTAGGGAATTTCAGATAATGCAAAAACACGAGGCCGACGATAAGCAGGATGCGTGCAAGGCTAATCGTGCGCGAGATTTCTAAAGATGAAAGTTCACGCAGTATTAGTCCCGATTCATTTGCGGGACTAATGACTTTAGTAGTTGAGGCCGCGTCGATTTGAGAGTCATTTCGTTCCCTTTAATATCGAAGTGTTAAATTAATTCCCTCATTGAGTTTAAAACGTAATGTAATGGATGGACTACAAGTTCACAATAGTCTGAATTGACTAATAGAATTTGTTAGCAAATTAATTGGGCAAAAAGCGCCTTTGAAATTGGACGAGATTTAGCCTATTTAAATTCGGCTAGCCAACTCTCATGCAAGTGGTTTAGCTCTTTTCAATTTAGCTTTTATAGCAAACGGGGAGAGGTAATTCAACACAGCTTAAGGTGCGAAACATCTTTCATGATGAAAAGCACGCATTGCGGGCTTTTTGTATCATCTAAGATTTAAAATTAATTGGTTAAACTCAATCTTTTAGATCTGCTGGTACCTTTCCGCCATTGGCAGCCAGCTTATTCATCACTTGACGATGTAGCCAGATGTTCATGGTGGCTGAATCATTTGTATCACCCGTATAACCCAATTCGGCCGCAAGTTCTTTGCGCGATTGCAAGCTACTATCGAGGTCAAGCAGTTTTAAAAGATCCACAATAGAGCTTCGCCAGTTCAAAGGTTGTCCTGCTGTTTTAGCCTTGGCATTCAACATTTCTTCAACGTCCACTTCCGGAATATCGGTGGGTGGCGGCATTACAGAAGATGTAGAAGTGGTTGTGCTAGCGGTTGCAGTAGTCGTTGGTTTTGTAGGTGCAGCCGAAGGACTGGTTTGTGGCGCTGCAGGTTTTTGTGATTTAACTACAGCGGGATGTGACGCTGGAAAAATCTTATGGAATATATCGCTCAGAACGCCCATAAAGAACTCCTTTTAAAAATGGTGAAAACGATTAAGCAAGTGAAGTTTCCGATTTCATATTTGCTTAAAAACATGGGTTTACTATGACCATTTTTTCTATTGAGCACTGTGCGATAGCACACACTTGAAATTTTTGAAAAAAAATGAAACTACGCATTTAAGCAGCTCAATCAAAAATAAAATGCCAATTGAGCAAATTGTTTTGAACGCGCGCTATCTATAGTTATCAATAACGTACATTTGAAATTTATTCTCTTATAAGCCACAGGCAAAATTTCCACGCGAATGAAGTAACTGCTGTTTGGTAGGTATGAGTATTAGAAAGGTTATGTATGGCAATCATCTCTGATGAAGAATTGATTACCTATAGAAGTGGGGCGGAGTCGGAATCAGCGTCAGACTTGTTTCATTTCCTTGTTGGGAGCCTTGAACGCGGCAACTTGAATGAAATTGATGATTATCTGAGTCGTCACCAACCGAACCCAAAAATTGCTTCTACCATTGCGGAGGTGCTTTACGAAAAAAATGCGCCTAGGGAAAATTACGAGAAATGGTATGAATATATGCGCATTACCGCGCTGGGTGATGAAGGTATGCTCAGCGGGGAGGCATGTCTGGATTTAGCCATCGAGCATTATGATAAAGCCCAATACGATGAAGCGTATGAATGGGCGACGCGTGCAGTGGTAGATTTCAAAATACCTGAAGCCGCCTTCATGCTGGGGTCAATTCATGAAATCGATCCTGATCGATTGGACCTGGTTAAAGCAGCGGAATTATTCATTCTCACACCCAAGCTCATCTCCAAAGCCGAGCCGGACTTCCGAACATTCAAATATTTTGATGACGAAGATTTGCCGGTCAATCTAGAAGGGCAATGGGAAGATTTCGAATTGTTAGGGGAATACTTGGCCGAGTTAGCCTTGCCTGAGCGCAACGAGCTTCTCGATCTGGTTAAAACAACAAAGCCATTTAGATAGTGGCTTCACGCAGTAGCATTTATATTAATCAAATGCTTAACATCAGTTGAGCGTTTAGCAAATCTAGCAGGAATAAACATGGCAGTGAAGTATTTAGAAGATCCTTATTATTATTGGTACGAGACTTTGCAACGTAGTAATGAGGAAAATTGGTATGACAGAATGAAGTCAAACCTTAAGCAATTTGATACTTATGAAGCTTGGTATGAAAACTATAAAAAGCTATTCACGGTTCATGCAGGGTCGCCGGTCTATGTCATTGATGACATTAACCGATACGTACACAATGATCAGTACGGACTCACAGTCTCCATTCAACTGACTTATCCTGCCAATGAAATATTGGATGCTGTTAAGAATATTCTTAAAGAATACCAAAATCCCCATCGCGGCAGACCTCAGCTGGATGATCTGGGGGATATCTTCCAGTTGGCATCCATGGCAGATTACTCAACCTTGAAGATCCTGTTGGATGTATACGATTTGCTGAATGTATCGGAAGAACTAAAACCCAGTTTCTATGAAGTGGGTGTTGAACTAGATTTGAGCCCTAAGTCCGTCATTGAGCCGGGAGATTCTCCTAAAGACATTCGAGATAAAACCACTACGATGAACTCATTGGTTAGCAAATATCATCGGTGGTCCAAAGAGTTGATCTCAAATGCTGAAGAAGGCTTTTTCCCCGTATATGGCACGATTAAAAAACCAAAGCGTAATGAGCTTGGCTTCCTGATAAATAATTAGTTTTATGAATCCAGCGTGATTTACACTCGGATTTATAAAATCGAAAACAGCATCTTCAGACTCAGAATCACGAGCAGTACACCAAAAATCTTTTTCAAGGTTTTTACCGGTAGTTTCTGCGTAAGCTTTGCGCCGATGGGAGCAGTGAAAAAGCTGGGAATAGCCACCAATAATACAGCGGGCAGGTAAACATAGCCCCAGGTGTCCGCAGTGATTCCCATTGCCTTGATGCCATTGATTAAATAACCCAATGTGCCGGCGATCGAGATTGCAACACCCAACGCCGCAGAAGTGCCAATCGCATTTCTGATATTGATATTGCGCCAGGTTAAATAAGGCACAGTGAGCGAACCGCCGCCGATGGATACCAAAGCTGAGGTAGCGCCAATACCTAGGGTGACTAATCTCAATTCTGTTTTACTGATTTCTCCAGACTCCTCATGTGGTTTTGAGTGACGAAACATTTGAAATGCCACGTAGGCCATAAAGATACTGAAAAAAATCGCCAGGAATCTTGCGCTTAAGTATGGGATTAAAAAGGTAGCCGATAAGGTGCCGAGGATCATGCCCATAGACATCACTTTAGCGAGCGGCCAGATGACTGCACCAGTGGCATGATGTGCCCGCATGCTTGAGAACGAAGTCAAGATGATGCACGCCATGGAGGTACCAAGGGCAAGATGCACCACCGTATCTTTAGGCACGCCCTGATAAATAAATATCGCTGTCAATGTCGGCACCAATATGCCGCCCCCACCTATGCCTAACAACCCGGCTACGACACCTACCACACAACCAAGCGAGATCAGTGCTACTACTAATTCAATGTTCATGAATGATTGTGATGTGCTTATTTGAATAAATCGTCTAATGGGTTTTTACCGCCGCTTGTAGACTTAGCTGATACCCGCGTAGCTGCAAATTCCTCTTCGATATTATCGCGGTAATAACTCCATTGTGAACTGGCACTTTTGAAGTTGCGCCAGATACTTTCGCCCACGCCGTTATATTCCAGCGCACTGCCATCCTCCAGCTCGATGCGTAATATGCGTTTGCTGGCATCGTAACCGATGGCACGGAGTTTACCTGCGTTGATTTTGGTCATTTCCATAAGTGTCTTTTTAAATCAGTTATGAAATAAATGCCATTCTACTGTTTCCATGCTTGCTACAATAATTGCCTTGCGTTGAGTATTCCTGAAATTGTAAAAATCGCATGCAAACTGCGGTTATTCTTTATCCCAGTAAGGTTCATCGCCAAATAGCTCCGCCAGATAGTCTATAAAAACTCGGATCTTCAAAGGCAAATTTCGTTTAGGCAAATATAGCGCATAGACGTGTTGTTCAATCGGTATATATTCCGATAATACGGATTTAAGACGTTTTGCCTGCAGATCCTTACCAATAATAAAAGTGGGTAAGAGTGCTAAACCAAAGCCCCCTAATACTACTTGTGATAGGGCTTCGTCATCATTGATCCGTAATCTGCCAGCTACCGGGATGGAAACTTCGCCACCGGGGCCATTGAAACTCCACATCCCTTTTTCACCTGAATGAATATAATCTAAACAATTATGGTTCACTAATTGTTGCGGGTTAAGAGGTATGCCATGCTCTTCAAAATATTCAGGAGTGGCGCATAGCTTACGTCGAATAGAAGCTAGTCTTTTAGCCACAAGGCTTAGCGGTAAATCTTTGGTGACACTCACCACCACATCGTAACCATCTTCAGCCAGATCTATGACGCGGTCAGTGATGGTCATGTCTATTTCCAACTGCGGATAACGATGCATAAATTCACTAATGGCAGGTGCAACATGCAAGGTACCGAATGCCACGGAAACTGCCACTTTTAGAATACCTCTGGGCTGGGCATTCAGGCTTTCAATCATGTGATTTGCTTCTTCAGCTTCATACCTGATGCGGGTGCAGTAATCATAAAAACTAGCACCAATCTCGGTAAGACTCAGGTGACGTGTGCTACGGTTGAGTAAACTCGCGCCAAGTGAGGTTTCCAATTTAGCTACGGCCTTACTGACCGATGAGCGAGTCATATCTAGCTTTCTAGCAGCGGCCGAAAAGCTTTGCTCATTCACCACATGCGCAAAAATAATCATTAAATTTAAATCATACATAGGTGCATTGTATCCTCAATGGAAACAGTTATATGCAGTTGTACTGACTAATTTTATGTGTGGAAATCTATAACATATCTAAGACACTAATTTTTAATTACATTGTTATAGGTGATTTCAATCATGTATAAGGCTTTTGCAAACAAAAATTTATTTATGATTTCTTACATCATTTGCTTATTGCCCACTTATTTCTTAGGCTATGCAGGCATTGTTGAAAATGGATTGGCTTTAAATGCAATCACCATTTCCTCAATTCTTTATATGTTGTCGATGGCAGTGATATGGGGAATCTGTTTTGCAAGAGGTGTGCTGATCGGTAAAGAGTGGTTGGTGTTAATACCCACAGTGGCATTTATTTTCAACTTGACTCCCGCTTTGACTGCAATTCCCTTCGTACCATATGAGTATCATTTATTGGCTATTATTCTAGGGGTAGCCTGTCCTCTAATATCAGGCCAGGATGAATCAAGGAATTCACCGTTGGCTGAAACTTTACCTATTACTTCTTGATGATAAGTTAGTAGATTGAAAAATTACTGATCGCTCATTGTAGGCTGATATATCTAAAGCAATTCCTCTACATGCTTTTTGATATTGATAGCCATCTTTTGCGTCGGTAAATCATTCGCATCGCTACCAAACGGGTCTTCAATTTCTTCGGCAATGAGTTCCAAACTGGCTAGCACATAGAAAATAAACACAATTACCGGAATGATGTAATAGCCCAAATTAAACACATAGCCAAACGGCAATGTCATGATGTAGAAAAAGATGAATTTCTTAATAAACGCACTGTAAGAATAGGGAATTGGTGTGTTTTTAATGCGTTCGCACACGCCACAAATATCAGTGAATGATTTCAGCTCATCGTTAATAATAAAAAGTTGGTCGCCCGTTATCTTTCCGGATGTGTAGAGCTCATTGGCTTTGTGGAACATTCGTTTAGCCACTTGGTTGGGATGATGTTTGTGGTGGTCGATTTCTAAATCCAGACCTTCATACAGCACTTGACTGACTTCCTCATTCAACAAATGCTTGGAAAGCACGCAGGCATAAGCCGGGATGATTTTCTTGAAGAAATGCCGGTCGTGTTCTTCTAATAAATAAGCCGATAGTTTAAGCGCCAGGTTGCGGCTGTTATTGACTAAAGCGCCCCAGGCTTTTCTGCCTTCCCACCAGCGGTCATAGGCGGTATTCGTGCGGTAAGCAAGTAATAATGACAATACAAACCCGACAGTGGTGTGAATTAAAGAGAGATTTTTCACATGACTGTTTTGGGACAGCCCCCAATACTCGAGTTCCAGATAAGCAATACCAGCTGAATATAGGCCGATGAATATCATCATGGGCATCAGCCGTCTGAAGGTATCCGATTTGTGATAGCGGAAGATGAATATCATCCAGGCTTTGGGGTTGTATTGAATCATGTTTGTCGTGTGTTATCCGTTGGATGCATTGAAGGTGATGACTGCATGAGCCAGATGCGATTATAAGGCAGGCAACACCGAAAATCTGAAAGACAGTTTCGGCTTATTTATCAGGCCAGTATAATTACGCCAAAATTGAGAAGATTAGAATGTTAAATGGTGTTTGTTTTTTTGGGGTGTTAATCCTGGCATTGATTCATTTGTACTTCAGCCTGGTACAAAGAACGATTCTCCAAATCAGCCGCTCCGGTGCGCTGCCAGTGCTGACTGCAATTAATCTTACACCTGGTTATTTCAAATTGGCTTTGCCGTTGACCGTCATCAAATGGACTTTGCTTATTTATTGGGCATATGCGGGCTCTGCAGTAGCAGCGTTGTCAGTATTTGCCTTTTTATTTGATCAATGCAATTGCACCCATTCCAGCCAGGCTGACGCTGCCGCCGATCAGAAAGCAGATCGAACGTGTAAAAGCTGTTGATAAAGAAATGGGGATTGCGCTTGAGGATGCGACCAATATTTGGGAAATGCGCGGCCGGCGTTTTTAGATGGCACCATATTCTGGTTAATCGCGTCGTGTTAAAAAAAGCTGTTAAATTAAATATAACCACAAAAAAGCCCGAAATATTCGGGCTTCAGTTTTATTTAGGTTGTAAAGGCATTATCACGAACATTTGACACGCAAATGGTGTGTAGATGGCCAATAAAAACCATCGCCTGCGTCAGGCGCTTTATCTTCATGATGCTCGACTACTTGATAGCCCTTCGTACAATATTGACTTACTTGCGCTTTGCATTCATCTAAACTTACACTGAACTCATTACAGGACAATTTATAAGCTTGATGCCCATCCGGTTCAATTTGGGCCGTTTTTACACCTGCACATGAGCTTAAGATTAATAAGGGTACAAATAAGACTGTTTTTCTCATTTTATTGTCTCCTTTAGCGAATTATTTAAATTCCTGTCATATTCTTGTCACTCTAATCTGCTACCGAACTTGCAGTTATTAGTGTGCATTTTTTTCAGAGGAGTTGCGTTAATTTTTTGTGACATTCCTCTCTTCCATCATTTATTGCTTTAATGTTGAAAAATTAATGCAGATTGTGCATAGTGCGAATGCTTTGCGGCAAAGGACAGTCATGCCATATCAATTAATAAATATGTGCCTCTTTCAAAATTTCTGAATACCCGACAATGAAGAAAATAATCAAACTCGTTTTTAGCTTGGGCATTGCGCTCTCAGCAGTATCCATTAAGGCTGACCCGGTTGAAGATAACCGCGCCTGGGCTATGGTTGTTGGAGAGGGGCAACTGATACCCGGAAAATTGCGCTGGTACCTAGAAGCACAGGGTCGGTTTAAAGACGACTGGAAAAATTATGATCAAGCCTTTATCCGGCCAGCCTTGAATTGGCAAATCTCAGAACATTCCAGCCTATGGCTAGGCTATCTGTATGCGGATACCAAAACTGCCAATGGCCATAGTTATGAAGATAGGGTCTGGCAGCAATACCAATATGTGTCTAGCAAAGATCCCGGCAATACCTGGCTGTTTCGTTCACGTCTTGAGCAGCGCTTCCATGACGTGGACGATAAAACGTCACACCGTTTCCGTCAATTGATCAGGCGCAGTATTCCGATGAGTCAAAGCGCTTCACTTAGCTACCTATTCTGGGATGAGTGGATGGTTAATCTCAATAAAACCAATTGGGCTGGGGATAATGGTTTTGCGCAAAATCGTCTGTTTGCAGGCTTCTTATATAAAACTACCGCAAACTCAAGGCTTGAGTTGGGCTATGTAAACCAATATGTCGATGGTGCAAAGAACTCGCCGAACCAGTCTAATCACATCTTATCTACATCCTTTTTTGTGCAATTCTAACTCGCGTGGTCATTACCGAAACACAGGACCTCCAATGCAATTTCCAGCGATACGTCTATAAGCTTTTGACTGCAATTTTGCTTCTGGTCTTCCGATAACCAGTTGGTGATGTAAGTAGTACCTATCGAGGCAATGGGATAACCTGAGCTATCCAATATCGCTGCGCCAAGCCCACTGGTAGTCCTGTCTAAAAGTATATTGTCGTAAACGCCATAGCCTCTTTTTTTAGACTCTTCAACCGACCGGCGAAAACCTAGTTCGTCAAACCCTTTGATCCGATGATAGCGCGCAATATTGGCATTAATTATCTCCTGAACTTCATCGTGCGGCATTTTAGAAAACATGCCCATGCAGCTGGGACTCATGCCTAATGGGCCTCTCATGCCCACCCAGCCTCTACCCACGATGATTTGTGCCTGGCTTTCGTATCGACCTATACAGACCATATCCAGCCCAGATCTGACGCTGAGGTAGATGGTTTGGTTTAGCGCTTCAGCTAGTTTGCTAAGCTGCAAACTAGCAATCCGCTCGAGAGGATTGTGCGTGATTGCGGTATAACCGATTGCAGCTAAGTCTGAGCCAAGTTTGAAGCGCGAAGAATGTTCATCTCTAATAATCCAACCAATATCAATCAGCATGTCCAAGATGCGATGGATGGTGGGGCGTGGTAGGCCAGTTCTGCTCACCAGTTCAGTTAAAAGGCTGCCTTGTCGTGATCCTCTCGCAATTGAATTGATTAATATGGAGGACCTATTCAGACTTCCCGCAGCTTGGCTATCTAACCCTGATACAGACTTTGTTTTAACTTTCATATTATCTCTTAATCCGAATATCGGACTTTTAATTATATTCAGCTCATTGACTATTTTAAATGCTTATTATTAATATGTTTCGGTGAAAACTCAAACATTTAATCATCAACTATCCGATAAATGGATAAGAAAATCTTCATCATGAGCGATTTATACGGCCACCAACACAGAACATTACAGCACGCATTTGATACTGAAAAATTAGCCAATGCTGTGCAATCAAATATTGTAAGTAGTGAATTAGCCGATGAGCATCAGGGTTTCATCTCATCCAGAGACATGTTCTTTTTGAGCACGCTGGATCATCGTGGCTATCCCACCTGTTCTTATAAAGGTGGTAGCCCGGGGTTCGTAAAAGTATTAGACCGTCAGAAGCTGGCATTCCCTAGCTACGACGGCAATGGCATGTTTTTATCCATGGGTAACATTACCGCGCATCCTCAAATCGGCATGCTGTTTATAGATTTCGAAACCCCGCACCGGGTGCGGGTGCACGGCACGGCTGTGGCAGAGACCAACAGCGCCTTACTCAGCCAGTTTCCTGGTGCAGACATGATTGTTACAGTCAAAGTCACCGAAGTGTTTATCAATTGCACCCGCTATATTCACAAATACCAGCGTGTGGAATCTTCGCACTACGTGCCCCAAGATAATTGCCCTACGCCATTAGCACAATGGAAACGCATTGATAATCTGCAAGACTCATTGCCTGAGCGGGATAAGCACATCGCAACCGCACTGGGTGGCACGATCACTACCGAGCAATATATTGAAATGGTCATCCACGGCAAAGCCTGACTTGCATATTTACAACCTGGCTTCAATACTAAAAGCTGACTTGGCAATACCCAGTAGTAAAAAGGAACACTATGGATATGGCAGTAAGAACAATAGATAAGCGTTTCATTGAGAGTGGCTTAGGTGATATGCGATTGCACGCATTGAAGCTCGAATCAGAAGTCAAAAAAGTCATCGTAGGGCAAAACGCTGCCATACGCTTAATATTGATCGCCATATTTGCACGGGGTCACGTGCTTCTGGAAGGCGACGTGGGGGTAGGTAAAACCACATTACTTAGAGCGGTTACCAGGGGCATAGGCGGCGGCTATGAGCGGGTTGAAGGCACGGTAGACCTGATGCCTAATGACCTGATCTATCACACGCATTTGGGCGCTGAAGGTAAGCCGCAAATTGATCCCGGGCCATTATTGCGCTCAGGCGAAAATCTATCGGTGTTCTTTTTTAATGAAATAAACCGCGCCAGGCCACAAGTCCATTCTTTGTTATTACGCGTCATGGCTGAGCGTAGCCTCTATGCGTTCAAACGCGAATATCGTTTGCCACATATGCTGGTATTTGCGGACCGTAACCAAGTGGAAAAAGAAGAAACGTTTGAGATTCCATCTGCAGCTCGAGATCGCTTTATGATGGAGATTCCAATCATGGTGCCAGCAGAATTGGATATACGGAAGTCACTTGTTTTTAATACCAAATTTCATGATACCGAAAGCCTGACGGCACAAGTGGAACCGGGCGTTTTGGCGTTCGATCAACTCAACGATTTTAGTGTTCAACTGCAATCGCATATTCAATCCAGCCCATTGATCGAAAACTATGCCATGGATCTGTGGCAAGCAACCCTTACCCCCGCCCAATACGGCATTAAAATCGAAGGGGTAGATATCAATCGGCTCGTCCATGCAGGTGCAAGTCCACGCGGAATGGGGATGCTACTTAAAGCAGCCAGGGTTAACGCTTGGCTGTCTGACCGGGATGCGGTGTTGCCACAAGATATTCATACCGTTTTCCATGAGACTTTGGCACACCGTTTGGTACTCAGCTCTATGTATGAATCACGCCGCACTGTACTGGCACGCGAATTGATGACGGCCATTATTCGTACCGTGGCAGTGCCATAAATAGAACCCGATAAATAAACCTCCAAAACATGACCCCCGACTTTGCAAAAAGCTTTACTTATCAGGTGAATTGGCGCTCACGCAGTTATCATGCCGGCTATCATCGTGGTCATCAGGGTGGCCTTGGTGTTGAATTTAGAGGCAATGTGCCGCTGGTGGATTACCCCGATGCCAGGCGCATTGATATTAACCAGACGATCCGCGATCCCAACGAGCAAGTGCATATCAGGATTTTCAATCAAAAGAATGCGACGCCGATCTATGCCGTGTGTGACTTATCAGGCTCTATGCAATTCACAGGGCAGTCTAACAAAATGGCTTTGGCTGCGGAGATTGCTGCCTCAGTTGCCTATTCTGCCTATCAAGCGAGCGATACATTTAGTTTTATCGGTTTCGATAAGGTGGTTCGGGAAGATTGGACGACGAAATCCAGCTATCGTATGCAGGATGCCTACGAGTTAACCAAACGCCTCCATACCTATACCCCCGCTTCTGTTGGCTCTGAGGGAGTGTTAGATGTCAATCGCTTTATCGGACAAGCGCGCGGTTTGGTGTTTCTTATTTCTGATTTCCACATGCCGCTTGAGACGATAGAAGCCGCGCTTAATACGCTATCAAACCATCATGTGGTACCCATTGTGCTTTGGGATGCAGAAGAATACAGATCCCTGCCCAATTTTGGGTTTTCTACCATCATTGATCCGGAAACGGGCCAACAACGCACTTTGTTTTTCAGGAAAGAATTAAAAAAACGGTTTGAAGCGATGTTCGCACAGCGCAGGGCTGACATAGAAAGCTTATTCATGCGTTATGAATCACCACCCTATTTTGCAGAGAATGGCTTTAATGCCGAAGCCATTTCTGAATACTTTTATCAATTTTCTGCGCTGTGAGTAGTCCCTTGAATAATATTGTGAATACTGCTTTCTTGAAGATCATGCTGGCATGCGTTCTGTTCACATTGGCTTCTAACACCATGGCTGCCGAGTTATATGAGCTGCGCATTCAAAATTCGAAAAAACAAATTGGCTATGTGGTGGGCGACATATTTACCAGAACGATCGATTTGAATGTAAAAGCGCCTTATAAACTTTCTTCTGCGTCTATTCCAGCTAAAGGCTTGCAACAAAAAGGCATTGAGCTTAGGTCGGTAAAGGCGACGGAGAAGCAAACAGCGAAGTCCACGCGCTACCAATTGCAGCTCAAGTATCAAATTTTTACCAGCGGCCCTACGGTCAGAAAACTTGAGATTGCAAAACATCCATTGATCATTACCCATGCCGGGAAGTCTCTCAAAATCAATATCCCTCAATGGAAATTCCGTGTATCACCTTTAGCGGTCAACGGCGAAGTCTATATTGAGCAGGACATGAGTCCATATCGCGGCCCTATGCTGGTGGAGACTACACATACTAAATATCTGCTGGGTACTTTCCTTATCCTTACATTGCTGGCCACATTGGGCTTGATCTACATCAACGCGGATCTCACATGGTTTCCCGGGATGGGCGGGCCCTTTGCCATGAGCTATCGCAAAATAAGCAGCCTGCCAGAAGCTGGTAACACTGAGGATAGTGCGGTCATTCAACAAGCGACTACCAGCATTCATCATGCCTTCAACCAAACGTTTGGTGAAAATGTATTTGCTACTGACATCGATCTTTTTGTGCAAAAACATCCGGCATTTGCCAATATCAAACAGGAAATCAGCCAGTTCTTTAAAGCCTCTAATCACGTTTTGTTCGCAGTAAATGCGAGTGACAAACCCCATATTACCGTTGCGGCGCTCATTCAATTTTGCGCCCAGTGCCGACATTGCGAAAGAAACGTCGCATGAGTTTTGCAGAACCGTGGATGTTAGGTTTGCTGCCACTTTGTCTGGTGCCACTTTGGCTTAATCGCCAAGAGGGTCGAGTTTATAGTTGGCTTGCGCTTGTACCGTTAGATCGGGTGTCAGACATCGCAAGCTTATTGTTACGCTACTTATCGGTTGCGATCATTGCGTGTATGGTGCTCGCACTGGCAGCGCCACAAGGCCGCGTTACGCAAATCGAGCGTACGGGCAAAGGCGCACAAGTGGTATTGGTCATAGATCGAAGTGCGAGCATGGATGATCCTTTTGCGGGCGCTGGGGTAGAGGGTCGTGTAGGCGAGACTAAATCAGGTGCTGCCAAGCGCCTGATTACGCAATTTGTAGATGCCAGAAAAGACGATATGGTCGGTATCGTGACGTTCAGTAATTCTGCCATGCATGTGTTCCCGCTTACCCAAAGCCGCGAAGCGATTCATGCGGCTATTGCGGCAGCAGGCGGTTCAGGACTGCTGCAAACCAATATCGGCGCAGGTGTGACCACTGGTGTGACGATGTTTGAAAAAATGCCCGATTCCGGCTCCCGGGCGATTGTTTTGCTATCGGATGGGGCGGGCCGCATTTCACCCAAAGCCAAGCAAAAGATCAGCGACTGGATTACCAGGCAACATGTCAATCTTTACTGGATTGTGTTGCGCCAACCCGATGGCATCAGCATATTTAATCCTAAATATATTGGCGTTTCTGATCCCGAAGAACCGGCGGAAATTGAATTGCATAAATTCTTCCAAACCTTAAAAACCAAGTACCAGGCTTATGAAGCAGAGGATCCTAAAACCCTGCAATCGGCTATCCAGGATATCAACTTGCGCGAACGAAAACCCATCCGGTATATGGAAAAAATACCTGGCAAGGATTACTCCTCTTTATTCATTTTAGCGGCTGTGTTGTTGATTGGTTTGCTGCTATTAATCAAACTTTTAGGAATCAATGCATGGAAGCAAGCAACACCCAGATTTTGAGCGTTAGCAAAGCTTTAAGCGTTCGCAATAAAAACCGAATCTTGGTCGCGTTGCTAGTGCTTGGCATCGGTGGCACGCTGGCGACCGGGAAGCATTTATATATGATGGAGCAATTTAACCAAGCGGCTGCTACCAATGGCAAAGTCAGCAATGACCATTTTAAGTTTGAAGCGAAATTTGCCAATGCCTATCACTTGGCTAAAAACGGCAGGTACCAAGATGCAAGTCAGTTATTTGGGCAGTTGATGGAAATGCCGGCGACTAACTCACAAATTTCTGCGGTGCATTACAACCTGGGCAACATTTTCCTCATGCGCGGGTTGATGGTGAATCATAACGCCAACGAGGGTGGGAATGGCGAGGTAAAAGACGAAGCTGAATATTTGATCAATCAAGCCAAGATGGCGTATCAGCAATCGCTGCGTTTAGATAACCAATGGATGGATGCCAGATATAACTTAGATCGGGTATTAAGACTTTTGCCGGAGAATCCTGTTGCTAAAAATGATCAAGACGAGCTGGGCATTGTCATGGGCAATATCCCGAGTGGTTTGCCATGAAACAGCTATTGAAAAACCAGGATAGTGTGCTGTTAATTATGGCGCTTGCATTGCTCATATTGGCATTGTTTCGCCCGACCATTCCACTGAAGCGTGATCTACATAACTACTTGTTCGTAGTCGATGTCACGCAAAGCATGAATACTGTGGACATGCCTATCAATGGTGAGCCAGCGAGTCGTTTAGCTTATATGCGACACTTACTGAAAAATACCATTGCTGAGCTGCCATGTGGCACCAATGTAAGCCTAAGCGTGTTTTCAGCAGAAAGCGTTGCATTATTATTCACCCCAATCGAAGTCTGTAAGAATTACGATGCTATCCAAGACAGCGTCGCGCATCTGGAATGGCGCATGGCTTGGCGGGGGAATAGCCGACTCCGGTTTGGCATGCAATCGGTCACGGCCATTTTGAGTTCCTTGTCAGCCCCCGCGCAAGTGGTATTTTTTACGGATGGCGATGAAGCGCCCAAGTTGAATGCCACCAATAAAACGGACTTATCCACTTGGCAAGGCGGACAGGATTGGCTCATTGTAGGGATAGGCGGCGATGAGCCTTTTCCGATACCAAAATTGGATAGTGATAATAAAGTGCTCGGTTATTGGGCTTATTCAAACTCCATCATGGCGCCATCACAAGTCATTTCTGAAGATTCAGTAGGCACACGGGATGATTCAATTGCAACTGATGACTACAACCGCTATTTATCTAAGCTCGAAAGTGCTTATCTGCAAGAACTATCCGCTGAAATCGGGGCGAGATATAAAAGAGCTACTCACTCTGAAAGCCTATTAAGTGCAATGCGCGATCAGCCGCCTGCAGGCCATGACACCACACGTTTTCCGCTGGATTGGTTACTTATTCTGGGTGCTATTGGAATGGTGTTAGCCCAATACAGACATAACTTAGCTAGCAAATTAAGCGCGCTTATCTAACGACATAGAGACAATTAGGAACAACAATGAAGCCTATTAATGCCATTACGTTATCCGGATTTACCCTAACTGCGATTGCGATTTATGTCTTGGGTTATTTTCCGTTTATCCCAGCGTGGCCAATTTTTATCACTTGGGCATGTTTTTTTCACATGGATGGCGGTATCAATAAGAATCAGGCTTTTTTTGCCACACTTCGACATATCTGCTTGGGAGCATTTGCCTCGTGGATGTCGGCGTTAGCGGTAATGAATAACCCATTTTCTGGCGCTATCGCTGATCAGCTTTGGGCACCCGTTTTAATTGCTGCCGCAATTGCCTTATTAATGCGATTGAGTACGGTGATTCAGTTCTCTGTTACACCAGCCATCATCTATGGCTATGCTCTGATCTGGGCATTTTTAAGTGTTCCGGGCTTATTTGATCAAGAGATTTTATTATCGCTTACTTTTAAAAATGCAATTATAGCCATCGTCTTTAGTGTTTTATTGGGTGCCTGTGCGGGTTACATGAATGCCATGATGGTTAATTTTTTATGTAATCTAAAACTTAGAAAGCTTCCTTAAACAGGGCAGATTGGAAGGCGATAGCCGATTCAACACTGATACCCTTCATAAGGAGCACACACTGTAAATACTGCTAGTTGGTGTTGACACGACCATATCCCTGATGCAATCTTAGGCTTGATTCAGCAGCTAAAAGAAATAACTCAAACCGGTTGAATGGAAGTGCACATGCCCTTGCAACTACTGAAGATGGAAAAAAGCTTTCTCCGGCTTCTGCTGAGTACAGGTATTTCGTTTGTCTATCTTCCCGTAGTGGCTGCAGAAGCTCCGCCCATCTCTTCTTTTGCGAAAATGTCTCTCGAGGAATTGGGTAACATCGAAATTACCTCCGTTTCTAAAAAGCCACAAAGTCTCTCGGAAGCAGCAGCATCAATATTTATCATCACGAATGAGGATATCCGGCGATCAAGTGCCACCACTTTGCCGGAAGCTTTACGTTTGGCACCCAATCTTCATGTTGCCCAAGTCAGCGCCAACAGCTATGCCATCTCTGCACGCGGCTTAAACGGGTCCAGTGTTAGCGCACCAAACAAATTACTGGTACTCATTGATGGACGTTCAGTCTATTCCCCCCTGTTTGCTGGCGTTTTCTGGGATAGGCAACAAGTCATGCTTGAGGATGTGGAACGCATTGAAGTAGTTAGTGGTCCGGGCAGCACGCTTTGGGGTGTTAATGCAGTGAATGGTGTTATTAATGTCATTACTCGTTCGGCAAAAGATACACAAGGCATATTAGCCGCAGTACAGGGCGGTAACATCGGTCAAGACGCAGCATTCCGCTACGGTGGCGAATTAGGCAGGGATGGTCATTTCAGGGTATATGGCAAATCATCCAACCGTGATGATTATTCGCTCGAAAACGGCACAACTGTTTCTGATGGTTGGAATAAAAATCAAATCGGTTTCCGCATGGATTGGAACCATGCGGCAGACAAAGTCAGTATTACCGGTAATATTTTTGAAAGCGACATTGGTCAGCCGCAGCCAGGTTCTGTTTCAGTAGGGTCTAGTATGGCACTGGGCACTATTGTTAATTCTGGCGTCAATTTAACCAGCCAATGGGAGCATTTGCTGGACAGTGGCTCAAAAATCAACTTCCAGGCTTATTACGACCGTACGCTAAGAAAGGTGCCACCTACTTTCACTGATGAAATGGATATTTTTGATGTGCAATTCCAACATACCTTAAAACCCATGGATAATCATGCACTCGTATGGGGTGCCAATTATCGTTATAGCAAAAATGATTTCAACAACCTTACTGCAACATTTGGTTTATCACCTGAAAAAGTGAATCAAAGTTGGCTGAGTTTGTTCGGCCAGGATGAGATTGAGTTAGCGAAAACATTACATCTTACTTTGGGTGTCAGGTACGAGCGGAATGTATACACAGGCTATGAATTTTTACCCGATGCAAGGCTCGCTTGGCAAGTTGCGCCAGATCATTTGCTATGGACTGCCGCATCGCGAACAGTGCGAGCGCCTTCTCGCTTGGATGCGGATGCCTTTATCAATGCGGCACCCGCATTTCAGCTTATAGGTGGCCCAGATGTACGCTCTGAGATAGCCAAGGTATATCAACTCGGCTACCGGGGAAAAATTAGTCCCCAATTTAATTTTGAAGTTACGGCTTTTTATAACGATTATGATTACTTAAGAACCACAGAACTTAATTCTTTGGCCCCAATACCCACTTTTGTTTTTGCTAATGAAATGAGAGGCCATGCGCACGGGGTGGAAATGTGGGGTACATATCAGCTCTTACCACAATGGCGCATCAGCGCTGGCGCCACAGCACTTAACCAGAAATTACGCATTAATTCTGGCAGTTTTGAGACCTCCGGACCAGCTAACAGTGATCGTGATCCATCTTACACCTGGCAAATACGTTCTGCCTTTACGTTGTCACCCGGTAAAGAGTTCGATCTATCAGTGCGGCATGTAGATGAACTGACCAGTCCAGATGTACCTGCCTATACTGCGGTAGATGCGCGTTTCGGCTGGCGTGTTCATAAAGATGTTGAACTGTCAGTCATTGGCCAGAATTTATTTGGCACCGAGCATGCCGAGTATGGCACGCTTCAAACCCGCAGCGAAATTCCTCAAGCAGTCTTTTTTAAAGTAGTCTGGCAGCCTTAGAATTTATTTAGCATGTAATCGAGTATTCAACTGATCGATTACTTCTGCCCAATCCGCATCCTTGATGATTTCCTCACACAAGAATGTAGCTTGCGCAGGGCTCCAAAAAGGCGCTTCTGAAAGTGATAGATTTGTGGCCAAATGACGATGTGTTTTGATGAAGTTTTCTATCGCCATATCATCGGAGGGCAGGCCGAGTTGTTCGAATAGATTGTTAAGTGTGTGTATTGATGATTCCATAAAAAACCTCAGCGTGTCTTCGGATTGTAATTTCAAATAACATTGACCACTATTATGCACCCTGATGACCTACAAAAATTAGTGACTTTAATAATGCCATACGGCAAACACAAAGGGCGGGTATTAGCAGATTTGCCTGGTAATTATCTTAATTGGTTTGCACGCGAGGGCTTTCCTGATAGCGAGTTGGGCCGGTTATTACAGCTGATGCAGGAAATTGACCATAATGGATTGTCTTCTTTATTAGTACCGCTAAGAACTAATAATAAATCTTAGATAATCCAAAGCGACCATAGACTTTGGTCGGTACAGGGTGCATCATAGATTACACGTTAATCAATAAAGATTGGAGACATTAAATGTCCGAACATACTTATAAGCTGATTGAGCTAGTGGGCTCTTCCCCTATCAGTTCCGACGAAGCAGTCAAAAATGCAATTGCTAAAGCGGCTGCGACAGTAAAACATATGAGCTGGTTTGAACTGGTGGAAACGCGCGGTCATATTGTGGATGGCAAGATTGCGCACTATCAAGTGACAATCAAAGTTGGTTTCAGAATTGAAGATTAAGCGAATACACTAATGCTGTTCCGCAATTACCCATATCTTCAACGCTGCTGAGCTAGTAGAGGACCATTAGTCTTCTGCTAGGTATTTTAAACAGGATAAAAATCGTAAAATAGAGGTTCTATCCCAATTTGAGCACGCAATGAATTTAGATGTCCGTACCATTATGGTCATGTTTGCCATGCTGTCCATCATGTTCGCTGGATTAATCCTCCTCGCAGGCTTGAATACCTCCAAGATCAATAGCGTGAAGCAATGGGCTATCGCCAGCTTATGCATAGGCATAGGCTTAGGGTCTTCCTATTTCTTTTACACCCATTCTGATGGCGCCAGGATAGCAGTCGTGTTGGGCGGACTGCTTATCGCCTTAAGCATTGCATTGCAATTCACAGGCATTCAATCTTTTAAATCTGAGCGCATCTCGTATCGTTTGGCAGCCATTTTTGTCGTCTTCGCGGTGATTCAGACGTATTGGTTTGAATTTCAATTCCCGAATGTAAACGCGCGCTCAATCGCCAACTCTCTGTTATTTTCGTTGGGCTATGCTGGGTGTGCAAGCATTTTGCTGATGCATGTTAAGCCGGAGTTCCGCTCGATTTCTTCATTCACCGGCATCGCATTTGCGGGCTTATCTGCAATTCTCTTATTGCGCGCGATTCTGATTTACCAGTCACCCTCCAGCTTGTACAGCTTGTACACCAATATCCCAATCAACCCAGGCACATTCATCACGACCTGTCTTATGCAGGTGTGTGTCACATTCGGCTTTTTGTTGATGTTGAACCAGCATTTGATGCAGGAAGTAAAAAAGATTGCTTCGCGCGATATGCTTACCGGTGCCTATAACCGCCGGCAGTTTGAAGAAGAAATAGCACGCTTGCAATCTCGCAGCGAACGTAACCAAGACCATTTTTCGTTAATGCTGATCGATATCGATGATTTTAAATTCATTAATGATAACTATGGCCACCCCAGCGGCGATGAAGTGCTGCGCAGGTTATCCCAGATCGCACTCAAAACGATTCGTGCACAAGATTATTGGGCGCGCTTTGGCGGAGATGAATTCTGTATTCTACTGCCCTCTACGAACGCTGATGATGCGTTGATCTTAGCGAACCGCCTGCGTGAAACGTTTGCGAATGTGACTTTTATGTTTGGCGGCAAGCCAAATAAAAGCTCGATTAGTATCGGCATCGCGGATACATGGCAAGTCGGTTTGAACTATCACAGCCTGCTAGCCGCGGCCGATCAAGCTTTATATCAGGCCAAACTTAACGGCAGGAACCAAGTCGTTTTTCATTCACTGGAATGGGAACCACAAGAACAGGCTGCTGTTTAAAGTATTAAAGCGCGATCCCTTTCAGCCCTTATTTAGGCTATTCAATAAAAAATTTCAAACTATTTTTCATTCATGGGTCATAGTGATAACCAATGTCTTCCACCACTAAACCCGTCATTTTCCCTACCAGTAACAAGTTAGCCCTCATGCTGGCAGGGCTGGCCATGCTTGGCCCTTTTTCAGTGGATACCTATCTGCCGGCGTTCCCCGCCATTGAAGCGTCGCTCACTGCCAGCACTATTGAAGTCCAGCAAACATTAACGGCTTATATGTTTTCCTTTGCCATCATGATTCTCTGGCATGGCTCTTTATCGGATGCGTTTGGTCGGCGGAATATTATTTTAGCTTCGTTAGCGGTATTTGCTGTGGCTACATTAGGTTGCGCGGCCGCCCATTCTGTTGAGTATTTATGGGCATTCCGCATGCTGCAAGGCTTATCCGCCGGCGCTGGCGTAGTAGTCGGGCGCGCTATTATTCGCGACACATACTCCGATGTGCCGGCCGCCAAATTGTTGTCACTGGTCACCATGATATTTTCGATTGCACCGGCTATCGCACCTATCTTCGGCGGCTGGATTGTCAAGTTTTATGACTGGCGTACCATCTTCCTAGCCTTGTTTGCTTATACTGCGTTGCTACTTTGGTATTGCTATAAAAAATTACCGGAGACTTTACCGGTAGATCAACGCACGCCATTTAACCCTGAGTATTTGGCTAAAAACTATACCCAGATATTCCGCTCGCCGTTGTTTCAATTAAAAGCGGGAGCTATAGCATTCAATTTTGCCGGCTTATTTCTCTATGTGGCAGCGGCACCGGTGTTTATTACCCAGCATCTGGGCCTGGGGCCAGACCAATTTGCCTGGCAATTCATTCCCGCAGTTGCCGGGATATTTTTAGGCGCTCTATCAGCCAATAGATTAGCTGGCAAACTTTCCATTGGTAAAACGATGGCCATAGGATATGTGCTATTGATTGGTGCCGCTTTGGCTAACGTGTTGTACCACCTATTTTTTCCGCCAGCGATCCCTTGGTCGGTCATGCCTTTGTTCTTTTACACACTAGGGATGTCATTCATTGCGCCTAGATTAACCTTGCTGGTGATAGATTTATTTCCGCATATCCGGGGTACGGTTGCCTCTTGTCAATCGTTTACCCAAACCATGCTGGGGGCCGCTGTATCTGGTTTGATTGCACCTTTCTTGATGCACTCGGTACTATGGCTAGCTGCCGGGCAATTGGCTTTTGCAGTAATCGGCTTATGCTTATGGTTAGGCGGCAGGCATTATCACTATGCAATACAAACTCCAGAAAATACTATCAATGCCTGGGAAGTGGTGGAATAGCTTTTTCAGCCCCTATTTAGCAAACGTAAGGTTAATAGTCACTATTGAACCCAAAAGCTAGCATAGCTAAATTCCTACATTGCTTTCGGAATAATCCTATAAGCCGATAATTTCGTCAGGCGTATTCTGAACTTGTCGTTTTGATGAGCTTCAGGGTTATACCGGGTTCATCTCTACAACGGCAAACGGCAGCTTCTACGCTGCCGTTATTCATTTTAAGGAGACTTCCGCCATGGCGAATGCGCAATATCAATCCTGTATCGACGCTTGTAAACAAACCATCACAGCATGTTTGGCCTGTATCAAAGCTTGTAAAAGTGAAGAACATTCCCCGATGATGCAGCGATGCATTTCCTTAGATACGGATTGTGCGGAGTTCTGCCAACTGGCCGTTAAATCCATGGAGCGCGATAGTGAGTTTATTGCGCTGATTTGCGAGGACTGCGCCGAAATCTGCCAGGTATGTGCCGAGGAATGTAGCAAACATGCCGAAGCACATTGCCAAGAATGTGCTCAGACTTGTCGCAACTGCGTGGAAGAGTGTCTAAAAGTGATTTCGCATTAATCTCTTTTTTGCCCTAAAAAATCACGTTTACCTAAGCTAACGCCATTATGCCGCAGGATATTGTAGGTGGTTGTTACATGGAAATACACATTCGGCTGTGCCCAATTTAACCAGTAGTCTTGGCCGGAGAATTTTAATTCTACTTCTCGTATATGTAGAGTAACTTCTCGCGTTTCGGCACCGGCAAATTGCTCCGGCTGAATGCTATCCAGGAAAGCAATAGTTTTTTCAATACGCGCAAAAAGCTCGCCAAAAGTGGTTTCATTGTCGTCAAACTTGGGTATTTCAACATCGGCTAAACGCGCTGCTGCACCTTTACTCATATCAGTTGCGATTTGCACTTGCTTAATCAAGGGATACATATCGGGCGCAAGCCGGGCATTTAATAGTACGCTGGGCTCTATTTTTCTGGCTTCAGCAAAAGCCTCGCCTTTTTGTAAAATAGCAGCAAGGTTAGTGAGTGCACGCTTAAGTGGCGGAATGCAGTATTGATACATTGAGGTTCCTTATTAGCAAATGATATTGGCGAAGATAGCTAGTCTAGTTTTTCTCGACCCAAGAATCCAGCAGCTTGTTTACCAAAGGTGCAATGATCAATATAGCAACAAAGACAATGGGCCATGCGGTTAAAAATGCGGTGAGCCATTGCGACAAAAATTGCAATGTCAGCGGCATTCGTAATGCAATAATGATGCCGCTGACGATGCATGCAGTACTCCCGGACATCATGAGTGCAAATACGATCATACGATAGCGACCGGGAATTTTCATGGTTGGAATTTATATCATCGAGTTATATATTTAGGTTTAATTACCAGGGCAATACTTCACCCTGATGGTAAAAACCACCGGATGCAGCATCGTTAGTTAAGGTTGCTAGCTGCACGCTGGTTCTACCGCCTTCTTCCAGTTCCATAGGCGCGTTGTCGCCACCTAACTCTGTTTTGACCCATCCCGGATGGGCAGAATTTACTTTGATGTTGGTATCACGTAACTCATGCGCCAAATGAACGGTGTAAGCATTCAGTGCTGTTTTAGAGGCATTATAGGCAAACGCTTTTGCCGGATCTATCGGAGAGTTTGGCATGCTATGGATGGTAAGGGAACCTAAAATGCTGGAAAGATTCACGATACGGCCGGCCGCAGATTTCCTAATCAGCGGCAATAATTTTTGCGTGAGTGCAATAACAGCAAATAGATTGGTTCGAAAAGTGGTGTGTAATGTTTCAATGTCGACCGAACTACTATTACTGGCCATCATTGGCTCTTGCAAGATGCCTGCATTGTTCACCAGAATATCCAGCTTGCCATAGTGTTGATTAAAATAATCATAAGCGAGATCGGCCGCATTTTGCTGATCCGCATCATATTGGATAGCTTCTGCCTGATAACCTAATGCCTGCAAACGTTGAGCTGCGGCTGTGCCTTTGGTGAGATCTCTGGAGCCAATGACAACCTTAATGTCTAATGCGCCTAAGCCTTTGGCTGTTTCAAAGCCGATGCCACGGTTTGCGCCTGTAATAAATGCAATTTTTTGTGAACTATTCATATTGATATCCTATTTATTTACCGATTGGTAAATAAATATTAATTCAGATAAAATGTCTTGTCAAATATATTTTTACCTAATGGTACAATAATACAATATTGTATTTACTCAATCACTATGAAAACTATGAAGCTAGAAACAAAAGACCAGATAAAGAGCACACCTAAGCCACGCGGTCGGCCATTAGCGTTTGATCAGGATATCGCCCTGGACCAAGCCTTGCATTTATTCTGGACACATGGCTATGAAGGCACTTCTATGGCTGAGTTAACCGAAGCTTTGGGCATTAATAAACCCAGTATTTATGCAGCTTTCGGTAATAAAGAAACACTGTTTCGCAAAGCTCTGGACAAATATTTGAAGGGTCCTGTCGCTTATGTAAGTGCAGCCATGCAGGAACCTACTGCAAAAAAAGTGGCGGCGGCTTTGTTGAATAATGCCGTGGAGGTGATGACCAATCCACAGAACCCTAGCGGATGCATGGTATTTCAAGGTGCATTAACCTGTGGACAAGGGGCTGGTTTGATCCAACAAGAGCTTGCTGGGTACCGTAAACATTATGAAGCCGCATTAGCTAAACGTTTTGAACAAGCGAAATCAGAAGGTGACCTTCTAGTAAACGCTGATCCGCTGGCTTTGGCAAAATACTTAGCTACATTACATCAGGGTTTATCCGTACAAGCGACCAGTGGGGCGAGCCGTGAAGAACTGCAAACTGTGATCAATATAGCTTTGAAACATTGGCCAAATTTATCATCTTAAAGCTTATTGGGCATACATATAGCGCCGCGACCAAGGCAATGCATCGCCTAAACGTCCGGCTTTATGACATACCAATTGATAAATCGACATCTGGTCATGCTTGAACGAATAAGCACAACCGGCAAGGTAAAGCCGCCAAGCCCGATAGCGTTCAGCATCGATGTGCTGTTGTACTTGTGCTGCATGGGTTTCAAAATTATTCGCCCATATCGCCAGAGTCTGTGCGTAATGTCGTCTCAGGTTTTCCACATCAAATACCTCTAAGCCACCTTCCTGCATTGCAGCAATCGCATGTCCAACATGGGGTAGTTCACCATTGGGGAAAATATAGCGATCAATGAACTCTCCGGCACCTAAGTTGGCATCTTTCATATCAGTACTTACAGAAGTAATGCCATGGTTCATGGCAATGCCATCGTCTTTGAGCAGAGCGTGCATAATCCGGAAATAGTCGACGAGATGCTTGCGACCAACATGTTCGAACATGCCTACACTGGTAATCCGGTCAAACTGACCAGTAATGTCACGGTAATCCTGTAGCCGAATTTCGATCCTGTCTTGCAACCCTGCCGCACGTACACGCTCCTGCGCCAGCGCAAATTGATTCTCTGACAAGGTGATGCCCACGCATTTCGCCTGAAATTTTTGGGCGGCACGTAGCACCAGCGCACCCCAGCCGCAGCCGATATCCAATAAAGTCTGGTTGGGCTGTAACCGGATTTTAGTCAGGATGTGATCAATTTTTTTTAACTGGGCGGCTTCCAAAGTTTCATTGCCCTGCTCAAAATAGGCGCAGGAATAAACCATATTTGGATCTAGCCAGAGTTTGTAGAAATCGTTAGAAACATCGTAGTGAAACTGAATGGACTGCTTGTCACTTTGGCGCGAATGCGGAAAATAGCGTGATAAAAAACGTAACTTACTTGTCTCTATCGTTCTCACTAAGGAAAACCCCAGGTCGATGATGTCGGTAATCTTGCCTTCGAAATCAATCTTGCCCCGTACATACGCTTCGCCCAGCTTGCTCATACTGGGCCTTAATAAGTCGTGAACAAAACTGGGGTCTTTGATATGGAGAGTGACAGGTGGTGTAGCGGAGTTGCCAAAATCCAGCTGCTGGCCATCCCATAAAATAAAGCGTGCTTGGATGTTGGCATTTTTGCCGATGCTGGAAGCCAAACGAATGAGTTTCTTCTGCAACATATCATTTCCAATCAAATATGGTTGGACAGATATGCGTCAGTACTGACCACATAATCTCATCCTAAATGAGGAAAATACCGCTACAAGTTAAATGACCGTCGCCAATAGTAAAAGTTACATTTTCATTGAACTGTGAAAATTAATGTAATTGGTGTAACTCAAGTCTACGTAGCTTAGGTGCCAGTTTAGCGGTAATGCCAACTACAGAAAGCGTCATTAATCCGCCAAACAGGACTGAAGGCACCAAGCCCATTAAACGTGCTGCCACGCCAGATTCAAAGGCGCCAAGCTCATTGGATGAGCCTATGAATATGCCATTAATGGCAGAGACGCGGCCTCGCATGGCATCCGGTGTAGCGAGTTGTAATATCGTCGTGCGCATCACAACCGAAATGCCATCAAAAATGCCGGATAGTAAGAGCAAAATTGCGGCCAGCCAGAAGTAAGTAGTGATGGCAAAGCCCATAATACAAAGTCCAAAACCTGCAACGGCTAACAATAGCCAGCGACCGGCGTGCAAATTAATAGGATGGCGCGTCAGCCATAAGCCAGTGAAAATTGCGCCAACTGCCGGGGCTGCGCGCAAAATGCCCAAGCCTTCCGGTCCTAAATGGTAGACGTCCTGTATGAACGCAGGCAACAACGCAACAGCGCCCCCGAACAATACGGCAAACATATCAAGTGATAATGCAGCCAATACAATTTGATTGCTGAATACGAAACGTAGGCCTTCGCCTATGCTGGTGAGCACTGGCAAGCCTACTGCTTTTTCCGGCTCTTTAATACGCAACGAAATCATCGCGAGTACTGCGCCTAAACATAATAGGGTAGCAATACCGTAGGCAGCCGTTTTACTGGCAAAGCCAACGAGTAAACCACCCACTGCAGGACCCACGACCAACCCAGTTTGAAAAATTGCGCTGCCGATACCGGAGGCTTTGGCGTACTCCTCCCGCGGTAAAATAAGGGCAAATAAAGTATTGTAGCTAGGGGCAATAAAAGCGCGTGCGATACCGGTGAATGCAATGGAGCCATAAATCCATAATGAAGCGTCCCCATCTATATGGCCTAAAGATAATAAGGTTAAAGTAGCCGCATTTAAGAAAAGCATGCTGGCAGCGAGTATGGCAAAAATGCGCCGCGTATAAAAATGGTCCACTGCATGGCCCGCGAACAAAGCTGTACAGAAATACGGCAAGACTTCGGCCAGCCCGATCAATCCTAACGCTAGTGTATCGTGCGTGATTTCATAGATATGCCAGCCGACGACGACGGCCATCATCTGGTAAGCCAGTACGATTTGGATGCGAAATGCTAATAGCTTGGGGAATGCGTATTGATGGTATTTAAAAATGCGATTCATTCAGGACGGATTTGTATTATTGGTAGGCAAGTGCTTATTTTAAGGCTTAGTGCCATTTTTAGTTAAAAGTTTGGGATAAACGCAGTTAAGTAAAAGGCGATGTGCATGTAAAATTGGCAGGTTAGTGCTGTGAATAAGGCAATAGGTTTGGATTCGTTCAAGCTGATGAGTCGTCATTGACCTAGTGTGACTGTGCCGATATAGATTAGGCGCACTAACTCCCTATTTAATTTATTTTGGCACTCGCCACAAATACCAGCTCGCGATCGTGCGATACGGGCTCCAAGCTTCACCGAGCAACTGCATGTCTTTGCGTTTAGGCGCAGCTGCCAGTTTTTTCAGGCGCTTATAGCCTTCAACCACTGCAAAATCATCTACTGGCAGAATGTCCATGCGTTGCAAGGTAAACATCAGCATCATTTCCACGGTCCAGCGGCCGATACCTTTCAGTGTGATCAGTTGCGTAATTAATGCTTCATCACTCATCTCGTCAGCTTCTAAACGCTGAGGTATTAAGCCGGAAATGGTCCCCTGGGCAATTGCTTGTATGGTTTCAATTTTGCGTGCTGAGAACCCGCACGCACGCAAGGCCTCAAACTCAGTAGCGAGTATCTGTTGCGGGGTAGGAAACGTATCAGCAAAGAGCGCTTTAAAGCGCTTGAGGATGGCGTCGCCCGCCTTGCCATGCAATTGTTGATAAGCAATAGCACGCACCAAGGCTTCATAAGGCTCACGTTCGGCCTTTGGCTCGAAAACACAGGGACCCACTATCTTGATCAGCTGTGCCCAATCGACATCCTGTGCGGATAAGAAATCTGTAGCAATTTGATAAGGATGGGTGTGCATAAAACATTATAGCGTTGACTGTCAGGTAATAAAGCGTAACTAGGAGTAAAGCATTTGGATTTGTTTTCATCGCAACAAGCCGACAAGCTGATAATCTTGCCGGATGCTTATTTATTAAAAGGACTCGCCTTACCTGAGCAAACCGAACTGTTAGCGGGCCTGCAAGATGTGATTAGCCTGTCGCCATTCCGACACATGGTAACCCCCGGTGGGTTTACCATGTCGGTGGCTATGAGTAATTGCGGAAGCTTGGGCTGGGTCACTGACAGGTCTGGTTATCGCTATACGGCATACGATCCCTTAAATGATGCGCCATGGCCTGCAATGCCGGAAGCGTTTCTAGCGTTAGCGCAGAATGCGGCTACCAAATCCGGGTATCCAGACTTTCAGCCGGATGCCTGCCTGATTAATCGTTACAATATTGACGCGCGCATGACATTGCATCAGGATAAAAACGAAGTGGATTTCACTCAGCCTATCGTATCAGTTTCGCTGGGATTAAATGCGGTATTCCAATTAGGTGGATTTCAGCGCACAGACAAAACCATCAAATTACCATTAGCGCATGGGGATGTGGTGGTATGGGGTGGCAGTTCCCGGATGCGCTTTCACGGTATTTTGCCGCTTAAAGCGGGCCTCAGCCCGCCCAATATTACGCCTGCTTTAAGTAACTGTAGAATCAATCTCACGTTCCGTAAAGCGGGTTAGTAAGAGCATAATTATTTAGATTTAAATTTCAGCTTGATGCGACGCCAGATTTGGCAAAGCGCATTACCATCTAACTGATAATGTTTATGTAATGCTTTTTTTACTTCCCAATGGGCGGTCATGCCAGCTGGAAAAGTCACTAAATCTCCTTTGCCAAATTTGACAGGTTTGCCACCAGTTGGCGTGATCACGCATTCGCCTTCCAAAATATAGGCGACTTCTTGTTCCGGGAATGTCCACGGAAATTCGGAAACTTCTTTTTGCCAAGTAGGCCATTTACTTACCTCTAATGTAAGTAAGCGGGCTTGGTCAGGGTTGTGTTCTACGATAATTTGGCTCATGCGATTCACTTAAAATTTTGAAAAGAACCGTTATTTTACTGCATAGCACGTAGTTAAAATTAAATAACTTGGAACGTAAAGATGCGCAACTAGCGAGCCGATTTCCGGTCTTATTATTGAGCACATTTTTCTAGCATTAACGGTTTGTCCATCTATATTTTATGCCTGTCACGGGCGAAGTAGAAAGGCGAACTATCATGAAAAATCATCTTAAAATTAATCGGGTAATGGTTGGAGAAGCACTAGTAGGAGAAGGTAACGAAGTGGCCCACGTCGATCTCATTATGGGGCCGCGTAACAGTGCAGCAGAAACGGCTTTTTGTTTAACACTCACCAATCAGAAACGGGGTGACAATGCTTTACTTGCAGTGATCGCACCTAATTTAATGACAAAGCCGGCGACGGTCATGTTTAATAAAGTAGATATCAAAAATGCTAAACAAGCGGTACAGATGTTTGGTGCCGCACAAAGTGGTGTCGCTAAAGCGGTTGCAGATGCAGTGAAAGAGGGCTTAATACCCCTGGAAGAAGCTGACGATGTGTTCATCTCTGTCGGCGTATTCATTCACTGGGATGCAGAAGACAACACCAAAATCCAGGACTGGAACTACGAGGCGACAAAATTAGCGATCACGCGTGCTATAGCGGGTTTGCCGACGGCAGCAGAGGTAATTGCGCAAGAGGCTAGTGTGCGGCATCCCTTGGCGGCCCATGGCTACAGCAATAAAGACAGTGCATTAAGAAAAGCGGCATGATGCGACGGCCGGCTCGTAGTAAACTAGCATTTTTATCATGAGTCGGCACGCATGCGGGTGAATTTAACTGAAGCGATCAAATTGCTTCAAGAGGGTGAAGTAGTTGCCATTCCCACAGAGACGGTATACGGCCTGGCGGCAGATGCCACCAATGATGCTGCCTTGCAAAAAATATTTGCTATCAAACAGCGGCCTGCCGACCATCCACTTATTGTTCACCTTCATCACATTAATCAGGTGCAAGATTGGGTTGCGGATTTTCCTGCCACTGCAGTCAAATTAGCACAAGCCTTTTGGCCAGGCGCATTAACCTTGGTATTGCCAGCCAAAGCGCATGTTTCGCGGGTGGTGCGCGGCGGGGAGTCTACCGTGGCTTTGCGGATCCCAAACCATGACCTGACGTTAACGTTGTTAAAACTCGGGCAACTTAGTGTAGCGGCACCTTCTGCCAACTTGTTTACCCAGTTGAGCCCTACAACTGCTGCACACGTAGAAGCTGGATTAGGTCAGCAGATAGCAGTACTGGATGGTGGCGCCTGCCAAGTGGGGATTGAGTCTACGATTGTGAGTGTAAACGCAGATGGCCAGTGGCTGTTATTGCGCCCGGGGATGATTAGCGAGCAAGCGATTGCAGCAGTTATTGGTCAACCGAGTCTAGAGATGGTTAATGCGCGTTCTGCAGTACCAAAAGTGCCAGGACAGCATTTATTGCACTATTCACCACGCACGCCCTTAAGCCTGTTTCAGGATAAGGCTGCATTGCATCGCAGCTATTTATCGCAGATGAGTGTGCACAAAACCTGTGCAGCCTTGTTAATTGGAGAGGGTCTAACGCCAGACTGTGCAGTGATTAAGTTGCCTGCTATTCCAGCTATGGCAGCCGAGCAACTTTATAATGCGCTGCATACCTTGGATGACATGAAAGTAGATGAACTATTGGTAGAGCTGCCGCCTGATTTGCCAGAATGGGCAGCGGTTCGTGATCGTTTAAGCCGCGCCGGCTACCATCCTCCAATTTAATCCGGGCGCTGGTTTATCATCAAGCCTTATTAAATCAGACTTAGAAATTAAAGACCTGAAAATTAAAGATCTGGAATTAAACTTAATTAAAATAAATCGCCAAGTTTAGGCAGTAAATTTTTCAGCTCATCCGGCACTTTTCCACCTGGAATTTTTGATGCCAGTTCAGTATTCAAACGGTTCAATGCTTCTTCCTGTAAGGCTTGCAGTAAGTTATCGTAAGTGCCATTAAAGAATACATTAGGCACTTGTTTCAATAAGCCAAACTGCTGAGCGGTTTGTAAAAGATTGGCCGGAGAAAACGCTGCTTGATTAGGGCCGACTTCCACGCGATTGCCTTGGTTATTTTCCAGATAAGTCGCACCCTGGAATACCTTGTTGTAAGTCCCGGCTTCTGCATTACTTTTTGTATGATCAAGCACAGCCACCTCAAAATCCGTACCACGAATGCCGATGGTGGCAGTGGGCGTATTAAATCTGACTTTATGCGGATTTTTTTTACCAATAGCGCCCGTTACTGTACGCAAGCCACCTTTTACGAGCTTCATGATGAAGTGATCGTTATTGCTGTCTTTGGGGTCGAAACGGTATTCGCTTACGATTAGGTTGGTATTAGGCCGAATGGCCAATACCGTGCCGTCTGTCATACGCAATAAAATTTCTGCATCGCTGGCGGTTGTAATTTGATCGCCTTGAAGCACTTCTGCTTTAACCTGTAAAGTTTTTTGGCTACCTAAGCTGATGATCTGTGCGCTTCCTAGCATGCGCTCAACAATGCCCGCCAGCTCTGCTGCCGAAATGCCAAATGACACGCACATGAGGATACAGCTTAACAATCGTAGCAAGTACTTATTAGTCATGGAGAAATCCTGGACAAATATATTTTTATAAAAATTATTAAGCCAAAGTGTATAACAACTTGGCTTATATGCCCATGACGGTTGTTCCTATTGCCATACACTGGCACAATGAAGTTATTCGTTTATTCTAGACTTAGGTGTGTGATGTTAAAGCTTGGCTCTGCATGTTTATTCTCTTCGCTATTGCTGCTGTCAGCCTGCAGCAGCTTCCGCGTCCCTAACCCATTTGATACCAGTACTAAAGAACTGTCCAAATCGCCAGTCAACGCCACAGAATACGTCTGCGAAGGCAATAAACGCTTTTTTGTGCGTATGCTGAATAATGGCAACGATGCGTGGTTGATCTATCCCGACCATGAAGTAAACCTACCGAAAAATGAAGGAAACCGCTATACCAGCGGTGCGATTACTCTGGTGCTCGACGGCACAGAAGCCACCTTAAACGATGGCGAAAAAATCGCTTACACCGGCTGCAAAGCACAAGCCAAGAAAAAATAATCCAAACCGGGATTAATTAATTCGGTTAAATTATTGGGTTAATTCTGGCGTTTTAAGGCCTCATCCAAGGCGTCTGCCAGTTCGGTATCCATATTCAGCAAAGTCGTACGAATCCTACTCACTTCCGTTTCATTGCCCTGCTGATGCGCCATCAAGGCCAAAGCCTGTAACGTCGCCGGATGGCCAGCTTGTCTCCGTAGTGCTTTCTGAAACTGCTGTTGCGCAACGGTTGAATCACCTAATTCCCTGGCGGCGATTCCCCTGTAATACCACGCTTCGGCGCTGCTGGGCTCCTTTTCGGTCCAGCCTGCAGCAATGCGCTGCACATCCGCCCAACGGCCATTTTGATAGGGCATGACGATCTGCATAAAATACGGTCGGGCTTCGTCTGGCGCATCCCAAAATGGCGCGTCATGCGGCGCATTCAATTTCACTTCCTGGGTTTGTAACAGCGCTTTGACCCATTCAACCGACATATTGTAAAAATAGGCATGGCGCCCCGGGCTCTTGAAGGTGCTGATGCCAATCAGATTGCCGGAATAATCAAACACCGGACTGCCACTGGCGCCGATGGAAAATGCTGCTTCGGTACGGATGACCTGACTATCGTCCATGGCATATAAGGCTTTAATCTTGCTCAAGGCCACATATGGCGCTGGCGAATCATTCGGCATGGAAATTGAAATGACCGGCTGTTCATATTGTAGCGCTGCCGAGTTACCTAAGGCAACGGGTTTGAGCTTGGCCCATTCAAAGCGAAGAATACATAAATCGTGTTTCCAATCTGCTAATAGCGCGACCGGCGGAAATTCTTCGCCCCATTTGGAAATGCTGATGCCATTGGCATTATTGATCACATGGCAATTGGTTACTACATGATCCTTGCTGATAGCGACGCCAGTGCCAAAACCATGGCCGCCGGACTTGGTAGTGGTGTTCACTTTCACCAGCGATTCTTTGAGCTGATAGATGAAGGCATCAGTAGGCTCTGGCAGCGCAGCCGCATTTGCTAGGCTAGCGATGCTTAACATACCAGAGAGCAGGAGTTGGAATCGGTCAAACTGTAATCGCATGGCTATCTCCGCCGGGCTAAATCGTTGGAAGTGCTAAGGTTTGTCCTATACAGAATAGCAAAATAAAGTGCTAATCTATATCAGCTTTTTAACTATTTGCCGCTTTAAAAGTTCTATAATACTGCCACCAAAAATCCTTTCCATTAAACCCTCCAAAAGAGAAGATAAATGAGTACAAAAAACGCTGATATTGGCCTTGTTGGCCTTGCTGTCATGGGGCAAAACCTCGCCCTCAATATTGCCGACCACGGCTATACCATCGCTGTTTACAATCGCGATGCGAAAAAGATGGAAAACTTCATTGCAGAATGCCAAAAGAACGAGCCTTCTCATGAAAATGTTGTAGGCCATGCTGATTTGGCTTCGTTTGTATTAAGCATCAAACGCCCACGCAAAATTATCTTGTTGGTAAAAGCTGGTAGCGCCACTGATGTGACCATCAATGCGCTGTTGCCGTTCCTGGAGCAAGGCGACATTATCATCGACGGCGGTAACTCATTGTGGACGGATACCATCCGTCGCGAAAAAGAATTGGTCGCAAAAGGCATTGAATTTATCGGTTCAGGCGTATCTGGCGGCGAAACTGGCGCACGTTTCGGACCCTCATTGATGCCATCAGGCACCCGTAAAGCTTGGGCAAGCTTAGAGCCAATCTGGCGCGACATCGCCGCTAAAGTGGATGCGGTTACCGGCGAACCTTTAGAAGGTGGTTCACCAGGCAAACCAGTCGAAGGCGGTTTCTCATGTGCGGAATACATCGGCCCGGACGGTGCAGGCCATTATGTGAAAATGGTGCATAACGGGATCGAATACATCGATATGCAATTGATCTGCGAAGCCTACTGGCTCATGAAAAACTTACTGGGCATGCCTGCAGACGAAA
>PERG01000006.1 GCA_002928535.1 Methylotenera sp. | reverse complement strand
ACAAGAGGCAGATACTTTTTTGTTGTTCCACTGGCCTTTTAATTCATCGTCATCTTTTTCAAGGGCACCGTTAATGGCTATTTCATTATTGATATAAACTTTAAGTACGCGTTCATGTTGCTTACCATTTTCTATTGACATCTTGTCCAAACTGCCAGAAATCACTAATGCTTTCGATAAACTCCAAATTCGATAATATTGATCTGGTGTAACTTTTCGCTCTACAAGATTCCCCTTAGTAGCACAGCTTATGATTAACAAACTTACTAAAAAGATTAAGTTTTTTTTCATGTTTAATATCCCCATTCCAGAGCCAATTTTACACTGCCAAACAAAAGTTTTTTCAAAAAACAATATGTTTTTAGCTGTACAGAAATTCATCTTAAGTCATAGCCAAAGTCTCCATTGGAATAAATTAGATTTTACTCACAAAGTTAGTAGGGTGGATGTGACAAAATTTCATCGTAACTTGATTGTATTTGACACTATCTCTCACCCCATAAGCAATATAGTCAGTACCTTGAAATAAAAAAAATTTTAACCTATTGATTAATTGAGAGAAAAAAATTTAAACCCTTAGGGCATGCAAATTGCAATCACCAATTTTTATAGGTACTAAAAGCTAGGAAACACAATGGAAACACTCTTAAAAAATTTTTCACTCGAACCCTTTGATCTAAATTTAAGACATTACACCCGACATAAATATGATGTTAAAGAAGCCGATTATTTAACGAGCTATATCAAACTTGATCGGACTGATAAATCAGAAGTGTTATGGTTTATTAACACGTTTATAAATCAAAATTCATTATTCTTGAATCTAAACCCAAATAACTATGTTACTACTGGCCAAAAAGTTGAACGGATGCTTACACAGGCACCAGACTTTGAAAGCAATGAAGCAATAAATGATTGGGTAATCAAAAATTGGCGATCATACAATTGAATTTAAACGTCAGTCGAAAGACATGACAGCCTTGAGATTTAATTAGTCTATTGAATGAAGGGTCAATGGGTCTTTTCAATTATTCACAATCAATAACTTCGTATAATGTATATTATGTAAAATTATGAATGATCTAGTTAGTTAATAATGATCTGTGAAAGGCATGGTCTTAATCCCCACCCTATAAGCAATTATTTTTATATGGTTGATACTTTGGACTTGAATATCAAAATAAAAACTGCCTAATGGTGGCAGTTTTTTTCAGAGCTACTAAGACTTTAAAGTTGATATAGCGCTTTGCTAATTCGATTGGCAAGTTCTACGTTAGTAATATTATTTGAAAAAGTTGTATTTAATGTAAATGCTTGCTTAAGCTTTGAATTTGTAAGTGTAGATTTGGTAATGTGGTTATAGTTATTTTTAATTGCATCTTGTTTGTAGGTATAACGTAATGCATAAATGAAAGCACCGTATGCAACAAGCATCGCTATGCAGTAAAAGATGATCCAGAAAAAATTGCATCCTAGGGCTGAGCCAGTTGCTGAACATGTGACCGCGCTATGGAAAAGTCCTAGCACTACAGGAAAATAAATCATGACATCCATCAGATGGCCTTATCGTTGTTAGCCACCAGTATACGTAAAGAATATTTATGTGATACCTAGAACATCTACCAGTAAGAAATAATAATCGAAATTTAATTAGTTCTTGCACGCACCTTTCGTATACTTTCAATTAACTCTGCATCAGTGATGGTATTTAGATAAGTTCTAGTATCCCATTTAGTATATGCATGCATTGTTTCGCTTACAGCATTCCTTGACCTAGCTTTTATAAGACGCTCATATTCTCTTTGCAGCACCACTTGTTTATATAGATTGCACATTACATAGAAACAAATGATGGTGAGAAATAATAAGGCCGAAATATAAATTACTAGCCAGAAATAGGTGCAACCCGGATAGACTGTAGGTAGCGCGACACATGTTAAAGAATCACTGTAAATACGCTCAACAAAAGTCATATAAAAATGAATATCCATAGCCTATCCAACAAGATTATTGTGGCATAAGTATATACAAACGATATTTAGCTAATACTGGAATAAATACTAGCTTTACGGCCAATGCACTAGCTAATGAAGATGCTTAAACTTATTTAACTATTTAATTTTTCATGAATTAAATAATCCAAACTAAGCCTTCCGGCCCCGCCAAATAATAACGGCATCAGCATCACCACAAACAATAGAGGCAATTCATAATTGCCGAAACCATCATTGGTTTCATCAATAATCCGGAACCCCATGGCAAGTTCACTCAGGGTGTTCCATTGTGCAGGCCAATGCACTGTATAAATGGCTACCACCGTCAGTATAATTAACGACATTGAGAAAAAACGCGTCGCAAATCCGGCTATTAATGCAACAGCTCCAACAATCTCAACATACGTAGCCAACTGCCAAGTATATTCCACGGGTAACATATTGAATGGGAAAGGGAATGAGATATCTGCGAACCAGTTAGTCCCATGCAGCTTTTCCCACCCTGCTTTGCCAAACTCCCAGGCTAAAATCCATCGCAATAATAATTGTGGGATGCTTTGGGACAAGTAATCTAATGCGGATGTTATTTTTTGATATTGGGTTATTACATTAGAAAAAATATGCTGGTATATCACGGAATCACCCCTATTCATGGTTATTATTAACTAAGCAGCTCTTAGTCGTGCAATAACGGGAAACCTTACGAATAGAAGAAAAAGTTTATCTGATAGACCTAGCACTTATCAGGATGATACAGAGGCGCTGTACTCAGCGCTTGCAGAATTACCAGATTTCGCGATTTCAGACTGGCTATTCTTCTTTGCCAGTTGTTTGTAATAAAGTCTAATGCCGAGGAGAATCAATAAAATAATCGCAAATAGTAAAGGTTCGCGAATATCTTTTTTCACTAACCACCAAAAATGTACTACACCTAATATGGCAATGAGATAGACCAGTTGATGCAGCTTTTTCCACCGCATTTTCAGGCGCCGTATCATGGCGTTATTGGAAGTAGCTGCTAAAGGTATAGTAAATATAAAAGCCGAGAACCCTACTAACACATATGGATGCTTAATAATATCTTTGCTAATCTCAGCCCACATAAAACTATAGTCCAACCATAGATAGGCTGTGATATGCAGACACGCATAAAAAAACATGAATAAACCTAGCATACGGCGTAACTGGATAGGCCAAAGCACACCGGTAAGAAGCTTGATTGGCGTTAACCCAAGTGTGCCCATCAAGATGAACAAGGCCCAGTAACCCGTTGATCTTTCGACAAACTCAACGGGATTAGCAGACAAGTCATCCTGAAACCCTAGCCAGAACAAACGTATTAATGGGATTAAGCAAATTAAGAATAGAAACGCTTTAATTTTTATAATTTGGCTTTTATCTGGCGTATTTTTAAAGTGAATTAACATATCGAAATAAGCTTAAAAATGTTTGCGCAAATCCATTCCTGCATACATCTGCCCTACTTGCTCTGCATAGCCATTGAACATCTGGGTTTTAATGCGCCCAGCAAATAGCCCTCCTCCAATCCGTTTTTCAGAAGATTGTGTCCAGCGCGGGTGTTCAACTTGTGGGTTTACATTGGCATAAAAGCCATACTCATTGGGTCCAGCTTTCATCCAGCTAGTTAGCGGCATTTTTTCGGTAAACCTGATTTTGACGATGGACTTGGCGCCTTTAAAACCATACTTCCATGGCACCACCAACCGCATTAGTGCCCCATTCTGATTTGGCAATTGTTCGCCATATAAACCTACCGCCATGATCGTTAGGGGATTCATGGCTTCATCCATACGTAAGCCCTCTACATATGGCCAATCCAACACGGGAAGGTTAACCCCAGGCATTTGTTGTGGATCTGCTAGAGAAATAAATTCTATGTATTTCGCATTGCCCGTTGGCTCCGCGAACTTAATGAGCTGGGCAAGTGGGAAACCAATCCATGGAATCACCATAGACCAGCCCTCTACGCAGCGCATCCGGTAAATGCGCTCTTCCAGCGGTGCTAGCTTATAAATATCTTGAATACTAATTGTTTTATTTTTTTTGACTTCACCTTCTATGCCTACTGTCCATGGGCTTGGCTTAAACAATCTGGAGTTGACGGCTGGCTCGCCTTTATCGGTGCCAAATTCATAAAAATTGTTATACGTCGTGACATCCTCATAAGGAGTTAACTTCTCGCCAGCGCCATACTTGGTCTTGCTGTAATTGGTAATTTTTTGGCGTTGGCCTGGTTTATATACGGCTGATACTTTGTTTCGTCCTGCACCTTCTGTAGCACCAGAGTTAACGGTAGCTGCGAATACTTTAGGGCTAGCAAACGCTGCAGCACCTGCCATTAACCCGAATCCTGCATTTTGAATAAAGGATCGCCTGTCATTAAACACCGCTTGAGGTGTGATTTCAGAAGGCAGTACATCTGGTTTGGTTTGAATAATCATGGCTACTTCCAATTGTGAGAAAGATTGTGTTGCCATTAGTCGGTTAGAACGATACGTCCTTACATCTGAATTAAACTTAGATTTGAGATGTGATGGATATCATGGCTTAAAGCATGCCTTGCGTTTCTTGCTTGATTTCTTGCTCAAGCTCTGCATCCTGCGTTGAAATTGCAATCTGCTGTGCTTCTGCCACCAATTGCTTAGCGCTAGCTTTATCTCCAGTAACTGCTTTTACTTTGGCCAGCATGTATTTAGCCTGCGCTTCATAATAAGCACCACCCTGTTCTTTAGCGAGCTGGATGATTTTATTTAAAGTATTTTCAGCACTCGTATAATTCTTTGCTTCAGTGTAATACCGGCCTAGCTCTATACCAGAATGAGCATACTGATCAAGCGTTCCGACTCTTTCATGCATGAAATACGCTTTAATTTGATATTCCAGCGCTAAATCATTTTGATTGAGCAGATGATGGGTATGCGCCAGGTTCTCATAACTCTCCCCCCGTTCGTTGTCGTTTGCCGACAATTGGTTAGCAAGGGTATACGAGGCTAGCGCCTTGTCATATTGAATTGTTTTAAGGTATACATCACCAATCAGGTTATGGGCAATGCGTTCAAATTTTTGGTTCTTACTTGCTTGCGCATCAGTCACCGCCTGCTGATAATCAGGAATAGCCAATGTATATTGTTTGGCTTGTACGTAAGCATTACCAGACAGAATGCTGATAATCAGTTTATCGAAAATATCCTGGCTGCTTTCTCTGGCGCTCTTAAAAGTAGCAGTCGCTTCCGGCAAGTTACCTAAAGCACTCAAGGCGCGACCTTTGCAAATTAGTGCATCTTTGTTGCCTTTATTACTAGCTAATGCAGCATTAGATAATGTTAATGCAGCATCCGGATTCCTCTTATCTACCGCATTATTACAAGTTGCAATATTGAATTCTTCAGCATTAATATTATTAATAAACAATATATTAAGCATTAAAGCTAAAGTTATTTGTATTTTCATATGAAATCTACTTTAAGTAATTTTCCCAGGCATGCCCAGGCTGATTGGTAGCAAAGAAAAAAGGATTTAATAATGAGTTCTGCAAGTTATAGCGTAATCGAGTGTGACTAACATCTACAATATCGCCCCCTGCCTCCCTCAAAACACAATGGGCCGCGGCAGTATCCCATTCAAATGTAGGGCCTAAACGCGGGTAAACATCTGCAACACCTTCCGCTACTAAGCAAATTTTTAGAGAGCTGCCCATGGAGAGAAGTTCAGGCACCACGCCATGGTCGCGCGCTATATTTTGCAAAAAGTGTTGAATTTTTTCATCAGAGTGGGAACGGCTCCCTGCCACAACTAATTGTTGAATATCAAAGGGCTTCGTGTGGATAGATTGAGGTTGCTCAGATTTTAATTGCTTAAAAGCACCATGATTAACTGCAGCAAAATAGAGTTGCTCACTTGCTGGGGCGTACACCACGCCTAGCACGGGTTCATGTTGCTCGATCAAAGCAATATTCACCGTAAACTCACCATTGCGTTTAACAAACTCTCTCGTACCATCCAATGGATCAATTAGCCAGAAACGCTGCCAATATTGCCGAATATTATAAGGGGCAATTTCAGCTTCTTCAGAAATTACCGGAATATCCGGTGTTAATGCATGCAAAGCATGCAAAATTACGTGATGCGCTGCCAAGTCTGCCTGTGTCAGCGGTGAATTATCTTCCTTTTTTACAATACTGAATTCTGTGGAATAAACCTGCATTATCGCCATACCAGCCGCTTTGGCTATGGCGATTACTTGTGGAAGATATGCGTCACTGGCCATATGCGTCCAAAACTTAGTTCAGCAAAGCTAGCAAGGCTGCTTCATCCAATAAAGCAATGCCAAGTTCTTGCGCCTTATCCAACTTACTTCCCGCATCCGCACCGGCCACAACGTAATCTGTCTTTTTAGAAACACTACCACTAACCTTACCACCTGCAGCTTCAATCTTTTCTTTAGCATCATCCCGCGACAGGGTTGGCAATGTGCCGGTCAATACGAAAGTTTTTCCTGCTAAATGCCCTTGAGTCGTTTGCTTGCCTTCTGTTTCCGGCCAGGTAATGCCTGCCGCCAGTAAAGCTTTAATTACATCTTGGTTATGCGCTTCACTGAGGAAATTTAAAATAGACTCTGCAACAATCGGACCCACATCGTTCACTTGAAGTAATGCTTCGGTATCGGCTTGCATCAAAGCAGAAAGGTTGCCGAAATGTTTAGCCAAATCTTTCGCAGTGGCTTCGCCTACATTACGCATACCTAGCGCATAAATAAAGCGGGCCAATGTGGTTGTTTTACTATGCTCCAGCGCATCCAGAATGTTTTGCGCCGACTTTTTAGCCATGCGATCCAGGTTGCTTAAGGTTTCCGAATTCAATCCGTAAATGTCAGCCAGGGTATGGACTAAACCAGCCTCGACTAATTGATCGACCAACTTTTCACCTAGACCTTCTATATCCATCGCACGCCGGGAAGCAAAATGAATAATTGCTTGCTTGCGCTGAGCCGGACATACCAACCCACCAGTACAACGCGCTACAGCCTCATCTGCAGGCCGCATAATATGTGATCCGCATTCAGGGCATACCTCAGGCATTTCAAAACGTCTTGCATTCCCTGGCCGGCGCTCCAGCAACACACTGACGACTTCGGGAATTACGTCGCCCGCTCTGCGTACGCTGACGGTGTCGCCCACATGCACATCTTTGCGCCGTACTTCATCCTCATTATGCAGTGTGGCATTGGTGACGGTAACACCGCCTACAAATACCGGCTTCAAGCGTGCGACCGGCGTGATTGCGCCAGTACGTCCTACCTGGACGGTTATATCTTCTACTAGGGTTAATGCTTCCTGAGCAGGAAATTTATGTGCGATGGCCCAGCGCGGCGCACGGGACACAAAGCCAAGCTCATTTTGCAAATTGAAAGCATTCACCTTATAGACAACGCCGTCGATATCGAACGGCAAAGTGTTGCGTAGCTGTCCTATTTTTTCATAGTAACTTTTTAAACCAGCCAAGCCATTCACAGTTGTCCGTACCGTGCTGACCGGGAAATACATAGCTTCTAAATAATCCATAGCTGCGCTGTGACTGGCTAAAGGCGGCACACCTTCAGCTACTCCCAAACCATAAGCAAAGAAAGTTAAGGGCCGTTTGGCGGTAATTTTAGGGTCTAATTGACGCAGGCTACCTGCTGCTGCATTGCGTGGGTTGGCAAAAAGTTTATCGCCTTTTTCAGCCTGGGTTTGATTCAGTTTTTCAAAATCGCGCTTGAGCATTAATACTTCACCGCGGACCTCGAGCAAACGGGGCGGCTTATCCGTGCGTAAACGCAGAGGAATCGCCTTCAAAGTACGGAGATTATGCGTGACGTCTTCACCCTTATAACCATCGCCCCGAGTCGCACCTTGGATAAATACGCCATTTTCATAAGTGAGCGTAATTGCCAGACCATCAAACTTGGGTTCCACAGCATATTCGACGTTTTTTTGGCCTAACGTATCGCGGATACGTTTATCAAAAGCTTCGAGTTCACTATCCAGGAATGCATTGTTAAGAGAGAGCATGGCCTGACGATGTGTGATGCTGTTAAAGGCATTGGCGGAATTACACCCGACGCGCTGAGTGGGAGAATTTGGTGTAATTAAAGAAGGATGTTCGTGTTCTAACGATTGCAGTTCTCGATAAACACGGTCATATTCACTGTCTGGAACAGAAGGCGCATCCAGCACATAATATTCGTGGTCATAACGTGCAATCAGGTTGCAAAGGGATTGGTGACGCGTTTCCCATTCAGGGGTTTGCGCAAAGAAGGCAAGATTGGGGTCTTCGTTACTACCGACCATTTACGTGAACAGCCTATGTGCGCTTTCAGACCCAGGCACAATGCCACGAACTAGCATGGTGGCATGGATCACTTTGAGTTGTTGGCGAATCTTTTCAATCTGCATTTCACCCAGCACTTTATTATTGTCATCAACCAAGGTGGCGTTTAGGCCAATTTCCATTTGCCGTGCGACTTGCACCATCGTATTGAACGCTTCTGCACAATGTTTAACGTGTGGAATGTCCATTTGGAATGTCACGCCCTTGACGACTGAGCTGCGTAACATCTCCGGACTAAAAGGATAATCTTCCCGATTAAACATAGTGAAAGAGGCTTGATGCAGTTCGCGCGCTTGCGCATCCTCCATAAACTGGAAAACGCCATTGGCTAAGCTCAAACCTTGCGACTCTGCCAAGCCGCGCAATTTAGTACCTGTGAAAGCGCCACTTTCGCCGTGCACTAAATGGAAGCCAATCGTCTTATCTACCTCAATACAGAAAGCATCTAGTGCGTTGGCCACGGTTAAGGCATCGCCAGTGCTTTGCCATTCGACATGGGCATTGATATCTAGCCCGATGGTCTCCACCGCAAGTTGAAAACGATTTAACGTATGCCGTGAAACTGCCCCTCCTCTGTCAGCCAGTTGCAAGCTACTCGCAACCTTGGTAATCAATAAATTTGGCGCAGCTTCTTTTAGTAAGTACCACTCTTTATTAATATCCTGCACATGGATAAATACGGGCTTATCATAACCATCGAATAAGCCCATTAATGCTTCAGCAAACTGGCCCAATGGCGTTGCTTCCGGCAAATACAATAACGCGGTCAAATCCATTTGCGCATGCACCATAGCGGGCAAACTGGAGTCAGCATCCGGCACTGTAGGCGCTGCCTCATTAGAACCTTGCGATTGCTTAACACTCAACGGTTCTGGCGTTTTTTTATCACTAAAAGCCTCTTCAAATATAGCTTTAATATCTTCATGCTGTGGGGATTTTTTTGGAGTGTCTATCGTTGATACACCCAGTGCGTCATCTGCTTCAACCGGCGCTTTGATATAGTCTGGTAACGAATCGTAGGCATCTTCTAGGATTGTTTCATCTGCATAATCATTAATCGCAAAGTCATCAAGTTCATTCTTGTTATAGCCGTCGTAACTCAAACTAGGCTCAGTCGCCTTCTGGGCTGGCAAAGACGCTTCAACATCAGCGAAAGTATAAGCATCATTTAAGTCTGCAGAAAATTCTGAGGGATTCAGTTGGGGATCATCCAGTAAAGCATCACTCTTGGGCGATGAAAAACTGCGCTCAACTTGTTGGTGGAAGCGTCTTTCTTGCCACCAGTTGATGACTACCACTGCAAGTATGATCAGTGCACCAATGATAATTAATACGATTTGCAAATCACTCATTACTTCTTGCTTTCAACTAAAAATGCATAAATCATTATGTGGAAAACGCTTCCACCATTTTTACGGCGGCTTCCATATCCACGTCTACAATCCGTGACACACCAGACTCCTGCATAGTAACACCGATCAATTGCTGCGCCATTTCCATCGTGATTTTATTATGACTTACATACAAAAACTGTGTTTTCTCAGACATTTTTTTCACCATCGCACAGAAACGTTCGGTATTGCTGTCATCCAATGGCGCATCCACTTCATCCATCAAGCAGAATGGGGCTGGGTTCAGTCTGAATAATGCGAATACTAAAGCCAAGGCCGTTAATGCTTTTTCGCCGCCAGATAATAAATGAATCGTACTGTTCTTTTTGCCTGGCGGCTGTGCAAATACCTGCATGCCGGTATCGAGTATTTCATCCCCGAGCAACTCAAGCTTGGCTTGCCCGCCACCAAATAAAGTCGTAAATAATTCGTTAAAGTGACGATTTGCTTCGTCAAAAGTGGCCTGCAAGCGCCCTCTTGTTTCGCGGTCAATTTTGCGTATCGCATCTTCCAGCGTTTCACTCGCCTCCCGCAAATCTTTGCATTGGCTATCCAAATATAGTTTACGCGTTTGTTCTGATTCCAACTCCTGAATAGCGGCCAGGTTAACAGCCCCCAAGGTTTGGATATCCAGTTCCAATTTATTACTTTTCCGCTCAAGGCTGGAGACTTTAATAGCCTCACCACCTTCTTTATTCAAAATACTCAGGTACTCTGTTAATTGAGCTTCACTATAATTAGCCGCATTTAATTGCGCCTGGCATTGCTCAAAATATAAACGCGCCTCTTGTTCAGTCAAACGGCTTGCTTCCAATTGATCACGCAAGGGATGCAATATATGTTCATTCTGCATCCGCGTACGTTCCTGCTGTTGCAATGTCGCTTCACTTTCACTCAACTGGTTGCGTGCTTCAGCTAAAAGCTTTTCCTTAGTTGACTTAGCATTTAAAGCAGCTTCTAAATTAGTTTTAAGTGCTTCCATTTTGGTAGCTGCTAAAGTAGTTTCAATCTCGCCACTACGCATCTTCAAAGTAGAATTTTCTTCAAGTAAATTATTTATTTTATCTTTTAACTCAATGATATTATTATTAATTATCTTTACATTATATATTTTTTCTTGATGAACACGCTCTATACTTTGCATTTGTTCACGGGCAGCATTAAAACTTAACTCTGCATTTAGCTTGCTTTGCGTCAGCTGTGATTGCTCATCCTTTAAATGGGATAAATCTTGTGTAAGCGTGGCGATTGTTTGCTCTTTGAGGGTCTTTTCATCATTAAGTTTTAAGCTTTTTTGTTGAGCCAGCTCAAGGTCAGCCATTAAGCTTTTCTGGCGCTGTGAAGTGTTAGCCTGCTGCTGCTTAAGTTGTTGTAATGCCAGCTGGTGCTGATGGGCTTGTACAGTCAAAGCTTTTAATTGATTATTAAGCGAATGTTGTTCAATACGCATGGATTGCAAGTTCGCTTCAAGCGTAGATAGGGCTTGATTAGTATCGGATAATTGCGTTTGCAAGATTGGGTGTTTTTTATGCAAGCTCTCGAGTTGGGCCTGTCGCTCCAGTACGCCATGCAAAGCAGATTGTGCCCCGAAGTAACTCACGCTGTGAGATGTGTAAATATCGCCCTGCTGATTCACAAGATACTCACCTATTTTCAACGCTTGGCGCGCCTTAACGATATCAGCACCCTCTTCCAATATATAGGCATTGGCCAGCCATTCATGGATTACGGCATGATAACCCGGAGCCATATGCTCAATCACTGTTACCAAAGATTTTGCAACCGGTTGAATGACGATATTTTCTTGTGTAGATAAGGGCAGAACCAATGTCAAAGCGCCTGGCGGTCGTTGTAACTCTCCTAAGGCTTGATTGTCTTGATTCACAATGGCATTAAGACGGGCGCCTAAGACTGCTTCAAATGCTGTTTCCCAACCGGACTTAATCGTTAATTGCTGCCAAATACGCTGGTTATTGGTTAAACCGGTATTTTTGAGCCAAGCCGTCAGGTTAGCTGCATTATCACTTTGTATCGACTGCTGTATTTTAGTCAGTGAATTGATCTCAGCCTCTAAAGCCGTCAACGCCCGCTGACTCGCTACATCGTTTTCGCGTGCTGTTTTTAATGCATGCAATACAGCTTGCTCTTGTTGTGCACACTCTGAAACCTGCTTCTCTAGCTTAAGCACATTTTCTTGTAATTGGGCCATTTCAGCCTGCTTGGCATGGATCGTTTCTTCATCAATCCACAGCAGGCTTGCCAAACCTTGATCCAAGCGTTTGGTATGGTCTGCAACTTCAATCAGCGTGCGTTCAATATGTGCCCGATTAGCCTGTTCTACACTTAACCGCTGTTCGGCATTCATTAGTGCAGCTTGGCTCGCATTAAAGGCATTAAGTGTAGCTTGATATAGTGCAGAGTGTTGTGGAATAGCCTCTTTTATAGCCAGCAATGCACTTTCACTTTTCGAAACGTCTTCAGTAGCCAATTTGAGTGATGTCTCAGCAGCGACTAAACCCGTTTCATGGTTAACCAAAATGCCACTATTTTTTTCCGACTGAACATGCAGCTGCTGTAGTTGAGCCTGCATACGCTCCCGCGCTTCAGTGGTATTTCTTACCTGGTTTTCTAAATTGGATACTTCTGCATTGGCTTCATAATACTGCGCCTGTGCGGTATTTAGGCTTTCAGTCGCCGTAAAATGCGCTTGTCTTGCGTGCTCCAGGGCCGCTTCACTGTGGCGCAGATTGGCCATTTGGGCTTCAAGCTCATTGACCAATTTCTCCACTGAGCGCTGAGCTTTTCCCCAGCTAGTACTGGCATCGCGCTTTTTAAGAAACCACACTTGTGCCTTGGTGATCTGCAGGGTTTCCTGCAGTTGATGATACTGTTCTGCCACCACGGCTTGCGACTGCAGCCTGGCAATCTGTTTATCAAGTTCACGCAGGATATCTTCCACGCGGCTCAGATTTTCGCGCGTGTCACGAAGCCGCAGTTCAGTCTCACGCCGGCGTTCCTTATATTTGCTAATACCGGCAGCCTCTTCAAGGAAGATGCGCATTTCTTCCGGCTTAGCTTCTACAATGCGGCTAATGGTGTTCTGGCCGATGATCGCATACGCTCGCCCACCCAAGCCTGTGCCTAAAAACAAATCGGCGACATCGCGGCGGCGTACTACACTGTTGTTAATATAATAAGTAGAGCCTTTATCACGCTCGATGACGCGTTTGACAGATATCTCAGCATATTGAGACCATTCGCCGGCGGCGCCTCCTAAACTGTTATCGAACACCAGCTCCACACTTGCACGTGAAATCGGTTTGCGTCCACCAGAGCCATTGAAAATCACTGCATCCATGCTATCACCGCGCATTTCCTTGGCGGATGACTCGCCCAATACCCAGCGCACTGATTCCATTACATTAGATTTACCACAGCCATTAGGACCCACTACGCCAACGCGCTGGCCGTGGATGTGCAATGTTGTCGGATCGACAAAAGATTTGAAACCAGCGAGTTTTAAGTGGGTTAAGCGCAAATTAAATTAAGAGCAGTATTTTTTAGTTAAGCTAAATTTTTATAGAATTTTATTAAATTGTATAATAGCTTTTTTTTGGCAAAAATAGCTATGTCACAATCTCTTGGTGGAAAACCCACTGCGCTTCCAAGCAAAACTTTGGAAACTTTTGAAAATCCTAATCCGAACCGCGATTTCCATATTCATATGGAAATACCTGAATTTACCTGCTTGTGCCCAAAAACAGGTCAACCTGACTTTGCCACTATCACCTTGGACTTTATCGCCGATCAACTTTGCGTCGAATTAAAAAGCCTGAAACTTTATATGTGGTCCTTCCGTGATGAAGGCTGTTTCCATGAAGCCGTAACGAATCGTATTCTGGATGATTTAGTGAATGCAATCCAACCACGCTTTATGCGGGTGACTGCAAAATTTTTCGTACGGGGTGGCATTTTTACCAATGTCATTGCAGAACATCGTAAAGCAGGCTGGCAACCATTACCGCATGTGGAGTTAACACAATTCCCTAATCAATCGAATACGCGCGGTTAAGTTTAAACTTCCTGATTACATGACAAGAATAAAATCTTGTTCAATTCAGTAAAAATAGGCTTAAAGTGATTGACAAGCACAGGGCGCATCTTTAATATTGCGCCTCGCTGACGGATGACGCGATTCGCGGCGAAACGATGTAGATGTAAGGGGGTATAGCTCAGCTGGGAGAGCGCTTGCATGGCATGCAAGAGGTCAGCGGTTCGATCCCGCTTACCTCCACCAAAAGTACGAAATGTAACGTCAAAAGTACTTAGCGTAATGTGTGTTTTGTAGTAAAATAACGCACTTGTAATACGGTAATAATTCTTAGGTCCCCATCGTCTAGAGGCCTAGGACACCTCCCTTTCACGGAGGCGACCGGGGTTCGAATCCCCGTGGGGACGCCAAAAATTTTATTGGCAAATACAGTAGTAATAATTAAAACCAGCACATGAAAATGTCCTGGTTTTTTTGTTTTGCCAATCAAGCCTTATACTCATTTTAGCCTGTGTTTTCTTGTCCCTTAAATAAAAAAGAGGCCCGAAATCAGGCCTCATTTATTTCACTTCATAAAGTTAGATAAGATTTAATATACCCGATAATTCATCGGTAAGAATTGCAATTTGCCCCATGGGAAGCCATTCAGCACATCATACGATGGTTTATAGCTAAATAATGCTGGATATGGATTAGCCTGTCCTAATTGCGTATAAGAAAGTGAATTTTGTGCGCGTATCGAAATAGCACCAGCGCGATCCCACACCACAAACCCATACTTTTGCGCGGCTTTGGCAATAATTTTGCCGGCCCGAGTCATGGGTAAAGCATCTACATTCACAGCTGGATCTAATCTAAAACGTAATCCTTCAGGGATTCGATTTTTCAAATTGTATGGATTATATCCATCAGAACGCTGTGCTGGGTATGAAAAAATGCTTCTCTTTTCTGCATCTACCAAGGCGATACCGATTGCGTGGTTAATTACACCTGCTGACAATTCTGCAGCAGTAATTTGCCCACCGACAAATGGCAAACTCGTTGCTGTAGTACCATAATAAGTACTGAAGGTACCCTGATTACTGTGCGTACCTTTAATACGTCCGCCCCAGCAAGCCTCCCATACTCCATACGTTTTACGCATGCGCCAGAATTCATATAATGTATCCGTAGGCGCATCGTATATAGTCATCTCTGCATCTGTGCCCTTGGAGGGAATTGCATTACTAGGAATAGGCACACTTGCCCATGCTGTTTTTAATGTAGCATCCTTAAAGCCTTTTTTCTGACAATCCCATTCCCTGACAGTTACTTTAGGAGTGGACCAAGTGGAGTAATAGACGGGGCTGGTATAACTGGTAGTATTGATATTGACCGTACCGTAGTAGGTTTTTTTCTGTCGTAAAAACTCTTGTACATAATTATACGAGTTGGGATGTAACGGTGCCCAGCTTGGAATGGGCTTGTACCAAAAACTTGTACTTGAAAAAACCTTATTCCTCACGTCAGCATGCGCTGCAGATAGGGTGGAGATAATTATAAATAGTGATAACAAAAACTTTTTCATACTTTTCCTTATATAGCTAGTACGGAAGTTTCACTAATACGCCCTTAGCATTGACTGAATACCAATAGCTAAAGGCCATAGAAAAATGGCAAAACAAATCCGTAAGTTTGGCTAACGATATTGGTTCGAATTGATAGCATTAAGATACTGCTCTAATGCTTAGCACTTAGGCGAAAGTCGGAGTTATCTCACTTACTCCGCTATTACATAATTTTTATTGGAATATTTCTTTTGTTGGTATAGCTTTGGTAACTCAGACTTAAACGTCCATCAAACAGACAGCCGCGGTTTAAAAAATGTTCAATCAATTTTAAATAAATTACTGGTTAATAAAAGTTGCGTTTATTTAGTTTCCTACACGGTTTTCTTAAGCACCTTGATATGTAGGCCCTTGTATTATTAAGGTTTAATTATCAAAGGTCAATAAAAAATATTTAATACTCTGATGATTAATTGTCTCCAAACATCCGTCATCCCCCGTCTCTACTGACCACAGCTGAATCGAAGTTATGTCTAAAAATATTAAACAAACAATTTCTGCCGTTGGGCAAAAACCATAAATCCTAGACCAAATATCAATAAGGCGGATTGCGGTAACTCAGGTACGGGAGAGACCGCCTTTTCCATCTGCGAAATCTCTACTTGATTGAAATCCGTCAAAACATTGGTATAGCAATAATCCAAATTCTCCTGATCATAACTGCCTAATAAATAGCCATAATGAACACTGTAAGGTGTATAAAAATTAGTCGTTACTTGTTTATCCATAGCGGCGGAATGTGCGTATTCGGAAGAGCCGGATAGCCGATTAGATAATGTATTTTGATTATCTAAAGTAAAGTTTTCGAAACTGGCTAAACTAATACTACTTTTATCGAACTGTTTTGATCTAACATAAGGCCTAAGGGAAGTCTCCAAATATGTGTAATCTCTGAATACCCGCTTAGGCAAATAATGCTGAGCGCACTGCAACATATCAGAGGTTAAGTAATGTTTAGCATTGGAAAATATGCCCTGATCATAATTCTCTGTATATGCCAATGGAATATTTTTAGTAATGTATTGAGGAATCGCTTGTACATGTACAGGAATTAGAAATGCTAGATATGGTAAAAACTTAGTTTTTGGCAGCATCATATACCACACCTAAAATGAATAATTGAGGCCAAAATATCAAATATTCGTAAGTATTTATATAGGCTGAATGCACTATGGACTTAATGAAATTCCTACAAATTCACAGCTAACTATTTGACTATATATAAGAAATATTATGCATATCGGGTAAAAATAATACGAAAATTAATAGAAAAATATTCGTTAAATAATTGATTACATACGACTTTTTTAGGTATACACTAAAAAATTGTTCTTTCCTAGGGAGAGGGAGCAATCATGCCACGTATAACGAACGACCTTCATAATGCACTTGTGGCAATTTCTAATCATGGAGAGTATCCAGCTGATAAGTTGACGATCCATAAATTAGAAATGATGGGGTTAATAATGTACGAGTTTGGCGGTAAATGGACACTTACAGAGGAAGGTAAAAACTATCTTTCAGAGGTGATACCCATGGAGTTGAGGCCTGTCATTAAGTCTTAACTTATAAGTAACTAGTTACTGCTAAAAACATATACCTTACAACATCAAACTACTTGATGTGTTGGAGTTATTTTGTTCAAAATTATGCTTTCTTCTTAATACTGTCATATTCTCTTAGACGCCCTCCCATATAACCTCCAAATAAAATCAATTCATAAGTCGAGGGAATTATTTAATATCAAGGTAATTGGGGCATGCTTGAACCTTGCAATAATTCTGATTATATTTATCCATAAGTGGAATTTATTACAGCAACTGATCGTATTGTTTCCAATACAACATGTTTTAATAGCACTGTATTAGGTAGTTATAGCTAGCGTTAATTGTTAAACATTTGGAATCAGTACTTCGGAAGTTAAGATGCAACTAGCAACAGGCCATGAGTTACAGAATGAAGATGTACAACGCCACCGCGGCTTATTGATGCTAGAGTTTGGTACAAGTTGGTGCGGCTATTGTCAGGCAGCCCTACCTAACATCCAGACTGCGCTGGAAAACTTTCCGCAAGTAACCCACATCAAAATTGAGGATGGCAAAGGCAAGCGTCTGGGGCGACTATTCAGCGTCAAGCTTTGGCCAACTCTGATTTTGCTGAAAAATGGTGTAGAAATTGATCGATTAATACGACCAGCCAATGCTGAAATGATCAAGATGGCTTTATCAGCACTTTGCCAAGCCCAACAGTAAAACTTTAATTTGCTCGAGTTTTCAAATTTTAAAATTCCTAAAAAATGCGGCTTCGCCGCATGCTAGCCATCAACCGTTTAAATACGTCATTTCCGTGCGTGGTTTATGCGACCTGACAGCAAAAACCGGTGACCTGGACCAGCGGTTCACGCCCTCTCCTACTGCGCTGGAAGGCATGATGGGGCACCTTGCTGTGACTTCTAGGCGCGATGCGCATTATCAAACAGAAGTTAGCTTGACTGGTGAATACGAGAACATTTTTGTTCGCGGCCGTGCCGATGGCTACGATCCAGCGCTTAAACAACTAGAAGAGATTAAAACTTACAAAGGCCAACTGGAGCGCATGTCGGATAACCACCGTGCGCTTCATTGGGCACAGGCAAAAATCTATGGTTGGCTTTTATGTCAGGAGCGGGAGCTGGAAGAACTCAATGTGGCTCTGGTGTATTACAACGTCACGTCAAAATCAGAAACCATCCTCAGTGAATCATTCAGCGCTACAACTTTAGAAAATTACTTCAAGGATCAATGTATCCGGCTACGACAGTGGGCAGAACAGGAGATCGCCCATAGACAATCCCGCGACCTCGCACTACATGCATTGAACTTTCCGCATACAAATTTCAAGCCGGGCCAACGACGGTTAGCAGAATCCGTTTATAAAACTGCCATGTTGGGACGTAGTTTGATGATCCAGGCCACTACGGGCATAGGCAAAACTTTAGGCACCATATTTCCACTTTTAAAAGCTGTGCCAGAAAAGAAACTCGACAAGGTGTTTTTTCTTACCGCCAAAACTTCTGGCCGCAAACTTGGACTTGATGCCATCCAGGTGATTACGGAAACCAATCCAAGTTTGCAGTTAAGAACGATCGAGTTGATCGCACGGGAAAAAGCTTGCGAATATCCTGATAGAGCCTGCCATGGTGACTCATGCCCATTAGCCAAAGGATTTTATGACCGATTACCACAGGCGCGGTTGGATGCGCTCCAGCCAGGCATGATGGACAAGGACCGCGTTAAAGTCACTGCAGCCAAGCATCAAGTCTGTCCTTATTATTTGAGTCAGGACCTCATCAGCTGGAGCGACGTGGTAGTAGGGGATTACAACTACTACTTTGACTTATATGCAGTGTTATATGCCGGAACGGTAATCAATGAATGGCAAGTTAGCATTCTGGTGGACGAAGCGCATAATATGGTGGAACGTACCCGCAAAATGTATAGTGCGGAACTTAACCAAGCCGAGTTTATGCTGATGCGACTCAGTGCACATAAATCACTCAGACCTGCATTGGATAAATTATCAGCATGTTGGGAATCGCTCTGTCGTGGGCAAGCGGCTGACTACGAAGTTTATAATGCCATCCCTGAAGAGTTTGAGCTGCTTTTACAAAAAGTAGTGACTAAAATCACCGACTATCTGGCTGAGCATCCTACACATACTGAAGCCCACTTGCTCAACTTCTATTTCAATGCCTTGCAGTTCTCAGCGTTAGCGGAAGCGTATGGTCCCCACTCTCTTTTAGACATTACCAAGCTTGAAAATGGTAATGGGCTACTTCAACAACATTGCACATTGAATATACGCAATGTGGTACCCGCTATTTTCTTGAAAAAGCGATTTTCAGCCGCCAACTCCAGCACCCTATTTTCAGCGACCTTAAGTCCGTCTACATTTTATAGCGACATGTTAGGTTTACCTGAACGTACACCGTTTCTTGAGGTGGAGTCACCTTTTAGCGCTGACCAACTGCAAGTGCGTGTAGCAAGCCACATCAACACGCGGTTTCGTAAACGTGCAACTTCATATGCCCCAATCGTTGAGTTGATGGCATACCAGTATTTGGCACAACCCGGTAACTACATGCTGTTCTTAAGCAGCTTTGAGTACCTGCAAAAGGTGAAGACCCTGTTTCAGCGCACTTACCCAGACATCCCAATCCGGGAACAAATCCCTTCTATGAACGAGCATGAACGTGAAACTTTTATCAATAGCTTTACGCATGCCTCAAAAGGCATTGCTTTCGCTGTGCTGGGCGGCTCTTTCGGAGAAGCAATCGATTTACCTGGTGACCGTTTAATAGGCGCATTCATCGCAACCCTGGGCTTGCCGCAAATCAATGAAGTTAATGAGCAAATGCGCTCGCGCATGGAGGCCATATTTGGGCTAGGCTATGAATATACCTACCTATATCCAGGCCTGCAGAAGGTCGTGCAAGCTGCGGGGCGCGTCATTCGCACAGCTACTGATCGTGGAACGATTTATCTGATTGATGACCGTTACTGCCAGCCGGAAATCCAAGCGCTATTACCATCCTGGTGGACACTGGATTAATTCACTCCCTGCTCTTGCTAAAACTAAAGTGAACTTCGTTTGCTTTACGATTTCTCAAAATGATCGAAATCATTCATTTAAAGAAACTATGCGCAGAACTACATTATTGATTTTGTTGTTAACTCCTATCCCTTCTCAATTATTAGCCGCGGAAACCGCTATGCGTCCCGGGCTTTGGGAAGTGACCACCACTTCCAATATCCTGAATTACGCTTCACAGATGTCGCCTGAACAACAGCAACAATTGAAAGACCTGGCGAATGAATATGGTTTTGAGGTACCTGAAATTCAGAATGGCGCAGCTAAATCCAGCACTTGCATCACACCGGAACAAGCCGCCCAGAAATTACTACCGAATACTTTTCAAAACCAGGTTGGCTGCACAGTCAATAACATTCAGCGGGACGGCAATCATTACCGGATGAATTACACCTGCGACAATCCGCAATTAAAAGGGTATGGAGTGGCTGAAGGCACTTTTACCACTCCTGAAACCTTTAACGGCAAGACACAGTTCCAAGGTACTGCGCAAGGAATCCAAGTGAATGAAGAAGCGGAAATGCGCGGTAAATGGGTCAACTCCAGCTGTGAAACTGCAACACCATAATATTCAACGATCACGATTTAGATTTTTTAAGACTATTTCTATATTCATTTGCATAAACATAATTGCAAACCATTCTCATTTAGATTAAAATTCCGCGTATTAAAACAACCGTGGATTTTAAATGCTTTACTCTGACCCCAAAATCGTTAAGTCCGGCCTTTCGACTGCCCCATTAAGCTCATATAAAATTTCAGCTGTGAAATTAGCAGTTAGAAGCGTTTTATTTGGCTCAAGCCTGGCATTCTTCACGCCAATGTTAGCCATAGCAGAAACGCAAGTTGAAAGTGAAATTACGCTTCCACAAGTTGACGTCATTGCACCAGTGGTAAGTGACACTCAACCCGTTAAAGGTTATCAAGCTAAACGCAGCACTACCGCTACCAAAACTGATACTGAACTGCGCGACGTACCTCAGGCAATTTCGGTAGTGACCCAAGATCAGATTAAAGATCAATCAATACAAAGCGTATCAGAATCAGTACGTTATGTACCAGGGGTGACTGCTATACAAGGTGAAGGCAATCGCGACGCGATTGTATTTCGTGGCAATGCAACAACCGGCGACTTTTTTGTAGACGGCACGCGCGACGATGTACAGACTTATCGTGATCTATATAACACGGACCGTATAGAAGTGCTTAAAGGTCCTAGTGGCATGATTTTTGGACGTGGTGGTGCAGGTGGTGTGATTAACCGTGTGTCTAAAGAAGCTGGCTGGGACCCAATCAGTCAGATCACTGCCAGCTACGGTGCCTATGACCACAAACGTATTTCAGGTGACTTTGGTCAGGCGATTAATGAAGAAATTGCGTTCCGTATCAATACAGTATATGAAGATTCCGGTTCTTACCGCGATGGCGTTGACCTTGAACGTTATGGCGTGACTCCTACTGTCACCATCAAACCAGATGAAAATACTAAGATCGTATTGGGTATGGAGTATTTCAAGGATAAACGCGTTGCAGATCGCGGCGTGCCTTCAGCAAATGGCCCCGGTAATAGCGTAAACAAAAGAAGACCCTATGACATTGGTGACCATTCTTCCTTTTACGGCAGTTCCGATTTAAGCCCCACCGAAACTGAAACAGTTGCTTTTAATGCCATGTTTGAGCATGCGTTTGATAATGGTGTAGGTGTTAAAAATAGAACTCGCTATGCAAATTACAATAAATATTATCAAAACGTGTTTGCCGATAGCGCAGTGGCTAACAACGGCAACTTCACGGTGCGTGGTTACCGTGACACCACTGACCGTCAAAATATTATCAACCAAACCGATTTAACTTACACAGCAAAATGGGGCGCTGTAGAACATAAATTACTGGCGGGTCTGGAATTAAGCACGCAGGATACTGACAATGATCGTTTGTCAGCATTTTTTAATAATAATTTCACGACTACAGGCACACAAGTCACACTGAATGCCAACAACGCAACAGAAATTAGCAGTACGCCAGTGAGCTTTAGAGCAAACCTTATCAATGGTAATAATGCGTTCCGGGACAACCAGTCTACGGTAGATGTGGTCGGCCTATATTTGCAAGATCAAATTGTGTTGTCACCACAGTGGCAAGCGATTGTAGGCTTAAGACATGACACCATTAAAACTGATTTTGACGGCAGCCGTCGCAGAGGTGGTTCTAGTGCCAATCAAAATGATTTGATTTCTGAAAGCTTCAACGTTACAGATAATTTGCTTTCACCACGTGCTGGTTTAATTTTTAAACCGGTTGAACCACTATCTCTGTACGCAAATTACAGCCTTTCTTATGTACCACGCGCTGGAGATCAACTTACCTCACTCACAGTAACCAATCAATCATTTGATCCAGAAAAATTTATTAACTACGAAATCGGGGCAAAATGGGATGTAAATCCGAATTTAGCATTCACCGCTGCAGTATATAAATTAGAACGTCAAAATGTTCAAATCCAAGATCCAAGTAACTCTACTTTACAAATTTTGGTGGATGGTCAGGAAACGAAAGGCGTAGAACTAGGGGTCGCGGGTAACATTACTGATAAATGGAGTATCTTCGGTGGCTATGCCTATCAAGATGGTGAAATCACCAAACAGCAAGGCTCTGGTGTAAATGCAATCTTAAAAGGCGCAGAACTCGGTCAGACGCCTAAACATACTTTCTCACTATGGAACCGCTATGACTTTAATGAAATGTGGGGTGCAGCAATTGGGCTGGTTAGCCGTTCAGATATGTATGCTGTGTCACCAACTGCGACACAAAGCACGACATTAGCGGGCTATACACGTTTAGATGCTGCTGTATTCGCCAAGCTCAATAAAAACACCCGGTTGCAAGTGAACCTGGAAAACCTGACAAATAAAGAGTATGCACTTTATGCGCATAATAATAACAACATTACTCCAGGTTCACCCATTACTGGTCGTGCAACTTTGATCTATGATTTTTAATCGCAAAGCAGATATTTAACTAAAATTGAAGGCACCTAAATTAAGGTGCCTTTTTTATTTTTTAAAACAAATTTTTGCTCTAATTTCGTAGTCTATTCGGACTATTGTGACTATTTACGGAACTGATATATTCCTGTCATGCAGCGCATAAGCGTTGGGTTTATAAGGATAATTATCATGACTAATATGTTTAAAGCTTTATTAGTTTCTCTAAGCCTATTAGTAGCCACACCCGCCATGGCTATTACAGAGGATTATGGTACTTTACTTTCTGGATCTTACCAACCTACAGAAACATTCGCAACGCTTTCAGTGGATGGTAGCGGCTCAGTTTATAACTTCATCTTAACAGCCTTCGATTTGGATTCTATCTTTTCTACGGGCGCCTTCATCGGAGCAGTAGCAGTAGATACCAATCTAAATTTGGCACCAACAATCAGTAATGTAAGCGGTGATGCACCGGTGACTTATTCCGCTGGCGGTGGCCCTACTGGTGCTTTTGAGTTCCGTTTTGATTTGACCGGCCCTCAACAAGCACGTTTAACAGGAAATGAGTTTGTATCATGGACTGCAACTTTTGCGGAGCCAGTGACCTTCGAAGGTAATGAATTTGCATTACATGTGCAAAACATTGGTGAAGCTAATGGCGGTAGCGCCTGGTATGTAAATACTAGTCCGGTACCAGAACCCGAATCTTATGCCATGATGTTGGCTGGCTTAGGCTTGATGGGTTTTGTGGCACGTCGCAGAAAATCTTAATTAGCAATAGCATTTAACCCAACAAAAGCCACCTTATCGGTGGCTTTTCTCTTAGTAAATTTCTAAAGCTTATGGAATTACATTTAAGCAACTTACATTTTAGAAAATACCGGGCCACTGCCCCCTTCTGGCGGCACCCATACGATATTCTGCGTGGGATCTTTAATATCACAGGTTTTACAATGGATGCAGTTCTGCGCATTGATCTGCAATCGCGGCCCATCGTTGTCTGTCACAATTTCATATACTTGCGCTGGGCAGTAGCGTTGTTCCGGCGCAGCGTATATAGCTAGATTAATATCGATAGGCGTTTTCGGGTCTTGTAATAATAAATGGCAAGGCTGATTATCGTCATGTGCAATATTGCTTAAATTTATCGAGCTTAAGCGATCAAAGCTAACTCTTCCATCTGGTTTTGGATAATCAATTTTATAATGGCTAGCCGCCGCTTGCGTACTTTGATGATCCGATTTTTGATGCCTTAATGTCCATGGAAAATGAATATGGAAATAAGCCAGCCACATTTCAATAGCACTCAGCAACATGCCACCCCAGGTGCCAAAGCGACTTAGTAACGGCTTCACATTACGTACGGTATGTAAGTCTTTCCACAGCCATGACTGTCGCAAAGCTTCTGGATATGCTGTTAATAAGCGGGTGGTATCTATTTCCGTTTTTTGTAAAGCAGCAAACGCGGCCTCAGCTGCCAGCATGCCGGATTTTATCGCATTGTGACTACCTTTAATGCGTGGCAAATTAACCATGCCCGCGCTACAACCTATCAGTGCACCACCAGGAAAAATTAATTTGGGCAGCGCTTGTACACCACCTTCATTAATGGCCCGCGCCCCATAGCTGAGTCGTTCGCCATTTTTCAACATTTCATAATGAGCGGAATGCATTTTAAAACGTTGAAACTCATCAAATGGCGATAAATAAGGGTTTGCATAATCCAAGTGTACGACAAAGCCGATGGCCACTAAGCGATCGCCATAATGATAGACAAATCCGCCCCCGCCTGTATCTGCATTGAGCGGCCACCCCATCGTATGCTGAACCAGCCCAGGCCGATGGAACTCAGCGGGCACACGCCATACCTCTTTGACACCTAAGCCATATTTCTGCGAACCGGCATCCTCACGAAGATCGAATTTAGCTTCCAATTCCCGTGTGAGCGACCCCCTTGTACCTTCCGCGATTAGCGTATAAGTGGCATGAATTTCAATGCCACGTGTAAATTGTGCAGTGGGTTTTCCATGCGTATCACGACCCATATCACCTGTGATGATCCCTTTAAGGCGATGCTGATCATCATACAAAGGCATTTGCGCTGAAAATCCTGCATAGATTTCTACGCCCAGGGCTTCAGCCTGCCCTGCCAGCCACTGGGTAAGTTCACTTAAGCTAATAATGTAGTTACCGTCATTACTCATGAGCGGCGGTAATAATTGATGTGGAATTTTCCAGGTGCGCTTTTCACTCATAAGCAGGAATTCATCTTCCTGTACTGGAGTTTCCAATGGTGCACCCAACTCACGCCAGTTCGGGAGCAACTCATTTAAGCCAATTGGGTCCACCACAGCGCCGGATAAGATATGTGCGCCAACCTCAGCGCCTTTTTCCAATACACACACGCTTAATTCGCGTCTTGCACTATTCGCTAACTGTTTGAGTTTAATAGCCGCTGACAAGCCTGCAGGGCCGGCACCTACAATTAAAATATCGTAAGTCATTACATCGCGTTGCATGGGTTTTCCCTTCTGTATCTTTAAAGTATGAGCGGCAGGTCGACTTCGTCGCTACGCTGCACATCAGCAGTTAAGGCTTTGCATGCTGTCAAAAACTGGCGCATGCCTGTGGTCTGGTATTTCTGGCTGTGCCATAAAAAATAAAAATAGCGGCCCAGATCTAATTCGGTTGTTTCTAAGGGCACTAGACTGCCGCGCCTGAATGCGTCTTTGAGTGCCAGCCGGGAGATGCAGCCAATGCCTAACCCCGATTCTACTGCACGTTTGATCGCTTCGGTATGTTCTAGCTCAAGCCGGATGTTGAGTTTTGCATGATGGTTATGAAATGCACGGTCAAACGTTTCGCGCGTACCTGAGCCTTTTTCGCGTAAAATCCAGGGTTCATGCAATAGCTGGTCCAGGGTAAGGCGATGGCGTTTTTGTTTTGCCAAAATAGCCAAAGGATGATCCGGTGCACTGAATACCACCAATTCATCGGCAATCCAGGGCTCCACGGTAATATCCGGATGATGGCAATCACCTTCAATCAGGCCAAGATCTAGCTCATGATTAGCAATGCGGTTGACAATGGTGCTGGTATTGTCTACTTGCAGCTGAATGCGGCTTTCCGGGTGGTCACGTAAAAAGCGGGCAACGATAATGGTGGCAAGATAATTACCTACTGTGAGGGTTGCGCCAATTTTCATTGGCCCAAACCCGGCATGACCGCGTAAAATGTCTTCGATTTCGTTGGCACGATCAAGCAGTTCGACTGCCCTTGGGAGTAATTGCTGTCCTGTTTCGTTAATACGCAAGGATTTGCCCACGCGGTCAAATAACTGCAGGTCGAATTGGCGCTCAAATTCGCCTAAGGCCGTGCTAGTGGCAGATTGCGATAACGCGAGTTCTTCAGCGGCGCGCGATACACTTTGTGTACGGCATACTGTGACGAAGATTTCGAGTTGTCTTAAGCTATATCGCATGACTGTAATTGTAATATATATCTGTTTAACTGATATATAATATCTTAATAATTCATTTAACAAATATAATTTATTTGGCTATGATGTTCAGCAATATGAGGGAAATTGTATGAAAATTTTGGTCGCGGTTAAACGCGTAGTCGACTACAACATCAAAGTGCGCGTGAAGCCAGACGGCTCTAACGTGGATATTGATGGCGTGAAAATGGGTGTGAACCCGTTTGATGAAAATGCCATTGAAGAGGCGTTGCGCCTGAAAGAACAAGGTAAGGCTACTGAAGTGGTCGCCGTTTCATTTGGCACGCAAGTCAACCAGGACGTATTAAGGCATGCGCTTGCCATGGGCGTTGATCGCGCCATACTGGTTGAAAGTGCTGAAAAGCTACAATCCTTAGCGGTAGCAAAGCTGATCAAAACCGTGGTTGAGCGGGAACAGCCAGATCTGATTATCCTGGGCAAGCAATCGATTGATGATGATGCTGGCCAGATGGGCCAAATGTTAGCCGGCCTCCTTAATTATCCGCAAGCGACCTTCGCCTCCTCTATCAACCTGGAAGGTAAGGTTGCCACAGTAACGCGTGAAGTCGATGGCGGCACAGAAACCTTAGCTCTAGACCTGCCAGCAGTGATCACTGCGGACTTGCGCTTGAATGAACCGCGCTTTGTTAAATTACCTAACCTCATGATGGCCAGGAAAAAACCGATTGAGACGATCAATGCCGATACATTAGGTATTGAGCACGAACCGCGCCTTAAATTATTAAAAGTGAGTGAACCTCCCGCGAGAAAAGCTGGCATCCGCGTTTCTAGTGTGGAAGAGCTGTTAACTAAATTGCGTGGTGAAGAAGGGATTAATCTATGAGAACATTAATCATCGCCGAACATAATGGCAAGCTACTCAACCCGGCTGTACAGAAAGCGGTGACTGCAGCACAATTCTGGCAAGCCCCTATCGACTTACTAGTGGCTGGCGGCAACGATGCCATTATTCAGGCCGCAGCCTCCATTAATGGCATAAGCCGTGTTTTACATGCCAATGCAGCGCACCTGGCCCATCCGCTTGCAGAAGATGTCGCGAACCTGATCCTATCAATCGCCAGCGATTACCAGGTCATTCTGGCAGCGCACTCTTCTTTCAGCCGCAATATCCTGCCGCGCGTCAGCGCCTTGCTGGATGTTGCCATGATCTCTGACGCATTAGCCATACAGGAAAATAATACTTATATCCGCTCCGGCTTTACCGGCAGCATCCACAACGTGATTCAAAGTACGGATCATGTACAAGTTCTGACGGTCCATAGCAGTCGTTTTGCTGCGGCAAGTTTGGGCAACAATGCTGAAGTCATCAACATTGACGCGCCTGCCCCATTTACCAAAACCCGTTGGGTATCGGAAACCCATAACCTGTCAGACCGCCCTGCATTAAGCTCGGCCAAAATCGTGGTATCGGGCGGCAGGTCATTAGGCAGTGCCGAGAAGTTCGAAGAAGTATTAGCACCGCTAGCAACCAAACTGGGTGCGGCACTTGGTGCCACACGCGCTGCGGTGGATGCCGGTTACGCACCAAATGACATCCAAGTCGGTCAAACTGGTGTGGTGGTGGCTCCGGAACTTTATATCGCAGTTGGCGTTTCCGGTGCAGTTCAGCACACGTATGGCATGAAAGACAGTAAAATCGTGGTTGCCATCAACCAAGACCCTGATGCGCCGATTTTCCAGATTGCAGATTACGGCCTGGTATCGGATTTATTTGAAGCGATTCCGGCCTTAACTGCCGCCATTAAACAACCTTTACAATAAGAACTGATTAAAGATTATGAGTAAATATTCAACCGAACGTGTGTTAAGCGTTCACCACTGGAACGATACACTGTTCAGTTTTAAAACCACGCGCGACCCTGGTTTGCGGTTTGAAAACGGCCAGTTCGTTATGATCGGTCTTGAAGTCGATGGCCGTCCTTTAGCGCGGGCCTATAGTATTGCCAGTCCTAACTACGAAGAAACGCTGGAGTTTTTCAGTATTAAAGTACCCAATGGCCCACTGACATCTCGCTTGCAACACTTAAAAGTCGGCGACGACATTTTGGTCGGCCGTAAGCCTACCGGCACTTTGATTATTCATGATTTGAAACCGGCAAAAAACCTGTACCTGCTTTCAACAGGCACTGGCCTTGCGGCATTCATGAGCGTGATCCAGGATATCGAAGCCTATGACCGCTTTGAAAAGATCGTATTGATCCACGGCGTGCGCCATGTAAGCGACCTGGCGTATAAAGACTTTATCGAACAAGAGTTGCCGAACAACGAATTCTTTGGCGAAGAAGTTCGCAATAAGCTGATTTATTACCCCACTGTCACACGTGAGCCATTCCACAACCAAGGCCGCCTGACTGACCTGATCAATTCCGGTAAGTTATTTGAAGATATCGGTTTGCCGCCACTAGATCCAGCAAACGATCGCGCCATGCTGTGCGGTAGCCAACGTATGCTGGATGACACTGCGAAGTTACTTGATGATAGAGGCTTTGTGGTGTCGCCACGTATCGGCGAACCAGGCGACTATGTGATCGAACGCGCTTTTGTTGAAAAATAAAAGTTAGTTTAGTGATTGTTGTGATTAAAGCCATGCGTACTTGCATGGCTTTTTATTTTCTTGAGGCCATTAAGTGAATTACGCGCAGCACTGGTTATAATTAGGCCTTAACTCTCAAATCTATCAGGATATTTTTATGGCCGGTGCCAGCCTTTTAACGCTTATTGATGATATCGCTACCATTTTGGACGATGTATCCGTCATGACTAAAGTCGCGGCCAAAAAAACTGCTGGAGTTTTAGGCGATGACCTGGCACTGAATGCTCAACAAGTATCAGGTGTGAATGCAGACCGCGAATTACCTGTGGTATGGGCAGTGGCCAAAGGCTCTGCTATTAATAAACTTATCTTGGTACCGGCTGCACTTGCGATTAGTGCGCTAGCGCCTTGGGCGGTGACACCATTGCTGATGTTAGGCGGTTTATTCCTGTGCTTTGAAGGCGTAGAAAAGCTATACCACAAGCATACCCATGATGAGATCCATGACGCCTCGAAAAGCTTCATTGGCCAGAATGAAAGCTTAACTGTAGAAACTTCCGAAAAAGAAAAAATTAAAGGGGCGATTCGCACCGACTTTGTATTATCAGCCGAAATTATCGTCATTACTTTAGGCACTGTCGCCACTGCCGCATTTACCCAGCAAATCATCGTGATCGTCGGCATTGCCGCCATTATGACTGTCGGGGTTTACGGACTGGTCGCGGGCATTGTAAAGCTGGATGACGGCGGTTTATACCTCTCAATAAGCAAGGGTAAATCCATATTTGCCCAGCTTAAACGTAAGCTTGGCTTTGGCATCCTGGCTTTTGCGCCTTATATGATGAAAACTTTATCAGTCGTCGGTACAGCAGCCATGTTCCTCGTGGGAGGCGCTATACTTGCCCATGGCATTCCGGCAGTTCATCATTGGATTGATCATTTCGGTAGCACTTTGAATAATGGCTTCCTGCAATTTATTGTTCCGCAATTACTTAATGGCTTAGTAGGGGTGGTTGCTGGCGCAATTGCTTTGTTGATTTTTAACTTGGGCAAACGACTGTTTATCCGTAAAGCCGTTAATAAAGCTTAGTGATCGCACCATATGAATTTTACTGACTGGATCGGCAGCATCGCTGCCTTTTTAACAACTACTGCTTTTTTGCCCCAAGCCGTCCATTCATGGAGAACACGGGATCTATCGGGCATTTCGCTTCCTATGTACACCTTGTTCAGCTTAGGCGTGGGCTGCTGGTTTATCTACGGCTTACTTATTTTAAGCTGGCCCATCATCATCGCTAATGGCATTACTTTAATGCTGGCTATGGTAGTGCTGAGTTTAAAGCTTAAACACGTTTAAAGCCTCGTTAAGTTAACGTTAATGGGCTTGCTTTAGCTTATAGACCATCACGTTATCGCCAGCGGTATATCCAAAGATTGAATTACCCCCCGCTGCCACTGCAATATATTGCTCACCATCTATTGCATAACTAATTGGCGGCGCATTCACACCTGCTTCCGCTTTTGTTTGCCAAAGCAAAGTGCCAGAGCTGCTATCGTAAGCATTGAAATGGCCGTTGCCTTCTCCTGAAAATACCAAGCCACCCTTGGTTGCCAATAAACCGCCAATCAATGGCTGCTCTGTTTTCACCTGCCAGCGCATTTTTCCTGTTGTTAAATTGATCGCTGACAATACCCCCCAGCGCTCATCTTTAGTCGGCTCTGATGAGGCATAGCGAATCGCAGGTGCACCATTCTTGGCAGGCTCATTCACTAAAGTATATTTAATAGGCGCGTGAATCGCCGCAACATAACTGGTTTGACTAGTTTCATCCACCGCAGTCGGGCTCCAGTTAGCGCCGCCTAAAATACCCGGATACAGCACCGTTCCCGCTTCAGTGGGTTTAGCAAAAAGATTTTTTTGCGGGACAAAAGCTTCGGACTTCATCAGCAATTTTCCGCTCACCCTATCATGCACATAATACCAACCGATTTTACTGGCCTGGCCTACAGCAGGAATTATTTTGCCATTATGCTGATAATCGAATAAGGCTGGGGGGCTGGCCAAGTCATAACCCCATAAGTCATGAGGCACTTGCTGGTAATACCATTTGAGTTTGCCTGTCTCTGTATCCAAGGCTACCAGGGAAACCGTATAAAGATTATCACCTGGGCGGGAAATATCATTCATCTGCGGCGAGGGATTTCCTGTTCCAAAATACAGAGTATGAGTCTGCGTATCAATGGCTGGCGTACTCCAAGCTGAACCGCCACCATAACGCCAGGCTTCAGCATTTAAAGCCGCATTGGCTTTTTCCATCGCAATATCGCGATTCAGGTGAATGCCGTCTGGTGTGGTTTGTGTGTATTGCCCTTCCCAACCCTGGGTTGGAATAGTATCGAACTGCCACAAACGTTTACCATCTTTCACATCATAAGCCGCCAAAAAGCCGGGACGGCCATAACGGCCATCAACACCCACCACAGCCCCTAAGGGCGCATCTTCTGTTGGCTGGTCTACATGCAAGCCATAACCAACACCAGTGACCCCAACGATCACTTTGCCCTTGTAGACTATGGGCGCCATGGCAATACCGATACCCGTACCGCCATAGGCTTGTTTTTGACTATCAAGCTTGCTTAAAGAGCTGGTGTTTTCAGTTTGCGCACTATCATCTGCCACATCAATGTCCCATAGCTTGCTGCCATTCCTGGCATCTAACGCGACCAATCTGGCATCCACTGTACCGATAAATACTTTGCCGTCATTGACCGCTACCCCACGATTGGCGGGGCCACAGCACATTTTCCAGTTAGCCCTGCGCGCATGCGTATAGCGCCATATCTCCTGACCGGTTTTAGCGTTTAGCGCCACCACGTGGTTATAAGGTAAAGACACATACATTACGCCACTGACAACAATAGGCGTGGTCTGAAAGCTGGCTGAAATACCGCTGTTAAATTGCCAGGCTAGACTGAGGTCTTTTACATTCGTCCGGTTTATCTGGTCCAGCGGAGACATCCGCTGGTTAGAATAATTATGTCCATAATGAGCCCAATCCTGCTGATGTTGCACTGTTTTAGGCTGAATACTGCACGAAGAGATCAATATCAGCGGTAGTAATACTATTTTGAAACAAGAATGCATAAATTATTGGTTCTTTCTAACTTCACTGTTTTAATATATTTAAAGTATACAGATGTGTATACTTATTGCCAATTTGACTAATTTTTAGATAGGCAATAAATAATTCAAAAACTTTGAATCTGTTTTAAAAAGTCAGCCGTACATAACCTCTAACAACTTAGCTCAGCCATTACTTAATGGGAGCTTAACTGGATTTTCGCTAATTATGTCTATATCAATAAATAAAACTACAGACCTCTTCGAAATGTTGGTCAAAACTGGACAAGGTGACCGTCAAGCGTTTGCGATGTTATACCAAGCAACGTCAGCGAAACTATTCGCCCTTGCTTTACGTATATTAGCTAGTAGAGACCTGGCTGAAGAGGCATTGCAAGATGCTTACGTGAAAATCTGGCACAGTGCAGATACCTACCGTGAAGATAAAGCCGCAGTGATGACTTGGATGACTGCAATTGTTCGGAACCGCTGTATTGATCTGCTACGTGCAAGTCCGCGAGAGCAAGGACTCCATGAAGATCAAAGTTTTGATGATTGGGCCTCAGAAGACCTTGGCCCGATGGAAGCAGCCGCAACACAAAGTGATACCAAAGCCCTACTGCGCTGCATGAGTCAACTAGCCCCCAAACAAAGACAAGCATTTGCTTTGAGTTATTTCCATGGCTTGGCGCATGAGCAATTAGCCCAGCAATTGGCGCAGCCCTTAGGCACTGTAAAAACCTGGCTAAGACGCGGCCTAGAAACTCTTAAGAACTGTATGGGAGGTGTGAAATGAGATACGACGATCCCAAAACTCGTGATGCGTTAGCCGCCGAATATGCACTGGGCAGTCTTAAAGGGGCTGCACGTAAACGTTTTGAAGCGCTCTCCAGCAAACGTACTGACTGGCAGCTGGCAGCTAAATGGTGGTTATCGCGCCTACACCTCTTGGCAGATATGTTGCCAGCTATAGCACCGCGCGAACAGCTATGGCAAGCCATCGAAAAAAGATTATTCGGCGCTAAATCCTCGGTTTCCCGCTGGGCCAATTGGTGGCCAAGCCTTGCTTTAGTTTCTTCCGGCATGGCAGCGGCCTTGGTTTTATTTATCGTGACCAGTGAACCGCAAATTATAGAAGTGCCAGTTGAAGTTGCGGCCAAAGAAGCACCGGCGCCAGTGGCACTATTGGCTGACGCCGAACATAAGGCGGCATGGATGCTAACACTTGCCAAAGACAACAACGGGCAACCTGAATTACGGATGGCCACTATGTCCGGGGTAAAACCGGTGAGCAACAAATCGTACGAACTTTGGATATTACCGCCAGATAAAAGCGCGCCTATCTCTGTCGGTTTAATGCCTTTGCAAGGTAAACACCATCGGGTAGTCTCCGAAAAAGTGGCTACTTTACTACTTGAAGGCGCTCTAGCAGTGACTTTGGAACCTGTTGGCGGCGCACCTAATGGGATACCTACAGGTAAAGTGCTCTATCAAGGTCAATTAACACAAATTTAATAAAGGCAAGCGATGCATTTAACGAGTTTAGCCATTCGAATGGCAGAAAATGGCTTAGTACCAGATGGCATTATACGCAGGGGAATCCGTCAACTTTCACAAAAGCGGCTTGATGAAATCGGTGCTGCTAATTGTGAATCCAGCATCAAGTACGAGGCTGATTTTATTACAAGTATGAATGCCTCTTCGATTGCGCTAGTGCCAGAACTGGCGAATGCTCAGCATTACGAAGTACCGGCAAAATTTTTTGAATTATGCCTAGGCCAACACCGTAAATACAGTAGTTGTTTCTGGCTACCGGAAACTCAGACTTTGGATGAAGCTGAAGCCAATGCCCTTCATATCAGCTGCCAGCATGCGGATTTAACGGATGGACAGCAAATATTAGAGTTAGGCTGTGGCTGGGGATCTTTAACGCTTTGGATGGCAAACCATTACCCGAACAGCCACATTACGGCTGTTTCCAACTCCAAATCCCAGCGGGAATTCATTGTTAAAACTGCACAAGAGCGTGGTCTAAAAAACGTCCGGGTTATCACTTGTGATATGAATAATTTTGACCCTGCTGATTTTGACCTGCCCGCTTTTGACCGTATTGTTTCCGTCGAAATGTTTGAGCATATGCGTAACCACAAGTTGCTCTACGGCAAACTGCACGACTGGCTAATTCCGGGCGGTAAGTTTTTTATGCATATCTTCGTGCATCGCTCTACACCCTATGCCTTTGAAGTGCAGGATGATAGCGATTGGATGAGCCAATTCTTTTTTTCCGGCGGCATGATGCCAAGCGACAGCTTGCCACTGCATTTCCAGGAGAAACTCAAGCTGAAGCAGCGTTGGCGTTGGGATGGCACACATTACGAAAAAACCGCCAATGCCTGGCTAGCCAATATGGATGCTGCCGAAGACCAAATTACGCCCATCTTGGAAAGTACCTACGGTGCCGGCGAAGCGGTTAAATGGCGAAATCGCTGGCGTATTTTTTACATGGCGTGCGCGGAGTTGTTTGGCTTTGCACAAGGCCAGGAATGGTGGGTCACACACTACCAGTTTGAACGCCCCCTCAACCATTAACTTTCAATATGTCATTAAAAACTATTATCAATATTGTGTTGTACCAAGGCGCCTGGTTCGCCAGTGTGTTAGGTGCAGCCTATCAACAGCCGTGGCTGGGGTTGGAAGTGGCCGTCATTGTGTTGGCGCTACATTTTATCCTGGCCAAAGACCCACTCCCTGAAGCCAAGTTGGTCGCCATCGTCATGTTGATTGGCTTTACCTTTGACCAGATGCTGTTGTCTTTGGACCTGATTGATTATCAGGCCCATGGCTGGAGTAAAGCGTTTGTCCCCGCCTGGATACTGGCTTTGTGGCTCACCTTTGCCACCTTGCTTAATGTGAGCTTGCGCTGGATGCGCGCCAAATTATCCCTCGCCGCCCTATTCGGCTTTATTGGCGGGCCGCTTGCCTATCATGCAGCGCAATCAATGGGTGCAATCACAATCAATCTCAATACGGCTTATTGGCTACTCGCCATCGGCTGGGCGATTGTGATGCCAGCGTTTTTAGTCCTAGCCAAGCGCTTTGATGGCTTTCATTTATCCATACACAAAACAATCACCTCATGAGCTATTGGCATATCTACTTTGCAGGATTAATGGCGATTGGCTTATTTGCCTTTAGCGGCTGGTTATTAAGCCTGGTACGCGATAACGTTACCCATGTCGATAGTATGTGGAGCCTGTTCATTGGCATGTCCGCCTACACTTACACGCTGTTTTTCTATGAGCTCAACCCGCGCACAACACTGGTTTTAATCCTGGTGTCCATCTGGGCAATCCGCCTATGTGCTTACCTCACATGGCGAAACTGGGGGCCGCATGAAGACCATCGTTACATGGCAATTCGAGAAAATAACGAACCGCACTTCTGGTTAAAAAGCATCTATATCATCTTCGGACTGCAAGCACTATTAGCCTGGCTGATCTCCATGCCGCTATTTGGCGCAATTGCTGCGAAGACTGCATTGAATGGCTGGGATTACGTGGGGGCATCGTTAGTCCTCTTGGGCATTTACTGGGAAACCCTAGCGGATTGGCAGTTAAGCCGCTTTAAGGAAAAGCCTGAAAATAAAGACCGCGTGTTGGATACCGGCTTGTGGCATTACAGCCGCCATCCTAATTATTTTGGTGAATTCTGCGTATGGTGGGGCTTTTACCTCATTGCCTTAGCAGGCGGCGCCTGGTGGAGCATCGCTTCGCCACTCTTAATGTCCTTGCTGTTATTCAAGGTGAGTGGCGTTGCGTTACTGGAGAAAACCATCGTCGAGCGGCGCCCAGCCTATCAACGCTATATAGCACGCACCAACGCTTTTTTTCCATGGGCGCCTAAAGAATGAAGTTTTATGAATAGTCGATTGAAATCTTTCCCCCTTGGTTACACGCTTTTATTGCTGGGTTTAGCATTATTCAGCGTCAGTTCTTATGCTAAAGAATGGGCATTTGATGTGTATCTGGATAAAAGCAAGATAGGCCAGCACGTGTTTACCCTCAATGACAACATGCTGACCAGCAAAGCCAAATTCAACGTCAAAGTATTGTTTTTAAATGCTTATCAATATGACCATCAGGCCATCGAACATTGGCAAAAGGACTGCCTCGTAAACCTGCAATCGTACACCGTGGAAAACAAAGTGATTTCTAATGTAGAAGGCAAACTGACTGAAACGAACTTTGTTGTGGATGATGGCAAACGTATCCAAAATTTACCCGCTTGCACCATGACCTTTGCCTATTGGAATCCAAGGATACTGTCGCAAAGCAGGTTACTCAATCCTCAAAATGCCGAGTGGCTGGATACCAAAATCAGCAAAGTGGGCAAGGACACGATAGAAGTTCGAGGCAAGAAAACTGAGGCTACCCATTACCGCATTGAGGGCACGCTCGATGGCAATCCTAAGGAGGCCAAGCCAAAACTGAAAATTGAATTGTGGTATAGCGCCGAAAATGAGTGGTTAGCATTACGTTCTACTACACCAGACGGCTATATCATAATTTATAAATTACGTTAACTTAAATATTTAATAGGTTGAATTATATGAAATTATCATGGTTACCATTGTTGAGTTTGATTGCAGGATGTGCCACCCAACAACACGCCCCAATCCCAACAGTGCCGCAAGTAGATTTGCCAAGATTCATGGGTAAATGGTATGTCATTGCCGCTATCCCCACCGCGATTGAAACTGAATCTTATAACGCGACAGAAACATATGTGCTGGAAAAAGATGGCAGCATTGCCACGACATTTACGTTTAACAAAGGCAGCCTTGATGGTAAAGTCAAAAACTATCATCCGCGCGGCTTTGTGATTGAGAACAGCGGCAATGCCTTGTGGGGCATGCAATTTATCTGGCCGATAAAAGCAGAATACCGGATTGCTTATCTGGATCAGGATTACACTCAAACCATCATTGCGCGTAATGCGCGTGATTATGTCTGGATCATGGCGCGTAGTCCTAAGATAAGTGATGCTGATTACACACGGCTCACACAGCTCATCTCAGACATGGGTTATGACATGAGCAAGTTGCGCAAAGTCCCGCACAGTTCGAACCAATAACGCTGATACGGAAATATCATGCTGAACAAAGTCATTAAATGGTTCGATAACGAAGCGGTAGATACCACGCTCGACGACAGCAAGCATATTGATTGGTGGCGAGTTTTGCCATTCATTGGCATTCACCTAGCCTGTTTTGGCGTTTTCTGGGTAGGGATAAGCTGGTTTGCCGTTATATTTGCGCTTGGCTTATATGCGACGCGCATGTTTGCTATCACAGGTTTTTACCACCGTTACTTCTCTCATAAAGCCTTCCGTACCACTCGTGCGTTTCAATTCGTACTAGCCGTACTGGGCGCATCCGCAGTACAACGCGGTCCTTTATGGTGGGCTTCACACCATCGCCATCACCACATCAATTCGGACTCGCTTGAAGACGCACACTCCCCGGTTCAGCATGGTTTTCTGTGGAGCCATTTTGGCTGGTTCTTAGCCAACAAGAACTTCGCCACCGACTCAAACCGCGTTAAGGAATTTTCCAAATATTTCGAGTTGCGATGCCTGGATCGCTTCGATGCTATCGTGCCTTTAATACTTGCAATTGCTATCTATATGCTTGGCGCCTGGATGGAAACGGCTTATCCGCAATTTAATACCAATGGATTGCAGCTGCTGATTTGGGGCTTTGCCATTTCCACGGTCTTGTTATATCACGCCACTTTTACCGTCAACTCATTGGCGCATATTTGGGGAAAGCGCCGTTACGCCACCAAGGATCACAGCCGTAATAATCTGTGGATTGCGATTGTGACGATGGGTGAAGGCTGGCATAACAATCATCACCATTACCCGGGCTCTGCAAGTCAGGGCTTTTACTGGTGGGAGATAGACCTCACTTACTACGGACTCAAAGTGCTTGCCGCATTGGGCCTAATCTGGGATCTGCGCACTGTACCCGCTGATATTCGCGAATTAAGAAAAATTAAGCATTAATGGCTGATATACGCCACCGCTTGAAATTTTAGATACTTTTGATAGAAAACGACCATTGAAGATAGCCATTATAGGGAGCGGTATTGCCGGTAACACGCTGGCTTACCATTTACACCAAACGCACGACATTACCGTGTTTGAAGCGGAAAGCCATATCGGCGGTCATACCCATACCCATCAGATTACGCATGAAGGGAAAGACTATACAGTCGATACAGGATTTATCGTATTTAACAACCGCACCTATCCGAATTTCATCCAGTTACTCGATGAATTAAAAGTCGAGTGGCAGCCTAGTGAAATGAGCTTCAGCGTACGCTGTGAAGATAGCCAGCTGGAATATAACGGCACTAGCTTGAACAGCTTGTTTGCACAACGCCGTAACTTTTTTAAGCCTGCATTTCACCGTATGATTCGCGACATTTTGCGCTTCAATAAAACCTCGCTTGAGCTATTGCCAGAAGGTAATGAAATCAAATTAGGCGATTATTTGCACATTGGGCAATACAGTCAGCAATTTGTTGACCACTACATTATTCCGATGGGCTCCGCCATTTGGTCCACCGATGCCAAGCAGATGCTGGATTTCCCAGCACGGTTCTTTGTACGCTTCTTCCATAATCACGGCATGCTCACCGTGAATAATCGCCCGCAGTGGCGCACCATTACAGGTGGTTCGGCAAGTTATGTTGCGGCTCTGACAGAAAATTTCAAACACAAGATTCGCCTGAATACGCCCATCGAGTCCGTTCGCCGCTTAAAAAATGCGGTGCACCTTAAACCAAAGTTTTCAGAGGAACAGCAATTTGATTATGTGTTTTTTGCCTGCCACAGCGATCAAGCTCTGCGCTTACTCAGTGATGCAAGCCCCGCAGAGCGGGAAATTTTAGGTGCGATTCCCTATCAGGAAAACACTGTATATCTGCATCATGATATTTCGCTATTGCCCAAGCGTAAGCTGGCTTGGGCGGCCTGGAATTACCATGTCACTACGCCACCTGCCGATCGTGTGGCAGTAACTTACAACATGAATATCCTGCAAAATCTGAAATCAAAAGAGCCCCTGCTAGTCACCCTGAACCACACCCGGCTGATTAACCCCGCTAAGGTATACAAACGCATTCATTATACCCATCCTGTTTATACGCTGGCTGGCGCCAATGCCCAAGCCCGGCATGCTGAAATCAGCGGGCATAACCGTACGGCTTATGCCGGTGCCTATTGGCGCAACGGGTTCCATGAAGATGGTGTGGTGAGTGCATTAGCAGCACTCCAACATTTTGAGTCAGGGCGGCCTTAGTATGTGGAGCTGCATCTACACCGGCCAAATTACCCATCGGCGATTTTTGCCTAAGCCACATGCATTTGCATACGATGTGTTCATGATGTATGTAGATTTGGAACAGCTTCCCAGTTTATTTAATAAGAACAAGTTCTGGTCTTATCTCAAGCCTAATCTTGCCTATTTCAATCGCAGCGATTATTACGGTAACCCGGCACAACCGCTAAAGTCAGAAATTTTACGCCTCGTCGAACAAAACCTGGGTAGACCTACATTAGGGAAAGTGTGCTTATTAACCAACCTGCGTTATTTCGGCCACTGCTTTAACCCCGTAAGTTTTTATTATTGTTATGCTGCAGACCATACCACGCTAGAAGCCATCGTCACCCATATTACCAACACGCCATGGGGCGAAGACTTTGCCTATGTACATGATTGCACACATGATAATCATGGCCTCATCGACGCAAACTCTTATCAATTCAGTCTAGCTAAGTCTTTTCATGTTTCCCCTTTTATGCCCATGGATATCGAATATGACTGGCGATTTTCAGCGCCGTCAAAACACTTAAATGTGTTTATGCAAAACCATCAATCGGGCGTAAAAATGTTTGATGCCACACTGGTTCTTAAATATAAGCCAATAACACCACGAAACTTGAACAAGCTCTTACTGAAGTACCCTTTCATGACCGTCAAAGTAGTTATTGCTATTTATTGGCAGGCACTGCGCTTATGGCTTAAACGCATTCCTTTTTACTCGCACCCGCAATCCCGGACTTAATAATGAATACTTATGCAACACAAGAAACACTTACCGCCAGCCTTAAACACAAAAGCCGCGCCAGATGGGTCGCCACTTGGGCAAAAGCCAAAATTCTTCAGCGTTTATGCAAGTTGCAACGGGGTCAGCTAACCATAATAGATGGTGCTGAAAAGCATATATTTGGCTGCCATGCCGGTACTTCAAGCATCAATGTCACTATCCATGTGCATGACGCACGCTTTTACGGGGAGATCGCTTTTGGCGGGAGCATAGGCGCGGGTGAAGCGTATATGTTGGGATACTGGACAACAGACAATCTAACCGAGGTGATTCGCCTCATGTGTATCAATCAATCCGTCATGGATACGCTGGAAGGTGGTTATCAATGGCTGACGCGGCCACTATTGAAAGTGCTGCATTGGCTGAACAGCAACACCACCGAAGGCAGCCGCAAGAATATTGCGGCACATTATGATTTGGGCAATGACATGTTTGCCCTTTTCCTGGACCCGACCATGATGTATTCCAGCGCCATGTTCAATGCCGAGACCAATACTTTACAAGCGGCATCCGAACTAAAACTTAAGACGATTTGCGATAAGTTAGATTTAAAACCGGGTGACCACGTAATCGAGATTGGTACTGGCTGGGGCGGCTTTGCGATATATGCGGCTAGCCATTACGGCTGCCAGGTAACCTCCACGACTATTTCCAAACAGCAATTCGAGCTGGCAAAGATGCGAGTAAGCGCGGCTGGATTAGATGACAAGGTCACATTGTTACTGGAAGATTACCGCCATTTGCAAGGTCAATATGACAAACTGGTGTCCATTGAAATGGTCGAAGCAGTCGGGTATCAGTTCTACGATACTTATTTTTCCAAGGTAAGCAAATTACTCAAACCGGATGGCCTGGCTTTGATTCAAGCGATCACCATTGCCGACCAGCGCTACGAAAATGCGAAATCCTCAGTGGACTTTATCCAACGGTATATCTTTCCGGGATCCTGCATTCCCTCCAATACTGCAATGTTAAATAGCATCACCAAAGTCAGCGATTTACGCTTGTTCGACCTGGAAGATATCGGACCTCATTACGCCACTACGCTCAAGCTATGGCGAGAGAATTTCTTCAAACATATTTTTGAGGTCCGTAAATTAGGCTACTCAGAGGAGTTTATTAAAATGTGGGAGTTTTACCTTTGTTATTGCGAAGGCGGCTTTGCCGAGCGCGCTTTGGGTGATGTGCATTTATTGTTAGCCAAACCTGACAACCGCCGCGCTGGACTTAACCATTAAGGCAATTAAATTCATGTTATTAACATCGTGATAGTGGAATGCACTTAAGATTTGATGAAGCGAATTTAAAGAGAAAACATAGGGATTAGAGAATCTACAATTACAGTCTAATTACCTATTGAAAGTAATTGAGATTCTCTAGAAGTTACAAACTATTTAGTTGAACCGCCACTACCTGTGCCTGCACCACTAGTGGCATTTCCTGTGCCACCGCTCACTGGGTCAGTAGCACCTTCGCCCGTACCAGCCCCACTGCTGGCATCACCTGTACCAGAAATTTTTGCCTCTCCAGCAGTGCCTGCGTTAGTGTGTGGTTTTGTGGCCGCACATCCTACATATAAAACAACAGTGGCTAGCGCCAATAATTTCCAAACATTCATTTTTGTCATTATAAAAACTCCTTTTTAATAGAGAGAATCCCCCGAATAATTACATTATGTTAAAAAAAATTATTTGTATGTGCGGTCGCACACCTTTGTATCCATCGCTTATTTAAATAGAATTAATGTGAAAATCTCCATATATTGATTAACGGCTTTTAATGCGCGAAACATTGAGATTCATCGCCTGTTAGCCACCAAATCCGGATTAATATTAAATAATGGCAATCAGCTTTGCGCTAAATCCAGTTCCGAGTTAGTTAAGTATTATTTCTGCTCGCTGACCCCTGCTGTCGCCATGTTCAAATTAGGTATTAACTCTAGTAATATGCGGGAATGCAAAACTCGAATCCTTCAAGCGCTCTGGAATGGCGGGACCATCAGCCCTATTCATCCCAGTTCGAGGACGTATACTTTTCCAGTGACAATGGCTTACAGGAAACCCAATATGTCTTTCTGCAAGGTAATCGCCTGGCAGAACGCTGGCAAGCGCTACAAACCCAGCACTTCACCGTTATTGAAACCGGCTTTGGTACTGGCCTCAATTTCTTATGCTGCTGCCAATTGTGGCTGGAGACAGCGCCATCAGACGCCACTTTGCATTTCATTAGCGTGGAAAAATATCCGCTGACTTTGCAAGATCTCAAAACAGCGCTGGATTTATGGCCTGATTTAACGTCTTACAAGCAAGTTTTTTTAGCACACTACCCCGCAATGTTAAACGGTGAAAGTATCTCAATATCCGATGGTCGAATTCGCTTAACATTACTAATAGGTGATGCAGTAACACAATTAGCCATGCTGAATAGCCCAGCTGATGCATGGTTGTTAGATGGCTTCGCCCCCGCTAAAAACCCAGATATGTGGCAGCCTGCATTATTCAGCAATATGGCGCGCTTATCGCATGCTGGTACCACATTTGCGACGTTTACCAGTGCTGGCGACGTGCGGCGCAATTTAATTGCAGCTGGTTTTAAAGTGCAAAAACGGCCTGGGTTTGGCAGAAAACGTGAAATGTTAGTTGGTCACTATTCAGATGAACTTGATACAGTGTCTGATAAACCAAAACCATGAAACTACAGCCATGAAATCTGCAATCATTATTGGCGGTGGAATTGCCGGATGCAGCAGTGCTTATACTTTGGCACAACGTGGTTTTGCTGTCACATTACTGGAACGCCAGGCCACACTCGCTGCGGAAGCATCCGGCAATCCATTGGCAGTGCTCTATCCAAGGCTTACCGGACAAAATACTTCACTGGAACAGCTTAATCTGCACGGTTATTTGCACAGCCTTAAGTTAATTGAATCTCTGGGTGTTAAACGCTGCCATTATCTAGCCTGTGGCGTGGCGCAATTGCTTAATAATCAAAAAGCCCAGGCACGGTTACCTGCACTTGTCAGCGCGTATCAAAATACTGCACTTTTTAAACGAATGGATGCCGTTCAGTTAAGCCAATTGGCTGACCTTACTTTACAACATGAAGCCATATATTTTCCTCAAGCTGGCGGCATTAATTTACAGGCTTTATGCCATGTACTGACAACCCACGCCAATATACAAGTACTTCAACATCACACAGCGCTTCGCATTGAGCGCTCGCAACAATGGCAAGTCATATCGGCCAATGGTATGAAGCATGCCGCAGATATTATTGTCATTGCGAATGCCAATGACGCCACGCTGTTGCCCCAAAGTCAGCACATCCCGCTGGCGGCAGTACGCGGCCAATTGAGTTATTTGAAAGCCACTCCAGAAAGCGCACATCTAAAAACGATTGTGTGTGCCGATGGCTATATCACACCTGCGATTGACCAAGTGCATTACCTGGGTGCAAGCTTTAGCCAACAGGATAGCGATGCCACGCTACGCACTGCAGACCATGAAAGTAATCTGCAACTTCTGGAAGACATATCTCCCGGGCTGAACCAGGCATTGCAAAATAAAGTGATTTCGGGACGTGTTGCCTGGCGCAGCCAGACGCCGGATTATCTTCCAGCAGCCGGGCAGTTGTTGGATGCACAGGCCTTAATGACCGGCAAGTTTTATTACAACGATGATCCTGCCAAATTACCGTGGCTGACCGGTTTATATGTCAATATCGGCCATGGCTCTAAAGGTTTTTTAAGCGCACCTTTATGTGCACAAGTCATCGCAGATCACGCATTTGATCTACCCTCTCCCGCGCCAAATACGCTATTGAATGCATTACAGCCTAACCGCTTTATTTTGCGGAAATTAGGGTTAAAGCAGCTGGCCCAGCATTTAATTCCATAGATTTTTATTTCAGAATTTTTACCCTAAGTCATTATTCACATGAAGTTAACAGTTTCCATCAGGTAAAATCTATAAAAATTACCATTTATCACTCATGCAAAGCGCCCACACCCTTTATCAGCAAGCCTATCAGCACCACCTGAATGGTGGATTGGCCGAAGCCGAACGGCTATATGTGGCCGCACTGCAATTACAAGCCCAGCATGCTGATGCGCTGCATATGCTGGGGCTGGTCTGCTACCAAACGCAACGGCCGCAATTAGCCGTTGAATACATTGCTAAAGCATTGCTCAACCATCCCCGCAACACCGATTACCTGAATAATCATGGCCTGGCTTTACAAGCTTGCCAACAATTTGAAGCTGCGCTTAAAAGTTTTCAGCAAGCCTTGTTGCTGCAACCCAAAGATCTTGGCATACAACTGAATCTGGCAAATACGCTATTAGAAATCTCCCGCTTTGATGAAGCCGCAACTTATTATCGCCGCTTGTTACAAGCAAGCAAGCGGGAAGATATTCGTGCCGCATTGGTGCATTGTTTAACATCTGCTGGCAATATCGCACATCAAACAAGTCAATTTTCTGCAGCTGAAACCGCATTTAAAGAAGCCATTAACTTAAGCTCACAAGATGCTACGCTGCATTACAACCTGGCCAACGCACTACGCGAATTAGGCAAACTGGCAGAGGCAGAACAGCACTACCGGCAAGCCATACAGCATGCGCCTGAAGATGCGGATGCCTATAATAATCTGGGCAATGTAAAGCGCGAATTGGGCCAGCTGGATAAAGCAATTGCTAGCTATGAGCAGGCGCTAAAGCTCAACCCACAGCTTTACCATGCCAAGGTCCATTTAGTGCATCAAAAGCAGCATATCTGTGATTGGCAGGACTTAACCGTTAGTATTGAAGAAATCCGGAGTTGGGTTAAAACGCAACCTCTTGCCCAAGTGTCGCCTTTTGCATTTCTGGCGATGCCAGGCACGACGATGGCAGAACAAAAGCAATGTGCTGACCAGTGGGTAAAACTACGTTATGCGCCATTATTTGCCCAAGCCCAAGCCCTTAACTTTTCGTATCAACCCTTAAAACAGGACAGGAAAATCCGCATCGGCTACTTATCAGCCGATTTTCGTTTGCATCCGTTGGCTTTTTTGATCAGTGAATTGATCGAGTTGCACGACCGCAGCCAGTTTGAAGTCATAGGTTTCTCGTTTGGGGTCAATGATCAATCCGCGGCACGCCACAGGCTTGAGAAAGCGTTTGACCAGTTTCATGACATCCGCCTCCTGCCGGAAACAGAAGCCGCCGCCAAAATACACAGTTGCGGCATCGATATCCTGGTGGACCTAACCGGTTTTACTCAAACTAGCCGGAGTGGAATCGCCGCATTAAGGCCCGCACCTGTAAATGTGAATTGGTTGGGATTCCCTGGCACGATGGGATCTTATGTGGAAGGTGATAGCAGCCATCCTTTATTCGATTACATCATTACCGACCGTTTTATCAGCCCGGCCGAAACTGCACAGCATTACGCAGAAAAAATCGCAGCCTTACCACTGGTGTATCAGCCCAACGATAGAAAACGTCCGGTAGGAAAAGTACCGAGTCGTGAAGCCTGTAAGCTACCTGCAGATCAGTTTGTATTTTGCTGCTTCAACCAGACCTTTAAGATCACGCCCGCAATATTTGCTGTATGGATGCGGCTGCTAAAAGCCCTGCCCAACAGTGTGCTTTGGCTCATGGAATGCAACGCCTGGGCAAAGCAGAATCTGCAAAATGAAGCTGAAAAGGCAGGCATCGATCAAACCCGACTCATTTTTGCTCCGCGTGTACCCATTGAGGAACATCTTGCCCGTCATGCCCACGCAGACCTGTTTCTTGATACCCTGCCCTACAATGCCCATACCACTTGTAGCGATGCCTTATGGATGGGATTGCCTGTGCTTACATGTGCAGGCGAAACCTTTGCTTCGCGCGTAGCGGGCAGCCTGCTAAATGCTGCCGGCTTACCTGAGCTTGTGACGAATGATTTGCAATCTTATGTGGCGAAGGCTTTGCACTACGCCACCGACCCTCAAGCCTTATTAACACTCAAAACCCGCCTGGCGCAGGCCAAAACAGACTCCCCACTTTTCGATACAGCGTTCTTCGCGCAATCCTTGGAATCCCTATACAGGGAAATGCTATAACACTGATTAATATTGGGTAGAGATAGAGCGATTCGATTCTTCACCCTTATTTTCCTCACAAATTATAAATATAGAAAAGTAAAAAGAAGGATTATTCCGACAAGAATTTCGGTAAATTCTGATATCAAAGCAGTATTTATTTAATTATTGTAAAAAAATAATTAACTATATTGAAATATGACAATGGGCGAGCGCAATAATAAATTATTTGAAACGGTAGTAAAAAAAAGCGTTGAAATGTCACGCAAGAAACGTTTTGCCGCTGCCAGAAAAATGTTGGAAAAAGCCGGTTTACCGACGCCAGTGATAGAACGGGTTTTATATGAGCCGCATAACATCAGAAGCACCGATCCGGCGTTTTAGATAGAAAGGTCATCATCATGGATAAGCGTACCAATGAAAAACTTGATCAAATAGTGAATAAGGCTTTAGCCCTTTCCAAGTTCAAGGGTGAGTTTGATGCACGTAAGATGCTCATAAATGCAGGCGTCCCAACAGAAATCATCATGAGGGTGTTGAGTTATCCTCGAAAAATAAGAAGTTCGGATTGGAATTAGACTAGTCGTTTTCTAATTTTTCCGAAAATCACAAACACCTTACTCATATTACTTAAGGCATATCATGGCTAAGAAAAGAGGCGCTGTACTGGTTTTGTCAATATTCGCATTTATAGTGCTTCAGTTGCTTGCTAATTATTTCAGGAGCAACTTCAATTCCGTTAAAGACTGTAAGATTGATTGTGATCAGCAATATATTACTAATATGTTGCTTTACACCAATATTGCCCAAGTGCTCGCTGTCATAGTTGCCATTCTTTTTATTGTATTTTTTCTCAGATATAAAATTTACAAACGGTAAGTGTTTGCGAAAATGAGCTGTAATGATCGGTAACATGTGACCTCACCGCATCTAACTATATTCATGCTATTGGGGTTTTTTTGCATTCAATAGGCCCCAAAAAAGCCAAGTGGTTTTACCCGCCAGTAGTTGCCATATTGGCCCGAGCCGTATGCAATTTTCTATAGCTGTCGATCAGGCGGTGGTGCCTGTCCAGCCCCTCCAATTTCATACTGGTTGGTGTCAAACCAAAGAAACGTACACTGCCCTCGACTGAGCCTATCACCGCATCCATCCTGGCATCGCCAAACATGCGGCGGAAGTTAACCACGTAATCGGCTAGTTCAAGGTCGTCATCCAGCCACGCCTCCAGCACCACATTCATGGCCTGGTAAAACAATCCGCGCTCGATCGTGTTGTCGTTGTACTGCAGAAAAGCACCCACCAATTCATGCGCCTCATCAAATCGCTGTAAGGCGAGATTAATCAATAGCTTTAACTCCAGCACGGTGAGCTGGCCCCAGTCGGTGTTCTCGTCAAATTCGATGCCAATCAAGGTGGCGATGTCGCCATAATCATCCAGCTCGTTATTCTCTAAGCGCTCCAGCAATGCTGCCAGGCTGGCATCATCCAGGCGATGCAGGTTCAAGATATCTGCGCGGAACAACAGTGATTTATTGGTGTTATCCCAGATTAGGTCTTCTATTGGATAGACTTCTGAATAGCCCGGTACCAAGATGCGACAGGCAGTCGCGCCTAGCTGGTCATACACCGCCACGTATGCTTCCTTGCCCATAGCTTCGAGCATGCCAAACAAGGCAGCGGCTTCTTCTGCGTTAGCATGTTCGCCTTGGCCGGAAAAATCCCACTCCACAAACTCGTAATCCGATTTGGCGCTGAAAAAGCGCCACGACACAATGCCGCTGGAATCAATAAAGTGTTCCACAAAGTTATTAGGCTCAGTGACCGCTTCGCTGGCAAAGGTCGGTTGCGGCAAATCGTTCAGGCCTTCAAAACTGCGGCCTTGCAGCAATTCGGTCAGGCTGCGTTCCAGCGCTACTTCCAGTTTTGGATGCGCGCCGAAGGAAGCAAACACACCTCCCGTACGCGGGTTCATCAGGGTGACGCACATTACCGGGTATTCCCCGCCCAGCGATGCATCCTTGACTAGCACCGGAAAGCCCTGCGCTTGCAACTCCTGAATGCCGGCCACGATGCCGGGAAATTTTGCCAGCACTGCTTGCGGCACATCCGGCAAAGCGATTTCACCTTCGAGGATTTCGCGTTTGACTGCCCGTTCGAATATTTCGGATAAACACTGCACCTGCGCTTCGGCCAGCGTGTTGCCGGCACTCATGCCATTGCTGACGTAGAGGTTTTCAATCAGGTTGGACGGAAAATAGACAATTTCGCCATCTGATTGGCGCACATAGGGCAACGCACAGATCCCGCGTTCGCCATTGCCTGAATTAGTGTCGATCAAATGTGAGCCGCGCAGCTCGCCATCGGGGTTGTAAATCCCCAGCGTGTATTCATCGAGAATCTCTTTCGGCAGCGCATCTTTGCGGCCCGGCTTGAACCAGCGCTCATTGGGATAGTGTACAAATTCGGCCTGGGCGATGTCCTCACCCCAGTAAGAGCCGGCATAAAAATGGTTGTTGCTCAGCCGCTCTATATATTCGCCCAACGCAGACGCCAGCGCACTTTCCTTGGTGGCGCCTTTGCCGTTGGTGAAACACATCGGCGAGTGTGCATCGCGGATATGCAAGGACCACACATTGGGGATGATATTGCGCCACGAGGCGATTTCAATCTTAATGCCCAGGCTCGCAAGCAAGCCAGACATATTAGCGATGGTTTGCTCCAGCGGCAGATCCTTGCCCGTGATATAGGTATTTGCTGCAGAAGTCGGATTCATCACCAATAGCGCCTGTGCATCGGCATCCAGATTTGCGACTTCTTCAATCACGAACTCTGGCCCGGCTTGCACTACTTTCTTGACCGTGCAACGGTCTATGGAGCGTAAGATCCCCTGCCGGTCTTTGTCAGAGATATCCGCCGGCAATTCGACCTGGATCTTGAAAATCTGCTGGTAGCGATTTTCCGGATCCACAATATTGTTGTGTGAAAGACGGATATTTTCGGTAGAAATATTGCGCGTGCTGCAGTACAACTTGACAAAATAAGCAGCACACAAGGCCGATGAGGCCAGAAAATAATCAAATGGGCCAGGCGCCGAGCCATCGCCTTTATAGCGAATAGGCTGGTCGGAAATCACCGTAAAGTCATCGAATTTGGCTTCAAGACGTAACTTATCGAGAAAGTTGACTTTAATTTCCATGGTGATAATTCCAAAAATGGCAAAAAATGATGTGGGCACTATTATCCCTCACAACGCCGATGCCTTGGAATATTGATGCTTTCACATACGCTACAACATAAACATTAAACTTGTGCTGTTGGCCAATCTGTTCATAGTGGACTCTGGCACATGCTGTTAATTCTTTTTAACGGTATGGCTGCTCGTCAATGGATTCACATTCAGGAAATAGTTGTCCATACTCACAGCAGTAGCAGTTTTTTGTTCTGCTATGGCTTTGCAAGCTGGGGCCACTTTCGCGTGTTCATTTTGGCAGAAGATGTGTAGCGCAGTCACTTGATCGCCCAGAACAGTTGCAGCAATACGTACAGCTTCGTTAATTTCACAGCTCAACACAGCTTTATCGCCGCCGCCTGTGATACCGAACCCCATTCCCTGGATGCCTAGTGCTGATCCACTGCGACAAGTGGCCGAAGGCAACGGTGCAACTGCAAAAGCAGTATAAACGGGGTTGCGACGCGCTTTATAAGTAGATTCACAATTAGGATTAGCCTGACTTTGTGAAATATTGTCCTCACTGATTCTGCCAGAATTGTTACTGTTGTCATTGTTATCTGCAAAAACTTGCGTGGAGAAAAGAATTGATGCAAGTGTTAGAAAACTTAAACGCTTATTCATTGGGAAGTTCTCTTTATAAAATTAAAATAGTGATTTCGTTATTGGTGGGCTATTTGCTTCCACCTATTTAACTATTTTAAGAACTTATGAAACGCATTAATATCGGGGATAAAGGTATTCTTACATAAGCGTATTTTTACAGATGACTACAAATATAAACCGCTGATGAATTAACGGCTTCTGTGCTTTTGTAAACCAGTAGCACCCGCTTCTGCAATACGCACTTGTCTCGCTACTTCTTCATCTCGCGCTGCATCGATCACACGTATAACACTTTTCAAATCCACGGGTTTGGTATCTTGCTTGAAGCGCCCGGTTAATTCTGTATCTTCAGATAACAGCCCTTGTGAATAAAGCGCCCATATTTCCTTGGCATATTGCGTGGTGAGCAGCTCAGCTGCGAATCGACCAAAAAAGGCTGATAGATTACCTACATCCCGCTCCAACATCGTACTAGCATGATTGTTTCCGGCAGCATCTACCGCTTGAGGCAAGTCGATAATCACCGGGCCTTCGCTGCCAAGTAATATATTGAACTCAGACAGGTCCCCATGGACGATGCCAGCGCAAAGCATCCGCACCACCTCTTTCAGCAGAACGTGATGATATTTGCGTGCATCTGCCGCACTAAATACGATGTCGTTTAACCGCGGCGCGGCATTGCCGCTGGCGTCAGTGACCAGCTCCATGAGTAATACGCCTTCGTAAAAGTTATACGGTTTGGGCACTTTTACGCCTGCCGCCGCCAGACGATATAGCGCATCAACTTCCGCACTTTGCCAGGCTTCTTCTTGCGCTTGCTTGCCGTATTTAGAGCCTTTAGCCATCGCCCTTGCCTGGCGGCTGCTCTTGACTTTACGGCCCTCGGTGTAATCGACACTTTGGCGAAAACTCCGTTTATTGGCTTCTTTATACACCTTGGCACAACGTATATCTTCCCCACAGCGCACCACATATACGGTAGCTTCTTTGCCGCTCATCAGTTGGCGAATGACTTCATCAACCAAGCCATCTTCGATGAGGGGTTCAAGTCTTTTAGGAGTTTTCATTGCTGGGATAATGCCTGTTCATCTTAAGAACCGTTGATTATACGCATTCATGCATAATCAACTCGTTTAACACGCAAAGCGACTAGTAATCAAATGACGCTAACAACTACCTTGCCTTTTGACCGGCCTTGTTCCAGATAGGCAAGCGCCTCTTTTGTTTGATCAAACGGAAATACCTTATCGATTACCGGAACAATGTGCCCTGCTTCGATAATTTTGCCGATCTCTGCGAGCTGGTGACCATCAGGATGTACGAACAGGAATGAGTACCCAACATTGCGTTTCCGCGCTTGGCGAATGATCTTGCGGCTCATTAAGCCGAACACGAACTTCATGAGGAAGTTCAAGCCTCTGGCACTAGCAAATGCAGTGTCCAGAGGGCCGACGAGCGAGACAATTACGCTATTGGGTTTCAATATGCGTAAGGATTTCTCGATTATGTCGCCCCTGACAGTGCCGAGTACCACATCATAGTCTTGAAGCACATCCTCAAACGCCTGCTTCTTGTAATCAATCACCTCATCGGCTCCGAGGCGTTGAACCAGGCTCAAGTTATTGGTACTGGTGGTTGTCACCACTTTTGCGCCCAGATGTTTTGCAAACTGAATCGCGAACGTGCCAATACCGCCTGAACCCGCAGGGATGAATACTTTCTGGCCCGACTTTAGTCCTGCTCGTTCTTTAAGTGCTTGCCAAGATGTAAGGCCAACCATAGGGATCGAAGCTGCTTGTATAAAGTCCAGGTTTTCCGGTTTGAACGCGGCAGCGTGCTCAGGCACAACAGCAAATTCTGCAAGTGCTCCTGTGCCTAGATCAAAGATACTGGCAAATACAGCATCGCCCGGCTTGAAATGGGTCACCTGCCCGCCGACCTCAACAACAATGCCAGCCAGATCACTACCCATCGTAGCCGGAAGTTTATACTTGAGAATGGGCTTAAACATTCCTTTTGGAATCATGTTATCGATCGGATTCAATCCGACGGCGTGTACTTGTACAAGCATTTCGTTTGGCTTGATAGCAGACCGTGGGATGTCTGCAAACGAAAGCTGATCGGATTTGCCGTAACGTTTCAAGATAAATGCTTTCATCATTTCATCCTTTTTAAAGGTATTTTATTTCTTGCGCGTGCCGACATATAGAAATGCCAGTATGAGGAAGACTTCAATCAAGACAGATAACAAGATGCCATTTGATGCATGCCCTGCAGCAAACTCATAAACACCAAGGATCGCTAATATTAAGCAGGCGGTAATGGTGCCGACGATTAGTGCCGTACGGGTGGCTGAATACTCAGCATTTCTTGCCAAGAAATACATCACAGCAATGCCAGTGTAAAGTGCTGCAATTCGCCTGGTAACCAACCCTACCGAATCTGTTAATTCTACGCCCCAGGCGGATAGCATTAGAACTGGCGCAAACATCAAGATGAAAGCCAATACTGTAAATAGGATTGAACTGAATACTGAAAGCCGATAAAAAGATAATAATTTCATGATGGTTTCCTCTCGTTGATAGCTATTTAGTTAGCTAGTTTGTGAAGTGAATCAAGTTTCATTTCTTTGCGTATGCCCATATCTACCAATGCAGCAGGCGCAAACCTTCTTAAAAAACTCAAGCGGCAGGCTAATTTACCTGCAGCGTAACGGCGCTTAGGATTTTTGGCATTGGCGGCTTTCAAAACAACATCAGCAACAACTTTAGGTTCGTCACCCTTGGCGACAGCGACTTTAATGATCTTCGCCAGTGCTTTCCGCGCCATCGTGTATTCATCTAATTTAGCGTCTACTTCTTGTGTGTTGGCTTCAAACTGCGTATTGGTATAACCAGGTTCAACCACAGAAACGCGGATACCTCTTGTGCGCAGCTCATGGTCTAGTGATTCTGAAAACCCCTCAACGGCATGTTTAGTCGCGGCATAGGTTGCCATGTAAGGTGCCGGGATCAGCCCTAGAATGGAACCGATGTTGATAATGCGGCCTTCGCCCTGTTTTCTCATCCAAGGTACAACCGCACGCGTCATGCGTACCATACCGAAAAAGTTGGTCTCAAATAGCATCTTGGTTTGTTCAATTGAACTCTCTTCGGCGCCACCCGGTGCTATACCGAAGCCTGCGTTATTCACCAATAAATCAATCCGGCCTTCAAACTGGATTACTTCTTTCAAGGCAGTATCTATTGATGCCTCGCTATTCACATCGAGCGCAATCATCTTGTATGAACGTTGGGCGGCTTGCGCTCCCTTACGACTCGTTCCATACACTTTATAACCAGAAGTTGCGAGTAACTCTGCAGTAGCCGCACCGATCCCTGATGATGCGCCTGTCACTATTGCGATCTTACTTTTCATGTTGCATCTCCATTTCATTCAATAATTAAAAAATACTAGAAAATATGATAGTCATCATATTTATGGTCAAAAAAAGCCAAAGGGCATTATTAAGAAAATAATCATTCTTTGGCATTAAAGTGTTTTAAAGTTGCCTGGCGGAAATCTTCGCTAAGCTCAGGATCTTCAACTGCACGGGCTAATAATATTGTTCCAACCATAGTCGATAACGTTACAAGCGATTCTTCATATGCATTTGATTGGTCTGTTAGTTTACTTTTAATAAGACCTATCATTTCCTTAATCCTGCATGTCGAAGCTTTTCTTACCTCTGGTGCCTGGCGCGGCATTTCCGAACCTAAGGCTGCTAAGGAACACCCTGATTCAATGTTAGCCAAATGCTCACTGGATAAATAAGCATTCATCAAAGCCTGCAATGCTTGCTCGCCAGGAACTTCAGCAAAAATTCTTTCAGCAAGAGCAATAGTTTCTGCCCCCGCATGATCTGCAGCCTCTGCAAGCATTGCATCACGAGAAGCGAAATGCGCATAAAACCCGCCATGGGTGAGACCTGCTTCTTTCATGATATCGGCCACGCCCGTGCCATCGTAGCCACTTCTACGGATTGCACGTGCAGCAGTTTCTACAATGCGTGTATGTGTAATTTCTTTACGACTGGTAGGCTTGAGTTTAGCGATTGCTTTTTTCATGATGATCATCATATATGATAACCATCATAAAATGCAAGAAATTAATTTAACTAGGATATTTAAGCTATTTGGTCCGCGTTGCTTCCAAGAAAAAGTATATATCCCAAAAGATTAGATTGATGAGCATGCATAACTGCAAGCCCTCAGGGGGTCGTTTAATGCTGTTAATCCAAAGGATTGGCTGATGCCGCAACGTATTGAAGTAAAACGTATCTTAAAGGATGACAATTTCATTGAATGGCTTAGGCTTACTATAAAGAAAACCCTGGACTGTTTGACATCCCAGCTTCAATAAAAACTCTGATTGTTCAACAGTTTCAACACCTTCAGCTACCAAATCCTTACCAAGACTTTTCGCCATCAAGATGATCGCTTGGATCACCAGCCCATGATCAGGGTTATCTACAATGCCTTGCACAAAAGATTTGTCAATTTTGATCTCACTGACTGGAAATTTGTTTAAATAACTCAGTGCCGAATAACCGGTGCCGAAATCATCAAGCGATATCCTAAAGCCCATTTTATCCAGGCTTTTTAAGATTTTTCTAATCTTATCGCTATCATGAAGTAACAAGCTCTCGGTGATTTCTAAGGTAATCCAACGAGGGTTGCATTTGGTTTGCTCTAAAGCAAGTTTGATTGTACTTAAGAGATCGTTATGGATGAATTGACGGCTCGACAAATTAATTGCCACAGTAATTGGCGCTTCCAGCCCTGTATTCCACTTTACGGCAGCACTAAACGCTGTGAGCATGACCCATTGCCCGATGTCGATAATGATTCCTGAGTCTTCTGCTATACCGATAAACCGATCTGGAGCGATCATTTCACGATGGTGTCTATTCCAACGTAATAACGCTTCTACGCCTATCGTTTTACCCGTTTGCAGATTGATTTGCGGCTGATAATGCAGTAAAAATTCATCGTTCTGAAGCGCGCGACGAAGAGAGCTCTCAATATCATTGCGCTCAACTGCTTTTTGGGTCATTTCAGAAGAGTAATATTGGAAGTTATTCCTTTGCTTTTTTGCTTGATACATTGCGATGTCAGAAAACTTCACCAGATCACTGGCTTGCCTGCTATGGTAAGGGCAAATGACGATACCGATGCTTGCGGTAATAAATAACTCTGAACCATCAATCACAATTGGTTTTTTTAAAGACTCAAGTATTTTGTGCGCTATTTTTCCCGCATTTTCATTTTCATGAATATTGGATAGCAAGATTGCAAACTCATCACCACCTAGACGCGCCACTGTATCCGTAGACCTTAGGCAGCTTTCCAAGCGCCTTGCAGACTCACGTAACAACATGTCCCCAACTGCATGCCCCAGTAAGTCGTTCACCTCTTTAAACCCGTCTAAATCGAGCATTAAAACTGCAAAAGAGAAACTTTTCAGGCTCGTTTTCTTAATACTCGCCTCAAGTTGCTCAAGAAACAAAATCCGGTTTGGTAATTTAGTGAGTGGATCGTAATAAGCTAAGTTATTAATGCGTTTTTGGCTCTCGTACGACTCGGTCACGTCCTGACCCACTGCAATGACAGCTTTTACCTTATTCTCAGCATTGAACTCTGGGGCAAGTACAATATCCATAATTTTTTGCCTACCGTCTTTCATCGTCACTTCTAAAGCGACGTTCTGGTTCAGGCCATTCTGGAAGACTTCCCTGATTTTTTCTTCAAGCACTATTGCCGAATTTCCTCCAGGAATGTCAGTCGGCGTAGTGCCTAACAAAGACTCTGTGTCCAATTCAAAAAATTGAGCATTTTTACTATTTAGGAAAATGCGTTCACAGTCGCTATTGAATCTTGTAACAGAATTGGGGAAGCTTTCTACCAGGGATTGATACTCTTTTTCTCTTTGTATGTTCTCAGTGATATCCCGTGCATAGCCAAGAGAACCGACCACTTTACCATCCGTGACCAAAGCGGATTTATAGGATTCAATCCAACAATAGTTGCCATCTGAATCTTTGATGTGAATGACGATCCCTATCGGGGTTTTACTGCGCATGGCCTCTTGATCGCCATCTACATATTGCTGTGCTAAGTCAGTCGGGAAAAAGTCAAAATCTGTCTTACCTGTGAGCTCTGCTGCGGAAGAAACGCCTACCATATTTGCGTAGGCTGCGTTGGCAGCCAATATCCTACTGTCGACATCCTTCAGCCAAACCATGAATGGAAAGTTATCAATTAATGTTCGAAGATGTTGATCGCTTTCTAAAATATGAGGATTAATTTTCTTCATGAATGGATTTTGTTAGTTACTATTATCCTGTTCCACATTAATAAAAAATACTTTTATCGCTGAACAATACCCCTCAATTACATGAATATAGGCTTACAAACACATTAATCACAATCTTTTATGCATAACATACAGATTTAATCTGCTAACGGCAATACTGTCTGCTTGTAGATTAAGGGAGATAAATTAATCATTAACCAATTCAATGGCTAATGATTAGTTTAAGTGCGATAGGAGCAAAACAAATTCAGCAGTGTTTTGAATTTAGAGGGGATGCAATAAAGCTAATGCGTTGAGCCAAAATCATTTAATTCAAAATCATTTAATGAGAGAGTCTACGATTACAAGTCATACTTGAAGTACCCCAGACTCTCTATGGATATCGCTATTTACCCGTGCGGCCAGTTCCAGTGCCAGCTCCGCTAGTAGCATTACCTGTACCAGAGCTTTCTGTCTCTGTACCGCCAGTACCTGTGCCTGCCCCAGTTCGGGCATCGCCTGATCCAGACGTATTTGCGTCATTAGCACTCGCTCCCGAGCTATGTGGCCTAGGTGCTGTACATCCGACACTAATGACGACAGTAGTTAGCGCCAATATTTTCCAAACATTAAACTTTTCCATAAGAGAACTCCTTAAGTTAAAGACTCCCAGGATATAGATTATGTTAAGCAGTTTTGTTTGTCTGTGCGATGGAGCGCATAACGAGTAATGATTTGCAGAACCAATCTTTTAGAAAAATTAAAAAGTGCCTTTTTTGTCAGTAAAGTCAAAAATTCGACAAGTAAAGGTTGGATTTAACTTGAATTAAGTTTTACCAGCTTTAAGAAAAATATCTAGTAGTAAAACAAATACCTAAATAAAAAGCTCTAGCCATAAGCCACAAGGCCGTTGTGGCGAACCATTACCCTAAATTAAACCGCTTTTATATCACCGCTATTCTCGTTCTTACGCATTACTCATATTTGGTATACATGTTGCACATGTTCAGTGTATTCAATACAACCAGTAAAAATCTTTTCAATATTACTGGTTCTATTTTGCCTGTTTTAGGGGAATTAAATGGACAGCAGCACATGGTTTATCGGACCAAAAGAATCTAAAGAGACGCTATATTCATCTGTAGAAGCGACTACGGTGTTACGTAATTATCCTAGTTACGTCAGGTTATTCCATGAACTCAAAATGCCAGAAAAGTGTTCAATGGTCGGGCGGATTGAAGACTTAATGAAATCAATCGGCAGAATTTTTAGCTTTGAAGTCGAATATGTAAGCCCAGGCGCCTTGGTAGATTTGCATGCCGATGACAAAGCCATGTATATGTACCGTTATTACCATGGCCATATCTATCCACGAATTACAGATGGTAAGAACATTCTAAAAATTGAAGCTGTAGACAATCAACTCCGCTATGTCGATATTCCAAAAGCCTTATACGAATATGGCCAGATGATTAATTACCAAGTGATTAGCCTAGAGGTGGAAATGGGTAATCATTTTAATAATACCTCATCTCATGACGCCTCTATATTGATGGGCTACGAGGTCGCAAAAGGTGATACCGAAGAAAACGTTTGGGCTTTAGCCTTCGGAAAGCAATTCAGCGGATGGGTCAATGCAATTTGGCTGGCCTGGATGCTCGGCATTGATCAGCAATCATTGGTAATGGCCATAGTGTTACTGGAAATTGATGAGATGGAAGATGATGAGCCGGCAGAGTTTGCAGAATACATCTGGGTAAAATATAAAAACTACTTACTTGATCGCGAATTTGCAGAAAAACATTTTAAGCAAGCAGGCCAATATGATTTCAATGCCTTCAGAAATCACCATGAAGTAAATGAAGTGAAAATATGGCAACAGATTGATAAAGCATCTGCATTGCTATTCCAAAAAATGATTGAAGATGAAAATATTAGGCAAGCAGAGGAAGAATACAAAACATCATTAAATCATGGGCTAAGCGTTAATCATTAAATCAATATATTAAGTATTAGTGAGAAATTGGTAATGCATTCTTAGTGTGGCCTTTCGCATAGCACACATAACTAGTGATTGCTAAATACATACACTAATTTCCATCAAATCCTTGCTTTAAATCATAAACTACAACAGCCGCAGATCATTTAAATCCCTTCATGTATTGCTGCCTTATGCTTGCAGATGATGCAGAGATTTATGCTAAAGTCACGAAAAACCATCTTCAAATAATTAAAAGACTTAATAGGATTTTCCATGGCTGCGATTGATATCACCCCGATCTTGAAATTCATGCTAGATAAAGGCGGGTCGGATTTGTTTTTCAGTTCCGGCGCAGCGATTCACATGGAAGTTGAAGGCGATACCGTGCCGATTAATGCACAACTCATGGTGCCAGGCATGATCAAGGAAATTGCTTACTCCATTATGAGCCCTTCCCAAATTAAGGAATTTGAAGCCACCCTGGAATCCAACTTTGCGCTTAGTAAAAAGGATGTCGGCCGTTTCCGTATCAACGTGTTCCGCCAGCGCGGTGAAGTGGGCATGGTGATTCGTCATATCAAAACCGATATTCCATCGATTGAAACCTTAGGGCTGCCGCTGGTGTTGAAAGACCTGATCCAGCGTAAACGCGGTTTGATTTTGATGGTCGGTGCTACGGGCTCAGGTAAATCGACCTCTTTAGCTGCGATGATTGATCACCGTAATGCCACCTCAACCGGTCACATTTTGACACTTGAAGACCCGATTGAATTTGTACATCCACATAAAAAATCCATTGTTGACCAGCGCGAAGTCGGCATAGATACGCTTTCATTTGAAAATGGCTTGAAAAATGCCATGCGCCAGGCGCCTGATGTAATTCTTATCGGTGAAGTCCGTGATATGGATGGCATGAAAAACGCCATGGCATATGCTGAAACCGGCCACTTATGCCTGGCTACTTTACACGCCAACAATGCCAACCAAGCTTTGGAACGTATTATTTCTTTTTTCCCAGATGAATCTAAACCGGGCCTGTTGCTCGGTTTATCCATGAATCTGGTTGCGATCATTTCGCAACGTCTGGTTCCAGGCAAGCAAAGTAAACGGGTAGCCGCGATCGAAGTCATGATCAACACGCCTTACATGGCAGAGCTCATCCAGAAACAGAAAATGAGCGAGATGAAGGAAATCATGGCAGATAATAATGACATCGGCATGAATACCTTTGATCAGTCATTATTCAAGCTCTTCTCTGATGGCAAAATTGATGAGGATAACGCATTGGCCAATGCCGATTCGCGCAATGACTTGTCCCTCAAAATTCGCTTTGCAGCAGAAGGCTCACGCGGTGGCTTTGGCGGTTAAATAGCAGGCCTACACTTTGCGAATTTAATCTTTGTAATTGGAGGCCGCAAACACGGCGGCAATGACGATTAGGCCGCCGCCAATCCATTCAGTGAGTGTCATCGTCTCGTTTGCCAAAAAATAAGACGCAATCGCAGCGACCACCAGCTCAAATAAGAACAGCACCGAAGCACGTGTGGCCTTGATCTGGGTCACGCCATATTGCACCAGCAATGTGGCTGCCAGTAACAGCAATGCGATCAAGCCCATGATGAGCCAGTTGGTCACTGTAAAGAAGGCCGGGGCTGGAAAGCTGTCTTTCACAAACGGCAGGAAACATAATGCCATACCTGCTACCCCTACCCACACCGCAAACGATTTTGCCCGGATACTTAAATGACTGGATTTTCGCGTAATCACATTGGTGAGCGAGAAGCCGATGCCTGAAGAAAGTGCCAGCCATTCCGCTTCATTACGCGGCATAGGAATGCTGCTTAACTTCGGGTCATACAGCATGACGAATGCGCCAATGAGCGAAACGACAATGGCGATATAGCCGGACAGATAGGTTTTTTCCTTTAACCAGAAATGCGCCAGGATCAAGGTCCATAGCGGCGATAAATAGAACAGCAGCATCACCCGCATGACTTCGCCATCGATCACGGCCAGTACATAACTCAGGTTGGTCCAGCCGGCAATGGCACTCAGCCATAAGATACTGAGCGGCAAATTAAACATGCCTCGCCAGTAGCGGGCAAAATATAAGCCCGCCAGCGTGATGGCGATACAGTAGGTATAAAAACTAGATGCCACACCAGACACGCCCGCCTCTGCCATCAAGCGGTATGGATACCAGATAATGCCCCAGCACAACGCACCGAATAACAAGCCGAAGACCGCGATATTTGGGTGTGCTTTGTGCAAACTGCTGCTGGCTTGATTTTCGGGCATATTTTTATTTTTCATGATACTTAAGTGGACTTTTATTGATGCAATAACCATCAGACTCGAATGTACGGCCAGCATTCACTCAATACAAAATGCATGGCGACTGGCTAATCCGCTTTGGGCTACCCCGGCCGCTATATTACAATAGCGCCTATGAATCCAAACCTGAACCTGCTGCAACCTTACCCTTTTCAACGCCTGCGCGATTTGTTTAAAGGCACTACACCCAATCCGGCATATGCTGCGATTAACTTATCCATCGGCGAGCCTAAACATGCGACGCCGCCATTGATTAAAAACGCACTGGTGAATAATTTGGGCGGCCTGGCCAATTATCCCACAACGCTAGGCACGCTTGAGCTTAGAACTGCGATTTCAAATTGGATTTCACGCCGCTATGGTATCCCAGCGTTAAATCCCGACACTGCGATACTCCCTGTGACTGGCAGCCGCGAAGCTCTGTTTGCTTTTGCCCAAGTGATCATTGATGCATCCAAAACCAATCCAGTCGTGATTTCACCCAACCCGTTTTACCAGATCTACGAAGGCGCAGCCTTTTTGGCCGATGCGGAGCCGTACTTCCTGAATACCCTGCCAGAAAACGATCACGAGATGGACTTTGCCAGCGTGCCGGCGGAAGTATTCAAACGCACACAATTGGTCTATGTATGCAGTCCAGGCAATCCTTCCGGCAAGGTGATGCGTTTAGCGCAATGGAAAACCCTGTTTGATTTATCCGACCAATACGGTTTTGTGATTGCCGCAGATGAATGCTACTCGGAAATCTATTTCGATGAAGCGCATCCGCCATTAGGAGCGCTACAAGCGGCGCACCAATTAGGCCGAGATTATAAAAATCTTGTTATTTTCAGCTCACTTTCTAAGCGTTCAAACGTACCAGGCATGCGCTCTGGCTTTGTCGCAGGCGATGAAAAGATCATTGAAAAATTTGCGCTATACCGCACTTACCATGGTTGCGCCATGAACCCGGCCGTCCAGGCTGCAAGTTTAACGGCTTGGAACGATGAGGCGCATGTGATTGAAAATCGCAGATTGTATGCGGAAAAATTCAAAACTGTTACGCCAATGTTAAACGAGGTTTTGGATGTGAAAATGCCCGACGCAGCATTCTACCTTTGGGCTAAAACCACCATGCCGGATACTGAATTTGCGCTGAATCTGTATCGCGATTTCAATGTTACGGTATTACCAGGCAGCTATTTGGCAAGGGAAGCCCATGGGGTAAACCCGGGTAAAAACTTTGTAAGACTGGCATTAGTTGCCAGCCTGAATGAATGTGTAGAAGCAGCCAAACGAATTCAAGCGCTTAATAACCAATAAGCAATTATGAAAAAAATAATATTTATCGCATTAATCGCCGCAGGATTTTGGCATTGGAAAAACAACGGCTTTAATCAAACAAGCACGCCGCTGGATAGTAATGGCAAGCCAACCGTGCTTGTATTCACATTTCCCGATTGTGGTACACCTTGTAACAACACCATCACTGCACTTAAGCGCAGAGATGTGCCATTTAATGAAATTATTGTTAACCCCAATGAGCCGGATCACGAAAATTACAAACAATGGCAAACTTATAAAGAACGGAGCTTTCCTTTAATTTTGGCAGGTAGCAGCAAGGTTACAGATGACAGTACATCTAATTTGGTAGAACTATTGGCAGTTAATTTCAACGATCAATACTTAACAGCCGATGAGGCTAATTATTACAAACGCCATTTTGATAGCAGTGGTAAAGCCAAAATTGTGCTGTATGGCACAGATTGGTGTCCTGGTTGTGCGGCACTGCGTAAAGAAATGCGTGAAGAGAATATAGATTTTGTTGATATAGATGTAGAGAAAGTCGCTGATTCCCAAAAGATGCTTAGCACGATGGAAATCGGAGGTTATCCTGCAGTTTGGGTAGGATATAGCAGAGTCAACGGTGTAACACTTGATGCAGTTAAAAAAGAATTGTGATCATCAGTTACCTTTATCTACGGCTAAGTATGCAAAAATTTATTAATGTAATTTATTACATTTGTTAATTAACAAACTGATTTATTTGATTAAATACTTGTTCATTTAAATTGGGATTTAAACAATCCAGCTCAAGCATATCCTCCATGCCACGCAGCCAGGTCAATTGGCGTTTAGCTAATTGGCGTGTGGCAAATATCCCTCTATCACGTAGCTCAGCAGCATCATACTCACCTGCTAAATGCTCTAAGGCTTGCCGGTAACCTACGCAGCGCATGGAAGTCGACTCCGGCGTCAGTTCAGGATATTTTGCTTTCAACATTTTTACTTCATCAATAAAACCAGCGGCTAGCATTTGGTCAAAACGTAATGCTATGCGCTCATGCAACACTTTGCGGTCACTCGGCACTAACGCGATTTTTAATATGTTGTATGGCAGCGCCTCATTGGTTTGTTTTGCGTATAGCGCGGACATGCTCTCGCCAGTGAGTTCAAACACTTCCAATGCGCGCTGAATGCGTTGTGCATCATTCGGTTGCAAGCGCGCAGCAGTTTGCGGATCAACCAAGGCCAGCTTCTCATGCATGGCCGGCCAGCCGATAAATGCAGCTCTGGCATCCAGCCTAGCACGCACTTCCTGGTTTGCTTCCGGCAGACCACTTAAGCCCCCTTCCAGCGCTTTAAAGTACAACATGGTGCCGCCTACCAATATCGGAATTTTGCCGCGCGCTGAGATCTGCGCCATCAAGCGCAAGGCATCACTCCTGAAACTCGCAGCAGAATAGGCGCTTGTAGGATCGATGATATTGATTAAATGATGTGGCGCTTTCGCCAGGGTTTCAGCATCAGGCTTGGCCGTGCCGATATCCATATCACGGTACACCAGTGCAGAATCGACACTGATGATTTCGACGGGGAGTTTGGAATACAGGTCAACAGCTGCGCCAGTCTTGCCGCTGGCAGTGGGGCCCATTAGAAAGATTGACTTAGGAAAACTATTTATCATTATTATTTTTAATCTGCCAAGTCTCTATTAAAAACAATGCTGTTGCCCCTGCAAGATTTACTGCTAACTGAGCATGCCTTTGAGCCGGACGTATCTGAGTCTTACCTTTACCGTGCGCATCTCCCAATCTATTTCTAAGTGCGCCAAGACCATTAACAACCGAAGAAACTCCGCCTAAGATTTGTTTGAATATCTCTTCTGTGTGTTGACTTGGAGCAACATTCAGCTGTTTTGAAGTAAGTTTATATAAATCTGGTAACTCAACTCTATCTTTGTCATAAGCAATGCTAGAATCATCTAGAATATGTTTGCAAACACTTTCCATCAGTGTCCTAGCCATAGTTATAGCTCCCTCTGGATCTGTTTTTCGCCTTTCTAAAGCCCTTGACCAAATTGAATGTATGCCGCTTTCATCAAAAGATTTTAAAACTTCAGATATTGATGTGTCTGATGGTTTTCTGTTTTTACCTTCCAAAAAGTCCATCAATGGGGAAAATTCAGTCCACAAATAATTTCTTCGTTCTTGATACGAAGCAAACTTTGATTTAATAAAACTCCAGAACTGGTGCAAATCGCGATTTGTGCGAATGAAACTAGGCAGCAAATCTGAAAGCTCTGATTTTTCGATAAAGTACTGACGCAGTAGCTTGTAGTCTGGCTCCTCTCGTGACCCTCCTTCAGCCGTACTGCGCATAATATTTTGTAGTGATTCGGCTCTCTCTAAATCATTTTTTAAATTTTCAAAACTCATTTATTTGCCACGCATAAACATTTTGTCTAAATCTGACATAGAGACTTGAAACCACGTCGGACGGCCATGATTGCATTGCCCTGAGCGTTCAGTCGTTTCCATATCGCGCAATAAGGCATTCATTTCGGTAATGGTCAGGCTGCGGTTCGCGCGAACAGCGGCATGACAAGCCATGGTGCCGAGTAATTCGTTCCTGCGTTCTGTAAGCGCCCTGCTGGCGCCGTATTCACGCAGGTCTTTGAGTACATCGCGGGCTAAAGTTACGGCATCGGCGTCTTGCAGCATGGTAGGCACAGCACGCACGGCCAATGTGGTGGGCGATAAAATAGCGATATCAAAGCCTAGTTGCTGCAGGCTATTGTCATTATTTGCCAGGGCCTCCTGCACGGTGGCGACTTCCAAACGGTCTGCATGGAAACTGACAGGCAACAATAATGGCTGCATCGGTACGGCTTTATTACCCTCTCCATTCTCTTGCCCGCCCCCATTCCCATCCAGGGCATTTTTGAGCTTTTCATACATGATGCGCTCATGCGCTGCATGCATATCAATGACTACCAAACCGAGTTTGTTTTGTGCCAGCACGTACACGCCATGAATTTGCGCAACTGCAAAACCCAGGGGGAAATCCTCTTGTGCTTGAGCCTGCGACCCATTAGTGCTGTTTTCAAACTCATCTGCATAACATACCGGGCTTGCAAATTGCCGCTGATCAAGACCATTGGCCGGCGCATAACCACTGCCACCGCTGGCTACACGCGCACCCTGGCTGTTTGAACCGAACAAGGTTTCGTAAAAACCGGATGACTGGTTGGCCGATAAATTGATTTGCGACTGATATGGGGGATAAGACGTTTGCCCATTCTGGAATGCAGGATTATTAAATGGATTATGCGCAGCCTGGCTGGCGGTTACAGCATTGGAAACCCCAGTCGGAGTCGCCAACGCTTTGTGTAGCGAATGGAAAATAAAGCGATGAATCGATTGCCCATCGCGGAAACGTACTTCTGTTTTACTTGGATGTACATTGACATCCACCAGGTTAGGATCGAGCTCCAAAAATAGTACGAATGCCGGATGCCGGTCATGATGCAGCACATCTTGATAGGCTTGGCGAATGGCATGCGCAAGCAATTTATCACGCACGAAACGGCCATTCACATAGACATATTGCGTATCGCGACTATTGCGATTGTAAGTTGGTTTAGCGGCAATGCCCCATAAGCGTAAGCCTGCTGTAGATTCATCCAAAGCGATGGATTCTGCTGCGAACTCTGCACCCAATACCTCGCTGAATCTTTTTTCTGGCGGGCTTATGGCATAGCGGCTGAGCGCCCTGCCGTTATGCTGCAGCATAAAGGCCACATCAGGCCTGGAAAGTGCAACGCGATGAAATGCTTCTTCGCAATGTCCAAACTCCGTGGCTTCTGTTTTAAGGAATTTGCGGCGCGCGGGTGTATTAAAGTAAAGATCATTCACTTCGATCACAGTCCCAGCATCGAGTGCAGCTGGCTCAATGTTTGAAATTTCGCTGCCATCGGAGGTAATCCGCCACGCGTGTTTAGTATTTTGTGCCCTACTACTGATCTGTGTACGTGAAACGGAAGCAATGCTGGCTAATGCTTCGCCACGAAACCCTAGGCTACCGACAGCTTCTAAATCCTCAAGTGTTGCGATTTTACTGGTGGCATGCCGCGTGAGTGCCATAGCCAGATCATCTTGTGCAATACCGTATCCATTATCCGCAACGCGCAGTTGCTTAACCCCGCCTTGCAACAATGACACCTGAATATCGGTACTGCCAGCATCAAGGCTATTTTCCAGCAGCTCTTTAAGCGCAGAGGCTGGCCTTTCAACCACTTCACCTGCGGCAATTTGGCTAATAAGCTGGTCAGGCAGTAATCGAATAGGGTTTAGATGCATTTGCTTTAAATTTTTTATGTGGGGTATCGATGAGATACCTCCACATTTTACCTGTAAAAGTTAGTTTTCCGAGACTAACTACCAGCCCGATAAAACGATTTTGCCGATGGTAGTTCCAGATTCAAGCTGAGCATGCGCTGCCCGCAGGTTTTCCGCATTAATGGGTGACTTCACTTCATTCAAAGTGGTTTTCAAGGTGCCATGGTCTATGAGATTGGCAACACGCTCCAGTATATGGTGCTGCTCGATCATGTCGTCCGTCTGGAACATGGCGCGCGTAAACATTGACTCCCAAACAAATGTCGCACTTTTGCCTTTAAGGGGCAGTAGATCCAACGGTTTTTCGGTATCAACCAATGCACAAATCTTACCTTGCGGTTTAAGCAACGTAACCATGGCCGGATAATAAGCGTCAGGCGTACTGTTGCACAAAATATAATCCACCTGCGGGGAGTTCAAATCGTTCATTTGAGCAACCAGGTCTTGGTGATGATTGACCACCTCATCGGCGCCCTGTAATAGCACCCACTTTTTAGTCTCCGGGCGGGACGCTGTGGCAATGACTTTCAGCCCTGCTACCTTTTTAGCCAGTTGAATGGCAATCGAGCCTACTCCACCGGCGGCGCCAATGATAAGTAGGCTTTTACCCTGATTTTTCGCCATGTCCTCTACGATGCCGAGGCGATCAAACAGTGACTCCCAAGCCGTCACAGTGGTGAGTGGTAAAGCAGCAGCCTGCTCATCTTTTAAGGTTTGCGGCTGATGCCCGACGATGCGCTCATCCACGAGCTGGTATTCGGCATTCGTACCGCTACGGGTAACGTCACCTGCGTAATACACTTTATCGCCGACCTTGAACAAGCTAACATCGCCTCCAACCTGCACAACCTCGCCTGCTGCGTCCCAGCCTAGTACTTTTGGTGGCGCCTCAACCTTATCGGTATTACTCAATTTAGGCCGACGGACTTTAGTATCGATGGGGTTCACCCCAATCGCATTCACTTTCACTAATAAATCACGGCCCAGTGCTTTAGGCATAGGGATTTCAATATCCTGTAGTGCTTCCAAATGAGTAATGGGTAGATAACGGGTGAGTCCAACAGCTTTCATGTCGTTCCTTATTGATGATTACATGTTTCTGCAAAATTGATTTGGCAGCCTGAATCAACGTAGTTTAGACCAGTTAGCAGACGATTAAAATGGCTTAAAAATGCGTTTTAAGTTAAATTCCAATGCGATATGCAAAATGATTACTGCAACCAGTTCACCTTAGCCAGAACTCTGAAGCGCCACCACCACTTTTATCTAGGTCCCACCAATTCAGGTAAAACTTACCAGGCGCTTCAAGCCTTGGAGCAAGCCAATTCCGGCGTTTATTTGGCACCTTTGCGCCTGTTAGCAATGGAAATTCGTGATCGCCTAATGGCCGCAGGCGTCCCTTGTAATTTGATCACGGGTGAAGAGCGTGTATTAGTACCGGGTGCGCAACATACTGCATCCACCATTGAAATGATGAACCCTGCTCAAGCCGTAGAAGTCGCTATCATTGATGAAATACAGATGCTGCAAGACCCGGATCGCGGATCGGCGTGGACCGCAGCTTTGGTTGGCGTGCCAGCTGAAAACGTATTTGTATGCGGTTCAACTGCCGTCACCAAACCCTGTTTAGATGCAATTAATGCTTTAAATGAATCCTATGAAATTACATTTTTAGAACGTAAAACGCCCCTACTACTGGAAGAGGTTGCCATCTGTGGTAAGCGCTATTCAAAAGTCAGACTGAAAACTGCCTTAAGCCAGGCTAACGACATGCAAAGTCACTTGCAAAAAGGCGATGCCTTCATTGCGTTTAGCCGCAAAGATGTACTCACCTTAAGTGCGCGATTCCGGCAATGGGGATATACCGTAGCCACTATTTATGGCGCACTTTCCCCTGAAGTTCGCCGTGCCGAATCGGAACGTTTTAGCAGCGGCAAAGCTAATATTTTAGTCGCTACCGATGCTATCGGCATGGGGCTCAATTTACCGATACGCCGTGTGATATTTACCAGTATTCATAAATTTGATGGCGTGGCATCGCGTTTACTCAATGCGACTGAAGTGCGGCAAATTGCCGGCCGTGCAGGACGTTACGGCATTTACCCGATGGGCTATGTGAATGTGTTAGAGAACGATGAATTGATCCACATCGAGCATATGCTGGCAACGGACGACACCTCAACACTTGCCCAGTTGCCCATGAGCTTGAGTTTCAACCATATAGATATAGTGGCTGGCCAGTTACATACACGCAAGCTTGCTGAAGTGCTGACATATTATCAGGAGCGTTTACTAAATCCTAGAAATATCCCGGAAACTGCATTCTTAGCGCCAGCATCGTTGAACACGCAGATCATGCAGGCGCTATTGGTTGATGCCCATGCACCACATTTATCATTGAAAGATAAATACATTTTTGTAAGCGCGCCAGTCTCTTTAAATGTACCTTTTGAAAAAGACTATTATTTACTCTGCCTGCGTAGTGTGGCTGAAACACAGATCCGTCTTTTACCCCCTGCGCCGGACTGGTTGGAGTCAACCAGCCCAAAGCACCTGGAACAGGCAGAGTTATTGAGCCACAATTTAAGCTTATACGCCTGGTTAAGCTTTAAATTTCCGCAGATTTTTGTGGAGGGAAAAGAGGTGGCTAAACTACGTCAGCGCATCAGCCGCTATATCGAATCCGCATTATTGATGCAGGCGGGTTATGGCGATACTAGCCGGGAAATAGATTATCTCGGCACAAGGAATTAGCGCCTATTAATGGCGTTTAATCTTTTGCCAGTTTGGTTTTAGCCAAGGCTGGATTAGTAGCAAAATATTTCTTAATGCCTGTAAGAATTGAATCAGCCAGTTTATCCTGATAGGCATTATCGTTGAGTTTACGTTCTTCTTCTGGATTGCTGATGAAAGCAGTCTCAACCAAAATAGAAGGGATATCAGGCGATTTCAACACTGCAAACCCAGCTTGTTCAACATGGTTTTTATGCAATTTGTTAATGTCGCCAATCTGCCCCAAAACGGCTTTGCCCAATTTCAAACTGTCACTGATTGTGGCCGTTTGTGATAAATCCAGTAATGTTCTAGCCAGCACCGGGTCTTTATCATCCAAACTCACGCCGCCAATTAAATCCGACTCATTTTCTTTCTTGGCTAAATAGCGTGCACTGGCGCTGGTGGCGCCGCGTTCAGACAATGCAAATACTGAGGAACCACGTGCAGCAGGATTGGTAAACGCATCCGCATGAATAGAAACGAACAAATCAGCCTGCAATTTCCGCGCTTTGATTACCCGCCCATGCAAGGGAATAAAGTAATCTCCGTCTCGGGTTAACACAGCGCGCATGCCTGGCTCGCTATCAATTTTTTCCTTAAGCTTTTTGGCAATGGCTAAGGTAATATGTTTTTCATGGCTACCGGTCGCACCTCGCGCACCCGGGTCCTCTCCGCCATGGCCGGCATCCAGGGCAATGATAATTTCGCGTAGATCACTATATTGACCTTTTTGATCCAAGGTATTCTTTTTAAGAATAGCCACCTGAGGTGTTTCTACTTTTGGCTCAACAGCTGGCAAAGATTTTTCTGCGGGTTTAACCGTTTCTACTGGTTTGGAAGGTTCGCCTGCAGTGTCAAACGGATCGTTTGTTTCCGCACCTTGTTGCGGCAGCGGCTCGATAATCATTCCGGGTTTTGTTGCCTCAGTAGGTGTTGAAGGGTTTGCTGCTGGAGTTTCACTTGTTGAAGGTGTGGCGGGTATGCCGGATGAAGGAAGGTTTTCTGCCGTCGGCTCATTCTCATGCTGTGCAAGCATGGCCATGATCGGGTCTTTTACCGGATAAATATCCAGCACCAGGCGATGTTTATATTCGCCTGCCGGTAACAAAGTAAACGCATTCGGTTTGACTTCGGCTTTGAGGTCTACCACCAAACGCACAACATTTGGTTTGAAATTCGCTACGCGTACCTGGGTGATGTAGGGGTCATTGGCTAAAATTTTATCGGTTAAAGATTTTAATACCGTGTTAAGTTCTATATTTTCAATATCGACCACGATGCGATCCGGGTTCTTAATGGATAGCATTTTATAGGTTATTGGCGAATTCGATTCCAGCGTAATGCGCGTGTAATCTTGCGCTGGCCACACGCGGGCTGCAGTAATGGTATTGGCAGCATAGGCATTGACACTGCTTAACGCGACGAAAAATACACAGACTTTAAAGCAGTGAAACAACAGCTTATTAACCAATGTCATCGTGAACTGATTTCCTTCATTACTTGCGTTAAACATTCACTACCGTGACGAGTCGGTGCGTCTAATGTGACTTTTCGCCCGGTGACTAAAATAGTAAATGTGATGTTGATGTCAGGCAGTGGCAAAACTTTTTCTGCTTTTTCCGGCCACTCGATTAAACATACGCTTTCAGCATTGAAATAATCTCTGAATCCGGCAGCTTCCCATTCCTCGTCATCATTAAATCGATATAAATCAAAATGATATAGATTTAAAACTGAAAGAGCTTGCTCTATCTTGTAATTTTCTACAAGCGTATAAGTCGGGCTTTTCACTTTGCCTGCATAACCTAGGGCATGCAATAAGCCACGCACCAGTGTTGTTTTACCAGCGCCCAAATCACCGTGTAAATAAAGTACCAAACCCGGTTCAATCGCATTGGCGAGTTGCTTACCAAAAGCTAAAGTGGCGGCTTCATCATCCAAATGAATATCCAGGCAATCGCGTGTAAAATTGTTATCCATGACTGATCTTGTTACTCCAGAAACCACCCTTTCGCATCCTAACGACTTTACCCAGCTTAGCGCTGACATCAAAAGTTGGGGGTTGGCATTGGGCTTTAACCAGATCGGTATTTCCGACACCGACTTGCAGCATGCCGAAGCGGATCATCAGGCTTGGATCGCGAAAGGTTTTCATGGTGAAATGGATTATATGGCAAAACACGGGGTGAAGCGTACCCGCCCTGCCGAATTAGTACCAAATACCTTACGCGTGATTTCTGCGCGCCTGGATTACTTACCCCCCGCTGCAGCAGATTCTAAAACCATTATGAAACAAGGAGATAAAGCCTTTATCTCACGCTATGCATTAGGCCGTGACTACCATAAAGTCATGCGCAACAAGCTGCAAAAACTTAGTGAAAAGATTCAATCAGAGTTACAAAAACTTAACTATAAAGATTTCAATTACCGCGTATTTACTGACAGTGCACCTGTGCTGGAGGTGGCCCTTGCAGAAAAAGCTGGCTTGGGTTGGCGAGGAAAACATACACTACTTATCAACAAGAATCGCGGCTCCTGGTTTTTCCTCGGGGAGATTTATACTAATTTACCATTAATGGTTGATACGCCTTCAAGCAATCATTGCGGTACTTGTACTAATTGCATCGAAATCTGCCCTACCCAAGCCATTACTGCGCCTTATGAAGTAGATGCCAGACGATGCATTTCCTACCTCACCATCGAGCTTAAAACCAGTATTCCCGTTGAATTCCGGCCATTGATTGGCAATCGGGTCTATGGTTGTGATGATTGCCAATTAACTTGTCCTTGGAACAAGTTTGCTGAAGTCACGAAGGAGCCGGATTTTGCAGTAAAACATGGTTTGGATGATATCAACCTGGTGGAATGTTTTGGCTGGACTGAAGATATGTTTAAAGCGCGCATGGCTGGCAGTGCGATTTATAGAATTGGCTATGAGCAATGGTTAAGGAATATTGCCATCGGGCTGGGTAATGCGCCGACTACACCTAGCATCGTTACTGCCCTGGAAGCAAGAAAGAATGATCCATCATTATTGGTGCGCGAGCATGTGGAGTGGGCATTAACGCAACATTCGCACTAACGCACAACATATTTAATGTTGCTGAGTAAGCTGTTGCTCAGCAAGAATAGCGGCACCAAAGATGCCGGCATGGTCATTAACATCCGATATGGAGACCCAGGTTTTACCGCGTAGCGCTGGGATCAAATCAAGTTCCAGGCGGAGTTCAAAAGCTTCTTTCATGAGGGACCAGCCGCCACTCATACCGCCGCCAATCACAATATTACTGACATCCAACACTTTTAAGATATGCGCCAGTGTTGCTGCCAGCGCTGTACCAGCCAATGCGTATGCTTCTAGCGCATCAGGGTCTCCATCGGCAGCGCGAATAGCTATTTCCAGGGCCTGGCAATGCTGTTGTGTTGCATTAAAGTAAGTGATACTCACACCACTGGCGGAGGCATATTGCTCCATACAACCCTGATTACCACAGCCACATGGCCTACCTTGTGACTCAAAAATCAAGTGCCCTATTTCCATGGCGACGCCGTGCTGACCCGAAAAAGGTTGCCCATTTATAATTAAGCCGCCACCCACGCCCGTACCCAAACCAACATACAGCAAATCTTTTTGGCGAGGCACTTGCATGATGTATTCGCCATAAGCGGCTGCCAATGCATCATTTTCAGTAATGACTGGAATCTTCAAAACATGCATCAAGTCTGCACTTAAAGCCACATCTTTTAAACCGGGTAGATTTGGCGATTGCGCAATATTTTGTGTGACGGGATCTATAAAGCCTGGAAAGCCAATGCCAACTGCGGCTATTTCCGGATATTTTTGCTGGGCATTGTGAATAGCCGTAGCCACTGTTTTGACAATTTCCTGCCATGCGACTGCCGGACTATGGCTTTTGCATAAGCTTGAAAAATCGGCTTGAAAGCGCAATTCTTCCACTAGCTTTACTTTGCCATCTTGATGTTTGATCACGCCCAATCGGAGGTTGGTACCGCCAATGTCCATGCCAATCAACATTGCCATCTAAGTGCCTTTACGACCCGTACGCAGGATAGTTTCAGCAAAGTGCTGTTCGCGGCTAGCATCGAGCTGTTGCCAATCGAAACGCCAGTCCCAGTTACCCGATGCAGTTCCAGGCGTATTCATTCTATGCTCGCCATTCAGCGAGAGTAAATCCTGCATAGGAATAATCGCTAAAAAAGCATTCGATTCCAATGCCATTTCAATTAAATCTTGCGGCATTGTCACCTGATGTTCAGGCGCTCGCACTCTACGCAAATACTCATGAAATAGCTCACGCTGGTAATCATCCAAAGATTCATACCAGCCTATCGTAGTATCGTTATCGTGAGTGCCAGTATAAATGACGCTATCCACCTCTATATTGTGAGGTAAATAAGGATTATCCTCTTGGCCACTAAATGCGAATTGCAAGATTTTCATACCCGGCAAGTGGTACTTTTCCCTTAAGGCATCCACTTCTTCGGTGATAATGCCCAAGTCCTCAGCTATTAACAAAATATTAGGCAAAGTACGTTTAATCGCATTCAATAACGGGCACCCTGGTGCCGCCACCCAATAGCCGTTAGCTGCGGTTTCTTCATTAGCTGGAATCTCCCAAGCGGCTTCTAAACCCCTGAAATGGTCAATGCGCACCATGTCAAACAAGACATTCTGCGTTTCCATGCGCGAAACCCACCAGCTAAAGTCTTCCGCTTTCAATGCTTCCCAGTTGTAGTGCGGGTTTCCCCAACGTTGGCCATTTACGGAAAAATAATCGGGTGGCACACCGGCCACTACCATCATATTCTTGGCTTCATCCAGTTTGAAAAAATGTGGATTGGCCCATACATCAGCGCTGTCGTAAGCGACAAAAATAGGAATATCGCCAAATAAATAGACGCTTTTTTCATTGGCATACGTCTTAAGCGCCATCCATTGGCTAAAGAACAGAAACTGGGTGAACTTGATGGCACTGATCTCTTCTGCCAGCTCCAGACGGGAAGTAAGCATGGCCTCGGCCTCACGGTTTTTATAGGCTTCCGGCCAATATGCCCAGCCTATCTGATTTAAGCTGTTTCTTATTGCTAAAAACAGCGCAAAATCTTCTAACCAATGCCCTTGCTTTAGACAAAAATCAGCAAATTGCTCATGCAAAGTATTTTCGACCTGCAAACGAAAGTTCTGGTAAGCCGTGGTGAGTAACTTCGATTTATTGATAAAAGGCTCGGTTAAATCCTCTTCTTTTAATAAGCCTTGTTCAATCAGCGTTTCCAGGCTGATGAAATCCGGATTACCGGCATGCGCAGAAAGACATTGATAGGGTGAGTTATCGGCATGCGGCATATTGATGGGAAGCGTTTGCCAAACCCTAACACCCATTCGATGAAGAAAGTCGACAAACTGTCTACTCTCTTTACCTAAATCCCCAACATAATAATTGCTTGGCAGTGAACTAATGTGCAATAAAACCCCTGCCAGACGTTGTTTTAAAAGCGATATTGGAGAGGATGCAGTCATGAGTTTTTCTACATGGTTGTAAAGAATATGCCTGTTGTTGTGAATATACTAACTACGCCTGACCACGTCTCATGGTGCCACCCACGTCTGGATTACCACCACCCAGGCTAATGGCATTATTTAATATGTCAGGAATAGGCTGCTGCAATAAGGTATAGAGATTAATCAGGTTACGCCGATATAATTTGTCGAAACTTTCCACGCTATCTGAAGCGTTATAGTCGCCAAACCACCAGAACCAGTCTGAACCTTCACAAATAGCTAGTTGGCGTTCGAAAGCAGCCAACTGTTCTTCATTGAAATGATTCGCAGAGGACAGGACGCTGTCGTAGGTTTTTTTAGCCTCACATAACAAATCCCAAGCCTGATTTTTATCCTTACTACCAATCCAGGTGCTAAAGGTGCCATACACCCAGCTACCGGCAGCAATTTTTGGCAGTAAGGGCACAACAATATCTTTGGTAGAGGTTTTGCTGACTTTTGTCATCTCAACAATATCGCTAAATGTGGTCATCTCAATGTCGGCATGCTGGCTTAATGCTTCATAGAATTCTTTAAGAAAATAATAGCCGTTATACGGATAATATTCCCAAGCATTCTCGCCATCTAATATCACACTAACTACTTTAGGATAAGGTTTGTCATTGGTTTGCTGAATGTGCTCGAGGCTACTGATAAAGTCGCGTACGGCATCGTTTGAGTGAATTTTTGCGTATTCGAAACCGATTTTGTCGGACAATTGGTCATCGCGGAAAAAGCACAGAATATCGTGCTGCCCGTCGGTGACGCGATATGGTTGGTATAAATAATCTTCCTTATTCACCGCCGGCAATTCCGCCATAGTCAAACTATTAGCTAGCACCGCTTGCCCGGTTGCCGCCCATTGCACGCCATGTTCAGCCATTAAAGATAAGGCTGCATGCGATACAGCCCCTTCAGCTGGCCACATGCCGGGGGGGGCTGCGCCAAACAAATTGGCATGATAGGTTTTGGCTGCCTCAATATGGGAAACCGCCCGGCTCTGACCACCTGCATACTCTGCATTTTCAGGCAAAGGCGCATCCGGCATGGCATCTAATGTACTATTAAAATCCAGCAATAAAGGCAAAATAGGATGGTGATATGGCGTTGTGGACAGCTCGATTTGCTTACGTTCCAAGAGTGCGCGATAACGCGGAATCAATTGGGTAATGGTTTTTCCGATTTCATGGAAAAGCTGTTGCCTATCCGCCAGAGTGAACAGTACGCCTTTTGCCATGAGGGCTTGAATGACCGTGTTATTGCGCCGCAGGCTTTCTCCGCACCAGGCCAAGTGATACCACACAAGCAAGTCAGCCTTGTATTGCATGGATAGATAATGAAAATCATCGTCGCCCATTATAGGTTCGACTAGTTGATACAGATGCAATAGCCGTTGATAGTGTGGAAAAGGACTGAGCATCTTTTCATGATGGCTTTTAAAGCAACTCTGCACGATAAGATGGCATTCCGATTTACTGATATCGGCCAAATCAGGCGCAATCAATAGCCTTAGTAGCGGATCACGGATGTCTTCATTTAAGTATTGGTTGCTGTAATCTTCCAGCTGATCCAGCAGGATGGGCACAAAGTTAAAAGTAGCACGGGCTTTTGGATTGGCTTCGAGATGATAAGCCATGTCGCTGTAATCTTTAATGGCATGGAGATAAGTCCACGGTAGCACGTACTCATTGCTAACCACATCGCGGTAGTCCGGTTGATGCATGTGCCAATAAAGATTGAGGTATAACTTGGGACGAGCAGACTTCAATTAAAACCCTTAAATTAGAACCAGTAAATTAACCGGCAGCCAAATTGACTATTAATACATTAAGTACAAGTTATTTCACACGATAAAGATCTTGGCCCAACATATCCGGAGTCACAAGCACGATGCCCTTTTCGGATACATAAAAACGTTTAGCATCCAATGTTAAATCAACACCGATCTGCATGCCTTCAGGGATATTACAACCACGGTCAATAACGACATTTTTTATAATAACATTACGGTTGATAGTTACCTTAGGCAGTATGACAGAACCTTGTATGTCGCAATAACTATGTACGCGTACATCTGAAAATAAAACCGAGTTGGTCACACAGGAGCCGCTAATGAGGCAACCGCCGGAAACCAGGGAGTCAGTAGCTTTGCCAGACCGCCCTTCATCATTGAATACAAATTTTGCGGGCGGCAATTGCTCCTGATATGTCCAGATAGGCCAATCCCGGTCATACATATTCAACTCCGGTATCACTTTGGTAAGCTCCATATTGGCTTCCCAATAAGCATCAATCGTGCCCACATCGCGCCAGTAGAAATTACCATTGCGCGCGCCCACACAGCTATCAGTGAAACGATGCGCCTGCACTTTATATTTTTTGATGAGGTAAGGAATGATGTCGCCACCAAAGTCATGGCCTGATTTTGGATCATCCGCATCTCTGATCACTTGTTCATAGAGAAATTTCGCGTTGAAAATATAGATGCCCATACTTGCGAATGCCATGGTCTCGTCGCCAGGCATATGTTTGGGCTGTGCCGGTTTTTCGGCAAATTCGATGACGCGATCAGTATCGTCTACCGCTAGCACACCGAAACCTTTAGCGTCTTCAAGCGGCACATTAATGCACGCCACGGTCATATCTGCATTACTGCGTACATGCGTTGCCAGCATTTTGCCATAATCCATTTTATAAACATGGTCGCCGGCCAGAACCAGAATATAGTCGCCGCCATTCTCACGGAGTAAATCTACGTTTTGATAAACCGCATCCGCTGTGCCTTTGTACCAATCTTCTGAAATGCGCTGTTGTGCAGGGATAATATTGACATACTCATTGAACTCACCACGCAAGAACCCCCAGCCGCGCTGAATATGCTGGATCAGGCTTTGCGCCTTATATTGTGTGGCGACATTGATACGACGGATTCCAGAGTTAATGCAATTGGAAAGCGGGAAATCAATGATGCGGAATTTTCCGCCAAATTGAACGGCCGGTTTGGCCCGCCAGTCAGTCAGATTCTTCAATCGGCTTCCACGTCCGCCAGCCAGTATAATGGCCACGGTATTCTTAGTTAAGTTACTAATGAATCGGTCTGATTGCTGATCTTGCGCCATGATGCCCTCCAAAGTTCTTATTAATTACTGCATTTTTAAAATTTTTTAATTAGCTGGGCCAACTAATTAGATTTTTGACTGACTTAATACTGTAATTGCATAAATTATTTCTGTTACATTTTGTTACATTATAATCAGCTCTGCGCATTACAATCTAGTTATTAGAGCTAAAAACTAAAAATAGTTTCCTGAATTAATTAAAGTGATTCCCGTAATTTTAATGAACTTAAAGAGAGTATTTTGGCAAAATTAAAAGCAATAGCACCTACTACTGACACTGTTGATCAAGTTAACTCAAGTTTATTGATTAATGGTGCATTGACCGCAAGTAAGCTCAATCCAGATGCGTTAAACCTGATTTTTGGTGCACAGCATCATGATCCATTCAGCTTTCTGGGATTACACAAAGTTGAAAATGTCTACGTATTCCGCGCATTTTTGCCGCAAGCTAGTCAAGTTTATTTTAAAAACGGCAGCGATTGGATACAGCTGGAAAAAACACATAGTGAAGGTTTATTCGAAGCAAGCTTTCCGAAAGCGCCTAAAGCGCCCTGCTTAATCAAGGTGGAAACGAGTGAGAGTACTTACGAAACCTATGACCCGTATTCCTTTGGCTCGACCATTACCCAAGATGAACTCTATTTATTCGCTGAAGGACGACTCAATGAGGGCTACAAAACTTTTGGTGCACAATTTGCCGTCCAGAACAATGTAGAGGGTGTGCGCTTTGCAGTATGGGCACCCAATGCACAACGCGTGAGCGTGATTGGCAACTTCAACTTATGGGATGGGCGTGTGCATTGCATGCGCGCCCATGGCAGCAGTGGTGTATGGGACATCTTTATTCCGCATTTGACCACGCATGACACCTATAAATTTGAGATTCGTAACCGTAACACTGGCAATGTCCATGTGAAGACCGACCCCTATGGATTCGAGTTTGAACAACGCCCAGGGACCTCAGCGAAGATCAGCAAGAGCCAGCATGTTTGGTCGGATCAAGCATGGCTCAAACAACGCAAAGCCAATGATTGGCTACATACGCCATTCAATTGCTACGAAGTACATTTAGGCTCGTGGCAACGTAATGATAAGGGCCATTTCCTGACCTACCGAGAATTGGCAGCAACATTAGTTCCGCATGTGGCAGAGATGGGCTATACCCATGTCGAGCTTCTACCGATATCCGAACATCCTTTAAATGAGTCCTGGGGCTATCAGACCACAGGCTACTTTGGTGTCACCAATCGATTTGGGAGCCCGGATGATTTGCGATTTCTAATCGATGCTTTTCACCAGGCCAATATTGGCGTGATTCTGGATTGGGTACCCGGACATTTTCCAAAAGACGATTGGGCGTTGGCGCGCTTTGACGGCACTGCGCTCTATGAACACGAGGATCCAAGGTTGGGTGAGCATCAGGATTGGGGCACCTATATTTTCAATTATGGCCGCAACGAGGTGCGTAATTTCCTGATTTCTAATGCTTATTACTGGTTGAATGAATTCCATATTGATGGATTCCGGGTCGATGCCGTCGCTTCGATGCTTTACCTGGATTATTCACGCAAAGCTGGGGAATGGGTGCCGAATAAGTTTGGCGGCCGTGAGAACCTAGACGTTATTGAGTTCCTCAAACAGTTCAATATGATGGTCGGCGAAGATTTCCCAGGGGTGCTTACGATTGCCGAGGAATCTACCGCATGGCCCATGGTGTCACGTCCTGTGTATCTTGGCGGTCTGGGTTTCAGCATGAAGTGGAATATGGGCTGGATGAACGACACGCTTGCTTACATTGAAAATGACCCCATCCATAGGCGCTACCATCACGACAAGCTAACTTTTGGTCAACTCTATGCCTATTCCGAAAACTTTGTACTGCCCTTCTCGCATGATGAGGTGGTGCATGGCAAACACTCACTGTTAGACAAAATGCCAGGCGACGTCTGGCAAAAGTTTGCCAATTTGCGCCTACTAATGACATACCAAATGACTAGCCCAGGGAAAAAGCTCAACTTTATGGGCAACGAGTTTGGTCAAGGACGTGAATGGAATGTAAATTCCAGCTTGGATTGGCATTTATTGGGAGACGATTACGAAGGTCATCAATGGCATCGCGGCATTAAATTGCTTAATTCTGACTTGAACCATCTGTACCGCCAAATTTCGGCGCTATATACGCTGGATTTTGAGCATCATGGATTTGACTGGATTGACTGTCATGATTCCGATCAGTCAATAATCAGCTATATAAGACGTGGGGCAGACAATAGTTTTGTTATAATACTGCTAAATTTTACGCCTGTGTCACGCGAGTTTTATCGTGTAGGTGTACCACAAGCTGGCAACTATTATGAAATCTTTAATAGTGATGCGGCTTGCTATGGCGGCAGTAATCAAGGCAACGGCGCCGGATTACATACTCAGGATGTCGCCTGGATGAATCAAAATCAGTCACTTGTAATCACACTGCCACCGTTGGCAGGTATTGTGTTGCAAATAAAATAACTCGTTAAAATATAAAAACTATCTAAATGGCTACACTCACTCAATACCCGGTATGGCAGAAGCTATGCCAGCATCAGCAAAATATTGCTTCAATTCATATGCGCGACCTGTTCGCCAAAGACCCTAACCGGTTCAATAAATTTCACCTGCAATTTGACGATATCCTGTTGGATTATTCCAAACATCGTATTGATGAAACTACGATGCCCTTGCTGTTCCAGATGGCGCGTGAAGCGAAGATAGAAAACTGGCGCGACCGCATGTTTTCCGGTGAAAAGATCAATATCACTGAAGACCGTGCCGTATTGCATACCGCCTTGCGCAACCGTGCAAATATCCCAGTGATGGTCGATGGTAAAGACGTCATGCCGGAAGTCAATGCCGTATTGGCGCAGATGCGTCAATTCTCCGATAGCGTACGCAATGGTAGCTGGCTGGGCTATACCGGCAAACGGATTACCGACATCGTCAATATCGGCATTGGTGGCTCTGATTTAGGTCCGGTGATGGTATGCGATGCTTTAACCCCTTATGCAAGTCCGGATTTAAAAGCACATTTCGTATCCAACATCGACGGTGCGCATTTGATGCGTGCACTGGATAAATGCAATCCTGAGACTACACTGGTGATTGTGGCTTCCAAAACGTTCACTACGCAAGAGACCATGACCAATGCGCATTCCGCACGGAAGTGGTTCCTCGAAAGCGCTAAAGATGAAGCACATATTGCTAAACATTTCGTGGCGTTGTCTACTAATGCTAAAGCTGTGTCTGATTTCGGTATCGATACTGCCAATATGTTCGCATTCTGGGATTGGGTAGGTGGCCGTTATTCCTTATGGTCTGCAATTGGTTTGTCTATTGCCCTGTATATCGGCATGGATAATTTTGAAGACCTGCTGACTGGCGGCTTTGAAATGGATCAGCATTTCCGCACCGCGCCTTTAGAGCAAAATATGCCAGTAATCACGGCATTGATCGGTGTCTGGTATAACAATTTCTTTCACGTTGATTCGCAAGCTATCTTACCGTATGACCAAGGCATGGCGCGCTTCCCTGCTTACTTACAGCAAGCAGACATGGAAAGTAATGGTAAATTTATCGATAGGAACGGCGACCGCGTGCAATACAAAACAGGTCCTGTAATCTGGGGTGAAGCTGGCACCAATGGCCAACATGCGTTCTATCAACTGATTCACCAAGGCACGCAAATCGTACCGTGTGATTTCCTGATGCCAGTGCATAGCCATTATAAAGTTGGCAAAAACGGTAATACGCATCACAAGATTTTATTGGCCAATTTCCTGGCTCAAACGCAATCGCTTATGTTGGGCAAAACCAAAGAGGAAGCGCGTGCTGAGCTTGAAAAACAAGGTTTGGACAAAGATAGCCTGGAAGCGTTGTTGCCGCATAAAGTATTTGAAGGCAACCGCCCGACCACCTCGATTATGTTTGACCAGTTAACACCCAATACGCTTGGAAAATTGATTGCGCTTTATGAGCATAAGATTTTTGTTCAAGGCATCATTTGGGATATCAACAGCTACGACCAATGGGGTGTTGAATACGGCAAGCAAATTGCCCAGCAAATTCTGCCGCAATTGATCAGTGACGAAGTGGTAGGCAATTATGACAGTTCCACTAATGGACTGATCAACTATACCAAGTCCCTCAAAATCGATTGAGTTGAAATAACGAATCGAACTTCTAAAGCCCAGCAGACCAGAAATCTCTGGGCTTTATTTTTATTAATGCATAGGAGCGTCGTATGGCCAATCTTGATCGATATCGCGTTAAATCCAAAAAGTTTTCGCTGAAGGACTTCGATGCCAATGACAGAAGCCAGCGTGGAGCCAGCAAAGAACAAGATGCATACGAACTTACACGCTTAGCCATCCAAATTAATAGTTTGCAGGATATCTTGCATGCTGAAAACAAACGTAAACTATTACTAATCTTACAAGGTATGGATGCCAGCGGTAAGGACGGCACCATCCGTCATGTCTTCAGCGAATGCGATCCATTAGGTATCCGGCTGGCCAGCTTCAAAGCGCCTAGCAGTGAAGAACTGGCACATGATTATTTATGGCGCGTGCACAAGGAAGTGCCCAAGGCTGGCGAAGTGGTGATTTTTAATCGCAGCCATTATGAAGATGTATTGATCGTAAAAGTGCATGACTGGATTGATGATGCAGAATGCAAACGACGTTATGCACAGATCAATGATTTTGAACGTATGCTTAGCGAAACCGGCACGACCATTATCAAGTGCTATCTGCACATTTCCAAAGATGAACAAAAGTTACGTATGCAGGAACGCCTAGATGACCCGGTTAAAACTTGGAAATTTAATCCGAACGATTTAAAAGAGCGCGCGTTGTGGCCACAATATATGCGAGCATATGAAAATGCAATGCAAGCCACTTCAACAGATTATGCACCTTGGTATGTGATTCCTGCTGATTCTAAAACTAACCGCAACTTGTTGATTTCACAGTTACTATTAAAAACTTTGCAGGATATGCATTTACAATACCCTGCTGTGCCAGTTGAATATGCAACCCTCAAAATTGCAAATTAATTTAGCAAAATTGATGCAACCAATGGAAATCCAATAAGAATATTAGATTTCCTTTAACAAAAATATTAACGTAATTTAATTTCGCTAGAGTTGATCATCTGTTTAGCAATCACTTCACTGACTGCGGTACTGACGCTCGCACCAATACGTTTCGCGAGGCGGCTGGCAAAATCATCCTGGTAAGTGAAGTCAACGATCTCTTCCTGCTTGATCACTTCGCGTGCCACGTAATCGGTACTGCCTAGCGAATCGGCCAGTCCAATATTGATACTTTGTTGGCCGCTCCAAAACAATCCACTAAATGTTTCTTCATTCTCACGCAAGCGATTACCACGTCCTTCCCTGACGACAGTTTTGAATTGCTCATGGATCTCGTTCAACATAGATTGTGCGTAGGCTTGATGCTTGGGATTCACCGGTGAGAATGGATCAAGCATCGCTTTATTTTCTCCCGCTGTCATCAAGCGGCGCTCCACGCCCGCTTTCTTCATAAGCTCGGTAAAACCGTATCCATCCATAAGCACGCCGATTGAACCGACAATGCTGGCTTTATCCACATAAATCTTGTCTGCCGCAGCGGCAATGTAATAGCCACCGGATGCACAAATATCTTCAACCACTGCATAAACGGGAATGCTAGGATGCAATTTTTTCTGGCGTTTGATTTCGTCGTTAATGATGCCAGCTTGAACAGGGCTGCCACCCGGGCTGTTGATTCTGAAAATAATGCCTTTAGTGCCTTCATTGTCGTAAGCATCCTGCAAACTGCTCATAACAGAATCCGCATTCACTTCCCCGCCCGCTTCGATCACGCCGGCAATATCGATCAAGGCTGTGTGCGCCAAACTGGTTTTTTTGTTTTGCCCAATCAGGCCTAATGCATAAAACAATAGGATAAAAAGGTAGAGAAAAGCGAGACTTTTAAAGAACGTACTCCACCTACGTGCAGTTCTTTGCTCTTTAAGCGCTCCGCTGGCTAACCTTTCAATGGCATCACGTTGCCATTGCGTATCTTGTCCGGGAGATGCTGTTGAATGCTCTTGACTACCGTCTGACATGAAAAAACTTTCTATAAGTTGTGGTTAGCTTAAATTTATTTTACTTAGAAGTTATGTTAAGCGATGCAGTGTTAATGATAACTTGATGATTCTGTTCCGTCACCTCTATAGACCGCAAACTTTTACCTTTACATGGACCCATCACACAAAAACCTGTTTCTGGTTGATAGTGTGCGCCATGGGTTGCGCAAATTAGATAATCTTTTTGTGAGGTAAAAAAAGCGCCTTCATCCCAATCCAATTCTACAGGCAAATGCGCACACTGATTTACATAAGCATAAGGCTTGCCATGAAACCGTACGACAAAACCTGTAGCCCGTTCATGAATAGCTGGTAGCGAAAAGCGCAAGCCTGCACCCTCATTCTTCAGATCTTCGCTGTTGAAGATGACATTTTTTTGATGGTCATGCATCGTCGTTAAGTCCTGAACGTTATGTGACTAAGCATATTCCAGTAGCCAGTCTGATAAATCGGCAAAGCTCCCGAATTGCTGAATCGAATCAAATTGATTTAGCTGTTCGATAGAATGCGCGCCATAAGTAACCGCTACTGATTTCACACTGGCATTTTGTGCCATTTGCAGATCATAACCGGTATCGCCGATCATCAATGTCCGCTCGGGCATCGTCACTAGCTGATCCATTAGCTCATCGAGCATCTGGGGATGCGGCTTGGAAAAACATTCATCTACAGTGCGTGTCGAATGGAAATATTTACCTAAACCACAATGTTCCAAAGCTAAATTGAGGCCACGCCGGCCCTTGCCGGTTGCCACCGCCAATTTAAAACCGCGCTTACTCAACACTTTGATGGTTTCAGCAGCCCCATCAAATAAAGGAATTTCGCTCTCCCCAGCATAGTAATTAGCCGTGTACTGCTTGGCTAGTGCCTGAGCCTGTTCAATAGGAATATTGCCATATAGAGCTTCAATAGATTCACGCAAACCCAAACCAATAATATTAGTAGCCGCCTGCGGTGTTAAGGGCGGCAAGCCTACTTGTTCTGCGGCTTTCAAAAGTGCATTGGTAATCATTGCGGTCGAGTTAGCTAATGTCCCATCCCAATCCCAAACGATCAAATCAAACTGCTTTGGCATTTCTTATTCTTTCTTTAATACTTAATTACAATATTTAATTAATGACAAACTCATTACAGAAACCGATCTAAATCGACGAGTCCAACTTCTGTAGAAACTTATCCAACTCTGGCGGGAGTGGCGCTTTTAATACTAATTTATCATTGGTCAGCGGATGGCGGATTTTTGTTTCAGAAGAATGTAGGAACATCCGTTTTAAACCGTGCTTGATTAAGCTTTTATTTAAAGCAAAATCGCCATATTTATCATCACCCAGAATCGGGAACCCTAAATGCGATAACTGCACGCGTAATTGGTGCGTGCGCCCTGTCACCAATTGCGCTTCCAGCAAGCTCATTTTGCCGATAACCGGATGGTGATAATTTTTAACCAACCGGAACAGCGTTTCAGAATGCTGACGTTCGTCATATTTATCCTTGCTGCTATCAGTGACCACATTGACGCGGCGCTCACCGTTCGGCAATAGATATTTCTGTAAATCTAACATTACGCGTTTTTTTGCCTCGAGCCACTCGCCCTGGACCAACACTAAATAGCGTTTATCCGTCTGATTATTACGGATCGCCTCATGCAAATTCACCAGTGCGCTACGCTTCTTAGCCAGCATCAAAATGCCCGAAGTTTCGCGATCCAGACGATGCACAAGCTCCAAGAATTTCGCTTTCGGGCGTTCTAAACGCAATTGCTCAATGACACCCTGGCTGATACCGCTGCCGCCATGTACAGCGAAACCAGCGGGTTTATCAATCACGAGCATTGCATCATCCTCAAATACAATTGCGTTGGCGAATTTAGATGTCGCTGGCGCCGCTTGTTCAGGCTTATCCAAAATGGTCGCACGCGTTGGCGGAATTCGGACCACATCGCCAAGACTTAAGCGGAAATCTGCATCAATACGCTTTTTGTTGACGCGCACTTCTCCACTACGCAGGATGCGGTATACATGACTTTTAGGCACACCTTTAAGGGTTTTGGTCAGGAAGTTATCAACACGTTGACCTTCACTACCTTCATCCACAGTTAAAAATGCCGCAGCTGCCTCGCTAATTGTTGAAATAGGTAGTGTTTGATTGGGTATCGAGTTTTTCATTCTTTGCTTAAATGGTAGATGTAGCCTATACTGCAAACGTTCTTGATTTTGTTTAAGAATCAATCGAACAGAAACAGGTTCTTGTAAGCGTTGCTTGTTATTTTCACACAACACTTACAACTTCCTGCAAATTAAAGTGACAACAAATACCTGGTTAATACCGCTCGCCACATTATAAAGTAGCAGTAAGTAAAAATTTAGCGCTAAAGCCGCCGCAGACAAACAAACATAAAGCGCGACTTAAAGTGATAGTCATATTTGCGTACCACCATTAGCGGTACTGACAAATTAGGATTTACTGAAGATAGAATTTTAACGAATTTATGCCCCAACATGGCGTGAATTTAATAATTAGTTTGATTTAACGATCGACAGACTTGTTACTACCCGCGTATTGGCGGTGGCAACATTTAAATATCGGAGCCTGAAACTGTAGTATTAAGCGATCCAGTGGTTCACTGATGCGCCTGATGCCCAAGTTAAAATGCGTTCCCCCTTATATATGCCGTTGAATCGATATGCGCTGACCTGGCGCCTTTAGTACTCCTGCCCGCTTGGGCACTCTCACCTTAATATTGCCTTCAATACATGCTCAATCATGAGCATTCGTCTGCCTTGCATAGCGCAGGAGCACACAATGAAACGCATGTTATTTAATGCAACGCAATCTGAAGAATTACGCGTTGCAATCGTAGATGGTCAAAAACTTATCGATTTAGATATAGAGCACGCCGGTAAAGAACAACGTAAAAGTAATATTTACAAAGGTGTCATCACCCGTATCGAACCTTCTCTGGAAGCTGCCTTTGTTGATTATGGTATGGACCGCCACGGCTTCCTGCCCTTCAAAGAAGTGGCACGCAGCTATTACAAAGAAGGTGCAGATAGTCGCGCCAGCATTAAAGATGCCCTTAAAGAAGGTCAGGAAGTGATTGTCCAGGTCGATAAAGACGAGCGCGGCAACAAAGGCGCAGCACTGACCACTTTCATCTCACTGGCAGGTCGTTATCTGGTATTGATGCCGAATAATCCACGCGGCGGCGGTGTTTCGCGGCGTATCGAAGGCGAAGACCGCGATGAGTTGCGTGACGTGATCGCCCAATTAGAAGTGCCGAAAGGCATGAGCATCATTGCCCGCACTGCCGGCATTGGCCGTACCGTAGAAGAACTGCAATGGGACTTGAACTACTTGACCCAGTTGTGGACTGCGATTGATGGCGCATCTGCGATGCAAGCCGGCGCATACTTGATTTATCAAGAAGGCAGTTTGGTGATTCGTGCGATTCGCGATTACTTCAGTTCAGACATTGGCGAGATATTAATTGATACGCCAGATATCCACGAGCAAGCGGTTCAGTTCATGAATCACGTCATGCCAGGCAATGTCTCGCGCGTTAAATTGTATCAAGATGAAATTCCACTATTCACCCGTTTCCAGATTGAACACCAGATTGAGTCTGCCTTCGCACGCGAAGTGCGTCTGCCATCCGGCGGCGCTATCGTAATCGACCATACGGAAGCATTGGTCTCCGTAGACGTGAACTCAGGCCGTGCAACACGCGGTAGTGATATCGAAAACACGGCCTTTAATACCAACCTGGAAGCCGCTGAAGAAGTCGCGCGCCAATTACGTTTACGTGACCTGGGCGGCCTTGTAGTCATTGACTTTATTGACATGGAAAACCAACGCAATCAACGTGAAGTAGAAAACGCTTTACGTGATGCGCTACATGCTGACCGTGCGCGTGTACAAACCGGCAAAATCTCGCGTTTCGGCTTACTTGAGCTGTCACGCCAACGCTTACGTCCTAGCTTGGGTGAAACGAATCATATTCCTTGTCCACGCTGCCATGGTACCGGCCATATTCGCGGTATTGAATCTACGGCCCTGCACATCTTGCGCATTACCCAGGAAGAGGCAATGAAGGACAATAGCGCTATCATTCAGGTTCAGTTACCGGTTGAAGCTGCTACATTCTTATTGAACGAAAAACGCGCTGATATTCATAAAATCGAACAGCGTATGGGTGTAGAAGTTGTATTAATCCCGAATATTCATTTGGAAACACCGAACTACAATATCGTACGCATCCGCCATGATGATGTAACTGAAGAAACAACCCGCGCCAGCTACAAAATGGTCGAGCTGCCAGCAGAGATTGTGTATGTGCCTAATGCGGCTGAAGAAGCCAAGGCGATTCGTCCTGAAGCGGCAGTAAAAGGGATTACCCCAACTGCGCCTGCACCGATTGCAATTGAAAAAGCAGAGATTAAAGCCCCGGCAGTGTCATTATTGACGCGTATCAAACGCTGGTTTGGTGCATCTGAACCTGTTGAGGTAGAAGCAGCGGAAACACGTCGTGATAACAATAACCGTAATCGCAATCGTAATCGCAATGAACGCAACCGTAACGACCGTAACAAAAACGAGCGTACAGATAGAAATCAACCAAACCGTAATGAAGCTAAAGCTCAGGAAGTACGTGGTGAGCAAAAACCACAAGAGCCGCGCCCACCTAAGCCTCAGCAGCCGCGTCCAGAACGTGATGCCCAACGTAACGAAACGCGTAATGAGCCCCGTAACGCGAATGTACAGGCTAATCCTCTCGCACAAGCAGCAGGTGCTGATGCTGCGGGTGAACCACGTTCTGAACGTAGTCGTCGCAACCGCAATCGCCGTGGACGTCGTGACCGTGAAGAAACTGGCGCAGCGCGTGATACCAACCGCCCTTTTGTACCAAATGAAGAGTTGAATAGCGAGGCACTGAGCCCAGTGATTGAGACTAGTGTTTCAAATGCGAATACACTGGAAACTGTCCAAGTGACCCCGACTGATCCAACTACGCCTACTCAAGCAAGTAACAGCACTAAGGTAGAGAATGTCGTTGAAGCGAAATCGCCTGTTTCAGATAAAGCTGAAACTAAACAGCCTTCAGCTAAAACAAAATCGGAACAGAAGAGATCACGCACACCAAAAGCTGAGCCACAACTGGATGCAGAGGTAGCTAACGTTGAGCGCGCAGTCGAGTCTCAAACTGGATTGACGACTGATACCACAACGGAGTTAACACCTAAAGCAGATAAGAAACGCCCTGCCCGTCCGCGTAAACCTAAAGCTGATACGAAGCCTGTAGATTTAGCAGCAGTTGGTTTACAGTTAGTGGAAACCAAAGCTGATGCTCCTAAAGCAACTGTAGCTATAGAAACTGAAAAGCCTAGAGCACCACGCAAGCCTGCTGCATGGCAAAAGAAAACTGGTGATGAAATACCCGCCGAGCCATTAGTGATGGTAGAAACACAAAATAAGTAGTCAATATTTGAGTAACTTACGCACTTGAACAAATAAAAAGCCCTGGTTTTCAGGGCTTTTTATTAAGCTTTAAATTATAAATTTCTTAATTCAAGTACGTATCAGCTGAACCAAGTAATAGCCTGCTACTGCCATCAATAAGGCGCCGAAGACATGGCTCAAGGTATGTACCAGCATCCATCCATACTCTTGTTTAATCAGCAGTATCAAGCCTTCGCCTGAAAATGCCGAGAACGTGGTTAAGCCGCCTAAGAAACCTGTGGTGATGAGTAAACGCATCGTCTGATTATCTAATTGGCCGGTCAGGAAAACCCCTAACGCTATCCCCATCATTAAGCCACCGCTTAAGTTGGCGATTAAGGTACCCAGAGGCAGATGCGGCATCACAGAATTAAAGAAAACCCCTAATATCCACCGCAGCCAAGCGCCAAGGGTTGCACCTAAAGCGATAGCGAACGCATGCGTTAAATTAATGTCTTTCATGCACTGTGTATCCTTGATAGAAGCCCATCATGATCATATTCCTATAGTAAAATTAGCCTGGATCTATGCTGTTCCTTAAACTTTAGCGAGAAAACAATGTCTTTGAAAGTGTTATTTGCCAGTTCAGAAGTTTTTCCCCTCATCAAAACCGGTGGCCTAGCAGATGTCAGTGGGTCCCTCCCCTCAGCTTTACAAAATCTTGGTGTTGATATTCGCGTGATCCTACCCGGGTACCCCTCGGTATTAGAGCAGCTTACCGATATCCAGCACTTGGCAATATTAGACAATTTACCCGCAGTTAATGAAGTTGAGTTGTTACTAGGCACTATTGCGGAAAATCAGGTGAAGGCCATAGTAGTGAAATCGGCATTGTTATATGAACGAGGCGGCGGTCCTTATGCGGATGCAAACGGTCAGGAATGGCAAGATAATGGCGTGCGTTTTGGCATTCTTTCTAAAGTAGCGGCCATCTTGAGCAGCCCCAATACACCAATAAAAGACTGGCAGCCAGACATTGTGCATTGCAATGACTGGCAAACAGGCCTGACACCTGCTTATATGAAGCTAGTTGATCACTCCTCTGCCAAATCCATTATCAGCTTACACAATATGGCTTTTCAGGGTTGTTACCCTTATGAAATGCTGGCAACCCTAGATTTACCCGCGAGTGCTTTTTTGATGGAAGGCTTGGAATATTATGGCCAGCTTTCTTTCCTTAAAGCAGGGATTTACTATGCAGACGCTATTACAACCGTTAGTCCAGGGTACGCTCAAGAAATCCAAACAGAAGCGTTTGGATTTGGATTACAAGGACTACTCGCTAGCCGCGGCCATGAAATAATAGGCATCCTGAATGGCATCGAACCGGAAGAATGGAACCCTGAGACGGATAGTTACTTACCTAAAAATTACAGCCACTCCAAATTGGCAGGTAAGAAACAGGTCAAAAAGGCCCTTCAACAAAAATTAAGGCTTAATATTGATGCGAATGCACCATTATTGGGCATAGTAAGTCGGCTCACAGATCAAAAGGGCTTAGATCTTTTTTTACCCATCGCCCAGAATTTACTGGATGCGGGATGCCAATTGGCATTATTGGGCAGCGGAGATAATGAGCTTGAAATCGCCTTCCGTGACTTGGCTACCCACAACCTCGGCAAAGCAAGCGTGACCATTGGCTACAATGAACCATTATCACACCAAATCATGGCCGGTAGCGATCTATTCATTATGCCTTCCCGTTTTGAGCCTTGTGGATTAAACCAATTATATGGCCTGGCTTATGGCACACCCCCCGTGGTAAATCGCACTGGCGGCCTTGCGGACTCAATTGTAGATGCGACAGCTGAGACCATTGCCAATAAAACAGCCACTGGTTTTATTATGGAAGAGGTAAGCTCAACGGCCTTACTAAACGCTACTCAGCGCGCTTTAACTCTATATAGAACCGAACCTAAAGTCTGGCGCCAACTGCAGAAAAACGGCATGTCGCAAAATTTAAGCTGGGATAAGAGTGCTTTGGAATATCTAGATTTATACCAATCACTTCTAGAAAGTAAGTGATAATGGGAAAAGTAACTTGGCACGGTAAATGCTTTATTAATATTAAGCTTCTCCAAAGCTAGTTACTCCTCCCTCCTGGCGTCTTTTTAGACGCCACTTTTTTTGCCTCACTATCTTCTGTTATTTAATGATGAAATGCTCACGGTAATATTTGAGTTCATCGATGGATTCGTAGATATCCGCCAGGGCTTCATGTTTACTGGCTTTTTTGAAACCGGAGTAAATTTCAGGTTTCCAACGACGGGCTAACTCTTTAAAGACACTGACATCTAAATTACGGTAGTGAAAAAAAGCTTCTAAATCAGGCATGTAACGTGCCATAAAACGTCGGTCCTGACAGATAGAGTTGCCACACATGGGCGATTTTCCTGCGGGTACAAATGTTTTTAAAAAGGCAATCATTTCGCTACTTGCTGTCGCCTCATCTATGGTTGAAGCTTTTACTTTATCGATTAAACCAGAGCGGCCGTGGGTGCCTTTGTTCCATGCATCCATCCCCTCTAACACGGCATCGCTTTGATGAATCACAAATACCGGGGATTCAGCCAGCACGTTTAATTCAGCATCTGTTACTACCACGGCTAATTCAAGAATACGATCAGTATCAGGCAGCAACCCACTCATTTCCATGTCTAGCCAGATAAGATTGTTTTGATTACTTGCTGATGGGGTATTGGTAGTGCCTGCTGCATTAGGTGTTTCAGTATTAACTGCCATCATGATTTCCATTAAAATTGAATTAATAAGCACGCCCGATGAACCAACATCAGTTAAATGCTTCACAATATCAACATATTAACTTAATTAGAAAAATTATGGCTTCAACGCTAACTTTTACTTTCATTGCTCTGCTTGTTTTGACTACACTGATTCGCTTTTGGCTTGGTCGTAGGCATATCAGTTATGTCCAAACACATCGCGCCCAAGTACCTACTGCTTTTCAGGAAAGTATTTCCTTAGCAGCGCATCAAAAAGCGGCTGACTATTCAGCAGCAAAAACCCAGCTTGTGATTGCCGAGGCTTTTGTTCAAGCCATATTATTAGCAGCGCTTACTATTGGCGGCGGCTTGCAATGGATTGACGATGCCTGGCGCACAGTGTTAACTGAACAAGAAATCATACGCGGCGCACTGGTGATCTGCAGCGCCCTCCTGATCAGCAGCTTGGTTGATTTACCTTTTGAATACTACAAAACATTTGTTATTGACGAAAAATTCGGTTTTAACAAAATGACGCCAGCGATGTTCTTCAGTGATCTTGTTAAACATAGCCTGGTGGGTGTTGCACTTGGTGCACCTATATTATTTGCCGCTTTATGGCTTATGCAAAGCGCGGGTGATTATTGGTGGTTATATTTATGGATCGTTTGGAGCGTATTCAACTTGGTGATGCTAGCGGTATACCCAACCTTTATCGCCCCTATCTTCAATAAATTCACACCATTAACTGATGAAACTTTAAAACAGCGCATTGAAGCTTTATTAATCAAATGTGGCTTCAAATCCCAGGGCCTGTTTGTGATGGATGGCTCTGCACGTAGCAGCCATGGTAATGCTTACTTTACTGGCTTTGGTGCTTCCAAGCGCGTTGTGTTTTTCGATACCTTATTGGAAAGACTCAATACCGATGAAATCGAAGCGGTCTTAGCCCATGAGTTAGGCCATTTTAAACATCATCATGTGATTAAGCGTATTGCCCTGATGTTCTTGGTAAGCTTTTTAGGCCTGGCCTTATTAGGCTGGCTGATTAACCAGACCTGGTTTTACACGGGCCTGGGCGTGACGAATCCCAGCAATTACATGGCCTTGATATTATTTTTAATGGTGTCACCTGTATTTCTATTTTTATTGCGCCCGCTCATGGCAAGTTACTCCCGAAAAAATGAATTTGAAGCGGACGATTACGCAGCCAAGCATGCGGATGCCAAATACCTGGTGCAGTCTTTGGTAAAACTGTATCGCGATAACGCCTCAACGCTTACACCTGATCCGTTGCATTCAGCTTTTTATGACTCGCATCCGCCTGCAAGTATCCGGATTTCCAAGTTAACGGCGTATACTGGTTGATATTCTTTGATGAATACTGGTAGATTAGCCAATGAAACCTCTAATATTCGCTTTCTTAATGTTAATGACAGTTCCAGTATTAGCCGGGCCTTTTGCAGATGCCAATGTTGCAGCTGGGCAGCGGCTGGTAGAAAAAAATTGCATTAGCTGTCATGCATCTAGCTACGGCGGTGATGGTTCAGCCATTTACACACGCGAATATCGAAAAGTAAAAACTTCCAAGGGTTTGCTTGCGCAAGTGCGCAATTGCAACACGATGCTGGGCTTGAAATGGTTTGAAGACGAAGAGCTCAATGTCGCAGCCTATCTCAATAACACTTATTATAAATTTAGCGAGTAATTATTCAGCATCCTGATCCAGCCACATTAATAGGCACCGTGGTAGCCGCATATGGCAAGCGCTACCAAGTTGAACTTCATCAAGCCATCACCACCGAAAAAGAGACCCAACCCCGCATCAGTTGCGTAACACGTGGTAAGAAAACTGACCTCGCTTGCGGTGATATTGTAAGCATAAAACTCACTGATAAGCGCGAGGGTGTAGTGGAAAGTACCCTACCCCGAAAAACTTTACTTTATCGCAGTAACGCTTTTAAAAGCAAAATGCTAGCGGCAAATGTGAGTCAAATTGTGATCGTATTAGCCACACAACCCAGCTTCTATGAGGTATTGCTGAATCGTTGTTTGATTGCAGCAGAAGCAGCCGGCATTAAATCGCTGATTGTATTAAATAAATGTGATCTTGAAGACCAGAGCGGCGCAAAGACAAAATTAGCGCTATATCAAAAGCTGGGGTATCAAGTACTGCCCTTATCCGCTAAAGAAGATATTTCTACTTTGCGCCCATACCTACAGGGTGAGTCCAGCATATTGGTAGGTCAATCCGGCATGGGTAAGTCGACCATCATCAATGCTTTGCTGCCCCTTGAAGATGTGCGTACCCAAGAAGTTAGTCAGGTGCTGGATAGCGGCAAACATACTACGACGGCTGCGCATTTATACCATCTTGATAGCGAAAGCCAGCTGATTGACTCTCCTGGCCTACAGGAGTTTGGCCTGCACCACCTCAGCACAGATGAATTGGAACATGCTTTTGTTGAGTTTAGGCCTTATTTGGGTAAATGCCGTTTCAATAACTGCAAGCATTTGCAGGAGCCTGACTGTGCAATCACCAGTGCTGTAGAAGCCGGCAATGTCAGTAAAGAGCGATTTACTATTTATCAGGCATTACGTACGGAAATTAACATTCCAGTTACTTATTAAACTTGCCCTTACTTAAAGTTATTAAACACTTCGTTACAATAAATGTCCAAAATTAGATACTCAACTTCGGCTTAATTTAATCACATCTTAGGAAACTAAATGGCTACCGCATTTATTTCTCATCCCGATACCCTATTGCATGTGATGGATGGCAGCCACCCTGAGTCACCGGCCCGCATTACTGCGATCAAGCAAGCCTTAATTGCCAAGAATATTTACCCTAAATTAACGGTCTATGAGGCCCCTATCGTCACCTTAGCGCAATTACAGCGCGTACATACGCCGGATTATGTGAAAATGATTCATAAACTATCCCCTAAGGCAGGTTTGGTGCGGCTGGATGGCGATACGGCCATGGGTCCTATGAGCCTATCAGCGGCTTTACATGCCAGTGGTGCGGTAGTCATGGCGACTGATCTTGTTATGAATGAGAAAGTAGACAATGCATTTTGTTGCATACGCCCACCTGGGCATCATGCGGGCCCGACCAATAGTGCGGGATTTTGTATTTTCAACCATGTGGCAGTAGGTGTAGCGCATGCTTTGGAGCACCATCATCTAAAACGCATTGCCATCATAGACTTTGATGTACATCACGGAGATGGCACTGAGGCAATATTCAAAGATGACTCACGCGTGATGCTATGCTCTACATTCCAGCACCCTTTTTATCCACATCGCGGTGCTGATAGCCGCAGTAGTACCATGATTAATGTACCCCTATCTGCAAAATCCGGTAGCCAGGAAATCCGCCAAGTATTTACGCAAACTTTTTTACCAGCATTAGATCAATTCAAGCCAGAAATGATTTATGTATCTGCAGGGTTTGATGCGCATAAGGATGATCCACTTGCCGATTTGCAGTTACTCAATGAAGATTATGTCTGGATGACTGAATTCATCAAAAAAGTGGCTGAGCAACACGCGAATGGTCGTATTGTCTCGTCTCTTGAAGGCGGCTATCACCTGCAGGCATTGGCTGAAGCCGCATCCCTCCATGTTGAGACCTTGTTGTGATGTGTAAAGACGGGCAACTAGGCACTGATAGGCCAATAATATTATGCGTATAATGCGAGGATTGTATTAATTTAAGCACAATATGCAGATTACCACTCGCCTAGAATTCGATGCCGGACACCGTATTCCTCACCATAAAAGCCAATGTAAAAATTTACATGGACATCGCTACGCCATGGAAATTACTCTTTCCGGTGATATCATCAGTCAGGAAAACGTTTCCGAAAATGGCATGGTGATGGATTTTTCTGATGTAAAAGCCATCGCAAAAATGGCCATAGTGGATGTATGGGACCATGCCTTCCTGGTATATCAACATGACCTGGAAGTATTGAGCTTCCTAAATTCGCTGCCAGATCATAAAACCGTGGTGTTTCCAACCGTACCTACTGCAGAAAATATGGCGAGTGAAGCGTTTCGTATTCTTAAAAGCCGTTATCAAGACACGTATGGCAATCACTTGAAATTGGAGAAAGTGCGGTTATACGAAACTCCGAACAATTGGGCAGACGCGCTCCAATAAGCTTGAAACTTATTTAAAGATTGGATGCGTGCAAACTACTTAATTCTTTGATTAAGCTTTCGCGCCAATGCGGCATTTCAATATCAAAATCCTGTAAGAGTTTTCCGGTATCTAATAGCGAATTTGCTGGTCGGCGTGCCGGAGTTGGATATTGATCGGTGCTGATAGGCTGGATATGTTTGACCAATAACCCCGTTTTTCCTTCTCGCTGGCGCAACATATTGGATTCTTCAACAATGGCCTGTGCAAACTCAAACCAGCTAGCCTGGCCGGAATTTACAAGGTGGTAGACACCACTCACCTTAAAGTCACCCTGTTGCAGTATTTGCATCATCGCCTCGGCAATCGCATTACTGGAGGTAGGCGTTCCCATCTGGTCCGCAACGATGTAAAGCGTTTCTTGCTCGCTTGCTAAGCGCAAAATCGTCTTCATGAAATTTTTGCCATACGCACCATATACCCATGCCGTACGAAAAATGAGGTGCGGTATACCCACAGGGCGAATGGCCTCTTCCCCTGCAAGTTTAGTTTTCCCATAAACGCTTAAGGGTTGAGTAGCATCGTCTTCTTGATAAGCCTCTAATTTTCTACCGTTATAAACATAATCCGTAGAAAAATGAATCAGCTTTGCATTAAGCCTGGCAGCTTCCTCAGCTAAGATGCCGGGTGCAATGGCGTTAATGCTATAGGCCAGATCATACTCAGATTCCGCTTTATCCACTGCTGTATAAGCTGCGGGATTAATAATGAGATCAGGCTGAATGGTGCGTACCACTTCACGAATCTGCTCTGCATTTGCGAGGTCAAGTTGAGTACGATCCAATGCGATTAATTCAGTCGGGAATTGACTGGCTTGTAAAGCGACCTGCAAACTATGCCCCACTTGCCCATTGATTCCAGTTAACAATATTTTTTGATACAAAACTACCGCCTATTCAAACAGTTCTGCATCGCTCAAGTTGTTACCAAGCTTATCTTTAGCAGATAAATTAGGCGCGGATAAATTGGGCAAGCTTTGAAGTTGCCAGTCAATGCTTAGTACAGGGTCATCCCAACGAATGCAGCGCTCATGTTGGGGTGCATAGTAATCTGTAGTTTTGTATAAAAACTCCGTATTGTCCTGCATTACTAAAAACCCATGCCCAAACCCAGGTGGTACCCAAAGTTGGCGTTTATTTTCGCCTGATAAAATTACACCTACCGATTGGCCAAAAGTACTTGAATGGCGGCGCAGATCTACAGCAACATCAAACACTTCTCCGGCGACCACCCGCACTAACTTTCCTTGTGGTTGCTGAATTTGGTAATGCAAGCCGCGTAATACACCTTTTGCGGACTTAGAATGATTATCCTGCACAAAATGCGCATCAATACCGGTTAGCGCTTGGAAAGTATGCTGATTATAGCTCTCATAAAAAAAGCCTCTGTCATCGCCAAAAATTTTGGGCTCAAGAATCAGCACATCAGGAATTGCAGTAGTAATAACATGCATTAGAACACCTGTTCGCTTAACACTAATTTAAGATATTTTCCGTAGCCGTTTTTGCTGTATTGATCGGCTAGCTTATCCAAAGCTTGGGCATCAATAAATTTCATACGGTAAGCGATTTCTTCCGGACATGCGATTTTCAAGCCCTGACGTTTCTCAATCGTTTCAATGAAAGAGGAAGCTTCTAATAGAGACTCATGCGTACCAGTATCCAACCACGCCATGCCGCGCCCCATCACCTCTACTTGCAACGTGCCGCTCTCCAGGTAATGTCGATTCACATCAGTGATTTCCAGTTCGCCACGGGGTGAAGGTTTTAGGCTTTCGGCAATGCTGATGACATTGTTGTCATAAAAATATAGGCCTGTTACTGCATAGCGCGATTTAGGGATCGCTGGCTTTTCTTCCAGACTAACGGCTTGGCCTAGCTTGTTAAACTCTACGACCCCATAACGTTCGGGATCATGCACAGGGTAGGCAAATACCGTGGCACCCTGAGTTCGCTGGGCTGCAGCTTGTGTCATGGCCGCAAGTTCGTGGCCGTAGAAAATATTGTCACCCAGCACCAATGCGCAGCTGTCATTTCCAATAAAAGTTTTACCAATGACAAAAGCTTGTGCCAAACCATCCGGTGATGGTTGTACTGCATATTGGATCGCCATGCCCCACTGTCTGCCATCCCCAAGCAATTGCCTAAATCGCGGCGTATCTTCGGGTGTGGAAATGATAAGTACTTCGCGTATGCCTGCCAGCATCAAGGTGCTTAGTGGATAATAAATCATCGGTTTGTCGTACACCGGCAATAACTGTTTGGAAACTACCTGCGTCACAGGATATAAACGCGTACCTGATCCACCTGCTAAAACAATCCCTTTCATGCTAATTCTTCTCCGCGTTCTGTATAGTGAGTAGCTACCCAATTACGATATTCGCCACTCGTAACATTGTCGACCCAATTTTGGTGAGCCAAATACCAATCCACCGTCTTCTCTATGCCGGTTTCAAACGTTTCTTGTGGCCTCCAGCCTAACTCATTCGCTAATTTACTGGCATCGATGGCATACCGCTGATCATGACCGGGCCGGTCTGTTACAAAAGTAATTTGGTTTACATACGATTGGCCATCTTTGCGGGGTTGTTTGGCATCTAATATCCGGCAAAGCGTTTTTACCACTTCCAAATTCGGCTTCTCATTCCAGCCACCAATATTGTAAACCTCGCCTGGTCGGCCATCTGCCAAAACACGTCTAATCGCTGCACAATGGTCTTCTACATACAGCCAGTCGCGAATCTGTTGCCCATTGCCATAAATCGGCAAAGGCTGGCCTTTCAAAGCATTATGAATAATGAGGGGAATCAGTTTTTCCGGAAAATGATGCGGACCGTAATTATTAGAACAATTAGTAGTGAGTGTAGGTAATTTATAAGTATGATGATAAGCCCGAACTAAATGGTCAGACGCAGCTTTTGAAGCGGAGTAAGGGCTATTCGGCGCATAGGGATGATGTTCAGTAAAAGGCGCGTCATCCTTGCCTAAAGAACCATATACCTCATCGGTAGACACATGCAGGAATCGAAATACAGATTTTTCTTCTGCTCCCAGACCATTCCAATAAGCACGTACCGATTCCAACAAATGAAAAGTACCCACTACATTCGTTTGAATAAAGTCCTCTGGGCCATGAATTGATCGATCCACATGACTTTCGGCGGCAAAATTGACTACTGCACAGGGGCGATATTCGGCTAGTAAGTTAGCCATCAATGCCTTATCAGCAATATCGCCATGCACGAAAATATGTTGAGGATTATGCTGGACCTCTTGCAGATTCTCCAGATTGCCAGCGTAGGTCAATTTATCGAGATTAACTACGGTGCCTAAGCCTAGCTTTACCCAGGCCAGTACGAAATTGGCGCCGATAAATCCTGCGCCGCCGGTTACAATAATAGTGTTATTCACTTATTTAGGTCCGATTGATTTTTAAACTTTTTCTACAGATGGCCATAGACAGGCACCTGACTTTTGTAACGACTCTAAATAAAGTTGATGCGCTTGTGTTTCCATGTCATTTGCCATTATAACTATCAATGGTTTCATATCTTGTAATTGAACGGTTTGGCTTAAAGGCTGAGCCTGATCCAACTCCATCATCAAGCTATCCTGGCCACGCGTCATGGCCATATACACTTCGGCCAGCAACTCAGCGTCCAACAATGCGCCGTGTAAGGTGCGCTTGGAGTTATCGATGCCAAAATGGCGACACAAAGCATCTAAATTGTTACGTTGGCCAGGACGAGACTCTTTTGCCATTTTAAGGGTATCGACAATATTACGGCTGGTATTTTCGACGGGCGGTAAGCCGATGCGGCCTAACTCGGCATTCAGGAACCCAATATCAAATGGGGCATTGTGAATCACCAATTCCGCGTCATGAATGAATGACAACAGCTCATGAGCAATGCTTTGAAATAAAGGCTTATCCTGTAAAAACTCTAGGGTAATACCGTGAACCTCTTGCGCACCTGGATCGATTTCCCGTTCAGGATTTAAATACACATGAAAATGATTATTGGTCGGCCGTCGATTAATCATTTCAACGGCCGCGATCTCAATGATACGATGGCCTTGGGCAGCATAGAGCCCGGTTGTTTCAGTATCGAGGAATATCTGTCTCATATGGATTTACGCATTCTTAATGGTTATTTTAACGCTAAATAGTATTTAAGCGGCTGACATATAATCCGCCACGCCTTTATTGGCTAGCATATCTGCGCGTTCATTGCCTATGTTCCCGGCGTGGCCCTTTACCCAAACCCATTCCACGGTATGCTGCTGTACCAGACTATCCAACATACGCCACAAATCATCATTTTTAACCGGTTTTTTGTCTGCGGTCCGCCAATTCCTGGCTTTCCAGCCGATGATCCATTCGGATATACCCTTCATGACATACACAGAGTCCGTAAATACTTTCACTTCGCAGGGCCTTTTCAATGCCTCCAGTGCGCGAATTACTGCCGTAAGCTCCATGCGATTATTTGTTGTTAAGGTTTCACCGCCGAATAATTCTTTTTCATGTCCATCATAATGAATCCAAGCGCCCCATCCTCCAGGGCCAGGGTTTCCTTTACAGGCCCCATCAGTATAAATTTCAACTAAATTATTACGCATCTGTTATTTTTCTTTATAGCATTTTTCTTTTTGGACATTATTCTTCCTTGCCATTATCTTCTTTTGGTTTAACCGCTTCAGGTTGGGTTGGGGCAAATTGCGTTGGACTCGATTGCGAAGGTCTCACAATTAGTCTTGAAGGTATTGTGGGTGTTTTCCAGACTGGTTTGAGGCGTGTCATGCCGGGGACTCGCTTTTTAGCTACGATAAAATAAATGCCGCCTATGAATGCGCAGTAACGTTCGCTAAACTCCTCCCAACATTCAAATTTTTTGTACCAATGTGCATGTTCGAAAGGTGGCATATTGCAGCCTAAATTGACTGAAACAACTTCAAAACCTAATAATGTTAACCAATCTTTAACTCGTGCTAATCCAATAAAGTTACCATGCCATGGGTAACTTGGCGTTCGCTTTAACAACTTACTGATGCTGGATTCTAACCCCCATAGACTTAATGGGTTAAAGCCGGAAATCAGCAAATGCCCTTCCGGCATGATGACCCGTTCTGCCTCTCGTAACGTCTGGTGTGGTCGTTCACTAAATTCCAGACGGTGTGGCAACAATAATAAATCAAGACTGCCATCCGCAAACGGTAAAAAATCATCACTGCAATAAACATGGTTATCCGGCGTATCCCTGACAAATTCAGAAGCTCGATAGCGATTGGGAATTCTTGAGCTACTTAACAGTCCCATACGCGCACTACCCATTTGCAAGGCATTAAACCCAAATAAGTCTGCAACAGCGTTATCATATAGCGACTGTTCCTTGGCCATTAAATATTGACCAATAGTGGAATCCAACCAATCATATTCTAAGTGGGTAAGCGGAGGCGGAATACGAAAAGGCATATGAAATCCGGTCAGTCAGTTATCGACAACTTAAGGGCTTAACCAAATGATAATGCGTCATCATTTACAAATTATACCTATTCCCGCCTTTAAGGATAACTATATCTGGTTATTACATAATGATGGCCAGGCTGTGGTTGTGGATCCAGGCGACCCTGAACCAGTCATTACCACACTACGTGATTTACAATTACAACTAAGCACCATTCTCATTACTCATCACCATCACGATCATATCGGCGGTGTAAACACATTACTAAGCAACTACCCACAGGCGCAAGTATATGCATCCAAAAAGGAGTCTTACGATTTTCCACATATAGCTGTCGAAGAACCTGATACCGTAAAAATTAACCAACTGGATATCGCTTTACAGGTGATTAATGTCCCCGGTCACACACTCGGGCATATTGCATACTACTTACATATAGAAAATAGCGAACCTAGCCGGCTGTTCTGTGGAGACACCTTATTCGGCGCTGGCTGTGGCCGACTTTTTGAAGGCACGCCTGTACAAATGTATCATTCACTGCAAAAACTGGCAGCCTTACCTCCACAAACTGAAGTGTACTGCACGCACGAATATACTTTGCATAACCTGGAGTTTGCCAGGACTTTAGAGCCAAATAATTCACAGCTGCTTGCAAGACAGCTCAACACATTGCAATTACGTCAGCATAACCAACCAAGCTTACCTTCTACCCTACAACTAGAATCGGCGACCAATCCTTTTTTACGTTGCGATAGTCCAGAAATCAAAGCTTCAATTAAATTACATAATGCTGACTCATTACAAGTTTTTACCACTATTAGAGAGATGAGAAATCATTACTAATCAGGTATATAGCGCGTATTTATTAAGTAAATTTTTACTTGACGTATAAGGTGGCTGTTCGTTACTATGTGGCAACATTATGACTATGAGCGCTGCCATGTCTCTTTCACATTTGCACAATTGTCATCCCAAGGCAAGATTTCACGATGCAAACGCGCATCCGTTCAGTACTGTCAAGGTATTTAGCTTTGCTGCAAGCTTGGGTTTGGCTATTTTTTATGGCGGATTGCTCACATTTAGTCATTTAGCTTCCGCAGAATTTAATGTTGCAGGCGATGAAATTATCATTTACGCCGACGACACCGTTAAACCTGCTACACGCGCCCTCGGCACCGCCGAAAATTTAAATCACCCCACCCAAGCTAACAATCCTTTACTACCACCAGAAAGTTACCTTTCTAGTGAACCGGCTATCGCTGAAACTGCAAGTAGTGAAGACTTATGGCAACGCATTAGAAATGGCTATGCGATTCCCGATTCCACTTCTGAGCTTATTACCAAACATGAGAATTGGTACAGCTCCCGTCCAGACTACATGAAACGCATGGTAGAACGTAGCGAGAAATACCTGTTCCATATTGTAGAGGAAGTTGAAAAACGCGGCATGCCAACCGAAATCGCGCTGCTTCCGATGATTGAAAGTGCTTATAACCCGCAGGCTTATTCCCGTAGTCGCGCCTCTGGCATTTGGCAATTCATCCCTTCCACAGGGAAAAGTTTTGGCTTAAAGCAAAACTGGTGGGTGGATAATCGCCGGAATGTGACGGCTGCTACAGATGCTGCCCTTACGTACCTGCAAAAACTGCATGGCATGTTTGGCGCTTGGGACTTGGCATTGGCTGCCTATAATGCCGGAGAAGGCACAGTGGGTCGCGCCATTGAGCGTAATCGTCGATTAGGTTTGCCTACGGACTATGAGAGTCTGGAGCTGCCGCCGGAAACACGTAACTATGTGCCTAAATTGCAAGCAATCAAAAACCTCATCACCAATCCGACCAATTATGGTTTGCAAATCCAAACTATCGCTAACAGTGCTTATTTCATCAGTGTATCGGCCCCCGCACAGATCGACTCGCATTTAGCTGCTAATTTAGCTGAAATCAGTAGCGAAGAATTCTTTGCCCTTAACCCTAGTTATAACCGCCCGGTGATTACAAAAAACAGTGAGCGCCATGAAATCCTCTTACCTGTTTCTGCAGCACAAACATTTAAAGATAATTTAGCCGCTTATGACCGGCCTTTAGTGAGCTGGCAAACCTACCACGCAAAACGTGGCGAGCGCATGGATAAGATTGCGAATAAATTCGGGATTGAAGTCGCACAATTGCGTAACGTAAATAATCTACCAGCGCATAAAAAACTCAAACAGTCCTCCACGATTCTTGTACCTAATGGCCATCAAGCGCGCTTTACTGTGGGAGAAAAAGTGGCTGAATCGTCAGTGGAAAATATCAGTGAAATTAATACCGAATCGGCGAACGTCAACGACGTCGCTGATACCAGTTCGCAGAAAACTATTCAATATAAAGTCCAAAAAGGCGACCGCTTGCTTAGTATTGCTAAACGCCACGGTATAAGCATCGAGCAAATCGAAGCGACTAATGATTTGGAAAATAATGAAATCCAAGTAGGCCAAATCTTAACGTTAGGCGTAGCAAATAAAAACATCAAAACGGCTTCTAAAGAAGATGCTTCAAGAGGCAATCGAAAAACTTATATTGTGAAACGCGGTGATACCTTACATACCATTGCACAAAAATTTAATGTAGGTGTTGTTGATATCAGGCGCTGGAATAAAAAAATTCACACACGTATCCGTCCTGGACATCGTCTTACAATACTTAATGCGCGTAGCTTTTAATTCACTTTTCATTCATGACGTTTCAGGATAGTCTTTGTAAATTACTGAGTGCTTTTTTACTCTGCTTCGTTATTGCAGGGTGTAGCGATTCCACTTCTTCTTCTACAGTAAACCAAAAAGACTTCAACAAAATTTATCCGCCAGCTAATGGTGGCACCATGATTGATGCGATGACGGGCGAGCCTAGCGGATTAATCGCTATGATCGCCGGTGAATCTGCTGCTTCTGCCATTGCTAGCAATATTTTCAATAGCTTGCTTAAATATGACCGTAATTTGGACTTAACCGGAGAATTAGCTGAATCCTGGGAAATTTCCAAAGATAAAAAAACCATCACCTTCCACTTGAAACCTGGACTCAAGTGGGCTGATAACCAGTCTTTAACCAGCGAAGATGTATTATTCACCTGGCAAAAAGTCACTGATGAGAATACCCGCACACCTTATGGGTCAGATTTCAAACTCGTCGTGAAAGCGGAAACGCCAGATCCAAGTACGTTTAAAGTCACCTATGATGCACCTTATGCACCGGCGCTCGATACCTGGGCAGGCTTGCATATATTGCCCAAGCACCTGCTAAAAGACCAGGACATCAATACTACGGCATTCTCACGTAAGCCTGTTGGGAGCCATTATTACCAATTGGTCTCTTGGAAAAATGGTCAGTACCTTAAACTCACACGAAACCCAAATGCAACGCAAGGTCAGGCGAGGATTGACAGCCTGCTTTCACGTATTATTCCGGACAAGGCTGCACAATTTCTCGAATTAAGCGCAGACAATATTGATTCCATGGGACTGAACCCTATCCAGTACGCCAGAATCTTCCCAGCTCGTCCTGAACTGAACAAAAACATCGCTTTGTATAAAGAGCTGGGCAATAACTACACTTATCTTGGCTTCAATTTAAAACGTAAGCCGTTTGACGATATTCGGGTGCGTCAGGCTATTAACTATGCCATCGACAAGCAAGAAATTATTGATGGCGTGCTGCTGGGCCTAGGAGAACCGGTAGCGTCGCCCTACAAACCTGGTACACGCTGGAGTAATCCGGCATTAAAGTCTTATCCTTATGATCCTGCAAAGGCAAAAGCCTTGCTGAAAGATGCTGGGTTTATTGATAGCAACGGCGACGGTATTCTGGAAAAAGATGGCAAACCGTTTGCTTTTGAAATTTTGACTAACCAAAATAAAGAACGTGAAATGACGGGCGTGCTTATCCAACGTCGCCTGCGAGAGATTGGCATCGACGCCAATATTCGCGTACTTGAATGGGCCAGTTTCCTGGGCAGATTTATCAAGCCTAAAGAATTCGATGTGGTTGTTTTAGGCTGGAGTCTATCGCTTGACCCTGATCAGTACAGCATCTGGCATTCCAGCCAACAAGCACCAGGCCAATTCAATTTCATTAGTTACAGCAATCCGCGTGTAGACAAACTACTAGAGGCAGGCAGGCTGGAATTAGATCCGGATAAACGCATGAAGATTTATCATGAGTTTTCCAAAATCCTGCTGGAAGATAGCCCTATCGTCTATCTATCCGCAGGCTATGGTTTATCTGCCATCCATAAGCGCGTACAAGGGATTAGTAACCCTGCACCACCGGCTGGCATTGGCTACAATACTTACGAATGGTACATTCCAAAAGTGTATGCCCGTCATGAAATTAACGAACAATAATTTTAACTTGCCATATGCTTAAATATCTTCTAAAACGATTTATATGGATGATCCCGCTACTCATCGGCATCAGCCTGATTTCGTTCTTTATCATGCATCTGGCACCGGGTGATATCACCACCAGTGAGGCGAGCTTTAACCCAAAAGCCAGCGAAGAATCGCGGCAAAAATTGCGTGAGCTTTATAACTTGGATAAACCCATCATTGTGCAATACGGTTTATGGCTTAAACGCATAGCCACTCTGGATTTCGGCACATCGTTCGCTTCACATCAACGTCCGGTGTTCTGGCAAACCAAAGATAAAGACGGCAATATTACCTTGGGCATGATTCAGGAAGCATTGCCCATCACATTGCTCATTAATGTACTCAGCCTGTTATTGATTATCGGCGTAGCCCTGCCGTTAGGCGTTATTTCAGCACTCAACCAGAACCAGCTACCTGATCGCGGCATTACGCTATTTGTCTTTATCGGCTTTGCTATTCCAGGCTTTTGGCTGGCACTAATGCTGATGTACTGGACAGGTGTTCAGCATAGCTGGATGCCAATATCCGGCTTGCAAAGCTTAGGCCATGAGAACTTATCCTGGTTTGGTCAAACCCTAGATACCCTAAAGCATTTAGCATTGCCTGTATTTATTTCTGGCATCACCGGTTTAGCGGGCATCTCGCTATTTGTACGAAACGGTATGTTGGAAGTACTACACCAGGATTACATCACCACTGCACGCTCCAAGGGCTTAAATGAACAACGGGTAGTATATGGACATGCTTTACGTAATGCCCTGCTGCCGCTCATTACCATCTTCGGCCTGAGTATACCCGGTCTCATTGGTGGCTCAGTGATTGCAGAAAGTATTTTTGCCATCCCTGGCATGGGCAAGCTATTTTACGATGCGGTATTGATGCGTGATTTTCCGGTCATCATGGGCATCCTGACCATAGGCGCCATCCTGACGCTGCTCGGCAACTTGCTGGCTGATATCGCTTATGCATGGGCAGACCCGCGTGTACGCCGTGGAGTAGTGCAATGAAAAAGCTATTGGCCAATCCGCTGGTGCTGATCGGCGCATTCATTATTATCAGCATATTACTGCTAGCACTGATTGCACCTTTAATTGCGCCTTATGATCCGGAAGCCATCGATGTGAAAGCGATTTTATTGGCACCCTCTTCCATGCATTGGATGGGCACAGACGGCCTGGGACGTGATGTATTTTCACGCATGCTATATGGTGCGCGCATCTCACTCATGGTAGGTTTTGTGGCAGTGGGCATTGCCACAGCGATTGGTATTTTCCTGGGTGCGATTGCCGGTTATTACCGTGGCTGGGTCGATACGGTGATTATGCGCTCAGTTGATGTAATGCTTTCAATTCCCACCTTTTTCTTAATCTTGGCCGTGATTGCTTTTTTAACGCCCTCTATTTGGAACATCATGATTGTGATTGGTCTCACGTCTTGGATGGGTGTTACACGCTTGGTTCGCGCGGAGTTTTTGAGCTTGCGTAATCGCGAATTTGTACTGGCTGCGCAGACTTTAGGCGCCAAAGATGCCAGACTGATATTTACCCATTTACTCCCTAACAGCCTGACACCCATTATCGTGAGTTCAATTTTAGGGATTGCCAGCGCGGTATTAGTAGAATCTGGCTTGAGCTTCTTAGGCTTGGGCGTTCAAGCCCCACAGGCCTCTTGGGGCAACATTCTTACGGATGGTAAGGAGTATATTCAATTTGCCTGGTGGCTTTCCTTGTTCCCCGGCCTCGCCATATTGATTACCGTGTTGGGGTATAATCTGCTCGGAGACGGATTACGCGACGCATTTAATCCTCGCAGCAGTCAACTTTAATCATCAACACTCAGCAACGATAAAAGAAGGATCATTATTCATGGGGTTTTTAGCTGGAAAACGTATATTAATCGCGGGCTTAATCAGTAACCGCTCTATCGCTTACGGCATCGCTGCCGCAATGAAACGTGAAGGTGCAGAATTAGCTTTTACTTATCAGATGGAAAAACATCAAGGCCGTGTGGCTGACTTAGCTGCCGATTTTGATTCTAAACTGGTATTCCATTGTGATGTGGCGGAGGACAGTTTGATTGAAGGCCTATTTCCCCAGATCGCCCAACATTGGGACGGCATTGACTCTATCGTGCACTCAATCGCTTTTGTGCCTAAAACCGCTTTAGATGGCGACTACCTCGCCGCTGTCACGCGTGAAAATTTCCGGATTGCCCATGACATTAGCTCATATAGCTTTGCTGCGCTGGCCAAAGCCGCGTTGCCGATGATGGAAGGCCGCAAAGGCAGCTTGCTAACATTAAGCTACTTGGGCGCAGAACGCACCATGCCAAACTATAACGTCATGGGATTAGCGAAAGCTAGCCTAGAAGCCAATGTACGCTATATGGCACAAAGCCTGGGTCCAAAAGGTATTCGTGTGAACGCAGTGTCTGCAGGGCCTATTAAAACGCTCGCTGCCTCCGGCATTGCAGATTTTGACAAAATGATCGGCTTTAACGAGAAACATGCTGCTTTACGCCGCAACGTTACCATTGAAGAAGTGGGCAATGCTTCAGCGTTTCTTTGTAGCGACCTCGCTTCGGGTATAACCGGTGAAATCACATATGTAGATGGTGGCATGAATATTACCGCCGCTGGCGTTATTGAATAGGCTTACTCAATCCAATAAAAAAGGCACTAAATAGTGCCTTTTTTATTTTTAAGAATTAACTATAAACCCCGTTAATTACCTGCCAACAATTTCTGGTTGACCAATACTTCATTCTTTTCACGCAGAGATTGTTTGTATGCTGAAAGATATTCGGCTGCTAAAGCTTCATTTAGCTCTGTTTGAGTGGTTTTATTAGCCTCTGCATCATCAAGTGTAGGGCTTTCAACCTTAATGACTTTAACAAGCAAGTAGCCTTGTTTTGCATCTGCAATCCCTGAATAGGCTGGCAATTTGGAAACATTGGTTTTAAACACTTGATTCATCGCCAACTCAGTGAGGCCTTGCGCATTTTTACGATCAACCGTCACTTCTGGGATCCACTCAATATCTGCGGGTTCTTCACCTGCGTTTAAACTTTTTAGTGCCGCTTCCCCTTTGTTTAAAGCTAGCTTAGATGCTGCTTCTAATTTTAATAAATCCTCAATACCGCCTTTAACGACATCAAAACTTCTAGGGGCAGCGGGTTTGTATTCGATCACGCGTGCAGATACTAAGTTATTAGGTGAGATCTCCACAGCTTCTGTATTGCGACGATCCTGCAAACTTTCTGCAGAAAATATCGCATTCATGATTTTGTCATTTTTGAAGAATTTTGCACCTTCTTCACGGCTAATCCAATCAGAGGTCTGCACTTGGCCATTGAACGCTTTAGCAGCAGGCTGCAGGCTGCCAGACTGTTCATACACCATATTACTGAAATTTTCTGCCTGCTCAGTAAATAGAGCCTGTGCTTTCTGGAATAACAACTCACCTTTTATTTTTGGTTTTAGACTTTCATAGTCTGAGCTTTCACCAGTCACTTCAGTAAGTTTGATGATATGGAAACCGAATTCCGATTCTACAATATCGCTGACTTGTCCTACTTTCATAGCAAAGGCCGCATCTTCAAAAGGCTTAACCATTGCGCCACGACCAAAACTGCCTAGGTCACCACCTTTACTTGCAGAGCCTGGGTCTTGGGACTCTTTAACCGCCAGCTCTTCAAATCGTTTTGGATTCTTCTTAACAGCCGCGAGAATTTCTTCCGCTTTTGCTTTCGCTTGCTGTTTTTGTTCTGGTGTTGCGCTAACGCCAAAGCCAATCAAAATATGACTGGCACGCCTTTGTTCATTTCCTTGAAATTTCGCTGCATTCTCATCGTAAAATTTCTTCACTTCAGCATCATCAACATTGATGCCTGGAATCAGGCTACTTGCAGACAACAACAAAAATTCGATTTTGACTTTTTCAGGCTCACGCAATTTGTCTTTATGTTTTTCATAGTAAGCCTTGACTTGCGCAGGCTCAATCTTGACCTGATCAATGAAATCCTTGGTTTTGATTTCTGCAACGGAAACTGTGCGTTGTTGATGGGTAAGCTTATAAGCTTCATTAGCTTGTGCACGAGACACGAACCCTAATTTAGAGATACCATCCTGGGCTTGCTGGGCTAAAAGATCTGCGCGCAAACCAGCTTCAAAACGTGAAGGTGTAATACGATTCTGCTCTAGCGTCTGGTTGTATACATCCTCAGAGAATTTACCGTCCTTCTGGAATTCCGGCATGCCTGTGATGTAAGTTGCTAATTGCTCATCACTGATCGCATATTTGGCATTACGGACTTCTTCAGCCAACAGTCGCTTGTTGATCAACTGATCAAGCACTAGTAACTTCACTTCCGGACTATCTAATTGGGCAGTATCAACCTTACCCTCAGACTGTAGGCGATTACGCAGATTTTGTAAGGCATTGGAATATTCCTGCACAGAAATACTATCATTATTGATTTCAGCAATAGCAACGTTGTTGCCCGCGTCATTTAAGTAAGAATCTATCCCGAACAATGCAAATGGAATTGTGATTGCGGCTAACAACGCTTTACCAACCCAGCCTTTTGCTACAGAGCGAATGCTATCTAACATAAAAACTTTCTCTTCTAAAGATAATTACCAAATATTTGAAACAAAGGACATGATTTCTTGCTATTTATCATGCCATTATGATCGCCACGTAATATAGCACAAGTGCGGTCCACACTGAGAGTTTGATGGGGCGATAGGCGCTAAATACCCTCGAATTACGATTTCAAGAAATCCGCAGCTTTACAGATCAAACCTACAAATAAAAATAGCGAGTCTCAGATTTAATTGAGACCCGCTATTTTATGTTTGGCGGAGTGGACGGGACTCGAACCCGCGACCCCCGGCGTGACAGGCCGGTATTCTAACCAACTGAACTACCACTCCTTAAAGCTTGCGTATAAATATAATTTTACCAAATTTATACGCTTTATAATTTTGCGTTCCTAATATTTTCAAAATTAAAAAACTTGCGTTTTTCAAAATTTTACAAAAATAAAGAGTGCCTAAAATTACTAGCACTCTAAATTAATTAATTAGAAACGGCTTAGTCACATTTGTTAGTTATTTTTGGTGGGTGCTAACGGGGTCGAACCGCTGACATTCGCCTTGTAAGGGCGACGCTCTACCAACTGAGCTAAGCACCCTGCCTAACCAACAAAGACGACTAGTTTACAGCATCTTTAAGCGCTTTGCCAGCTCTAAATTTAGGAGAATTTGCAGCTTTAATCTTAATTGTAGCCCCTGTACGTGGATTGCGACCGTTACGTGCTTCACGTTTGCCAACATAAAATGTACCAAAGCCGATT
>PERG01000005.1 GCA_002928535.1 Methylotenera sp. | reverse complement strand
CTTAAATTTTTTCCTATGAGGCCTAAAGGCTATTCAAAATACGAAGCCCGTCATCTTAACTATTTTGGGATTGAATTGCAAGCCCAAATGCACGTTCGGTTGAGTAATTAATGCTTATTCGCGGAAAGAACAAACCTTAAGTGCCGCATAGCGATTAACGGCGTGATAAAATTACGCAATATGTTGTTAATAAACCATTTTTCGCATTAATCCATGAATCTCCTCAACGCGCTGGCCAAAGTTGGCAGTATGACTTTTGTATCCCGCATCTTGGGTTTCGTGCGAGATACGCTTATTGCTCGCGTTTTTGGTGCAGGAATGATCACGGATGCTTTTATTGTGGCATTCAAAATCCCCAACCTATTACGCCGTATCTCTGCTGAGGGCGCATTCAGCCAGGCTTTCGTACCTATCCTCGCAGAATATAAAAGTCAGCGCAGTTTTGATGATACGCATCAGCTCATTAACCGCGTCGCTACTTGGTTAGGCATTATTCTAGTAATTGTAACGCTGCTTGGAATGTTAGCTGCGCCTTGGGTTGTCACCTTAATAGCACCGGGCTTTAAGACAAATCCTGCAAAAATGCAGCTCACTATTGAGCTGCTACGTATTACCTTCCCTTATATTTTCTTCATTTCGCTGGTCTCTATGGCGGGTGGAGTTCTGAATACTTATAACAAATTCGGCATCCCTGCCTTTACCCCGGTTTGGCTGAATGTCTCAATGATCGCAGCAGTATTATTTTTTGCTGATCATTTTGCAGAACCTATCAAAGTATTGGCATGGGCAGTATTTATTGGTGGTTTTTTGCAACTTGCATTCCAAGTGCCATTCTTGAAACAGATTGGCTTACTCCCTAAGTTCGACTTTAATCGTAATGATGAAGGCGTATGGCGAATTTTAAAACTGATGGGTCCGGCCATATTAGGCGTTTCCGTCGCGCAGATTTCCCTCATTATTAATACTGTGTTCGCTTCTTTTTTAGAGACCGGCAGTGTTAGCTGGCTTTATTATGCAGATCGTTTAATGGAGTTCCCAACCGGAGTGCTAGGCGTGGCACTCGGCACGATTCTGCTGCCTAGCCTTTCTAAGGCTTTTGCCAGTAGCAATCATAGCGAATATTCGCAATTGTTGGATTGGGGATTACGCCTCACATTTATACTCGCTGCACCTGCCGCAGTAGCGCTTGCGGTGCTAGCAGCACCATTGGTGGTGACATTGTTCCATTATGGCAAATTTACCGCCCATGATGTAGTGATGACACAGCAAGCTTTGGTTGCCTATAGTATGGGCTTGCTCGGGCTGATTTTAGTAAAAATATTGGCTCCTGGTTTTTATGCCCGCCAAAACATTAAAACGCCGGTAAAAATTGCAATATTTACATTGGTGGCCACCCAATTAATGAATATCGTGTTCGTATTCGGTTTGCATCTGCAACATGCTGGTCTGGCGCTAGCAATCGGCCTGGGTGCTTGTATAAATGCGGCTTTACTCTATTACCATTTACGCAAAGCGGCAATTTATCTACCGCAGCCCGGGTGGTGGATATTTTATTTTAAATTGCTAATTGGCCTAATTTTGATGGGGATAGTGCTGTACTACGCCATGGGCAATCCCGGTGATTGGCTGCAATTCAGTATCCTCAAACGGTTAATGTACCTCACTGGGCTCGTGGCGCTGGGCGCTATCAGTTATTTTGCCGCGCTGTTATTAATGGGCCTGAGGCCTAGAGACTATATTCGCCGGGTAGAACGTTAATGCAGGTATTACGTCACATTCCATCCCACCAGCAGTCACCGTGTGCGCTGGCGATCGGAAATTTTGATGGCATGCATCTTGGTCACCAAGCGTTGCTAAATAAGCTGGTCGCAACAGCTAAAGTCATGCAAGTAACTTCTGCCGTCATGACGTTTGAGCCACATCCCCGCGAATTCTTCACCCCGGAAAGCGCACCTGCACGTTTGTGTTCCATGCGTGAAAAGCTTGAGCACTTGGCGGAAGCCGATGTGGAGGTGGCTTATGTCATACGCTTCGATCGGCGCTTTGCCAAAGTTACGGCTGAGGCTTTTATGAACGATATTTTACGAGATACCTTGAATACACAAGCGATTCTAGTGGGCGAGGACTTTCGCTTCGGGGCAAAACGTGCCGGCACGACGGCCGATTTTGTAGAAGCTGGATTTAATCTCGTGAGCCTGCCCCAAGTGGACATGCTTAATTGCGAAAATCTACCTGAACGGGTATCGAGCACGAGGGTGCGCGCAGCATTGGCCGCAGGCCGTTTGATTGAAGCGCATAGTCTTTTGGGACGCGCTTATAGTATCAGCGGAAAAGTCATACACGGCGCTAAGCGTGGTCGTCAATTAGGCTTTCCCACTGCGAATATCCACATGCGTCACGAGCGACCTGCATTAACCGGGGTATATGCGGTAAAATTAGACGGTTTGCCAAGTGTCGCCAATTTGGGTGTGCGGCCTACAATTGCTGGTGTTCCCAAGTTATCTTTAGAAGTACATATCCTTGATTTTGATGGTGATTTGTACGATAGGCATGTGCATGTAGAATTTCTACACAAGATTCGTGACGAGATAAAATTTGACGGCTTGGAAGCGTTAAAAGCGCAGATCGCACAGGACGTGCTGGTCGCCAGGGCATTCTTCAAACAAAACGCCGTACCACAACCACACATTTAGAAATATATTAGAACCGAAATATGACTGACAAAACTAAGCCAGACGAAGCGTCGAAATACAAACTTAACCTGCCGGAAACCAGCTTTCCGATGCGCGGCGACCTGGCTAAGCGTGAGCCAACTTGGCTGCAGCAATGGCAAGATAAACAGCTCTACCAACGAATCCGCAAAGCGCGCAAAGGCGCTAAAAAATTCATTTTGCATGATGGCCCGCCGTATGCGAATGGCGATATTCATATCGGCCATGCCGTCAATAAAATCCTTAAGGACATTATCGTTAAGTCCAAAACCATGAGTGGCTTTGATGCCCCCTATGTGCCTGGTTGGGATTGCCACGGCCTGCCGATCGAACTCATGGTGGAAAAAACGCATGGCAAGAATATCGACCCTGCCAAGTTTCGCGAGCTATGCCGCGTTTATGCAGCCGAGCAGATCGAGCGTCAGAAAAAAGACTTTATCCGCCTGGGCGTATTGGGTGATTGGGATCATCCTTATCTCACCATGGATTTCAAAACCGAAGCCGACATCATGCGTGCACTGGGTGAAATTTATCAGAATGGCTATCTATACCAGGGCAGCAAACCGGTGCACTGGTGCGTGGATTGCGGTTCCGCGCTAGCCGAAGCCGAAGTTGAGTATGAAGATGTGAACTCACCGGCGATTGATGTGGGCTTTAAGGTGGTTGATAACGTGGCCCTAGGTAAGGCATTCGGTACGCAAGTGAATGGCGATGCGTATGCTGTGATCTGGACGACTACGCCTTGGACATTGCCCGCCAACCAGGCCGTGAGCGTGCACCCGGAACTAACATACGACCTGATCCAAACTAGCAAAGGCCTGCTGATCCTTGCACATGATTTGGTGGAAAGTACGCTTTCTCGCTATGGCGAAGAAAATACCCAAGTATTGGGCACATGCAGTGGTATTGCACTGAAAGGCCTGCAGTTACAACATCCCTTCGATAATCGCCGAGTACCCGTGATTACGGGGGAACACGTCACGACCGAAGCTGGTACTTGTTTGGTACATACTGCAGCGGCGCATGGTAATGACGACTGGCTGGTCATGCGCGCCAATTTCCCGAATGAAAAACCGCGCGTATTGATTGGCGGGGATGGTAAATTTTTCAATAGTGAACTGGTGGAGTTCGCACCCATCCGTGGTTTGAACCGCCAGGAAGCTAATAAAGCTATATTGGCCGCCATGCAAGAAAGTGGTCACTTACTTGCCAGTGCACGACTGCATCATAGTTTCCCGCACTGCTGGCGCCATAAAACACCTTTGATGCAACTGGCAACGCATCAATGGTTTATCGGCATGAATGAAACCGATGTCAAAGGCACGAGCCTACGGGAACACGCGAATAAAGCGGTGGATGAAACCGAATTCTTCCCATCTTGGGGCCGCGCGCGTCTGGAAGCCATGATCAAAAACCGCCCGGACTGGTGTGTATCGCGCCAACGTAATTGGGGCGTCCCCATGGGCTTGTTTGTACATAAAGAAACCGGCGAGCCGCATCCATTGACGCTGCAGCTTTTAGAGCAAGCTTGCTTAATGGTTGAGCAACTAGGGGTAGAAGCCTGGTTCTCTTTAGATGAAGCTGCTTTCCTCAAGCAGCATGCGCCGGAAAATGCAGCGCAATATAAAAAAGTACCTGATACCTTAGACGTTTGGTTTGACTCTGGTGCTACCCATGCAACGGTGTTAAAGCGTCGTGCAGAGCTAACTTCACCCGCTGATTTGTATCTGGAAGGTTCTGATCAGCATCGCGGCTGGTTCCAATCCTCATTATTGACCGGCTGCGCTATTAATGGCCGTGCGCCATACCAGGCCTTGCTGACGCATGGTTTTGTGGTGGATGGTTCTGGTCACAAGATGAGTAAATCCAAAGGCAATGTCGTTGCGCCGCAAAAAGTCATGGATACCTATGGTGCAGATATTTTGCGTTTATGGACAGCTTCTACGGATTATTCGGGTGAACTGACGATCTCGGATGAAATCTTGAAACGCGTTGCTGAGAGCTATCGCCGTATTCGTAATACTTTGCGCTTTCTGTTAGCGAACCTGGCTGACTTTGATGCGAAAAAGCACCTGCTGGCACCAGCGGAAATGCTGGATATCGACCGCTATGCGCTTTACCTGACATCAGAATTGCAAACGGAAATCCTCGCTGACTACGACCGCTACGAGTTCCACCTGGCGGTACAGAAGTTCGTCAGTTTCTGCTCGGAAGATCTGGGTGGTTTCTATTTGGATATTCTTAAAGATCGCTTGTACACAACAGGTGAAGATTCATTTGCCCGCCGTGCTGCACAAAGTGCTTTGTATCACATCACGCATTGTCTGATGCGCCTCACAGCACCCATCTTGAGCTTTACCGCCAATGAGATCTGGCAGACTTTAGGAATGGATGCGAATAGAACCGTGTTTGAAGAAGAGTGGTACAAATTACCCAAGCACGGTTTGACGCCTGCTACTATTGAAGGCTGGCAAGTGCTGATCGAATTACGCAGCCAGGCTCAGAAAGAAATCGAGAAACTGCGCGAATCTGGTACGGTGGGCTCCTCATTGCAGGCAGAGCTTGAGTTTCATGTTCCTGAAAATGCTTATAAAGCCTTATCCATCTTGGGTGATGACCTGAAATTCGCCATGATTACCAGTGATGCAAAAGTCTTCAAAGTCGCTGATGAAACTGCGCAAAAAATACTGGTAAAACCAAGCGCACATGCCAAATGCGAACGCTGCTGGCATTACCGGGCTGACGTAGGGGCCGATGAGTTGCATCCGCAGATTTGTGGACGTTGTGTGCGTAACTTATTTGGAACAGGGGAGTATCGTACCCATGCGTAAGTGGTTTGCTATCAGTGCAGTGATTGTGGCATTGGATTTATATACCAAATTCCTGATACAGCAGGCGTTTTCTTACGGGGATCATTTGTTTGTTACCAGTTTTTTCGATCTGGTGCGCTACCACAATGAGGGCGCAGCATTTAGCTTTCTTGCCAACGCAGGTGGATGGCAAAAGTTTTTTTTCAGTGGTGTCTCCCTAATTGCCATCGTTGTAATTAGTTATTTGTTGTATAAATATCGCACAGAGAAGCTTTTTTGTTTGGGACTCGCGCTTGTTTTGGGTGGCGCCATTGGCAACTTATATGACCGCCTTACGTTAGGCTACGTAGTGGATTTTCTGTATTTCCATTATCAAAATTTTGCTTGGCCCGCGTTTAATGTGGCGGATAGTGCAATTTGTATTGGCGTAGGCCTTTTACTACTGGACAGCTTTAAAAAGCCGCAGCATCTTAAGTCGGCCTAAGCTCTAACGAGAAAGAAACTACCGTGCCAGATTGGAAAAAACTTATCGCAGGAAAAATCGCTCTGGCAAAAAAAGGGCATCAGCCTGGTAAGCTAAACGAAAATAACCGCGTGCCGGCCGGGCAAACTGAAGTAAAAAATTTTCCTATTCTTGATTTAGGAATCTTGCCAGATGTAAATCAATCCAATTGGCAGTTACGCATTCATGGCTTGGTAGAGAAAGAAATTCAGCTCGACTGGGCCGCTTTTCAAGCGTTGCCGCAAGTCACTGAGTTGTCAGATTTCCACTGTGTTACCCGTTGGACTAGGCTAGATATGGACTGGGTTGGAGTCAAGGCGCAGGATTTACTGATGATGGTCGGGCCGCTGGAGAACGCCAAATTCGCAACACTCTATGGCTATGACGGCTATACCACCAATCTTGATCTGGAAGCGCTACTGGATGACGATGTCATCATCGCCCATTCTGTTTTAGGGTATCCGCTGACGACAGCACACGGCGGGCCGGTGCGCATTATCGTGCCTAAACGCTACGCCTGGAAAGGTGCGAAATGGCTGAAAGCCATAGAATTGCACGCAGAAGATCGCCCGGGTTTTTGGGAAGTGCGCGGTTACCATAACCATGGGGATCCGTTCAAAGAACAACGGTTTACCGAAGACGATGATTTTTAATGAAAATCCGCCGGCTTTCTTTATAATCTCATGATGCGATTCAAATTCAACACGACCTTCATCAGCCGGCTTATGGTAGCCGTGATGTTGTTCGTCTCGCTGGCACCGGCCGTTTCGCATGCCCTAGCATCCTGGACGGGGAATCCGTCGTTTGTGCAAAAGATTTGTACATCTGATGGGAAAAAAGTCATAATCCAGGTGAAAACCACCATGGGCAAGCAGTTAAACACTGAGTTAGACGTCAAGCCATCGATAAAATCCGAAAATGATGACCGTCATTTAGCGCATTGTGTGTTTTGTTCCAATCCACCAACCCAGGATGCTATTCCCAATACCATCCCATTCATCATCCAGGTACTGGAAGCCCAAGCCTGGCAAGTGACTGCTTCTGCTGTTACACCTGTCTACCAGCACTTGGAGCTCTTACCCCCCAGCCAAGGCCCGCCTAATTCCTAATCATTAACTTTTTCAGAGTTCAGGCTCTGCGTTAATCTTTAAGGAATGTTTCAATGAATCAAACGTTATTTAGGTGCTTTATAGGCTTATCTACAGCCTATCTGCCCATCTCTGCCGCCGCAGACCATCAGCATGACCTCACTTTGCAGCAAGTGGAAGTAATCGGTAAGAAAGAGTCTGTTTCAGCTACCCAGCCAGATTTGGATGCCGCTCGTGAAATCATTAACAAAACCCCTGGCGGCGTGACAATTGTCGATCTTCACGAAATACGTGAGGGCCGTGTCTCCAATTTCAGGGATACGCTTGGCTTGGCTGCTGGTGTATTGGCACAATCACGGTTCGGCGCCGAGGAAACGCGACTATCAATTCGTGGATCTGGTTTGCAGCGTACCTTTCATGGACGTGGCATCAAGCTTATGCAGGATGGTATTCCCGTCAATCAGGCCGATGGCAGTTTTGACTATCAGGCCATAGAGCCGATGGCAACACGTTATATCGAAGTGTATCGTGGGGCGAATGCCTTGCGTTATGGCACCAGCAACTTAGGTGGTGCGATCAATTTCATGTCGCCGACTGGGTACGATGCCGAACATTTGAACATACGGGCAGAAGCCGGCAGCTTTGATTACCAGCGCTTAGGTTTGAGCACTGGCAATGTGATCGGCGATTTTGATTATTTCATCAGCGGCAGTAGTTTTAACCAGGAAGGCTTCCGTGAAAATGCTGAGCAGCGCGCGCTGCGTTTGAATGTCAATTTTGGCTACCATGTGAATGACGATATCGAAACGCGCTTCTACTTGGGCTATGCCAGAAGCGATTCTGACTTGCCCGCACCGCTGACAAAAGACCAATTAAAAGACGACCCAAGCGATGCATTTTTAAGCCCGGCCATCGGCCAGCAAAAACGCGATATCGATTTAATCCGCATTGCCAATAAAACCAATTTCAGGCTTGGTGAACAAAGCAATCTGCAAGTTAGTGCCTACTATTCGCACAGAGATTTGTTTCATCCCATTTTCCAGGTCATTGATCTGGATACCAACGATTATGGTTTTGAAGCACGTTATACGCATGAGGGTGAAATCCTAGGGCATAAAAATGCATTAACTCTGGGTTTTAATCCTAGCTATGGTAAAGGTTACGACGAGCGTTCGATTAATAATCGGGGTAAAAGAGGTGCCAGGCAAAATAGGCTGGAATACCAGGCGCGCAATATTGAGGCGTATGTGGAAAACCGTTTCTACCTGATGCCGGATGTGGCACTGATTGCCGGTTTGCAATATACGCACTCCGAACGCAACCTGCGCGATCAATTCTTCGCCAGTGCCGGGCAAAACGAAAGTTTCGATGCCACGTATGTACAAACTAATCCTAAAATTGGCGTGTTGTATGACTACCGTCCCAATGTGCAATTTTATGCGAACCTATCGCGCAGTTATGAACCGCCTTCATTTGGCGAACTGGCTGGGGGTTTAAGGCCGAATATCGTCGATGCGCAAGAAGGTACAACGTTTGAAGTGGGTACCCGCGGCAATACTGAGCATATCGACTGGGATTTTTCCGCCTACTATGCAAAGCTGGATAAAGAACTATTGCAAACAGCAGTATTCCCGGCGGGTAATAATGCTGCGCCAGCTACCCAAACCACCAATGCTGATCAGACGGTACACGCAGGTTTGGAATTCGGCATGACGGCCAGGCTTCCTTGGCATTTGCAATGGCGCCAAAGCCTGTTGATCAACCATTTCCGTTTTAATGATGACGAGCAATTTGGTAACCGCAAACTACCGGGTTTGCAAAAAAGCCTGCTTCGCAGCGAGTTGATGTATCGCAGAAATGGTTTTTATATCGGCCCAACTATTGAAGTCTCGCCTCAGCGTTATTCAGTGGATTTTGCACAAACGCTGTATGCTGATCCTTACACGCTATGGGGTATCAAAGCCGGGCAGCAAGTTAATAAGCAGCTTTCATGGTTTATCGATATGCGCAATTTAAGTGATAAAAAATATGCAGCAACCACTAACGTGATTCTGGATGCCACCCGGCCCGGTATGAATCAGGCGCTGTTTTTACCCGGCGATGGCCGCTCGTTCTATATGGGTGCGGAATTTAAATATTAATTGCCATTCATAATAATCAGTGCCAAACAGTATTAATTTTTATAGAGAAAACGTATAGAGGCGTGAGCCGGAGTCGAACTGGTCTTAGCGGCTTTGCTGGGCGCGGTAAAAACGTTTTGCTATTACGCTTTATATTGCGAATTAGATGAAGGATTTTGATGAAACGTTTTTTAGTATTCCTAACTTTGTTATTAACCGCGCTGTGTAGCATTGCACATGAAGCACATACCCAACACCCGGTACCCGGCTTATCGGCCATCGACTTGGCTTTTGATGCAAAAGGCCAATTATGGCGCGCATCAGTCAAAGATGATTTTCTACTGGTCGATAAAAGTAGCGATCTAGGGAAAACTTTCAGCCAAGCGATGATGGTGAATACAACCCCACAAAATATCGGCGCCAGTAACGAAGCGCGGCCGCACATTGCTGTGGATAACAAAGGCCATCTTTATGTGAGCTGGACGCAAAACCTGGGCACCCGTTTCGCCGGTTATATATGGTTCGCACGTTCGTTGGATGGCGGCAAAAGTTTTGAAAAACCGTTTATCGTTCATCAAGACCGTGCCGAAATCACCCATGCGTTTAATACCCTGGATGTGGGACCTGACGGCAAAATTATTGTGAGCTGGATTGATAAACGTGACGCCGTAGCTGCCAAAAAAGCCAGCCAGACTTATGCGGGCGCTGCGATTTACTATGCAGTGTCGACTGATCACGGGCAGACATTTCAAACGGAACGCAAATTAACCGACGCCAGTTGTGAATGTTGCAGGATCGCCACCACACATGAGCCGGATGGCACGGTTGTCGCGTTATGGCGGCATATTTTCGAAGGCGGCGAGCGCGATCATATGATGGCAGAATTGCCCTTAGATAAGTCGCCAGCCAAACTGCAGCGCGCGACTTTTGGCCACTGGAAAATCGATGGTTGCCCGCATCATGGCGGAGCGCTGGCCACCGGTGGGGAGGGCAAGGATTGGTGGGGTTACCATTTAGCCTATTTTGACGGCAACGATAAAAAGCCCGGCTTATATTACAGCCGGATGGATGGCGTCGCCTGGGCGTCTTCTGTACCTAAGAAATTTGGTAACAATGCGCATCGGGCAGGACATCCGGCCTTGCTAAGCCAAGGTGAAAAAGTTTGGTTGGTATGGCGGGAAACTGAAGCGAAGCGCCATACTATCTACGGCATGATGTCGGATGACGGCGGCCGGAGCTGGCATGCAGCGAAGCTATTAGTCAGTGCTGAGGGTAAAGTGGATTATCCGCAATTATTGGGTCGTAACGGGCAGTCTTACTTACTGTGGAATACTGCACATGAAGGTTTGAAAGTGGTCGTGTTGGAGCAATAAAATCTGAGAACCTTAGCGAGCGATTGAAGTGTAAGGCGCCCGAAGCGCAGCAGCCGAGATAGTATGCAAATACAGCGAGGTTACGAGCACCACGCAACGCTACAATTCAATTGAGTAGCAGGTTAAAAGAGTTTATTTAGTTGATGCACCAGATTTTGGTGTTATGTGCGACTTGCATCCAGATCGCCCAGGCGCTGGCACTGCTTAACATCAAGCCGGCGAGCCGCATGCCATAAGGCTCGATCAAGCTGCCTTTCAACTTGAACCATACCCACGGCGCAAAGAATAACGAAAAGCTTGAGCCAATGGCAAAAGCCGCCATGCTCATGGCGCCACCCAAAGCCTCGCCATTGAATGAAGCAATAATCAGCGCAGAGTAGAGCAAGCCGCAGGGCATCAGTGCCCACAATACGCCTAAGTAAAAATGGCCGCCTTTGAACTGGGTTAACTTCTTAACGTGTTGCCAGATATTGCGGCCGGTACGGTCCACCCAAACCGGCTGGCGTGCAAACGCTAACAGTAACAAGCCCCAGAAAAATACCAGTACATGAAAGAAGGTCCATAGCGGGCGCAATGCACCGGTGTATTCAGACACCCACGCGATACTTTGAATGCCTAATGCAGCAATCGCGCCGAGAAGGCTGTAGCCGCATAAACGGCCTAAATGGTAGAGCGGGACGGCATAGCGGTGTTGTGCAGTGGCAGATTGGGCCGTGAAGCCTGCACAAGCGGCACCGCACATGGCCACGCAATGCGGGCCGCCCGCCAGGCCCATGATGAATGCACTATAGATGAGTGCGGCCTCCATGCTTGCTTATTGATCCTCAGGCTTTTGATTGACACCGGTGGCTGCGTGGTTACGTGCGCGCATGGCTGGTTCCAGGGCATTCTGTTTTTCTATTGCTTCAGTTGATTTCGGATTAGTTGCCGCTTCCCGTTCCAGCGTCTGGTTGATTTCAATGCCTTTGCGGTAGTAGTCTTGGTCCACCACCGGATCTTGTTTGCTGACAGCGATATAGACCGTCACGATACACGCCAGCACCACAGCGGCGGGCCCGCCGAATACCAGCCAGGCGTGACCGTAATGCCACCACGGTTTTGCGGGGACTTTGCCAACCGTTTTAGTTGGCTCGGATTTTTTTGCAGTATCACTCATGGTCGATCCTTCATCTTAACGTGGCATATAGAAAATCGATTTTTCATCCACACGCTGGTCAGTGCCTAGTGCTTCAATGCCGAACTTGATCGGGTGCGTACCGCTTTTCAGCGTGCCGTCCTCGATTTGCAGGCTGACCGCCACCATACGGGTGCTTGCGCCATCGACCATAAATTCCTTGTTAGAGGCAATCGATAAGCCTTCCAAACCGCTGATACTAATGCGATACGATTGTGCCAATTCAGTTGCATTGGTGATTTGCAGGCGGTACACGTTTTCGATATTGCCGCCAGGCACCAGGCGCGACATCACGCCGCGGTCGCGAATTACATCCACCTTGAAAGGCGTACGCATGCCTAGCGATACCGCAAAACCGATACAGAGGGCTAATAAGATGCCGGTGTAAATCAGCACACGCGGGCGCAGGATTTTTTGCACAATCTCGTGTTGTGACCAATGATTGCTCACGCCGTTTTGCGTAGAGAATCGGATCAGGCCGCGCGGGTACTCCATCTTGTCCATGATGCTGTCGCAGGCATCCACACACAAGCCGCAGCTGATACATTCGTATTGAAGGCCGTCGCGGATATCGATGCCTACCGGGCAGACCTGTACGCACATACTGCATTCGATGCAATCGCCCAGGCCTTCTGCTTTCGGTTCCACTTTACGGGAACGGCCACGGCGCGGTTCGCCGCGCTCGGCATCATAGGCGACGATCAGCGTGTCTTTATCGAACATGGCGCTTTGGAAGCGTGCATACGGGCACATGTATTTGCAGACTTGTTCGCGCAAGAAGCCGGCATTGCCATAGGTGGCGAAGCCGTAAAAGCAGATCCAGAAGCTTTCCCACGGACCTAAACTGAGTTGCATGATATTGTCGGATAAATCGCGGATCGGCGCGAAATAGCCTAAAAAGGTAAAGCCGGTCCACATGGAAAAAGCGATCCAGATAGCGTGCTTGAGGGTTTTTTTGTAGATTTTTTTGGCGCCCAGCTTGCCGCTATCCAATCGAATACGGGTTGCGCGATCGCCTTCCACTTTGTTTTCTATCCAGAGAAAGATCGCTGTATAGACGGACTGCGGGCAGGAGAAACCACACCACAACCTGCCGGCAACCGCAGTAAATAAAAATAATGCCAGGGCTGAAATGACCAGGATCACCACCAGGTAGATCAGGTCTTGCGGGTACAACACCAGGCCGCCGATATAGAAACGGTGCGTATCGATATCTAGCAGGAACGCCTGTCGTTGGCCCCATTGCAGCCATGGCACGCCGTAAAACACGATTTGCGTGATCCAGATCATGACCCACCGCCAGTTATTGAAATAACCGGAAATGCTGCGCGGGTATATTTTCTGCTGCTTTTCGTAAAGCGACACAAATTCATCCTGCGAAGGTTCACTCACTATCGGAATGATCTTTCTCGGTGTTTTCAAGACGGCGGTCATTATGTACTCACTTTAAAAGTGTTAACTTAAATTACTTGCTGTTACTTGGTTTCAACTGCTGTGTTGGTGATTGCGGTTGCTGCTGCGGCAGTGCTCACCAAGCCTGTATCAACTGCTGCCGTCACCGGTGGCTTCACCGTCGGCACATTGGCTGGCGGCTGTGTATTAGAAAAACGCCACACATAAGACGCCAACACGTTGATTTGCTCAGGGGTCAGGCGGCCTTCTTGCGCAGGCATCTGGTTATCTTTACCCAAGTTGATACGCTCAATAATGGCCGCTTCACCGTAACCGTGCAGCCAGATGTTGTCAGACAGATTAGGTGCACCGATCATCTGGTTACCTTTACCTTCAGCACCGTGACAAGCCGCACAAGCTGCGAATTTCTCTTTTCCCAGCTTGGCACGGTTAATATCGTGCTTGCTGTTGGAAAGACTTAACACGTAATTGGCGACGTTTTTCACATCTTCTGCATTACCCACTGCTGCTGCCATCGGCGGCATCATGCCGTGACGGCCGTGCGTGATGGTTTCCTTGATCTTCTCCGGGCTACCGCCATGGATCCAATCCTGGTCTGTCAGGTTAGGAAAGCCTTTACTACCGCGCGCATCCGAACCGTGACACAGTGAGCAGTTGTTCATGAATAAACGCTCGCCGATCGCCATGGCTTTTTTGTCATTGGCGATGTCTTGCGGGGTCATGTTGGCAAAACGGGCATATACCGGTGCCAGTTTCTGTTTGGATGCCTCAATTTCCTGCTCATATTCCTGTTTGCTGGTCCAGTTTTTCAGGCCTTTGTAAGTTCCTAAGCCTGGATAAATCACCAGGTAAGCCAGACCGAACACACAAGTAATCACGAACAACCACATCCACCAACGTGGCATTGGGTTGTTCATTTCTACAATGTCTTCGTCGTAGACGTGACCAGTGGTGTTGTCTGTGGTGCTCATCTGCTTTACTTTGCTGGTCATGAACAGCAAAATCAGACAGCCGAAAATGCCGCCCAGCACGATGAACGAGATGAAATATGGCCAAAAACTGCTGGTAAAATCACTCATTACTCTTCTCCCTCAAACGGCAATCTAGCCGCTTCATCAAAATCTCTTTTATTTTTTTTCGACCACGCCCACACCCAAACGCCCACAAAGGTAACGAAAGTGGCGAGCGTTGCCAAAATACGTAAATCGGTAATATCCATGAAAGTCTCTATCCTTTAGAAATTACTTCAAAGAGGTACCTAATACTTGCAGGTAAGCCACCAATGCATCCATTTCGGTTTTGTCATACACCGCATCCGTAGAGCCTTTAATTTCCTCATCGGTATAGGGGACGCCAGCGGTTCGTAAAGCACGCATGTGGTTAGGCATGCTCATCGCATCGACCTTGTTTTCGTTCAACCAAGGGTAGGCCGGCATGACGGATTCCGGCACCAGGTCACGCGGGTTGGTTAAGTGGATACGGTGCCATTCGTCACTGTATTTCTTGCCAACGCGGTGCAGGTCAGGACCGGTACGCTTACTACCCCATTGGAACGGGTGGTCATAGACGAACTCGCCAGCTACGGAATAATGACCGTAACGTAAAGTCTCTGCTTTAAAGGGACGGATCATCTGTGAGTGGCAGTTGTAGCAACCTTCACGCACGTAGATATCACGGCCCGCCAATTGCAGCGGGTTATAAGGCTTCAAACCGGTTACCGGCTGGGTGGTCGATTTCTGGAAGAATAGCGGCACGATTTCCACTAAGCCGCCAAACGACACCACGCACAAAATCAGGATGACCATGAGGAAACTGTTGGTCTCGATGGTTTCGTGCGAGAAACTTTCTTTCTCTTTTTTATTTGGATCTTTATCTGTACTCATTTTCGTTCTCTCTTAACATGCCTTAAGCATGAACATGGTGTGCATGGCTGGCCGGGATGGCAACGCGAACTGGCTGGCCCAACGATGCCGTTTTCAATACGTTCCACAGCATGATGACCATACCGCCCAGGTATAACAGGCCGCCCAGCATGCGGATGATGTAGAACGGATGCGCGGCTTTAACCCCTTCAACAAAGGTGTAAGTTAAAGTACCGTCATCATTAATCGCGCCCCACATCAAGCCAGCGGTAATACCGGAGATCCACATTGCAGTGATGTACAACACGACACCGATGGTGGCTAACCAGAAGTGGATTTCAATGGCTTTTTTGCTATACATTTGTTTCAAGCCATATAAACGTGGCACCAGGAAATAGATCGAGCCCATGGTGATGAAGCCTACCCAGCCTAAAGCGCCGGAATGCACGTGACCAATAGTCCAGTCGGTGTAATGTGAAAGTGCGTTCACGGTTTTGATCGCCATCATCGGGCCTTCGAAGGTACTCATGCCGTAGAACGATAGGGAAACGATCAGGAAGCGCAGAATCGGGTCGTCACGCAGTTTGTGCCAAGCACCAGACATAGTCATCATGCCGTTGATCATGCCGCCCCAGCTTGGTGCCAACAGGATCAGGGATAACACCATGCCGACCGATTGCGTCCAGTCTGGCAAAGCGGTGTAGTGCAAGTGGTGTGAACCCGCCCACATATAGGTGAAAATCAAGCCCCAGAAGTGCACGATAGACAAGCGATAGGAATACACCGGACGCTCGGCTTGTTTCGGCACAAAGTAATACATCATGCCCAGGAAACCTGCGGTCAGGAAGAAGCCCACAGCGTTATGACCGTACCACCATTGGATCATGGCATCCTGCACGCCCGCATATACGGAATAGGATTTAAAGATTTCTGCCGGAATGGCCATGCTGTTGACGATGTGCAGAATCGCCACCACCAGGATGAACGCACCGTAGAACCAGTTCGCCACGTAGATGTGCTTCACTTTTCTGGCGGCTATCGTCCCGAAGAATACCGTGCCGTACATGACCCAGACGATCAGCAGCAAGATGTCGATCGGCCACTCGAGTTCGGCGTATTCTTTACCTGAGGTGTAACCCAATGGCAAAGTAATGATCGCCGCCACGATGACTGCCTGGTAACCCCAGAACGTGTAGCGCGAGAGCAGTGGAAAGCGCAAACGCGTTTGCGAGGTCCGTTGGACAACGTAATAAGAAGTGGCAAATAGAGCACAGCCACCAAACGCAAAAATCACCAGGTTGGTATGCAAGGGGCGTAAACGACCAAAGCTTGTCCATGAGATGCCTAAATTCAATTCAGGGAACGCCAGTTGCGAGGCGATGACTACGCCCATCAACATGCCGACCACGCCCCAAACCACGGCCATAATTGTAAAGTTCCTAACAGCGTAATCATCGTAAAACGATGTGCTGACGGCGCCTGTTTTTACCGCGCTTGCACCCAATATTGCTCCGGGTGCGGCGGTTGCTATAGTGTTAGCACTCATAACTTCAGTCCTTCATTAACCTAAAAATGTTGAAAACTTTTTATTACCTTGCATTGCTATTTACTGCATTTACCTTTTGTTTATTACTTGTTGCTGTTTGCTACATTTACTAATTCATTACTTAACTACGTTTTGGCCTTATAAATAGATGCTGCTATTACTGGTCTTGCTCTAAAATCCGGTTACCTTCTTCTTCAATATCCTCAAACTGGCCGTGATAAATGGCCCACCATAAGCCGCCCAGCACCACGATCGCCATCAGTACCGACAAGGGAATCAAGATGAATAGGATGTCCATTAAGCGGCCTCTTTCAGATAAGTAGATGATGTGCTGCGGCTTAGACGCATGGCATTGCCGATGACGAGTAATGAACTCAGCGCCATGCCCAAGCCAGCCAGCCAGGCGGATAACACGCCAGTGAATGCGAGTGGGATGCAAATGAGGTTATAGGCAATTGCCCAGCCGATATTCTGTTTAACGATGCGCATAGTTTTTTTCGCTTGGGCAATCAGCATCGGAATCTGGCCGATATCGCCATTGAGCAGTACATAATCGGCGTGGGCAAGCGATAGCGGTACGCCTTTGCCCATGGCAATTGATACATGCGCGCTAGCCAGGATAGGCCCATCATTCAGGCCATCACCCACCATCAACACTTTTTTACCTTGATGTTTCAATGCTTGCAGGCGTGCCAATTTATCTTGCGGGCTGCAAGCTGCCTGAAATTGTTGTATGCCTACCATATTGGCTACTTGGACCACACTGTGAGGCTGGTCGCCTGATAATAACTCAATGCTCAACTGCGCATCTTTGAGCTGTTGTACCGCTTGTGCAGCACGTGATTTCACTGATTCTGACAGTTCAAAAGTAGCTAACCAGCCTTGTGCATCGGTCAAATACACTTGTTGTGTAACGGCTGTCATCGCCAAACTGCAGAATTTTGCAGAACCTAATTTGATTAATTGCTGATCGTGAATGGCTTGGATCCCGGCGCCGACTTCTTCCTGGATATTACTGAGCGAAACGATAGGCGTATCGTTTTGTGCTTGAGCGAGGTTAATCGCGCGGGATACTGGGTGTAATGAATGCTGCGCTAGTGATGCCGCTAAGGCCAACACTTGCGCTTCGGTATAACCATCCCGGCTATGCGTAGCAACGATTTGCATACGGTCATCAGTCAAGGTGCCGGTTTTATCAAAAATCACGGTATTGATGGCAGCCAGGCTTTCAATGGCCTGCAAGCGCCGGATCAGGATGCCACGTTTAACGAAGGTGCTGGCACTGGCAAGCATGGCGGCCGGTGTAGCTAGCGACAGAGCACATGGGCAAGTGACAATCAATACTGCAGCGGTGGTCATGAGCGCGCGTCCAGGATCCTCATTCCACAGTAATGCAGCAGCAAGCGCGGCACTGGCAATCACGAATAGCAAGAAGGGCCGTGCTACCGTATCGGCGATTTGCGCAAGCCGTGGTTTTTCCATGGCAGCCTGGTGGATGAGATTCACGATCTGGCCGTATTGCGTGGTGTCGCCAAGTTTTTCGATGCGCATGTGCACAGTGCTGGATAAGTTATAGCTGCCGGCGATCACTGCATCCTGGGTATTTTTTTGAATAGGAGTTGCTTCGCCCGTGAGCAAGGATTCATCGACCTGAGTGTTGCCCTCGGTCAACACGCCATCCGCGGGGAAGGCCTCACCCAAATGCACGCGCACAATATCGTTCACTTGCAATTGACGATTGAGGATGCGGGTATACGTGTGATCAGCATTGCGGCGCTCAATACTCTCAGGAATACGGTTGACCAGACTCTCCAACGCGCCCAGTGTACGAGTATGTAGCTTGGCTTCCACCAGACGTGCAGACAGCAAGAAAAATACGAACATGGTCAGTGAATCGAAATAGACGGTATTGCCCCACCAGCCATTGGGCTCAAAGGTGGCGGCCGAACTAACAATAAAGGTGATGACGATGCCTAGGGTTACTGGCAAGTCCATGCTGACCTGTCTGTTCTTCAAGTCCTGCCAGGCTTGGCTGAAAAAACTGCGGCTGGAGAAAATCATCACAGGCATGCTGAGTAACCATGAAGCCCAGTTCAATAGCTGACGGACTTCTTCGGTCATCTCGCCGGCTTTGATAAAGTAGCTTGGGCTGGCGTACATCATGACTTGCATCATGCAAAAACCCGCCACCATCCAGCGCCAGAAAGCAGTGCGTTGTTTTTTTTGTGCTTGCAATTCACTTTCGCGTTGGGAGGCTGGCAATGCGGAATAACCTAAGGCTTTGATCGTGTCAAAAATTACAGAAGGGCGGGTGAGTTCGGGTGACCATACTACGCTAGCGCGACTTTTCGACATGCTGACGCGCGCACTGGTGACGCCCGATACTTTGAGCAAACCTTGTTCAATGATGTGCGTGCACGCAGCACAGCGTAAACCCTCTAGCAATAAGCTAGATTGAACAAATTGTTGGGAGTCACTTCCCACCATTTCACTAAAGCTTTGCCATTGATCTTGTTGATCAAGAATCGTCCAAGGGCTGCTTGGCATCAGTGGCATAAGACTTTGTGCAGTTTTGTTAGCGTAAGCTGACAAACTCACTCCATTTCAAAGTTAATACGCATAGCATGTCGCTGGTAAATACCCGTTTTGCATAATTGAAAATAGATTTCAATGTAGGCTAACAAGTAACGACGGTGGGCATATCGGCAGGCGCAAAGTGCTTGGCGCAATGCAAGTATGCGAGGGACACAGGCGGTGCAGCGAACAGGCTCGCTGGTTAAGGCAAAAAAGCCTGAATGACGCTTGTGTTAACTTAAGCTAGAGGTGGCGCGCGGGAGCTGGGAGGACTACTATGGAAGTAAGATCGAGGTTGCAGGTAAAACACTGCAATGTATTGATTGGTCAGATCGGCGTTGATGAATTGATAACTGGTTTCAGTCAGTATGCTGTAGCTGCCTGCATATTGGTCACAGTAACTGCAAGCCACCTTCGCATCATTTTTGGTGCTGCGTATATTCGGTAAGCCCTGGGTAGTCGTGAGGGCAGCTTTGGCTACGATGAAATTGACGGGGATAAACTTAGTGCCTGCAGAAGTGCAGACTTTCATCATGCCGGCCGGCGTCTGGTCTGGCATCATGGCGTGCGAAATAGTTGGCGCCAGGGCACCCAGCAACACAGCCGCACATGCAAGCATGGCAACAAAGCGTTGCGGGATCCAGCGACTGTTTCGCATTAAATTCATAGCGGGCATTCTATGCGCCTAAATATCACATATCAATGAAAATTAAGTTAATAAATTGTAAAAGTTTTGTAAATTAAAGATAACGCGCAGAAAATATAAGTCATGTTGAATATGCTGTAATTGCCCCCAACTTAAAAGCAATCTATTAATAACGGAGCCCAAAAATGCGCTTTGATAAATTAACTACTAAATTTCAACAGGCTTTAAATGAAGCACAGAGTATTGCGGTCGCGACTGATAGTCCTACCATAGAGGCATTGCACTTGTTAACGGCCATGCTTAATCAGGAAGATGGTGGAACGGCATCACTGCTAGCCCATGCGGGCGTCCACCTTGCCCCACTAAAAACCGGCTTGGCCAGTGCGATTGAGCATTTACCTAAAACTACAGACAGCTCAGGTGAGGTGTCGGTATCACGTGATTTAAACAACCTGCTCAATGTGACGGATAAACTCGCTTTGAAACGCGGTGATGGTTTTATTGCCAGTGAAATGTTTTTACTGGCGCTGGCTGATGACAAAGGTACGACTGGTAAATTACTTAAAACCCATGGTTTATCTAAAACCGCTTTAGAGCAAGCCATCCAAGCAGTGCGCGGTGGCGACCAGGTCAATGCTTCCGACTCTGAAAGTAACCGTGAGGCTTTAAAGAAATACACGCTAGACCTCACCGAACGCGCAAGGCAGGGTAAGTTAGACCCAGTCATTGGCCGCGATGATGAGATTCGCCGCGCTATCCAAGTACTGCAGCGTCGTACTAAAAATAACCCGGTATTAATTGGCGAACCTGGCGTGGGTAAAACCGCGATTGTCGAAGGCTTGGCGCAGCGTATCGTTGATGGCGAAGTGCCGGAATCGCTTAAAAATAAAAAGGTTCTTTCTTTAGATATGGCAGCACTACTGGCCGGGGCTAAGTATCGCGGTGAGTTTGAGGAACGACTGAAATCTGTATTAAAAGAACTGGCTCAAGATGAAGGCCAGACCATCGTCTTTATTGATGAGATCCATACCATGGTGGGTGCCGGTAAGGCAGAAGGCGCCATGGATGCCGGCAATATGTTGAAACCTGCATTGGCACGCGGTGAGTTGCATTGCGTGGGTGCAACTACCCTGGACGAATACCGTAAATATGTTGAAAAAGATGCAGCACTGGAGCGACGTTTCCAGAAAGTGCTGGTCGATGAACCGACTGTGGAAGCGACGATTGCCATCCTGCGTGGTTTGCAGGAAAAATATGAGCTGCATCACGGAGTGGAAATTACCGACCCGGCTATTGTGGCAGCAGCCGAACTTTCTCACCGCTATATCACAGACCGGTTTCTGCCTGATAAGGCCATTGACCTCATTGATGAGGCGGCTTCACGAATCAAAATAGAGATCGATTCCAAGCCAGAGATTATGGATAAATTAGAGCGTCGACTCATTCAACTGAAGATCGAACGCGAAGCCATGCGCAGGGAAAAAGACGAAGGCAGTAAAAAACGCTTTAGTCTGATTGAGGAAGAAATTGGGCGTCTGGAAAAAGAGTATGCTGACCTGGAGGAAATCTGGAAGGCTGAAAAAGCCCAGGTGCAAGGTTCTACGCATGTCAAGGAAGCTATCGAAAAAGTGAAGTTCGAGATGGAAGAAGCCACGCGTAAAGGCGAGTGGCAAAAAGTCTCCGAATTGCAGTATGGCAAGTTGCCACAACTGGAAGCGCAACTAAAACAGGCCTCCAGTTCAGAGCCTATGCCCAATGATAATAAACATCGCATGCTGCGCACTGAAGTAGGCGCGGATGAAATTGCCGAAGTGGTCAGCCGTGCGACCGGTATTCCGGTCAGCAAAATGATGACGGGTGAGCGTGAGAAGTTATTAACCATGGAAGACAAGTTACACGAGCGTGTGGTGGGGCAGGATGAAGCAGTACGTCTGGTTTCGGACGCAATTCGCCGTTCACGCTCCGGTTTGGGAGACCCGAATCGTCCATATGGTTCCTTCCTGTTTTTAGGCCCTACCGGAGTGGGTAAAACCGAGCTATGTAAGGCCTTGGCCGGATTCTTGTTTGATTCCGAAGATCACTTAATCCGTATCGACATGAGTGAATTCATGGAAAAACATTCTGTGGCTCGCATGATTGGTGCGCCACCGGGCTATGTTGGCTATGAAGAAGGTGGCACGCTCACGGAAGCGGTTCGTCGTAAACCTTATTCCGTGATCTTGCTGGATGAGGTTGAAAAAGCCCATCCAGACGTGTTTAATGTGTTGCTGCAAGTGCTCGATGATGGTCGCTTAACGGATGGCCAGGGCCGGACAGTGGATTTTAAAAACACGGTCATTATCATGACGTCCAACTTGGGCAGTCAGATGATTCAGAGCATGAGCGACCAGGACTACCAAGTGGTGAAACTTGCAGTGATGGGTGAGGTAAAAACGCATTTCCGCCCTGAATTCGTTAACCGGATTGATGAAGTCGTAGTGTTCCATAGCTTGGACGAAACCAATGTGAAATCCATTGCACGTATCCAATTGCAATACCTCATTAATCGTCTTGCAGCGATGGATATGCAGGCAGAGATTAGTGAGGCGGCTATTGCTGAAATTGCCAATGCTGGTTTCGATCCTGTATATGGTGCGAGACCGCTTAAACGTGCTATCCAGAGCGAAATTGAGAACCCGCTAGCAAGGGAAATTTTGGCGGGGAATTATATCGCCAAGGAAACAGTTAAAATCGATGCCAAAGCGGGTAAGATCGTCTTCAGTAAGGCTTAGCAAATAAGGGCATTGACTGAATCTTAATGCTTAAAGTTACTTAATGTTGTATGAGACGTTGTATGAAGTATTACAAGAATCAATAGCATTTGCGATGGAGTTCTTTTGCTCAAACCTGGATTACGTAGTGCATTATTAGCCACGCTGCTTGCTGTGGCTAATTTTGCATGGGCAGAAGTTAAGCAGATCGCTCACTTTGTTGATTCAACAGATATGAGCGTTCAGGAATTACAAACGCTGGATAACGAACCACCTTTTACGCGCGATTTACTGCAACGCGCCACTCTGTTCGAGCGCGATGAACACAATATTGAGGGCGATTGGCAGGCGGCCAGGCTATATTGTGAAGCTTCACGTAGCGGGAGTGCTGAAGGCCAGTATCGCTTAGGCATGTTATACGCGGCAGGTCAGGGCGTACCCAAAAATCAGGATATTGCGGCGGCTTTATTTAACACGGCTTCCATGCAAGGTCATTACCAAGCGCAGCGCATGCTGGAAACCGTTTCACTACACACACATGATCTACCGCCCTGTGTACTGGCTGAGGTAGACCCGGAAAAAGCGATTTTTCAAACCTTGCTTACGGGTGAGGTGGAGATTGACCGCTATATTGCTAACCTGCCTAAGAACAAACGTTGGATATTGGCCTTGGTCGATACGATTTCGACTTGGTACAAAGTGGATGCCAAGCTAGTGCTTTCTATTATTTCTGTAGAATCCAATTTTGCCAATCTCGCCCACTCCAATAAGCAGGCGCAGGGTTTGATGCAGTTGATTCCGGCGACTGCGGAACGGTTTAATGTAAAAAATGCATTCGATGCCAGTCAGAATATCAAAGGCGGGGTGGCTTACCTGAGATGGCTGCTGGCTTATTTTCAGGGCGACGTAGCTTTGGCGGTCGCCGCCTACAATGCCGGTGAGGGTGCTGTGAATAAATACAAAGGCATTCCACCTTATACAGAAACAACTCAATATGTCAAAAAAGTGCAGGCGCGTTACCCACTTAAAACCCATCCGTATGATGCAAATATTACCGAACCATCCCCGATGATCAGGCGTCTTAAAAGACAAGGTTAATGCTTGAGGAGATCGGAATGTTAAAGCCCAGTTTTATTTTATTTTTATTGATCACCCTGGTGGGTTGCGCAGGGAATCAAACTAAGCCTGAGCCGCCCATAGACCGTATTACCGATGCTGAGCTTTCCCGCATTATGCTTAAACCTACGGCAACGCTAAGCCTGGAAGATATTGTCAAATTATCCAAAGATAAAACCCCGCCCGAACAGATCATCGAGAAAATCAAGGCGAGCAATTCTTACTATGAGTTGACCCCAAGTCAGAGTTTGCAACTGCATCAACAAGGCGTGAGCAATATGGTATTAGATTACATTCACGAAAGCCGTGAACAAGCCTTACGCAACAATGTTGCAGATGAGATTAATAAGCGAGAAAAAGCCAAGCAGAAAGCGGAAAAACAGCTAGAACGTGAGCGAAATTTTTACCCATCTTATGGATTTGGCTATCATTATTGGAATGATCCTTTTTACTGGGGACCGAGTTTCCGTTATCGTTACAGACGCTATTAATCCCGGGCTATTCCACCCAAGATGGGCTTAAGTTTAAACTTTGCTGTCGAGGTTTAAGCTAGCGCGTATTTACTAATAATAATTTATAGAAACTTCAGATCTTATGCGTCAACTTCAACACCAGATTGTGATAGAAACCCATGGGCGTAACTTTTACGACATTACCCCGCAGGTGCGCGATTTTGCTAATTCTAGCGGTTTGCAGGCTGGTATGATCACCTTATATATCCAGCATACTTCGGCAAGCTTACTCATCAATGAAAATTACGACAGTGATGTGTTGGTCGATATGGAGGCATTTTTTAACCGGCTAGTGCCAGATGGCGACCCGCTATTTATCCACACAGTGGAAGGTCCGGATGATATGCCTGCACATGTGCGCTCTGCGCTCACGCAAACCCACTTGTCTATCCCCTTATTAAATGGCGCGGCGGCTTTAGGTCAATGGCAAGGCGTGTTTTTGTATGAACATCGACACATGCCTGCCAAGCGTCGCGTTTTACTGCACGCGATAGGTGAATGATGTTTCACGCAGGTCGTCCGTTAACACTTACCGAGCGTACCTTCTGCCAGCCTTATTTCAAGGCAGAAACCTTAGATAAGGCCCGAATTATCAATGGTCATGTACCTTTCTGGCTCAGTAAGCGCATGTGCGCTGTGGTGCTTGGGCATAAAATATATATGCGAAAAGGCGCTTACCTGTTAGCTCAGCAGCCATCTGCTGCCGACCTATGTTTGCTTGCACATGAACTAACCCATGTCGAACAATATCTATCAGGTATGACGATTATCAAATACTTGTGGGCATCCCGTCATGGCTATATGCAAAATCCTTATGAATTAGAGGCTTATGCTAAAGGCAATTACATTGCATCGCAAATAAGTGATAAGCTTGAAATAGCGACTTAAATTGCCTAGAAGCGTTGTCAAATGTGGCTAAAATGATATTCTAGTTGCAGACTATTGAAGTTTCGCTAAAATAACGAGTGCTTTGATGGTAAGCTTGAAAATTAGGCATTGTTAAAATGCGCTATTAATTAATATTTTGATCATGATCGGGGAAATTATATGTCAGCTTTATTACGTTCTTTGTTGGTAGTAGGTTTTGCAGGTTTGGTATTGGTAGGTTGTGGTGAAAAAGAAGAAGTAGCACCAGCGGATGAGGCAGCAGCACCAGTAACAACAGAAGCTGCTCCAGCAGCAGAAGCTCCAGCAGCGACGGAATCAAGCGCTCCAGCAACAGGCGGCGGCTATGAGCCAACAGCAGAAGAGCGTGTTCCTGGCATTACTATCGATCCAGCTGCACCAGCTGCTGAAGCGCCATCTGCACCAGCAGGTACAGAAGCACCAGCAGCACCTTAATTCACTAGTAAATTAATTAGTTTAGATTAATAAAAAAGCACGCTTAGGCGTGCTTTTTTATTACATTAGCGTCTTATGTGGTTACTAATTCACGTTGCTCCAGCTTAAAGGATCAAACGGCCGGCTTTGACGTCGCAATTCATAGTACAGGCCATTCGTTGCATTGCCACCACTATTGCCCACGGAGGCAATCGCATCCCCAGCCTGTACAATTTCACCGACTTGTTTCAATATGGCTTCGTTATTGCCATACAAGCTCATGTAGCCACTGCCATGATCAACAATGATGAGGTTGCCAAAACCGCGTAGCCAGTCTGCAAATACCACGCGACCCGTGGCCACTGATTTGACTTCTGATCCTTCATTGGCCCTGATAAACAAGCCTTTCCAGGAAATGCCACTATCTTCGCGGCTGGCACCGAAACGATTAGTGACTTCGCCGCGCACGGGAAGTTTAAGTTTGCCTTTTAGGCTGGAGAAGCTGATGTCGGCAAATTCATCGCTAGGAAGTTGTTCGTTTTTGGCCACGACTTCTGGGTTGGCATTTGTTTCTTCCCCTTTTGTTGGCGTACTCTTGCGAGCGGTGCTGCGCTTACGCACTTGTTTTTTCGGGATAATTTTTGCTAAACGTTCTACTAGTTGCGAGAGGCGCTTCTCATCACGGCTAAGTTTTTTAATTTCTCCGCGCTGTGAGGCGATCTGTTTGGAGAGGGTGCTCACGACTTTTGATTTGTTTTGTTTTTGTGCTTGCAGGGTGCGTTTTTCTTCCAGCTGCTTCTGTTTCAGTTCCGCCACCCGCTTCAGAGCTGCGGCGGTTTCATTATTGAGCTGATTAATGCGATTAAGATTGTCTTGCATCTTGTTGATCAGTTCTGCGCGGGCTTTTGCAATATATGAGTAGTAATGTACATCCCGCGTAATGTCGCTAGGCCGTTCATTTTGCAAAATCATCTGCGCATAACTTTGCTGGCCATGAATATATTGCTGATAAAGCTGATTGCTCAAGAGTTTCTGTTGTTGTGAAAGCGCTTCATTGGTTTTCAGGGAATCGGCTTCCAATTGCTTTAGCGTTTTTTTATTCTGCTGCTGGCGATGGTTAATATCGTAGAGTTTTTTATTGGCTTCGCTAATGGCACGTTCACTCTCTTTGAGTGCATCTGCCGCATCTTTATGCGCTTCCTGGGAGTTATCTAATTCCTTTTTAAGGGCTTCCAGGCGCTGTTGGAGATCACTTAAAGCTTCCTTGGACGCTTCCGGTTTTTTGGCCGCAACCGCAGGCATCGCCCAGACTAGCGACATGGTGAGCAGTAGACTTACAAACAAACTCAAGTGCAAAAAATCCCCATAGTGATCATTTGCTAGACCTGGAATTGAATGAGGCTTTTGCCGGTCATTTCATCTGGTTGCCCCATGCCCATCATATGCAGCAGTGTGGGCGCTAAATCAGATAAAGCCGCGCCATCAGTTAGGGTGGCCGGACGGCCTACATAGGTTAAAGGCACAAGATTAGTCGTATGCTGGGTATGCGCTTGATGATTTTCTTCATCGAGCATCATTTCTGCATTGCCATGATCGGCGGTAATGATGACTTCGCCATTGATGCTTTGCATGGCATTCACTACACGGCCTACGCAGGTATCCAAAGTTTCAATTGCTTTAATGGCAGCCTGCAAATTGCCGGTATGACCTACCATGTCCCCGTTAGCATAGTTGCAAATGATGGCATCGTATTTGCGGCTGAGAATGGCTTCTTCTAGTTTATCGGTTAATTCAAAGGCACTCATTTCCGGCTGTAAATCATAGGTGGCCACTTGCGGTGAAGGCACGAGAATGCGCTCTTCGCCTGTAAATACAGTTTCTTCGCCGCCATTGAAAAAGAACGTCACATGCGGATATTTTTCCGTTTCGGCAATCCGTAACTGCGTTTTACCCTGATTGGCCAGATATTCTCCAAAGGTATTTTTCACCGTATAGGGCGGGAAAATAGCCTTTGCTTTGGATTCTTTCTTGTCGAACATCGTTAAGGTGAAATAACCTGCTAGTTTGGGTTGATGGCGACGGTGGAAACCTTCAAACTCATCAGTCAGCAAAGCATGGGTAAGCTGGCGCGCACGGTCTGAGCGGAAGTTCATGTAAACCACTAAGTCACCATTTTCCAGGCGTGTAGGCTCGTCATGCAATCCACGAATGGCAGTGGTTTTCACGAACTCGTCGGACTCTTCGCGTTCGTAAGCGGCTTGTAAACCTTCCATCGCAGTTGGATAGGTATATTCACCGATGCCCTCGGTAATCAAAGCATACGCTGCTTCCACGCGTGGCCAGCGTTTATCGCGATCCATGCTATAGAAGCGACCACTAATAGATACAATTTTACCCACACCAGTAGCTTGGATTTTGTCTTCCAATGCTGTTAAGTAAGCTGCAGCACTAATAGGCGGCGTGTCACGACCATCCAAAAACGCATGCACATAGACTTTGGTCATGCCCAATTTAGCCGCCATTTCAATCAAGGCGTGAATGTGATCTTGGTGACTATGCACGCCACCATCAGATAACAAGCCAAAAATATGCAGGGCTTTATTATTTTCTTTTACAGACAACATGGCAGGTTTTAATTCAGGATGTTCAAAGAACTCACCGGAGCTGATGCTGTTATTGATACGCTCAAAGTCCTGGAATACCACACGCCCAGCACCAATATTCAGGTGCCCAACTTCTGAGTTGCCCATTTGCCCGTCAGGCAAGCCGACATAATGTTCAGAGGCGTTGATCAGCGTATGCGGATAGCTATTCCATAATGCATCCAGATTAGGTTTTTGTGCGAGCGCAATGGCATTGTTAGCTGTTTCTTCACGATAGCCAAAGCCGTCTAAAATCAATAAACATACCGGGGTGGTATTTAATGGTGATGACATATTGGGTGCTCTAATTTTTTCAAAGTTGACGAGTATTTTAGCCTATTTACCAGTAAAATCTGCCTCACTATCAAAGGAAAGTTACCCCGAGATTCGAGCTGTTAGATAAGTAATAAGCATAAGTGATTAGTAAAGTGTGCTCACTTATGAGTAAGCTTGAATAGTTGACGTTCCATCGCCATATTAAAATCGTTTACCCTGAAAGGAAATAAGTGGAATTCATTACAAGCAATGCATTGCTTATCGGCTTAGCATTGGGCTCAGCCATCATGTTGCTCATGCCAATGTTCAAAAGAAGTGCCGGAGGCGTCCCTAGCGTCTCTCCTGCAGAAGCGGTGACTTTAATCAACCGGACGAACGCTATCGTGTTGGATGTCAGGGATGATGCAGAATTTGCCAGCGGTCATATTGCTGATGCCATTCATATTCCGGTGGCCGACTTAGCTAATCGGGTAGGCGAGCTTAAAAAATACAAAACCAAAGCGGTATTAGTTAATTGTCAGCGTGGTGCACGTTCTGCTAAAGCTTGTGAAATTTTGCGTATAGCGGAATTTACGCAGGTGCATAATCTGCAGGGCGGGTTAGATGCTTGGCAGCAAGCTAAATTACCTTTGGTAAAAACGCCAGGAAAGGCTGCCAGTTAATGCCAACTATTACTATGTATACCACTGCAACTTGTCCTTATTGTATTAATGCGGAGCGCTTGTTATTAAGTAAAGGTGTCACCGAAATCAATAAAATACGGGTGGACCTGCAACCTGAGCAACGTGTAGAAATGATGCAAAAAACCGGTCGCCGGACTGTACCGCAAATCTATATTGATGAACATCACGTGGGTGGATTCGAAGAATTACGCGCTTTGGATATGGCTGGCGGACTCATGCCACTATTAAATAAAGACTAAATAACAAGGCTTAAAAGCTGTTTTTGGTATCAGTATCGCACCATAGCCGTCGTGACAAACTCTGTTAAAATAGCTATTTAGCTCGTAATTTCATTCAACCTATTTAAGTAGAAGATCATGGCACAAGAAGATAACAAAGCAGAACAGAATCAACAGGCTGGTTTTAGTATTGAAAAGATTTACGTCAAAGACGCTTCACTGGAAATTCCCAATGCACCGCAAATCTTTACAGAGCGCGCGGCTCCTCAGGTAAGTATAGAGTTAGGCAATGCTGCACAAATGCTGGAAGATGGCATTTTTGAAGTGTCAATTAAAGTGACCGTGACTTCTAAAATTGAAGATAAAACTGTTTTCCTGGTAGAAGTAACACAAGCAGGCATTTTCCAAATCCGTAACGTACCGGAAGAAAATCTGGAAATGATCGCTGGCATTACCTGCCCAAATATTTTGTTCCCTTATGCGCGTGAAACCGTGTCTGACCTTGTAGTGCGTGCTGGCTTCCCGCCGGTATTGTTGAACCCGATTAACTTCGAAGCTTTGTTTGCACAACAAAAACAGCAGCAAACGAGCCCAGCAGATACTGCAACGCATTAAATTAATGTGTTTCCACCCTAAGCCGTTCTCATCATTTGCAGGGTTGTTGACTCTGCTAATGATGTCACTGCTCACTAACCAAGCTTTTGCGCTGGAGTTTAAAACAGTCGCAGTGCCCAAGGCAGTGTTATACGACGCACCATCTGCTGCGGCTAAAAAGGTACGCTTACTTAGCCAATACTATCCTGTGGAAGTCATCGTTAATCTGGGCGACTGGTTAAAAGTACGTGACGCGCGGGGTAGCATTAACTGGATTGAAGCCAAGCATCTTTCTGTTAAACGCATGGTGATGGTGACAGCCAATAGTGCCGAGTTGCGGCAGTCTGCAGATGCGGCTTCTCCTGTGTTAGCGACTTTGGAAAAAGATGTTGCGCTTGAGGTGGCTGAAGAGCAGTTGCATAATGGTTGGCTTAAAGTCAAACATCGTGACGGTTTAACCGGATATGTCTTAATTTCTTCAACTTGGGGTTTTAGTTAATGGCAACAAATGCAGGCCGCAAGATTGCCGTATTAGGCGCGGGTGCTTGGGGCACTGCCCTAGCAATGAATATCAGCGAACGCCATGAAGTTTCATTATGGGCACGTAATGCCGGTCATGTGTCCGGCATGCGAAAAGCGCGTGCTAACCCGCTTTATCTAGGCGACTTTAAGTTTAATAGCCGGCTGCAAGTAGAAGACAATCTCAAAACCGCTATTGACGGGGCGGATTTGATTTTATCGGTAGTACCCACCGCCGGATTCAGGCCGATTTTGCAAGCCCTCAAAAAGTTGGATTGCAAATTGCCCATTATCTGGGCACATAAAGGTTTAGAGCCGGAAACGGCCAAACTGCCTTATGAAGTTGCCCAGGAAGAGTTGGGCAGTGAACATAAATGGGGCGCCTTATCCGGCCCTAGCTTTGCTGCAGAACTCGTACGTGGTCTGCCTACAGCGGTTACAGTAGCAGCTAACAACGAAGCGTTTTCTAATGAAGCGGCGCTATTGATCCACGGCGCGAATTTGCGCGTCTATCACTGTACCGATGTGATCGGCGTATCCGTCGGTGGCGCAGTAAAAAACGTGATGGCCATTGCGGCAGGTATTAGTGATGGCATGGGCTTTGGTAATAATGCGCGTGCGGCCATGATTACCCGTGGCTTGGCCGAAATGACGCGCTTTGGCATGGCCCTGGGGGCCAATGCAGAAACCTTTATGGGCTTGGCTGGCGCCGGCGACTTGATATTGACGTGTACCGGGCAATACTCCAGAAATCGTGAAGTGGGTCTACAACTCGCAAGTGGCAAATCGTTGGCAGATATTCTGCATGGTTTAGGCCATGTGGCTGAAGGCGTCAATACCACAGCGGAAGTCATTCGCCGTGCTGCTAAATTGGGCGTGGATATGCCGATTACTTATCAGGTCAATCAGGTCATTTCAGCCGGTAAGGGCGCGAAAGAGGCGGTGATGGATCTTCTAGGCCGCGAGCAAAAAGCTGAAAGTATTAATTAGCTAATAAATGCTAGTTTTGTTGCCATACCAAGTTTCGTTGCCAAGTGTACTTGCGCTTCACAAATAATTTCTTACACACAAAAGTATGTCGCGGCATTGTTTTTGTTGCGTGCCTAATCTGACTTAGAAACTAGCGTTAAATATGATTTCTAAGCCAGTCAAATCCCACCTTCAAAGCCGAGTTGCCGCCACGCCTCGTAGAGCAATACAGCGGCAGAGTTAGATAAATTTAAACTGCGGCTATTGGGTAACATGGGTAATCGTACCCGGTGCTCAGGCATAAATTCCGCACGAATTTCTTCCGACAATCCTCTTGTTTCCGGGCCAAATACAAATACATCTCCGGCTTTGAAAGTGATTTCGCTATGCCGCGTGCTGCCTTTGGTTGTGATAGCAAATAAGCGCTTACCAGCCAATGCAGCTTTGCAGTCTGTCCAATTCTCATGCACTTTTAAACTCGCAAACTCGTGGTAATCCAAACCGGCACGTTTAAGTTGCTTGTCTTCAAGTGTAAATCCTAAAGGTTTTACCAGATGAAGCTCTGCGCCCGTGTTGGCGCATAGCCGAATGATGTTGCCGGTGTTTGGAGGGATTTCCGGCTCGAATAAAACGATGGTAAACATTTAGATTCTGTTGAGTTTCGTAGGCGTCATTTTACCATGTCATCCAGGCTGTCTTCGCGTGTGAATAAATGCAATTTATTTGCATGGATATTACAGGATAAGGTCTTTGCGGCTTTGGCATGGAATCACGTCTCCTGGTTTTACTACGCACTAAAATACGTCAACCCTGTCAAAAAAGAATCTCCAAACAACTATGTGATAGGCACTTGAAATGAAAGATATTTCCCCGGCAGATTTGCATCGGCCCCAGCAAAATGCGCTTCTGGCAGCATTGCCCGTTGCCGATTGTGAGCGGTTGACCAAAGATCTCGAGTTGGTTCCCCTAGCGCTAGGCCAGGTCTTGCATGAGTCCGGTGAAACGATGAGTCATGCTTATTTTCCGATTGACTGCGTAGTTTCCCTGCTTTATGTTATGAAAAATGGCGAGTCAGCAGAAATTGCCATAGTGGGGAACGAAGGTGTGATTGGCATTGCGTTATTCATGGGAGGAGAATCATCCATGAGCCGCGCGGTGGTGCAAAATGCCGGTTATGCGTATCGCCTGAAAGCACAAGTACTCAAAGATGAGTTCTATAAAGGGGGCGCATTAAGCCGTCTATTATTGATGTTTGCCTCGGCATTAATCACGCAAATGGTACAAACCGCAGCATGTAATCGGCATCACCCGATAGATCAGCAACTGTGCCGCTGGATGTTATTAAGTCTGGATCGCTTGCCTTCAGAGCGTATTAGCATGACGGGAAAACTGATCGGTAATATGCTTGGCCTCGACCACGCGCAGGTTGTGAAGGCCACCAACGTGTTAGTTAAAGCAGGCTTAATTCACTACAACGATGGTGAGATCACAGTGCTTGACCGGTTGGGCGTTGAGAAACGTTCTTGCGAATGCTACGGCGTAGTCAAAAAGGAAAGCAACCGATTGCTTCCACTTACGGTAGAAGTGGTCTAGTAAGTTTAAAATTTTTAGCGGCTGATTTATTTGGCATGGATCAATGACACCTCAGTAAAAAGTGTTTCGAGTAAATTTACTTAGGTAATGTTCTTGCAATTACCCAACATTCTACCCGCGCGGCACCGGCTTTTTTCAACGTTTTGGCTAATTCATTGAGACTGGCGCCCGTGGTCATCACATCGTCGATAATCGCAACATTTAAACCCTGCAGGGGTTTTTTACATTCAAACACGCCGCGTACATTTTTAATGCGATCTTTCAATGGCAGACCTGCTTGTGGTGGCGTCAGTTTAACGCGTTGGCAAGATTGGTAATCAATAGGCAATTGCAGTCTTTTAGCTAAACATCGCGCAAATTCTAGGGCCTGGTTAAAACCTCTTTCGCGCAAGCGCTGCGCATGCATAGGCATTGGCAGAATTAGGTCGATTTTACGACTGAGCTTAGCGGCATTTTGGTCATAAAATAGTTTGGCAAACACATCGGCTAAATGCAGCATCTCGTTATATTTGTATTGTTGCAGCAGGCTATCGATAGGGTAAGCGTAAGTGAATAGTGCATGAGTGGCATCGAAATCAGGAGCTGAATTGATGCAGCTCCCGCATAAGCCACCATCCGACATTAACGCACATTGCGGGCATTGCGTTGCTTGATGCCAAGGCAAGCTGGTTGCGCATGGTTCGCATAAGCCTAATTGGCCGCCTTGATAGTCAGCGCATAACAGACAATGAGGTTTAAAGAAGGCACTGAAAAACATATGATTAAAATTTAATCTAATGTTTAATGCTTGTGATGGTTTTAGTTGACAAGGTATAATCCCTATATAAATCAAGTTAATACATATGTTAACGCGTCTATGTGTCTAAAATCTATGTATCTAAAAAAGGAACCCGATAAATGCTTGAATCTACACATGAATCTATCATCAGCACGGAAAATCTCAAAGCGAGCCTCAATAAAAGCTGTGATTCAGCTACGGTTAACCGCTGGAGTGTAGATGAGATCGTTGCATTATTCGAGTTGCCATTCAGCGACTTGATGCACCAGGCGCAAACCGTGCATCGCGCGAATTTTGATCCCAATGCAGTGCAGGTGAGTACGCTACTCTCAATTAAAACGGGTGGCTGCTCCGAAGATTGCGGCTACTGTCCGCAAGCCGCGCGCTATCACACGGATGTTGAGGCTGAGCCGTTGATGAAGCTGGATGATGTGTTGGCTGCGGCACAGGAAGCCAAAAACAACGGCGCGAGCCGGTTCTGTATGGGCGCAGCTTGGCGCGGCCCGAAACAACGCGATTTAGAACCTGTACTCAAAATGATCGCGGAAGTGAAAGCAATGGGCTTAGAAACCTGTGCTACTTTAGGCATGCTTAAAGATGGTCAGGCCGAACAGTTAAAAGAAGCTGGTTTGGATTATTACAACCATAACTTGGACACCGCGCCGGAGTTTTATGGAGATGTCATTACGACCCGCACCTATCAGGATCGTCTGGAAACATTAGATCGTGTACGCAGTGTTGATATTAATGTCTGTTGTGGCGGCATTATTGGCATGGGTGAATCACGTAATCAGCGCGCCGGCTTACTTGCGCAATTAGCCAATATGGAGCGTCCACCGGAAAGTGTGCCAATTAACTTGCTAACGCAAGTTGAAGGTACGCCTTTGCACGGAACGGATGAGTTGGACCCTATCGAGTTCGTCCGAACCATCGCTGCTGCGCGCATTACCATGCCGCAAAGTTTTGTGCGCTTATCTGCCGGTCGCCAAAGTATGCATGAAGGCATACAAGCCTTATGTTTTATTGCGGGAGCGAATAGTATTTTCTACGGCGAAAAATTGTTAACGACCGGAAATCCTGAAGCGGAAACTGATAAAAAGCTGTTTGCCAAATTAGGCATTAATAAAATATAAGATTCCTTTTCATTGAAGATGCTTAATTGGCTTTCGCACTTACTTCTAGCCGTACCTATTTCTTGCTGTACTTGGGTACTGTCTTCGTCGTTTGTTTGTCGCCGCCTTGCCCATCTGCGAACTCTAATTTTACCTAACGCAATATGCTAACGACCTTACATAAAGAGTTGGAAAAACGCGCAGCTGAAGGTTTGCTACGCCAGCGCCGTTTGTTAGACTCGCCGCAGGCTGAGCATATAGTCGCAAACGATCAACATTTTTTATCGTTTTGCAGTAACGATTATTTGGGCTTGGCTAATCGCCCTGAACTCATTGCCGCCATGCAAAAGGCCGCTGGCGAATCCGGCGTAGGGAGTGGTGCTTCTAACCTCATTACCGGGCATCACCGTTACCACGACGAACTTGAAAAACAATTGGCAAAATTCGTAGAATTACCCGCAGCTTTGCTTTTTTCTACGGGCTACATGGCCAATATCGGCGTCATCGGCGCACTCATGGATCGCCATGATGCCATTTTTGCCGACAAGCTGAACCATGCCTGTCTAAATGAAGGCGCATATCTCTCACGTGCCGCTTTTCACCGCTTCCCGCATAACGATGTTGCAGCGTTGGAAAAATTATTAACAGAAAGCACGGCAACACATAAGTTGATCGCTGCCGATGCGGTCTTCAGCATGGATGGTGACATCGCGCCTTTGCCTGAATATTTGGCGTTATGCGAAAAATACGATGCCTATCTTTATATTGACGATGCCCATGGCTTCGGCGTGTTAGGTGAACATGGCAAAGGCAGCTTGAGCCATTTCAAACTTAAATCCCCCCGGATTATCATGATGGCCACTCTGGGTAAGGCAGCAGGTGTAGCTGGCGCTTTTGTAGCCGGCGAACAGGTAGTGATTGACTACCTGATCCAGAAGGCCAACAGCTATGTGTACTCCACACCGGCGCCGCCAGCATTATCGGCCACGCTGACTGAATCTGTGCGCTTGATTGAGGCAGGGGATGATTTACGTACGCATTTGCAAAAGCTCATCGCACTACTCAAAAGCACGTTGAATACAAAAAGGTGGCAGCTTTTACCTTCCGACACCGCAGTACAACCTCTAGTAATAGGCGGTAACCATGAAGTACTGGCATTAAGTGAATATTTACAAGGCAAAGGTATTTTAGTACCGGCCATACGTCCGCCTACAGTGCCCGCCGGCACTGGGCGTTTACGCATTTCTCTATCTGCCGCGCATACAGAAGACGACGTTAAAAAATTAGTCGCAGCACTTCATGAAGCGGAAGCAATATTATGATTAGTGTCATACCAGCGAATATTTATATAGAGTCCATCGGTGCCGGACCCAATCTTGTGTTTTTACATGGTTGGGGCATGCATAGCGCAGTCTGGCATCCTGTCATCAAGCGACTCAGCAAACACTTCACCTTACATTTGGTGGATCTGCCTGGCATGGGTTTAAGCCGACCCACTGAGCCCTATCATCTGCATATTCTGGCAGACAAAATCTCCGAGATGCTGCCCGCCAATGCGGATATTGTTGGCTGGTCATTAGGTGGATTGGTCGCAATGCGTATTGCTTTGGACAAGCCAGATTTAGTAAGGCGCTTGGTGCTCATGAGCACTACGCCCAATTTTGTAAATAAACATGATTGGGATGCAGGTATTGCCCCCGATGTTTTCCGGAACTTCGCAGAAAATGTAGATGCAGATTATCACAACACCATGACACAGTTCTTGACGCTGCAATGCATGGGTGCCAAAGATGCGCGTGCCACGGTAAAGCTGTTGCGTAAGAAATTCGCTGAAAGGCCAGTGCCGACCTCGCAAACTTTGCACAGGGCATTGAATATCCTGTTGGATACCGACCTGCGTAATGAAGTGGATAGATTGCGCAAGCCCACCTTACTGATTCACGGTGATCGCGATACGTTAGCACCAGTGCAAGCCGCTCACTGGATGATGCAAAATCTACCTATGGGTTATTTACGCGTAATAGCGGGTGCTTCGCATGCACCTTTCCTGTCACATCAGGAACAATTTGTTGAGGCACTCATCCAGTTCTTAGAGCCGGCCAGCACATCGTGATGGGTGATCTTTACCACATCGATAAAGCCCGGGTACGCAAATCGTTCAGCCGCGCAGCGAAGTCATACGATGCGGCCGCCATCGTACAAAAGCTGGTGCGTGAAGAGATGTTAAGTCGTTTGGATTTAGTCAAAATTCAGCCGGGCACTATATTAGACGCGGGCTGTGGTACTGGTTTGGCTAGTCATGCTTTGCAGAAAAGATTTAAGCAGACGCAAGTGGTTTCCCTGGATTTTGCCTACGAGATGCTGCAGCAAACGCGTAAGACTGACATCATACAATCCCTCAAAAATTGGTTCACCTCTTCAAAACATCATGTACTTTGCGGCGATATCGAAGCATTGCCATTGGCGAATGCAAGTACCGGGCTTGTATGGTCCAATCTCGCAATTCAGTGGTGTAACGACCTCGATTTAGCCTTTCAAGAGTTTCACCGCGTGCTGCAACCCGAAGGCCTGCTCATGTTCAGTACCTTTGGGCCAGACACGCTGCGTGAACTCAGGACAGCAACTCATAGTGCAACTCATGAGCCAACTCAAAACGCTCGTACCAGTGTCAATCGCTTTATAGATATGCATGATATTGGCGACGCTTTAATCCGTGCTGGCTTCAATGCACCAGTCCTGGATGTGGAGCGCTACACATTGACCTATGATGATGTTAAAAGCGTCATGCGCGATCTTAAAAGCATCGGTGCACATAATGCTACTGATGGCCGTGCGCGTGGCTTACTCGGACGGGGATTTCTGCAAAAGCTGGAAGCCGCTTACGAACAATTCCGCGCTAACGGTAAATTACCTGCCACTTTTGAAGTGGTATACGGCCATGCCTGGCGAGGGGCAGACAAGCCCAACTTAGGAATGGATGTATCGCCCATAGCATTCCGTCCTCGCAAGCAATCATGACCCAGACTTATTTTGTCGTTGGCACTGACACGGGGGTGGGAAAAACCCTGATTGCCAGCGCCTTGATTAAACATTTTATTAGCTGTGGCTCAAAAACAGTAGGCATGAAACCAGTCGCTTCTGGCTGTGATGAGGTGGATGGTCACTTGATCAATGATGACGTCACGGCACTCACGCAAGCCAGCAATGTGGTTGCGCCTTTAGCGCTAGTCAATCCGTACCGCTTTACTCCCGCAATCGCACCGCATATTGCGGCCAAACAGGCTGGAGTGACAATAGATATCCAAGTGATTCTTGCCGCTTATCAACAATTAAGCGCTAGTGCTGATGTCGTGATTGTAGAAGGCGCGGGTGGTTTCCTGGTGCCACTTAATCAAAATGAAACCCTAGCCGATTTGGCTATTAGGCTGGATGTACCGTTGATTTTAGTGGTTGGCATGCGGCTGGGTTGTATCAACCATACATTGTTGACAGTAGAAGCTATTAGAGCGCGAGGCTTGCAGTTGGCGGGCTGGGTGGCAAATCAGATAGATCCTGACATGGCTATGTTTGAGGAAAATCTTGAAACCTTGCAGCAGCTTATCGATGCGCCTTGTTTAAGCGTGGTGCGATATCAGCAAGCGCCCTTGGTTAATATTTAGCCACAAATATATAGCGCTTTGCTACCTTACTAATTCAGCGCCTTCCACCACCACTTTGTAAAGTTGTAACTCCTGTTGCGTTTTAACACGCACGCCGCTCACAGCGACTTGCGCACGCTGGTTTTGAGCAATGGTGGTATTCACCATCATGGGCTGGCTTTGGCCAACGGCGCGCCCGGTTCTGGGGTCATACTGGATCACGCGTAGCTGCACGCGTCTCACAGTGACCGGCGTTGGGTTTTCTACGACGGCGAAAAGATTGCCAGCGCCATCAGCTAGTACGCCAGATTTCAAATACTTCTCAGGATGTTGCGGCAGATCTAGCCTTACAAAATCGGCCGTAGATTGTTTGCCAATCTCAGAATTTGAGCTGGCTGCGACTTGGTAATTTTTCAATGCACTATTCAGGTCGCCACGGTCTTCTGCAATTTTGCCTAATAGGTAATGCCCGGGTGCAGTAGGTAATAATTTATTGGCCTGTAGCAGTGATTTTTCTGCTTCGGCTTTGCGATCTAGATTAAACAAGGCAATGCCACTTTGGACATGCGGTTTAAAATAATCGGGCTGCAAGGCAATGGCCTTGTCATAGAATTTAAGCGCTTCTGCGGGTTTTTTCTGAGACATGGCAATATCACCTAGCAACTCCTGGAAACGTGCTTCACGTGGTTCACCAGCAATGGCTTGCTTAGCCAGGGTAGTGGCTTTCTCCGTATTTTTTTCTGTTAAGGCTTTAACGCCTTCGTCATAAGCCATATAAGCCGCTTTAGTCGACTTAAGCTTTGCAACTTTTTTTGCATAGGTCTCAGCGCCTAACTCTCCACCAGCACCAATTTTTGCTAAATTGGCCCGATTGGCTGCCACGCGCGCGGCAGAAGGTGGATGGCTGGCAAACAAGCCTTCGATAAAGTTACTTTGTTTATTGGCACTGAGGCGCACAAATGTTTCTTGGAGCGTTACAGCGGCGGTGGGATCATAACCGGCTTTTTTCATATATTGCATGCCGTATAAATCCGCTTCACTTTCCGCATCACGACCATATTTACTGGTGGCCAGTTGTGCGCCTAGTTGAGCGCCACCCACGATGAGGTTTGAATAATTATTATCTTGTGTTGCCATGCCGACGGCGATCATCGCGCCCTGCATGAGCACGCCACGCTCCATATTTTTTGCACCATGCCGGGCTGCTGCATGCACCATTTCATGTCCCATAACTGCCGCTAATTCCGCTTCATTTTTAAGCTCATATAGTAGTCCGCGGTTAAAAGCGATTTTTCCACCAGGCATGGCCCAGGCATTCGGGATAGAGTCGTTAATGACGACAAATTCATAAGGCAATTTACGGTCTGAAACGGCGGCCAACTTATTGCCAATACTTTGTACATAAGCTGTGAGTTCCGGGTCAATAGTGTAATCACCACCTTGCGATTGGCGTGCCGGTCCATAGTTTTGCGTACCGATTGCAATTTCCTGCGATTCGGATACGACCTGAAATTCACGTTTTTTGGTGACTGGATTAGTGCCGCAGGAGGACAGCATTAAAGAGGCGCTGATAACTAAGTAGCCGAGCCACTTGAAGGGGTGTGAGAGCACTGAGTATTTTTTTAGCATAATGTCTCTTTCAGTCGTATTCACTTGCTTAGCAATGTATGGTTACTGGTAAGCGCATCAAAATCCCTTAAAGACTTTTTGTTATAAGGGTCACCAATCAATCGTGGCCTTGGCATATAAGTTGGGTTAATGATACTTTTGGACCGGTCTAACGCATCAAAGTTTAAGTCTGCCAGTTCAGCCCAAGTATGAATCAGGCTAGAAGTCATAAAAGGCCGGCTTAGTGCAGATTGTATTGCCTCGGCATGCTTGGATCGCCATGCTGGTGAAGCCCATACAATAAAAGGTACTGTATACATAGCTGCAGTAGGTGCCGCCTCATTACGGCCTTTGAAGTGAGGTTTTTCGTCAAACACTTCTTCGCCATGATCGGATAAATATAACAGCAAGCTGTTTTTATTTTGGCCTTGCTGGCTGGTTAAGTCGATCAAAGTTGAAACCACGTGGTCATTAAAAAGCACAGCATTGTCATAGCTGTTATAAGCCTCTAATTCTCCGCCATCTTTTACCCAATCCGGAACATGGTCACGGCCATGGAACTTAGCAAAATCTTCCGAGTAGCGATATTCATATTTCATATGCGTACCTAACAGATGGACGACAATGAATTTTTTCTGGCTGGGGTCTTTAAGTATCTGTTTGAATGGTTCGAACACCACATCATCGTATTGTTTGGCATTCTGGCTACGATTGTTATTGAGGTAAAACTGTTGGTCAGTCTGCTTGGAGAATGCAGTAAGCATGGTGTTGCGCGCCGTCATCGTCTGCTGATTGGTGATCCAGAAAGTTTTATAGCCGGCTTGCTTCATCATGTTCATGATCGTCGGCGTACTTTGGTAACGATCCGGATGCTCTTGGTCGGCAAAGCTCAGTACCTGTTGTAATGTTTCGATGGTATATGGACGAGGCCCAATGACGTTAGTGAAAGTAAAAAGCTGATCTTTCAATTGATCTAATTTGGGTGTTGTGTTGCGCGGGTAGCCATACAAACTCATACGTTGACGATTGGTAGATTCACCAATCACCAGAACCAGCGTCGCTGGCTGGTCATTAGCCGCTTTAAGGTTAGTGAGCGGCGGTACATTGGATGCACGTGTCAGCAATAGCTGCATATTCTGTAACTGCTCACGATATTCAAAATAGCCCACGATCATCTGCCAGGGTGCGGCTGGTTCCATATTCTGTGAGATGCGATCAACGGTGTCGGGGAACGAATGCTCCTTCACGAGCATATTCCTGATGAACGGTGTAACGATGATAAGACCTATCAGGACGAAGAGGATATTCAGCGCGCGCTTTGGTAATACAACAGGTCGAATGCGTTGCCACAGTAAAAAAGCACCTGCTGAGTAAATCAGGAAACAAGCCAGTATGCCCAAACTGAAATAACTCGACAGGTACTCCGAGGACTCCGCCATATTAGATTCAAAGATGATGAACAACACACTTTGCGAAAATTCCTGATGGTAAATGTACAAGTAGCCTAAGCTGGTCAACGCGAAAGGTAGCAAAATTACCCCAATTACCGCGGCAATTTTGCGTGTATGACGTGGGAACAGCAGGGTAGGAATGAGCCATAAAGTGCTCATGTAGATTGCCGCGCGAAAACCGGTAAACCCAGCAATGCCGCTGGCAAAGATAATGAGCTGTACTACACCCGAGAAATACCAGAAAAACAAATACTGCCAGCCAAGACCTTTCCAATCAATTGCTATATTACTTGCCTGCTTAACCATGAAACTCCTTTAGCGGTTTCTAATAAAGTGCGTGTTGCTGCAGATAGTCAATGACATTTTTGGGTACAAGATAACGTACTGATAATCCTTGCTGCAAACGTTGACGAATAGCTGTGGAAGAGATATCAAGCGCGGTCATTGGCTGCATCGTAATATACCCGGATGAAGCGTCCTGAAGTTCATGATTCTGCTCAGCGTAATGGGCAGCCAAATAAGCTTCCAAGGTTTTGGACAAAGCTTCACGAATGGCATGGGGCCGCTGAACGAGGGCGATATGGCAGTAATTCAATAATTCCTGCCAGCGATGCCACTTATCGAGTTGGCGGAAAGCATCGGTTCCCATGAAAAGGACTAAACGCGTCTCAGGTTCTAACTCTTCGCGCAAGCTGATTAATGTGTCAATCGTATAAGATGGACCTTTGCGGGTCAGCTCACGCGTATCCAGCTGGAATAATGGATTATCCTCAATCGCGAGTCGAACCATATTTGCCCGATGCTCGGCACTTGCTGCAGGGGAGGTTTTAAGGGGTGGGATTGCGGCAGGAATAAAACGGACTTCACTAAGCTCGAGCATTTCAGCCAGCTCTTGTGCCATGCGAAGATGGCCATAATGCACAGGATTGAATGTACCGCCTAAGAGTCCAATGGCTTTCAAATTACACGACCTACAATCAAAAGTCTTTTAGACAAGCTGTGCGAATCAGGCACGTACGTGACCATCACCCAGCACAACATATTTAAGCGAAGTTAAACCTTCCAGACCAACAGGTCCGCGAGCATGCAGCTTATCGGTAGAAATCCCAATTTCTGCACCTAGCCCATATTCAAATCCATCCGCGAAGCGTGTAGACGCATTGACCATGACACTGCTGGAATCCACTTCACGCAAGAAGCGGCGTGCTTTGGTGTAGTTCTCAGTCACGATCGCTTCGGTATGCTGAGAAGAGTGCTGGTTGATATGGTTAATCGCTTCCTCTAAGCCATCCACAACTTTGCAGGAAATGATCGCTGCCAAATATTCAGTGTAATAATCTTCTTCCGTGGCGGGCTTAGCTTGTGGCACTAAAGCCAAAGTCTCATCACAACCGCGGATTTCAATGCCGTGGCGCGTTAGCATATCAGCCAGTTTTGGCAGCATTTCCTTAGCCACAGAACGCGCTATTAGCAGGGATTCAGCAGTATTGCAGGTACCCAAGCGCTGCGTTTTACTGTTTTCCAATATGCGTAAGGCTTTATCTAAAATTGCTTCGTCATCCACATACACATGACAGTTTCCATCCAAGTGTTTAATTACTGGAATGCGCGCTTCATTAGAGATACGCTCGATCAAGCCTTTGCCGCCGCGTGGCACTATAACATCGACATACTGTTTCATGGTGATTAGCTCGCCAACTGCAGCGCGGTCGGTGGTTTCTACCACTTGCACTGCAGTTGCAGGTAAACCCGCCGCGGCTAAGCCTTCGTGGACGAGTTTTGCCAAGGCCTGATTGCAATGAATTGCCTCAGAGCCGCCTCGTAGAATTGCCGCATTACCGGATTTGATGCACAAGCCGGCAGCATCTACAGTGACATTAGGACGTGCTTCATAAATGATACCGATGACGCCAAGTGGTACGCGCATCTTGCCGATCTGGATACCGCTAGGGCGGAACTTGAAGTCGCTCATTTCGCCGATAGGATCAGTAAGGTTGGCAATCTGGTTTAAACCTTCTGCCATATTGCTGATAGATTTTTCAGTTAAGGTCAGGCGGTCCAGCATTGCGCTGTCCAGGCCATTGGCTCGCGCTGCATCCAGATCTTGTTTATTGGCGGCTAATAATGCGGCACTTTCGCGCACGATGGCATCGGCAATCGCAGTGAGGGCCTTATTTTTTTGCTCGGTTTCCGCAGCTGCCATGGCACGTGAAGCCTGGCGTGCCTCAATGCCGATCCCTTGCATATAGTCTTTAATATTCATCGCGTTAGTATTCATCTCGTCATTATACTTTCTTGCCATTGATTGCGCGAATGCCAGCGATTATTGACGGCTGCGTACCCGCGCCAAGCCGAAACAAAGGCGGGAAATCTCTAGCCAGGCATCGCCTTGCATTACCCCTTTGGCCGTTCTGTCGATATCTGCCAGTTTCTGCAAGGCCGCTTCCAATTGACGCAAACTAAGTCTGGATAAGGCGCGTTTCACTAATGATTGGCGGTCGCCGTAAATACGCGCATTCGTCATGGCGTTGTTAATATTTTCTCCGCGCGCCTCCGCTTGCTTGATGCGCACCAGTGGTCTTAATACCCACATAAGTGGGTTCATTACCGCGACAGCTTGTTCACCTTCATCTTGCAAACCTTGCAAAATACGTACTGTGCGCGATGGGTCGCCGGCCAGGATGGCATCACCTAATTGAAACGCATCGTAACGCGATACTTTTAATACCGCTTCCCGTACCAGCTCATCACTTAGTTCGCCTTCTGGGTAGAGTAAGCCCAGTTTCTGTACTTCTTGGTTGGCTGCCAGCATATTACCTTCTACCTGGTGAGCGAGAAAATGCAGGGTCTCCTGACTCACTTGCTGCTTTTGTTTCGCCAATCTTGCAGCAATCCATCGCGGCAATTGCGTTGCCTCTACTTCGTTAAAGGTGAGGCAGATCGCCTGTTTTTCAAGGGTACTGAACCATGCACTATTTTTGGCTTCGCGCTCCAGCGTCGGCAGGATGATCAAAACAGTGGCGTCGGGAAGAGGTTCGTCAGCCAATGCCTGTAAAGCTTTGCCGCCTTCTACGCCAGGCTTGCCGGATGGGATGTTTATTTCCAATAGGCGCCGAGTAGAAAATAGCGAGCTGGTTTGGCCATAGGCTTGAATTTGGGCCCAATTAAAATTACGCTCTACGCTTAAACTGGTGCGCTCGTCATACCCTTGCATTTTTGCAGCCGTGCGGATGGCATCCAGGCATTCGCGCTGGGCCAGTGGTTCATCGCCGGTTAATACATATAATGGCTTTAAATCCTGACTGAGATGACTTGCAAGTTGAGCTTCTGCCAAACGCATAGTTATTTGGCTGCTGGTTTAATCGCTGTTAGCCGACGCATGATCTCGCGTACAGCATCCTTACGCATATCAGCATTGAGGCGCTCCTCTTCTTCCAACTTACCTAATAAAGCCGTATCGTTATAAGAAAAATCGCGACGAGACTGAACCACTTGCTCGGGTCCCCAAAGTGCACTGCTGGCATCACGTGTTCTGAATGAAACGCGATAGTTGAGTTCATATTCTCGTACCAAACCCTGGCCACTCAAAGAGCGAATACGCTTTTCATAACTTTCACCTAACAGCTCTATAAACGCCTCGGCATTCTCGGCGTTTTCTACAACCTGTACCCCATTTGTTTTAAGCCATTGTTGCAGGTCTCGAGAAAGCGTGAGCTTGCTGCCCTGGATATTGAGCGTCTTGAATGAGAGATCAGCCATACCCCGCAGTTGAAAACCACAAGCCACTAAACTTAGCGTAAGTAATAGTACCAAGCCATAAACACGGCGCAACCATAAAGCACGAATGATCTGCATTGCTTTTTACCCCACAACAACGTTAATAAGTTTGCTCGGTACCACAATAATTTTACGCACCGTCATATGTTCTTCAATGAATTTCTGCACACAAGGCTGCGCTACGGCCAGCTTTTCCAGTGCTTCTTTAGGCTCGGTTTTCGCAACCGTTATGCTGCCACGTAGTTTACCATTCACCTGAATCACATATTCCACGCTATCCTGCACCATGGCCGCTTTATCTGCTACAGGCCAGCCAGCATCTAAAATATGGCTGTTAGGCTTGAGTTCAGCCCATAGTGCTTGACAGATGTGCGGCACAATAGGGGAGAGCAACAAGGCCACGTTTTGCAAAACTTCTTGGCGAACACTTCTTGTGATGGCATCCACTGCATCAATTTTAGCGAGTGCGTTCATCAACTCCATCACTGATGAAATGGCTGTGTTAAAGCTATGACGCCGACCGTAATCATCCGCTACTTTTTCAATCGTGAGGTGAAGCTGCAAACGTATTGCCTTGAGTTCTGCGCTCAATTCACCTGCGGTGTAAGCAGCAATTTCACCCAAGCTGACATGGTCATAAACCGCTTTCCATAAACGACGCAGAAAGCGGTTCGCACCTTCTACGCCACTATCAGCCCATTCCAAACTTTGTTCCGGGGGCGCGGCGAACATCATGAACAGACGTGCAGTATCTGCACCGTAAGTGTCAATAAGCGCCTGTGGGTCAACCGTGTTGCCTTTGGATTTACTCATTTTGGAGCCGTCTTTAAGCACCATACCTTGCGTAAGCAGGTTGGTGAACGGTTCGTCATTTTTAATCAACCCGACATCGCGCATCAGTTTGTTAAAGAACCGCGCATAGAGTAAATGCAAAATGGCATGTTCAATACCTCCCACGTATTGGTCGACCGGCAACCAATAATTGGCGCGCTCATCGACCATCGCTTTGTTGCTGTCAAAACTTGCATAGCGGGCGAAATACCAGGATGACTCAAAGAAGGTATCCAGCGTATCGGTTTCACGCGTCGCTTTACCGTTACAAGTCGGGCAAGTGGTTTCGTAAAAACTTGGGTCTTTCTTGATTGGTGAACCTACACCATCCATCTTCACGTCTTCCGGTAAAACGACTGGCAACTGTTCTAATGGCACTGGCACCTCGCCGCAACTTGTGCAGTGCACGATAGGAATCGGGCAACCCCAATAACGCTGACGGGAAACACCCCAGTCGCGTAGGCGATATTGCGTGCGTTTTTTACCTAAGTTTTTGGCAGTAAGCGCAGTGGAAATGGCATCTGATGATCGCTCGAAATCCAAACCGTTGAATTCAGCTGAGTCAAACAAAACACCGTGTTCTGTCATCGGTAAAACATCACTGTCGGTATGCTTAATCACCGCTTTAATTGGCAAGCTATATTTCTTGGCAAATTCAAAATCGCGTTCATCATGCGCTGGTACAGCCATCACGGCGCCTTCGCCATAGCTGGCTAATACATAGTTTGCGACCCACACCGGCAATTGCTCACCATTTAATGGATGGGTGACGAATATACCTGTCGCCTTACCTTTTTTCTCGGCAGTGGCCACATCGGCTTCCGCCACGCTGCCGCGCTTACATTCAGCAATGAAGTCAGCCAACTCAGGATTGCTTTGTGCAGCCAAAGTTGCAAGTGCATGCTCTGCGGCCACTGCTACGTAGGTCGCGCCCATCAAGGTATCTGGACGAGTTGTGTAAACCTTTAAATTACCGCTTTGGCCGACAATCGGGAACTCCACTTCGCAGCCGTAGCTTTTACCTATCCAGTTGCGCTGCATGGTTTTAACCTGCTCAGGCCAACCATCCAATGTATCCAGGTCATTCAGCAGCTCTTCGGCATAGGCCGTGATTTTCATGAAATATTGCGGAATATCGCGCTTTTCTACCAGCGCACCACTCCGCCAGCCGCGGCCATCAATCACTTGCTCATTCGCTAATACCGTACCATCGACCGGATCCCAGTTCACCGTTGAGGTTTTTTTGTAGATCAGTCCTTTTTTGAATAACTCGGTGAATAACCACTGTTCCCATTTGTAATATTCAGGTTTGCAGGTGGCAATCTCGCGGTTCCAATCCACGCCTAAGCCCAATTGTTTGAGCTGCGTTTTCATGTGCTCTATGTTGTCATAGGTCCATTTTGCAGGTGCGGTTTCATTTTTAATCGCAGCATTTTCAGCGGGCAAGCCAAAAGCATCCCAACCCATGGGCTGCATGACGTTAAAGCCTTTCATTTTATGAAATCGGCTTAGCACGTCGCCAATGGTGTAGTTGCGCACGTGACCCATATGCAAACGGCCGGAAGGATACGGAAACATGGATAAGCAATAGTATTTGGGCTTATCGGATGTTTCACTGGCGGCGAAAGATTGCTTGGTTTCCCAGTCTTGTTGGGCTTGTTGTTCGATGTCTTTGAATGGGTACTGCTGTTGCATGGGCGATTATTCTTAAAATATTGAATGGATTAGGATAAGTGGTGAATTATACCTTTGGCATAAGGATAATGCGATGCCGCACCACACATTCTGTGGAGAAGCCAAGGTCTGGCTTTCGGACTGAAAGCTTGGTGAAGCTTAGAGCAGCTAGTGTGCTACTGATCTGGAATTTCAGGCGTTACAAGCTGCGCAAGCAATGTCAATGAATCTTGCCAGCCTAAATAGCATCCTTCAACTGGAATAGCCTCAGGAATACCTTCTTGTGTGATATTGATCTCTGTTCCCACAGATACTTGCTTGAGGGAAACGGTAGTAATCATTTCACCAGATAGATTGGGATCGTCAAAAACGTCGGTATTCCGGATCAGTTGATTCGGAATCAACTCCAGATATTTGCCGCCAAAGTTATGGACAAATCCGGTGGTGAAATTGGTGAAAGACATTTTGTAAGTGCCGCCGACTTTGGCATCCAGATGATGCACCTTACAGGTAAAGCCGTGTGGTGGCAACCATTTAGCCATGGCGTCGGCATCAAGAAACGCGCGATAAACTCTCTCAGGTGGTACAGCAAAAACGCGATGTAATTTAACGGTGCCGGTAGACATGATGTTTTCCTTTCACATTAAATAAATTATTAATGGCCTTCCAAGTCGTGTAGATCTACTCAGTTTCTTGCAGATTTATAGTGTCTGTAAAAAAATGACCATGATTAAACTGGCAGTTAGAAAAGTTATTGCGGTAAAGATAGAAAATACCTAATTAGCGTTCATAATGATCTTCGAGTGGTGCAAGATTACTCATATGATCCTAACCGAAATAAACCCCAAAAAAATGACTAAATTTAATTGGGGTTTGCTGTTTAAGTATTTTTAGATTATTTCACTACTTTGTGATTAGTTAGTTAGTGCTTTAAAAATGTTGTTCTTTATTGTTTCCAACTCGCCCAAACCATTTACAAACACATGTTTAGGTGCACCCTCAGCGCCGCTATTTGACCAATCTACATAGTATTTAACCAGCGGTTTAGTCTGGCTGTGATACACCTCTAGACGTTTTTTAACGGTTTCTTCTTTATCGTCTTCACGCTGTACCAAGTCCTCACCCGTAATGTCATCTTTCCCTGCTACTTTTGGCGGATTAAATTTAACATGATAGGTGCGACCAGAAGCAGGGTGTGAACGACGGCCGCTCATGCGCTCTATGATGGCTTCGTCAGGTACATCAATTTCCACAACATAATCAATGCCTACACCGGCGTTTTTCATAGCATCCGCTTGTGGAATCGTGCGTGGGAAGCCATCGAACAGGAAACCGTTAGCACAGTCTGCTTCTTTGATGCGCTCGCTTACCAAACCGATAATCACGGCATCTGGCACTAAGCCGCCGCTATCCATATAGCTTTTCGCTTCCAAGCCCAATAGCGTGCCCGCTTTAACTGCTGCGCGCAGCATATCGCCGGTAGAGATTTGCGGGATATTGAATTTTTCTTTGATAAAAGTGGCTTGGGTGCCTTTGCCAGCGCCGGGCGCGCCTAAAAGAATGATTCTCAAGATGATTTCCTAGATTTAATTAAATGAATAGCGTGAATTATATCAGCCTGAATGCCATCAGGCATCGGGCGAAACGGTGTCTGTGAGGTAGTTTGTAATCTTAACAAAATCAGAGACATGCAGATTTTCTGCACGTAGTTGCGAGTCAATGCATAATTGCTCGAAGCCAGCGTCGTTTAGTATGTTTTTGAGGGTATTTCGTAGCGTTTTCCTGCGTTGCCCGAACGCGGCAAGTACCACTTGAGCAAATAATTTTTCATCTTTAGCGACATAAGGTAATACGGTATGTGGTACACAGCGCACAAATGCAGATTCCACTTTTGGTGCGGGGTCGAATGCCTCGGGCGGTACAGTAAACAAATACTCCATTTGCAGGCGATATTGCAGCATGACGCTCAAGCGGCCGTAAGCTGCTGTCGATGGCTCTGCCACCATGCGCTCTACAACTTCTTTTTGCAGCATGAAATGCATGTCAGTGATATGTGAGATGTTATCCAGCAAGTGGAATAAAATTGGTGTCGAGATGTTATACGGCAAGTTGCCTGTTACACGTAAATGTTGTCCTAAGCTAGAAAAGTCAAACTTTAGTGCATCCGCATTGTGTATTTGAATTGAATTTTTTGAATATTCATTTTGCATCCAGCTAATGATGTCGCGATCGACTTCAACCACGTGAAGCAGAGTCAATCGCTTCAATAAAGGTTTAGTGAGGGCGCCTAATCCCGGACCGATTTCAACCATAAGGTCATCAACCTTCGGGGATATCGCTTCTACCAAGCTATTGATTACGCTTTGATCAGTCAGGAAGTTTTGGCCGAAGCGTTTTTTTGCGATATGTTTCATGGATTTAAGTTTAATGTCTGAGCTTGATGATTTGCGCTTAATGCGAAGCGATTTTATTGTTAGCCAGCGTGATTGCCAGGTTAATAGCGGCTAGCATGCTGCCTATTTCGATATTACCTTTGCCAGCTAAATCCAGTGCGGTGCCGTGATCAACTGAAGTGCGGATGATGGGCAGGCCTAAAGTCACATTCACCCCTTCACCAAAGCTGGCATGCTTAAGTACCGGCAACCCTTGGTCGTGGTACATGGCAAGCACGGCATCGGCTTTTGACAGGTGATGCTTGGCAAATAAAGTATCCGCAGGTAAAGCGCCGATGAGTTGCATGCCTTCGGCGCGCAACTTTTCTAACACGGGATTGATGATTTCTATCTCTTCACGGCCTAAGTAACCATCTTCGCCTGCATGGGGATTCAAACCTGCAATCAGCATGCGCGGGTTGTTTATGCCAAATTTTTGTACCAAATCTTGATGCAGAATGCGAATCGTTGTTTCAAGAGTTTTTGGGGTGATGGCAGCAGGCACATCTTTAAGTGCCAAATGGGTGGTTGCGAGGGCAACCCGTAGATTGTTACCAACCAACATCATCACGACTTGCGGCGTGTGGGTTAGCTCTGCCAGGAATTCAGTGTGGCCGCTAAAGGCGACGCCGGCATCATTAATAATGCCTTTATGTAACGGGGCGGTAACCATGGCATCGAATTGACCGTGCATACAGCTCTTACTGGCAAGTGTCAATGTTGCCAGAACATACACACTATTGCGCTTATCTAAGATGCCCGCCTGGGTTCTGGCCGCCGACGGGCTATGCAATACCGTAAGGCTACCATTACCTGAGTGCAGGTTTTTCACAGCAGTTTTATAGGGTGTGATGGTGAGCGGTAAATCGAGTTGCGTGGCACGCGCTTGAAGCATTTCTGCATCTGCAATGACGACGATGTGGGCGGCCAATGGTAACTGTGCCAGCATTACGCACAAGTCTGGCCCAATACCGGCGGGTTCGCCAGCCGTGATGGCAATGCTAGGTAGTGAGGTATTCACTGCTATGGAAAGTTTAAAACTTGTCCTCTAGTCGATATTCAACATATGCGCGATCACGCAACTCACGAATCCAGTCCTGATACGCTTCTTCAGCTTTTTTAGCACGAATTTCCTGGCGGGCTTTAAGACGCGCGGCTTCCTTGCTCATATCCTGTTTACGGCGCTCAAGTACTTGAATAATGTGCCAGCCGAAGGGACTGCGTACCGGTTCGCTAATCTGATTTATTTGTAATTCGTTCATGGCTTTTTCGAATTGCGGTACTGTGTCACCAGGGTTTAACCAGCCAAGTTCACCCCCATTAGACGCTGAGCCATCCTCCGAGAACTGCCGAGCCAGAACTTCAAATTTTTCACCATTATCCAGGCGTTCTTTGATGCCATCCATTTTTTGCTTACCGTCCACCTCGGAAGTAATTTCGGTAAGTTTGATGAGAATATGGCGAGCGTGGGTTTGTTCAACCACCAATGGTGAACTGGCACCACGTTTATTAGTGAGTTTCAGGATATGGAAGCCATTTGGGCTTCGTAAAACAGGTGAGACATCGCCTACTTGCATACTTTTGAGTGTTTCTAAAAATAGCGTAGGGATTTGCGCGCCGCTTTTCCAGCCTAGGGAACCGCCTTCCAATGCATTTGGTGCATCAGAAAAGCTGGCAGAGACTTTGTTGAATGCAGTCCCAGCCTGTAATTCTTTAAGTGCATCATCTACTTTTGCTTTGGCTTTCTGGATATCTTCAGTTGCACCTTCTTCCGGGGTGCGGATCAGGATGTGTGAGAGTTCGAACTCATCCTTATTTTCGTTGCTAGAGGCTTGCGTTGTCAGGAAGTTATCAATTTCAGATTCATTGACAGTAACGCGGCTATCAACTTCACGTTCGCGTAGGCGGGAAATGGTAATTTCGTTACGGATATCAGACCTGAACTTGCGCATGCTGACGCCATCGTTAGCCAGCGCTTCACCAAACTCAGTCAAAGTCATTTGATTTTGCTCAGCAATTCGCTCGACTGTGCGGTCAAGCTGGCTGTCCTCAACTTTCAGTCCTGTTTGCGCGGCATATTGTAGTTGCAAGGTATCTGAAATCAAACGTTCCAAGATTTGCCGGCGCAGCACACTTTCTTCCGGTAATTCTGTGCCTTGTTTTTTAAACTGTGCCGTTACGGTTCGGATGCGACTTTCCAGTTCCTGCTCAGTAATAACGGTTTGGTCAACCACAGCCACGATGCGGTCCATCTTGGTCACTTCAGCAGTAATGGCTTTCAGCGGCGTTAAAACAGTGCAGGCTAATAATAAGATTGGTATAAAAATACGCACAATAGTTACTCTAATAAGGTTGTTGATGGGTTTGCGGAATCAAGCCGGAACTTACATAGCCTGGTACATTTCGCCTGATAACCGATAGCGGATTGGCCCCAATGGAGGCCAGGCCGCCCAATTCAAGTTGGAAGAAGAACGCATAGTTGGCATCTGCAGTAGCAGTTTCGACACGTTGCACTACACCACGTGCTTGCCAGCAACCTGCATCATATTCTAAGCCCGCCAATGACTCAATCAATTGATTTTCGCGGAACGAGTAGTTTAAGCGGCCTACCCCATACCAGCCCTTGCCCAATGGCCATTGGGCTGAAATGTCGACCTGATTGATGCCCGTGTTGGTCGTGAGGCTTGAGCTCGTCACCGCATTTGCAACATCTTTTCGATAGCTATAACTTAAGTTGAGGGTTTTGCCCGGTTCAGGGTTATAGCGGCTTGTCAGTGTGGTTCGAATTCCACTGGAGTCATCAGTATTGTATTGCCAGAAGGCATCGACATCCCAGCTATTTCTTAAATTAGCCGATAAACCGGCAATCAGGTCAGAACTATTGTTTTTTCTGAGGTTAGTGCCAGGTAAAAACACTTTCTGATCTTCAAAGTAATATCGCTGACCCACAGATGCTGACAGGCGCTGAATGCCTGTATCAGAATCAACCATGCGGGTTGTGAGGGCGAAGCTGACTTGATTGGCATTGTTAATTCTGTCATTTCCGGCAAACTCGTTTTCACTGAATAAAGACGTGAAATTCAAATCCGTGAGGCTGGTATCAAATACCGGGATGTTGGACTGGTCTTTTTCAGGAATATAAAGGTAAAAAAGTCTAGGCTCCAGTGTTTGCGAATAGTTCCGTGTCATCACTTTGAAGTCGCGATCAAAATATAAGCCACTATCTACACTAAAAATGGGTAATGTGCGCTGCTGGGACTCCAATCCGTTGGCCACGTTATCCAAACTATAGTTTGTATGATGGATACCTATTTTTGGTTCCACATAACCATAAGGACGATTGATGGGTAAGCTAATACTTGGATATAGCGTAGTGCGCATCCCAGTTGGAACAGTAGGAGCGCTATTGTTAATCTCAAAAGCGACGAATTGGCTATAAAGCTTGGTGTTGAAATCACCATAATATTTATCGCCTTTCAGTGTCAGTTCGGGCAAGCGCTCATAGGGGTATGATAAATCGTCTAAGGTCTGGAATTTCTGTGCAACACCACTAAAAGCCCAGTCGTCATTAGAGTAATTCACATTGAATTGTTGTGGTAAGTTAATCCGGCTGGTCGTTGTGATGCGGGTGGACAGATCAGAGAAGTATTGATCGTCAGATACTTTTTCGACACTGTAACCAGCACTCCATCCAGCCCCAAGCGTATGCTGGTGTTTCAAGTTAGCATAATAACGGGTTTCACCAGTGAGCCTGTCACTAGGCAGATATTCCAGGCTGTCAATGCCAGAAAACTTCTCTTCCAGATAACGGAATTCCCCTTGAAGCTGCACACCGCGTCTACTTAATGCGCGGGTGGCCAGGGTAGCATCCTTATTAGGCGAAATATTCCAATAAAAAGGGGTAAGTACTTCAAAGCCGCTACGGCTGGTGCTGCCTACTGTAGGTGCTAATAAGCCACTTTTACGCTGGTTATTGTAGGAGAACCCAATCCAGGGTGTGTAGAGCAAAGGCACACCTTTAAATTCAATGTAGGCATTTTTGGCGGTGCCAGATTCGGTAAAGTCATTAAGATTGATCTCATTGGCTTTGATATACCAGTCATCTACACCGGCTTCGCAAGTAGTATAGCGCGCTTTTTTAAGGCGCTTTTTATCTTGGCCTTCAAAGAAGATCGCTTCAGCATCTCCACGGGCGCTTCTGGAAGTGGGCGTGGTACTAAATGCCATGGCATCTTGAGCATAGTCATTTGTGCTGGGGTCGTATAGCACATTATCATCTTCCTGCTGCTGGCTTTGCAAATTGCTTAGCTGCTTGGGGAATTGATCGGCACTGATCGCCTGTATTTGCTGCGGGTTCATAACAGCGGGTTTAGTGACAGTGATGGATGCATCGAGCATTTCACCGATACTTTCCGAGAGGCGCATACGCAAATCCGGGCCGGTCAGTTTTGCATCACCCACTTCGATACGCACATTGCCCGATACGTGCAATTCATCATTTTGTACGTCATACTCGATTAGATCGCCATAGACGTCTTGCGAACCGCGATGAATAGAGGCATTACCAATAGATCGCATTGTGCGATCCAAATGCAATTCCAGCTTATCGCCTTCGATCACGACTTCATCGTTTGTTTCGTCTTCTGCAGGTTGGCTGATGGCGATAGCTTCAGTTTCGGCATTGCAGCGCAGACTACATAAAAAAAGAACAGCTGTGACGCCGGCTAACAGTCGGCTTTTCAGCATGGAATTCCCGTGAGAGTCGCTAGCGCGATGGATGTTAGAATGGAAGGCACAATTATATTGGTAAACGCTTTTATTTTATCAGTGATAAAATCGCATAAATTGCAGTTTTTGGCAATCAATAAATCTTGAAGGCCTTCGTGCCAAACAGGGATTTTTTCATAGTTAAATATATGTTTTAACTAAGAATTATGCCGCGGGGTCACCCCAATTTAAATCATCAAAATAAGTTTGGATCAGTAGTGGAAGACATCAGGCAGCAGCAACTCTATGATTGGTTAGCAGGCGTACTCAAGGAAGTCGGTTTTAAATTGACCACGGCTTCTGCGGATGCCAGCTTCAGACGTTATTTTCGCGTGCATCTAACCCAGGAGCATTTAGGTAAACACACCTTGATTGCAATGGATGCGCCGCCGCCGCAAGAAAATTGCCAGCCGTTTGTAGAAATCGCAGCGCTATTTGGCAAGGCTGGCTTAAATGTACCGGCAGTAGTGGCGCAAGATATGGAGCGCGGATTTCTTTTGTTAACCGATTTAGGCGATGTGACCTATTTAAGCCAGTTAAATAATCAGTCGGCTGGTGCCTTATATCAGGATGCCAACCAGGCTTTAATTACACTGCAACTGGCAAGTCAGCCGGGCGTGTTGCCAAACTATGATGAAGCGTTGCTATTACGTGAGATGCAATTGTTTCCCGACTGGTATGTGGCTAAGCATCTTGGTGTCATATTGGATACTAAACAGCAAGCAGACTTGCAAAACACTTTTGCACTGCTGAATAAAAATGTACTCGCGCAAACCCAGGTATACGTTCATCGTGACTATCACTCGAGAAACTTAATGGTATGCAGTGGCGAGCAGGGCGCTAACCCGGGAATCCTGGATTTCCAGGATGCAGTCTATGGCGCCATCACTTATGATCTGGTATCCCTGTTAAAAGATGCTTATATTGAGTGGGATGAAGAGCAAATCATCGACTGGGCAGTGCGTTATTGGCAGGATGCGCGTAAGGCAGGGTTAGGTGTTTCAAGTGATTTTTCCGAGTTTTACCGCGATTTTGAATATATGGGCGCCCAGCGCCATATCAAAATATTAGGCATCTTTGCGCGTTTATACCATCGCGATGGTAAAAGCGGGTATCTAAAAGACATGCCACTGGTGATGCACTATTTGCGTAAAGTATGTGCCCGCTATATTGAATTGAAACCCATGCTACGCTTGCTAGATGTATTGCAAAACACCCAACCGCAAGTTGGATATACTTTCTGAATGAAAGCCGTCTAATTGAAAGCAATCCAGTGAAAGCGATGATTCTGGCTGCAGGTCGTGGCGAACGCATGCGGCCTTTGACTGATAACACACCTAAACCGCTCCTGAAAGTAGGTGGTAAGCCATTGATTGTCTGGCATTTGGAGAGCCTCTCCAAAGCGGGTATTAAAGAGGTGGTCATTAATCATGCACATCTTGGTGAGCAGATTGTTAACACGCTAGGGAACGGCCAGCAGTGGGGTATGTCCATCCAGTACTCGGCGGAAAAAATCGCGCTGGAAACGGCCGGAGGTATTGCCAAGGCGTTGCCATTGTTAGGAGATGAGACTTTTTTGGTAGTGAATGGCGATATTTATACGGATTTGGATTTCAGCGGTTGCCAAATGCGGGCAAGTACAATGCAGCAGCAAAATAAATTGGCCCATTTGTTCTTGGTGGATAATCCGGCTCAACATGCTCAGGGGGATTTTGCATTGAATGCAGGCTTAGTGAGCGCTGAAGGACAATCTAAATTAACTTTTTCCGGTGTCGGTATTTATCATCCCTATTTATTTGCTTCTGTTGAGCAAGGTCAGCCCGCTAAACTTGCACCTATCCTTCGTGAAGCGATGGTTCAGCATCAGGTGTCTGGAGAGTACTATTGTGGAGAGTGGCATGATATTGGGACTCCCGAACGCTTATCTGCCCTAGATTTGCAATTAAGGTACGCAATTAAGTAATCAATTATTTTAAAGAACTTATCTGTTTTAATACCATATCAATGAGCGCATTCAATATTCAGGAATTTTCGGCACGCCGTCATCGATTGATGCAACTGATGGGCAACGGCATTGCCATTGTTCCGACAGCGCCGGAAGTGATCCGCAATCGAGATAGTCATTACCCATACCGGTTTGATAGCTATTTTTACTATCTGACAGGTTTCAAAGAGCCAGAAGCGGTAGTAGTGTTGATAGCAGAGCAGAGTAAAAGCATCTTATTTTGCCGCGATAAAGATATGGAGCGTGAAATCTGGGATGGTTTTCGCTACGGTGCAGATGCCGCCCGCGAAACGTTCGGTTTTGACGAGGCCTACTCGATCAGCGAGCTGGATGCAGTGATGACTAAGTTGTTGGCAAATCAACCTAAGTTATATTTCAGTCTAGGCGAAAGTCCAGTCTGGGATCAGCGTATCACCAGTTGGTTGAATGTTTTACGCACACAGGCAAGAGCAGGTATTAGTGTGCCAGATGATATAGCCGATGTGCGTAAATTGCTGGATGAAATGCGCTTATATAAATCGCCTTTCGAGCTTGCATTGATGCAGCGCTCTGCAGATATTGCCGCCGGTGCACATAACCGGGCCATGCAGTTTACAAGGCCGGGCCAAATGGAATATGAAGTAGAAGCTGAATTTCTGCATGAGTTCTACCGTAACGGCGCGCAAGCGCCAGCCTACACCAGTATCGTAGCGAGCGGTGCGAACGCCTGTACTTTGCATTACAACGCTAATAATACGCAAATTAAAGACGGTGATTTATTACTGATTGATGCCGGTTGTGAGCTAGATGGCTATGCTTCGGATATCACACGTACTTTTCCCGCCAATGGTCGATTTACCGCACCGCAAAAAGATCTATATGAGTTGGTATTAAGCGCGCAGGCGGCGGCTATCGCACAGGTAAATCCAACACAGCATTGGAACGCGCCGCATGAAGCTGCGCTGGATGTGTTAATTCAGGGATTTATCGACCTTAAGCTTTGTCGCGGCAGCAAAGAAGCCGTGCTGGATTCTGGCGCTTACAGGCAGTTTTATATGCATAGAACCGGTCATTGGTTGGGCTTGGATGTGCACGATGCGGGTGAGTATCAAAGTAAATCGGATGGCAAGAAAGCCGGGGCGCACACATGGCGGAAATTAGAACCGGGAATGAGCTTAACAGTCGAGCCGGGTTGTTATGTTCGACCTGCGGAAAATGTACCGGAACATTTCTGGAATATTGGTATCCGTATTGAGGATGACGTGTTGGTGACTACTGATGGCTGCAAAGTGCTTACGGAAAAGGCAGTAAAAACCGTAAGTGAAATCGAAGCTTTAATGCGTCACTAACATGATGAACCCTATCATTATTGTCGGCGGCGGACCAGTGGGAGCAGTGCTGGCGCTCATCCTGGCAAAAGCGGGTATTCCGGTAAAGATATTAGAAGCACGCCCACAAGGCGCTTCACATGGTGACCAGCGTGCTTTGGCATTGTCGTTCGGCAGTCGCCGTATTCTGGATAAGCTGGGTGTTTGGACGGATTTGAGTCCATTAGCGACATCTATTCAAACCATCCATGTATCGCAAAAAGGTAGTTTAGGTAGAACCTTATTAAAGGCTGGCGATTACCAGCTTGAAGCTTTAGGTTATGTATTGTCTTATGGTGCGTTGAGCGCTGCTTTGGAAAAAGCGCTGTCTACATTGCCCAATGTAGAAATGCTGTTTGAAGCGAATGCGGAGCATATCTATCAAGATGCACAAGAAGCCAGTGTTAGCTATCGCATGGATGGGGAAGGCTATTTGCTGGAAAGCAATTTAGTCGTTCTAGCGGATGGTGGTCGCAGTGCTGAATTAGCCCATCTGGAGCGCGATACCAAAGAATATGGTGACGATGCATTGATCACTAAAGTAGTGGCCGAATTACCGCATCATAATATTGCCTACGAACGTTTTACGCCTGAAGGGCCAATTGCTTTATTACCTAACGGTGAAAGAGATTTCTCACTGGTGTGGACGGGTAAAAAGGAATTAATTGCACCACTGTTAATGCTTAATGATGATGAGTTTCTTAAGCAATTCCATGCGCAATTTGGTGACCGGGTGGGGCGATTCCTGAGCGTGGGGAAACGAGTCTGTTTCCCACTCAAAATGTCTAAGTTGCAGCCAACGCAAACCCCGCATTTGGTTGTGATCGGGAACGCAGCACAAACTATGCACCCTGTAGCTGGGCAGGGTTTCAATGTTGGTCTGCGCGACGCGGAGTCCTTAGCAAAGCATATCCTTACAGCAACCCCTGAGCAGCTTGGAGGGGTGGAGATGTTAAAGCAATATCAAGCCAGCCGTACGCGCGATACTAAAGGTGGCCTTTTATTTACTGATTTCTTAGTCAACACTTTTACCAATGATCTACTAGGCGTACCCCGGTTTAGAAGTATGGGCTTGGGAATATTGGATGTGCTGAAGCCAGTCAAAAAGCAATTGGTGAATAAAATGAGTTTCGGAAAATGAAGTCCGATGGAGATTTAATACAAACGCAGGTTGGCATTGTTGGTGCAGGCTTGGTTGGTATGGCCGCAGCTGTCGCTATGCACCACGCAGGTTACAAGGTTGCGCTGGTTGATGCCAAACAACCGGAGCCACCCGCAAGAGCTTACATAAATACTCACAAAGATGCCTGGGACCAAAAAATATATGCAATCAGTCCAAAAAATGTGCAATGGCTCAGCAAGTTAGGTATTTGGCAACATATAGATCCGCTTCGCATTGGTAGGGTACAAGCGATGCAAATATGGGGTGATGCAGGAGGTTCACCGTTAGTGTTGGATGCTGACGACGCTTATCAAGATCATTTGGCTTACATAGTGGAAGGAGCCTCTTTAAATGAGGCTCTAGTGCGACAGATTCAAACCTGCAATATTTCCACATTACTCGGAAGCCCCGGCGTAAAACTACTAACAGAGGCTGGAAAAACTTTATTACATCTAAATGATATGGCTTTGGAATGCGATTTATTAATAGCGGCTGATGGAAGCAACTCCTGGGTTAGACGCCAAATGAATGTGGCACTAAATAAAAAAAATTATGATCACATTGCGATTGTGGCTAATTTTGATACTGAAAAGCCGCATGGCAATATCGCCCGCCAATGGTTTGCGCATGATGAGGAAGGCAATAACACTATTCTTGCCTGGCTCCCATTACCGGGCAACAGGATTTCTATTGTATGGTCGGTTGCCACAGAATACGCACATACGCTTATGACTCTTGAGGATGATGTATTCACACAACAAGTGTCACAAGCTGGCGGTCATCTTTTAGGGCAACTTACGCAGATTACCGCACGTGCCAGTTTCCCGTTAGCATTGCAGATTTCCGAAACATTAGCGTTAGATGGAGTCGTATTTATAGGTGATGCTGCGCATCAAATTCATCCTTTATCTGGTCAGGGTATGAATCTTGGGTTTCGTGATGTAATTGATCTTTTGGCGATTTTGCAGGACAAAAATTCTTATCAATCTATTAATGATCCGGGTTTACTTAAGCGCTACTCGCGCGTTAGGAAAGCAGATATCTTTGATATGCGATTGTTAACTGATGGCTTGTTCCAATTGTTTAAGAGCGACCGTTTGGCTATTAAATCACTACGAAATTTGGGTTTTTCGATAACAGATCATTCCACTATTAAAAAACGGTTAGTAGAAAAAGCCATATCCCTATAGTATCTAAAAAATTTTTTGAACTCGGAAACATATTATGTCTAGCAGCAGATTAAGTCTTTGTAAAAAATTAAGCGTAGTAACTTTATTAAGTTTGTTTACCACATTGGCTTACAGCGACGAGGCAAGTGTAAAAAAAGCGGTTGAAGCAGCTTACCCAAAATTCAAAGTAGATAGTGTGGCCAAAACGCCTTATGCCGGTTTATATGAAGTCTTTATGGCGGGCCAAATTCTTTATACCGATGAAAAAATGACTTTCCTGATTGCTGAAGGCCATTTAGTAGATCCAAAAACTAAAAAAGATATCACTGGTGAGCGTTTGGAAGAGCTGACGCGAATTGATTTTTCAACGCTGCCACTGGATCAGGCGATCAAAGTAGTAAAAGGGAACGGCAGTCGTAAATTGGTTGTGTTTTCAGACGTTGATTGCCCCTATTGCAAACGCTTAGAGCAAAATGAATTAAGTCATATTACAGATGTAACTGTGTACACTTTTTTATATCCATTAGAGCAATTACACCCAGATGCTGTAGCAAAATCTAAATCGATCTGGTGTTCTAGCAATCGAGTAAAAGCCTGGGAAGATTGGATTTTACGCAATCAATTACCTAAAGCTGCAGGTAACTGCGAAGTGCCCATTGAGAAGGTTGGAGAGTTAGCAAGAAAAATTGGCGTGACTAGTACGCCGACTTTGATCTTTGCTGATGGCAAAAGGATGCTTGGTTCACAGCCTTATAAGGAAATAGAGCGGGCGATGGCTACTGCTACTAAGAGCAAATGAGTTTTACAGTTATTAAGAGAGTATGAAGTGATTAACAAGAAAAGCGGCTATATATAAATTGGCCGCTTTTTTTGTGTGTACGCAATGGACTTAAACGACAGAGCCCATTTTGAAGATTGGTAGATACATGGCAATTACCAAACCACCAATCAGCGTTCCAAGTACTACCATGATGACAGGTTCCATCAAGCTAGCTAGGGCATCTACAGCATCATCAACTTCCGCTTCAAAAAAGTCAGCAACTTTGCTGAGCATTGAGTCTAAAGCGCCGGATTCTTCACCGATGGCCGTCATTTGTAACACCATGTTTGGAAAAACTTCTGCATTTTGCATTGCAACCGTGAGACTGGTGCCAGTGCTAATTTCACTTTGGATTCTTTTGGTGGCATCATAATAAACTCGATTACCTGATGCACCAGCAACAGAGTCCAAAGCTTCAACTAGTGGAACACCAGCAGCAAACATAGTAGACAATGTACGTGCCCATCTTGCAATAGTTGCTTTCCTGACAAGGTCGCCAAATACGGGTACTTTGAGTATCAGTCTGTCCATGGTGGCTTGCATACTCAAAGATCGCTTCCATGTGTAAAAGAAGAACCACAGCGCAAAGCCAATTGAACCGAAAATTGCCCACCACCACTGCACGAATATTTCGGAAATAGCCATAACAATGAGTGTGGGTGCGGGTAGATCAGCTCCAAAGCCGTCGAATAAGGCTTTGAACGCTGGAATTACAAAAATCATGATAATGGCAACAATAACAAATGCGACGACAATGATGGAAATGGGGTAGAAAAGCGCAGATTTTATTTTTGATTTGATTGCGAGAATTTTTTCTTTATAAGTAGCCAAGCGATCAAGTAGGGTATCTAAAATACCTGCTTGTTCACCAGCGCCAATCAAATTGCAGAATAGAGCATCAAAATAAAGTGGATATTTCCTAAAAGCCGCACTTAAGCTACTTCCAGTTTCTACATCAGATTTAAGGTCTTGTAATAGCTTGGCTACTGCAGGGTTACTGTGACCTTTCCCGACAATATCAAACGATTGCAGTAATGGTACGCCTGCTTTCATCATCGTGGCCAGTTGACGGGTAAAGAGCGTAATATCTTTTTCTTTAATAGTACCTTTAGCTCGCAAACCACTTTGTTTTTTTACTTTGGTGACGGTAATGCCTTGACGTCGTAATGTGGCGTTGACATACGATTCACCGGTCGCTTTAATTTCCCCCTTTACAACCTTACCTTTCCGGTCTTTACCTTCCCAGGAATAGGTTAACTCCTTAGAGGATTTAACATTAGCGGCCATGACAATATCCTAAACACTTTGTAATTTTTATATAAATTCTGAGATTACTCATTGGTACAAGCCTCTACCTCTTCTATTGAAGTCAAGCCTTGTATAACCTTTAGAATTCCTGAGCGCCTAAGGTCGTTTACACCTTCTCTTTTGGCTTGATCGGCAATATCAATTGCATTACCGCTGGACATGATAATGCGGCTCATCTCTTCGGTAACGGGCATGACTTGATAAATGCCTACGCGCCCTTTGTAGCCGTTATTACACATTTCACAGCCACCTTCTTTCGGCCCATACAATTGCCACTCTTCTTTAAAGTCTTCCTCTATAAAACCGACATCCAATAAAGCCTGCTTTGGCACCTCAATTGGCACTTTACAACTTTTACATAAGCGTCTGGCTAGGCGCTGCGCGGTGATGAGCGATACTGCTGAAGCGATGTTAAATGGCGCAACGCCCATATTGAGTAAACGAGTCAGTGTCGATGGCGCATCATTCGTATGCAAGGTAGACAGTACCATGTGACCTGTTGAAGCAGCTTTAATCGCCATATCTGCCGTTTCAAGGTCACGAATCTCACCGATCATAATGATGTCTGGATCTTGCCGCAGGAAGGATTTCAATGCTGCAGCGAAGGTTAAGCCCTGTTTGTCATTTACATTGACTTGATTAATCCCAGCTAGGGGGATTTCACATGGATCTTCCGCAGTTGCGATATTTACACCGGGATTGTTTAATATATTGAGGCAAGTATATAAAGAAACTGTTTTACCGGATCCGGTTGGACCGGTTACTAGTACCAGGCCATAAGGACGACTTACGGCATTGAGTAGGCGCTCTTTCTGAATTGGCTCGTACCCTAAGGCTTCGATACCCAGAGTCGCACTAGTCGGGTCCAAAATCCGCATTACGATTTTTTCGCCATGGATTAGCGGTAAAGTACTCACCCGAAAATCAATCGTACGTGTTTTCGATAACACCAGCTTCATGCGCCCATCTTGTGGAATCCGCTTTTCAGAAATATCCATGCTGGAGATCACTTTGATGCGAGATGCCAGTTTGTCTTTAATTGCGAGCGGGGGTTGCGTAATATCACGCAAAACACCATCTACACGGTAGCGTACACGGTAAAATTTTTCATACGGTTCAAAATGTAAATCCGAGGCGCCCATATTGATTGCATCTAACAGCATTTTATTCAGGAATTTAACGACAGGTGCGTCATCCACCTCCATCGTTTGCTGCTCTTCTTCAACGCTGTCCTCTATATGATCATTTAGATCAAAGTCGTCACCAACATCTAGCGATTTCATGCTGGTATCGCTAGACGCTACAATACGGTCAATCCAAAGCCCTAATTTGTCATCTTCGACAACCACTGGGGATAACGCCATACCCATTTGAAATTGAACGCTATCCAATGCATGCAGATTGGTAGGATCCGAAATCGCCACAAACATGGTGTTGTTGCGCATTTGCAATGCAATGACGCGATTGCTTTGCATTAACTTGGAATCAATTTTCTTGGTAGGCAAATAATCAGGATTGAAAGTATCCAGATTAAAGTAAGGGAAACCAAACGCTTTAGCGGAGGTTTCTGCAATCACCTGCGCATTCACTTTTTTACTTAAAACCAACTGAGTAATAAAAGGAGATTTAATTGTATTAGCTTGGGACTGAATGGCATTGGCCTCATCCTCAGAAAGCAATTTTTCTTGAATAAGAGTACGGGCGAGACCGCTTAATTTATTAAGTGGGGTTGCAATGGCCATAGGAGTTCGGAGTAAAGCTTTCCTAGTAATTTTCGTCTAAAGAATAATGCACTTTAGACTTTTTTTTGTAAAGACTTTATATGCGCTGAAAGCTAAATGGGCGCGTAGTGAATGCCTGTTTTTGGCTAATTTTAGGCTATACGTAATATAAAAAAGAACATTTTACGAAATAACCCTAAAAAATACTTGACTTTTATTTAAGGGCAAATTATAAAACGAGTCAGGTGTTTGAAAATTCAAGTTTTTGTGGTCAGTTTATCCATGTAACGCGACTTAACGTTCTTGAAACAAACTTTTTGGGGCGCCCCCCCTTTGTATTATGTAAGGATGTATTAAATGGCAACAGGTACCGTAAAATGGTTTAACGACTCTAAAGGTTTCGGCTTCATTACCCCAGATGATGGTGGTGACGATCTTTTTGCACACTTCTCTGCAATCGTTGAAGCTGGCTACAAAAGCCTTAAAGAAGGTCAACGTGTTAGTTTTGAAGTAACCGAAGGTCCAAAAGGCAAACAAGCTTCTAATATTCAGAAAGCTTAAGTTTGTTTAGCCAGTAATAATTAGTACATCAGTACTCATGTATTACCGTCTAATATAAATGGCTCGCCAACAGGCGAGCCATTTTTGTTCCTAGCTTACATATTGGCAATAATTTCATTACCAAATTCAGCGGTGCTCACTTGTGTAGCACCCTCCATTTGGCTTGAGAAGTCATGCGTGACGCGTTTTGCGGCAATGGCTTTTGCCACGGCGTTTAATACCAAGTCAGCCGCCTCTACCCAGCCTAAATGACGTAACATCATTTCTGCTGAAAGAATCAGTGAGCTGGGATTAGCCAGGTTTTTACCTGCAATTTTCGGCGCTGTACCATGCGTTGCTTCAAACATCGCAACGGTGTCACTTAAATTAGCGCCAGGTGCAATACCAATACCGCCAACTTGCGCGGCTAGTGCATCGCTCATGTAGTCGCCATTTAAGTTAAGTGTTGCCACCACATCATAATCCTGTGGATGCAATAAAATTTCCTGCAGGAAGGCATCAGCGATACAGTCTTTAATCACGATGCCATTCGGCAATTTACACCAAGGCCCACCATCAATTTCCACCGCACCGAATTCTTCTTTCGCAACCTGATAACCCCAATCACGGAAGCCACCTTCGGTGAATTTCATGATGTTGCCTTTATGTGCAATGGTCACGGATTTGCGGTTGTTATCCACTGCGTATTGAATAGCTTTGCGAACCAGGCGTTTGCTGCCTTCGATTGATACTGGCTTAATGCCGATGGCAGAAGTTTCCGGGAAACGGATCTTTTTACGCATGCCCATATCGCTTAGGAAAGTAATGACTTTTTCAACCTCATCGGTACCGGCCGCCCATTCAATCCCGGCATAAATGTCTTCCGTATTTTCGCGGAAGATCACCATATCGGTTTTTTCCGGATATTTCACCGGGCTAGGTACGCCAGTGAAATACTGTACAGGGCGCAAGCAAACGTAAAGATCTAGCTCTTGGCGCAAAGTCACATTGAGTGAGCGGATACCACCGCCCACTGGCGTAGTTAAAGGCCCTTTGATAGAAATGACATAGTCTTTAACCGCTTGCATCGTTTCAGCAGGCAACCACGAGTCTTTACCTTCTTTATCCTTGCCATATACATTGACCGCTTTTTCGCCGGCATAGACTTCCATCCATGAGATTTTTTTACTGCCGCCATAGGCTTTCTCTACAGCCGCATCCACCACTTTTATCATCGGAGGTGTGATGTCAATACCGATGCCATCACCCTCGATAAATGGGATAATAGGGTGGTTCGGTACGTTGAGCGAGTTGTCCTCGTTGACGGTGATTTTCTCGCCAACCTCTGGGATTACAATCTTGTTCATACAAACTTCCTTTAAATAATTATGCTAATTCTGTTCAACAAACCTTATGGAGTCATCACGCAGTTCAGTCCGCATGAAAAACACGCTACATTAAAAGATTATATTGAGTTGCCAAATGTATATGCTGCCGGACGGCTAGATACAGATTCGGAGGGTTTGCTTATTTTAACTGATGATGGGGCTTTACAGCATCGTTTAAGTCATCCAAAGCATAAAGAAATCAAGACCTACTGGGCACAAGTTGAAGGCGTGCCTGCCGAATCGGATTTGCAGATTTTAAGAAAAGGTACAGATCTAGGTGATTTTGTAACGAAACCAGCTGGAGTGCATCTGATTACCGAACCGGAAAATCTATGGCCGCGCAATCCACCCATTCGTGAGCGAAAAGCGATTCCAACCAGCTGGCTGGAAATTAAAATTGCGGAAGGTAAAAATCGCCAAGTGCGGCGCATGACCGCTAACATTGGCTACCCCACTTTACGCTTGATTCGTTATGCAATTGGCAAACAGAACTTGGATGGTTTGCCACCAGGTCAATGGATTAAAATTTGAGCAATTAGTACGTTAAGCCTAAAAAATGAAAGAAAGAGTATGAAACCAGTCGTTATTTTTCGCCATGCTGCTACCGAAGGTCCTGGCTATCTAGCAACTTTTTTAGATGAGCATCATATTCCCTGGCGGTTGGTCAAGATAGATGAAAACGAAGCACTGCCTTTGTCTATGTTGGAATTTAGTGGTGTAGTGCTCATGGGTGGTCCTATGAGTGTGAATGATGACTTACCTTGGATTGCACCTCTGGTGGCATTGATCCGGCAAGCCTATGTAGCAGATATCCCATTACTCGGTCATTGCCTGGGCGGCCAGCTAATTAGCAAGGCTTTAGGTGGCGTTGTAACAAAGAACGCGATTAAAGAAATCGGCTGGGGTAGCGTCAATGTGAGCAAAAACACCACAGCGCAATACTGGTTTGGTGAGTTGGAAGTATTCAATAGCTTCCATTGGCATGGTGAAACATTCAGCTTGCCGGACAATGCCGTGCATATCTTAAGTAGTTCCCATTGTGAGAATCAAGCTTATGCAATAGGGAAGCACCTGGCGTTTCAATGCCATATTGAAATGACGGCTGAAATGGTACAAAGCTGGTGTGAAGTGGGCGCTGACGAGCTGGCAGAGTCAGCGGATAGCATTGCTGTACAACAAGCATCTGCCATGCAAGAAAACTTGCCTTTGCATTGCTTTTTTCTGAATAAAGTTGCTAATCAAGTATATAGCCAATGGATCAAGGGTCTGGTGTATTAGGGCGATGCGCGGATCGCCAAGCGGGTATGTTAAAATCACTAAAATTTTCAAGAGAACAGCATCATGTCCGGTAATACTTTTGGCACGCTTTTTACACTCACGACTTTTGGCGAATCACATGGGCCAGCCATTGGCGGCGTGGTTGACGGCTGTCCGCCGGGTTTAGCGTTAACTGCTGAAGATTTGCAAGTCGACCTGGATCGTCGCAAACCTGGGACTTCGCGCCATGTGACCCAGCGCCAGGAAGCCGATGCAGTGGAAATCCTATCTGGAGTGTTTGAAGGTAAAACAACAGGCGCACCTATTGGCTTACTCATTCGTAATACTGATCAACGTAGCCAGGATTACAGCAAGATTAAAGATACCTTCCGGCCTGGTCATGCTGATTATACGTATAGCCAAAAATATGGGGTGCGTGATTACCGTGGCGGTGGACGCTCAAGTGCGCGTGAAACAGCTGTGCGTGTGGCCGCCGGGGCGATAGCCAAGAAATGGTTAAGTGAACGTTTTGGTGTTACCGTGCGTGGTTATATGAGTCAATTAGGCGAGATTGAGATTCCGTTTGAAAGCTGGGAAGGCGTGAATGACAACCCGTTTTTTTCGCCTAACCAAAGCGTGTTGCCGCAACTTGAAGCATACCTGGATAAAATTCGTGCAGAACGCGATTCCGTTGGCGCTCGCATTACCGTCGTTGCAGAAGGGCTACCAGTGGGGTGGGGTGAACCCGTATTTGACCGTTTGGACGCGGATATCGCGCATGCTATGATGAATATCAATGCGGTAAAAGGGGTCGAGATTGGTGCTGGTTTTGCCAGCATTGCGCAACGCGGCAGTGTCCATTCTGATGAGATGACCCCGCAAGGTTTTGTCACCAACCACGCCGGCGGCATCTTAGGCGGCATTTCTACAGGCCAGGAAATTCGCGTCAATGTTGCACTAAAACCAACATCTAGCATCCCGCAGGAACGCCGTTCAATCGATAAAGACGGCAATGCGGTAACCATGCAGACTACAGGCCGTCATGACCCATGTGTAGGGGTGCGTGCGACCCCAATTGCTGAAGCAATGCTGGCGCTGGTGCTGATGGACCATGCATTGCGTCATCGTGCGCAAAATGCCGATGTGGTTTCATCGATTCCTAAGCTATAACACCTCAATAAGCTGCTGTGAGTGATGTCTTGAAAGCCGGCCTGCATCACGTATTGCATTTCCGGCTTTCCCGTTTTTACTTCGTTTATTATTTCTTTGTCGGTGCTTTTGTCCCTTACTGGGGCTTATACCTAAAATCTGAGGAATTCAGCCCTGCTGATATCGGCATCTTAATGTCGCTGTTTCAGATCAGCCGTATCTTTTCACCTAACTTTTGGGGCTGGCTGGCCGACCATACCGGCCAGCGCATCAAATGGATTCGGCTGACGGCATTTTTGGGCTTATGTGGTTTTACAGCAGTGTTTTGGGCACATGGCTTCTTTTGGCTATTTTTTGTGATGGCCGCCTTGAGTATTTTTACCAGTTCCACTTTGCCGCTTGCAGAGTCTTTAACTTTGGCTCATCTGGCCACAACGAATGGGCATTACAGTCGCATTCGCATGTGGGGTTCGCTAGGCTTTATCGTGGCAGCAGTCGTGCTGGGATTTCTAATTGATTTGGCTGGTATTGCGAGCTTGTTATGGTTCCTGCTTGGCGTGCAAATCACCTTGTTTCTGCTGTCCTATACCTTACAGGATCCAAAAATAGAACCGCATGCACAGGATCATTTTTCTATCTGGGAAGTGATCAAGCAGCCGAATGTGATTGCCTTATTAGTAGGGTGCTCACTGATGGTGACCGCACATGGTGTGCTATACAACTTTTACTCTATTTACCTAAGCGACCAAGGTTATAGTAAAGGCATGATTGGCTTATTATGGGCGGTAGGCGTGATCTGTGAGATCGGCATTTTTATGCTGATGCCAAAAATCATGGCACGTTTAAGCTTAAAAAACATCTTACTCATCAGCTTATTTCTGGCGGTGATTCGATTCAGCATGATTGGTTTAGCCGTTGATAACATCTGGCTATTAATCATTGCACAGAGTCTGCATGCAGCGACTTTTGGTAGTTTCCACGCGGCATCAGTTGAAGTCATTAGCCAGTTCTTTAATGGTCGTCATCAAGCGCGTGGACAGGCCATTTATAACAGTGTGGCATACGGCATCGGGGGGACGATAGGCGGTATTTTAGGGGGTTACTCCTTACAGTATCTAGGTGGGCAACAGACTTTTATGCTTTCAGCCATTTTCCCGCTGCTAGGTTTGCTCGTGATAGGATTAGGCTTGAAACTCAAAAATAACAATAAATCACCACAGGGTATGTTTAGATGAAAAAACAAATACTAAGACTGATCGCGATTTTATTAGGCGGACTGTTTGCGGAGTTAAGCCTGGCAGATACGCAAGTCAATATCGTGGGGCTTTATAGCAATAAGGCCGTGTTGATCATTAATAACGGTAAACCCAAAACCTTAAGCGTAGGCCAGATCAGTGACGGGGTGAAGTTACTGGCAGCTGATAGCATGACCGCTACTTTGCAGATTGAAGGCAAAACGCGTCAGCTTGGCATGGGGCAGGCTGCAACAGTGAGTGGTGCGGCCGCAAGTGGAATCCCCACGGCGACTTTATATGCCGACCAAGCCGGGCACTTTGTGTCTGACTGCCAGATTAACGGGGCAACGCTTAAATTCGTAGTAGATACCGGGGCCACCTCAGTAGCGCTGAATAGCGGTGACGCGAAATATGCCAATATTGATTACAGGCGTGGACAGCTGGTGCGAGTAGATACTGCCAATGGGGTGACGAATGCTTATCGAGTAACAATTGCCACATTAAAAATTGGTAGCATTATTTTAAATCAGGTGGAAGGTGTTGTATTAGAAGGTGGTTCACCTTCAGTTGTACTTTTAGGGATGACGGCATTGAATAGGTTGGATATGAAAAGGCAGGATATCTCGTTGACTTTAACCAAGAAATATTGATTAACCGTTAATAAAAAAGCCACGCATTGCGTGGCTTTTTTTATGGCTGATTATTGTGCGCGCTTGTCATTTTCAATCAAGGCATAAGCCGAATGGTTATGGATGGACTCAAAATTTTCACTTTCCACCGTGTAGGCCACGATGCGTTTTTCTGCATTCAACTGTGCAGCAACATCGCGTACCATGTCTTCAACAAATTTTGGGTTATCATAGGCGCGCTCAGTAACAAACTTCTCGTCAGGACGTTTTAACAAGCCGTAGAGTTGGCAGGAAGCCTGTTCTTCAACCAGATCAATAATATCTTCGATCCAGATAAAGTCGTTAATCAGTGCCGTGACAGTGACGTGCGAGCGTTGATTGTGGGCGCCGTAGTTAGAAATTTTCTTGCTGCAAGGGCATAAGCTCGTGACCGGCACCAGCACTTTTACCGTGATGTCGATACGGTCCTGGTGAATTTCGCCAATGAAAGTCACTTCGTAATCCAGCAAGCTTTTCACACCAGAGATCGGCGCCGCCTTATTCACAAAGTAGGGGAATGTCATCTCGATATGGCCGGACTCAGCTTCGAGGCGTTTTACCATTTCATGCAGGATCGTTTCAAAAGATTCCACAGAAATCGCGTGTTCGTTCATGTTGAGAATCTCAACAAAACGCGACATATGCGTACCTTTGAATTGTTGGGGCAGATGCACATACATATTGAAAGTTGCTACCGTATGCTGCTCGCCGCCCGCTTTATCTTTCACAATGACCGGGTGACGGATTGCTTTAATGCCAACCTTATCAATGGCAAGACGGCGCGTATCCACCGTGTTTTGCACGTCCTCGATCGGGGTTGTAGGAATTGAGGGCTGGTTCATGTGAGTCCAATCTTGAGGCCAGTCGAAAGTGGCCTAATATAATGAAAATAGTATAACGCCACGCTAAAATGCTGGCTAATTAAATGTTTTTATTAAGTTAATTAATAATTTTACGGATTGATGCGATGATGCCTTCAGCATCTAGACCACACTCACTAAGCATCGTTTCATGTACACCATGCTCTATGAACTGATCCGGTAGCCCTAAACTCAAGGTTTGTACTGATAAGTTATTGGTCGTGGGCGAAGTGTGCTGAATATTTTGCAGGGTCTCCATCACAGCACTGCCAGCACCGCCCATTACACAGTTTTCTTCCACAGTTACGATCAATATGTGGTCATTTATTAGTTTTTCAAGCAGGGCACGGTCAATTGGTTTTACAAAGCGCATATTCACCACGGTCGCATCTAAGACGTTACCCGCTTGTAAGCAGGCTGCCAGCATGCTGCCAAAACTCAGTATCGCGATTTTTTGCTGGGTTTGGCTGCTATGGCGTTTGATCTCAGCGGTGCCTAATGGAATGATTTGCATCTCTGTTTCAATCACAGCCCCGGTACCGCTGCCGCGTGGATAACGCACAGCCGCTACGCCGTTATATTGGTAACCGGTATAGAGCATTTGACGACACTCGTTCTCATCACTAGGCGCCATGATGACAATGTTAGGAATGCACCTCAAGTAACTTAAATCAAAACTACCGGCATGCGTAGGACCATCGGCGCCTACCAGTCCGGCGCGGTCAATGGCCAGAAGCACGGGCAGGTTTTGCAAAGCAATGTCATGAATTAGTTGATCGTATGCGCGCTGTAGGAATGTGCTGTAAATAGCCACCACTGGTTTTAGGCCATCACATGCCATGCCGGCGGCAAAAGTCAGCGCATGCTGTTCGGCAATACCTACATCAAAATAGCGATCAGGGAATGCTTCAGCAAAAGCATTCAATCCAGAGCCGTCACACATAGCTGGGGTGATGCCAATCAGGCGCTCATCCAGTTTGGCCATGTCAACCAACCAATCGCCAAAGACTTGGGTATAAGATTTTTTGCTGTTGCCAGCAATTGCATCGCCGTTACATGGGTCGAATTTACCCACGCCATGGAATTTGTTTGGGTTGTCTTCGGCCGGCTCGAAACCTTTGCCTTTTTGCGTAACAATATGCAGGAACTGCGGGCCGTTCAGTTTTTTGATATTAGTAAGCGTATCAATCAGCGCGTCAATATCGTGGCCATCAATCGGACCGATATAGTTGAAACCAAACTCTTCAAATAAGGTACCTGGCATCACCATGCCTTTGACGTGCTCTTCCGCGCGCTTTGCAAACTCCATCACGGGTGGCACTGCTGCCAATACCTTCTTGCCTGATGTACGAACTGTGCCGTAAAAGCGGCTGGAAAGTAGTTTTGCCAGATAGTTATTGAGCGCACCTACGTTGTTGGAAATACTCATGTCGTTGTCGTTAAGCACCACCAGCATATTGGCATCCATATCTCCAGCGTTGTTCAGCGCCTCAAATGCCATGCCAGCGGTCATAGCGCCATCCCCAATAATAGCAACCGCTCTTCGTTCCAAGCCCGCTTTTTTTGCAGCAACCGCCATGCCTAAAGCCGCTGAAATCGATGTGCTGGAGTGGCCGGTACCGAAGGTATCGTATTCACTTTCGCTACGACGCGGAAATCCGGCGATGCCTTGTGGTTTGCGCAGATTTTCCATGTGCTGGCGACGGCCTGTGAGAATCTTATGCGGGTAAGTCTGATGACCCACATCCCACACCAACCTGTCATCCGGGGTATTGAATACATAATGCAAAGCAATTGTTAGTTCGACTACACCTAAATTTGAGGCAAGATGTCCACCTGTTCTAGACACGCTATCAATCAGGAAAAACCGCAACTCCTGTGCAAGTTGCTGTAATTGTTTCCGGTCTAGGAGGCGTAATTGCGAAGGCGTGGTAATGGTATCGAGTAATGGCGTCATAAAATCAGCTACTAAAAACTACGTTGCATAATGAAATCCGCGAGCAAGCGAAGATGCTTGGCCTGATCGCCAAAAGGAGACAATGCAACCAGGGCTTCCTGATAAAGTTGTTGGGCATGCTGTTTAGCAGCAGTTAAGCCAAGGATAGAAACATAAGTGGGTTTATTGTTTTCAGCATCTTTACCCGCTGTTTTACCTAAGGTGGTAGAGTCTGCTTCAACGTCCAAAATGTCATCTACTACCTGGAAGGCAAGGCCCATGCGCTCGGCATATTGGCTTACTGCTGCAATGTGAGCATCCGAACCGCCGATAGCGCCAAGTAGCACCGCCGCCTTGATCAATGCGCCGGTTTTTAAGCGATGCATATACTCTAGTTCACTCTGGTCCAGCGCCTTACCCACGGCACTTAAATCAATTGCCTGACCGCCTGCCATGCCGGATGTGCCGCTGGCTTTAGCTAGGATATTAACCATGTTAATCTGAGTGCCAGAGTTTGATAATCCTGGCTGTGACAATATTTCGAATGCCAGCGTTTGCAGGCTGTCGCCTACAAGCAAAGCAGTCGCTTCGTCATATTGTTTATGGCAGCTTGGCTTGCCCCGGCGCAAATCATCATCATCCATGCAAGGCATATCATCATGGACCAGTGAATAGGCATGTATCAATTCCACGGCAGCCGCAGCCGCATTTGCAGTGGCAAGCGCTGTATTGCAAAGCTCTGCCGCTGCATAGCAAAGCAGTGCGCGTACTCGCTTGCCGCCACCTAAAGCGCTATATCGCATAGCGCTATGCAATGTGTGCGGGGTGAGTTGCTCACTGGGCAAAAGCTGATTAAGCACCTGTTCAACTTGGGTTTGCTTAATGCTGGTCCAAGCTAGAAAGTTTTGGTGTTCAGTTTCTGCCATATCGGTATGACGCATCACAGCACTAGTCATTTTCGTTATCAAAAGGCATTAACTGATTGCGTTCATTCAATATTTGTACTTGCTGTTCAACTTCTGCAAGCGCATTTTGGCAATATTTGAGTAAAAAACTACCGCGTTTATAAGCTGTTAAAGCGGCTTCCAAGGGCAATTGTTCCGCCTCCATTTGCGCGACGATATTTTCAAGTTCGGCATAAGCCTGCTCAAAATTTAACGGGGATTCCTGGTTAATAGGGGTATTGGAAACTGACATAGGGATAGCGGTGTTAGATAAGTTGTTATTCTACCAAAACCTGCTGCAAAAAAGCCCGAATATCGGCAATCTCTTCATTACATACAGAATGTGCCATGTTGTATTCCTGCCAGGTGACGGAAATTTGTCTACTTTGTAATAAATCCCGTGACGCCTGGCTAGTTGCCAAGCTGATCACTTCATCATAAATGCCATGGGCCATGAAGATAGGGGTTGTCTGATTAGCGGGGTTGAGTTCATTAGCTAAGCGTGTTTTCAAAGGGAGATAAGTGGATAAAGCCAGGATGCCTGCTAAGGGTTTTGGATAGCGTAATGCCGTATATAAGGCCATAGCGCCCCCTTGCGAAAAGCCTGCAATTACAATTTTATGTGCCGGAATTCCACTATCAATTTCTTTCTGAATCAAGGTATTAACGTAATGTTGACTTGCCTGAATGCCTGCCTCATCTTCGGGGCTGCCAGCCGTTAATCCATATAAGTTATACCATGCTGGCATGGTATAACCATTATTGATTGTTACCGGCATGACGGGCGCATGCGGCAAAATGAAACGAACATTTGGCAATTGCAGCTGAGCAACGATGGGTTCAAAGTCATACCCATCTGCACCCAATCCATGGAGCCAAATGACGCTGGCATTGATATTGCTCATTTGAGATAAAGGATTGTTGTAGCTAAGTATGAGTGGTGGCTGATAAATCATAATGAGTTGGGCTACTATAGAATTAGCTGATTCTTAAAAATTAAAAAAACACTTTTAAAACAACAGACTATGAAAAATAATTAATATACGATATGCTCGTAAAAACTGCTTAATCATAGCATTGTAAAAAGACAGTCAGAAAAATAATATATCAATAATTAATAGTCTCTATGAACCTAGCATGAATATATTGGAACTCCTTTCCCGTCATGGTATGCGATTCGCATTAAGCATCGCGATCATTGTTCTCATGTTACTTAATACAAGTGGCGTGTTGTCATTGCCAGCGCTCCATCGCCTCGAAAATTTTGCCTATGATGTGCGTTTAAACATGCTAATGCCTGGCGGGGTGGATGAGCGCATTGTCATTATCGATATTGATGAAAAAAGTCTAAGGGAGCAGGGTCGGTGGCCATGGAGCCGTAATAAACTGGCAGATCTGGTCGATAAACTGTTCGATGAGTATCAGGTGCGGGTACTGGGCTTTGACGTAGTATTTGCGGAAAAAGATGAAAGCTCCGGACTTAAGAATTTGGAAGATATCAAGACCAAATATTTACCTTTCAACAATGCATTTAATTTAGCAATAGAATCATTACGGCCTCAACTGGATTACGATCAGATATTTGCCCTCAGCCTGAGAGATCGCAATGTCGTGCTCGGTTATTTTTTCCTGCGCGATACGCAATCCAGCACTAGTGGTAGTTTGCCGCTGCCATCATTTATAGGCGGCAGTTTTAAAGGCAAGAATATCAACTTTATCGAAGCTACCGGTTACGGAGCAAATCTGGAGGTGCTGCAAAATAATGCGCAGTCCGCCGGACACTTCAATCCAGATCCGGATCAAGATGGGATTTCACGCCGCATCCCCATGTTGATTAAATACCAAGACCAGATGTACGAAGCACTTGCTGTTGCTGTAGCACGTGCGGCGATAGGTGCCCCTAAAATGTTGGCAGGCTATGCAGAAGGGCTGGGCGTTAATCAAAAGTATGCGGGTCTCGAATGGTTAAAGATTGGCAATAAACGCATCCCTGTGGATGGGAATGTTTCAACACTTATCCCATATCGCGGACCACAAGGCAGCTTTACCTATGTGTCTGCTACCGATGTGTTAACTAAAAAAGTCAATCCTGATTTGCTACATAACAAAATTGTGTTAGTTGGCACGACGGCTGCTGGCCTCATGGATTTGCGCGCTACACCTGTGCAGAATATTTATGCCGGAGTGGAAATTCATGCCAATATGATTGCCGGTATTCTCGACAACAACATCAAAGAGCAGCCTGCATATACGTTAGGTGCTGAGTTCTTATTGTTGCTAGTGCTAGGGTTGCTGCTGGCAATTTTGTTGCCCATATTAAGCCCAGGCTGGGCGACTATTTGTGCGCTCATTACCACTTCTGTAGTAATTGGTTTTAACCTGGCGATCTGGCAATACGCTAACTTAGTGTTACCGATTGCTTCCTTGCTAGTCTTGATCGGTTTAATCTATCTGGTGAATATGTCCTATGGATTCTTTGTAGAGTCTCGCGGTAAACGACAACTTGCAGGGCTTTTTGGCCAATACGTGCCACCTGAATTAGTGGATGAAATGTCAAAAAATCCCCAGGCGTTCAGTTTGGAGGGTGAAAGTCGCGAGATGACGGTGTTGTTCTCAGATGTGCGTGGGTTTACCACAATCTCAGAAGGGTTGGATCCCAAACAACTCACTAAGCTGATGAATGAATTCTTAACGCCAATGACGCATGTGATTCATCATAGTCGCGGTACCATTGATAAATATATGGGCGATGCCATTATGGCATTTTGGGGCGCGCCACTGGCTGATCCTGACCATGCCAAGCATGCACTTCAAGCGGCGATGGACATGATTGCCGCATTGGGTAAACTGCAGCAGGAGTTTGCTGCTAAGGGCTGGCCACCCATTAATATTGGAGTTGGTTTGAATTCTGGTTTGATGACCGTGGGCAATATGGGTTCCGAGTTCCGTATGGCTTACACCGTCATGGGTGATGCCGTTAATTTAGGGTCTCGCCTGGAAAGCCTGACTAAAAATTACGGAGTGAATATTATTGTAAGTGAGTTCACCAAAAACCTGGTGCCTGACTTTGTGTACCGTGAGTTGGATGTAGTGCGCGTTAAAGGTAAGGCTGAGCCGGTGAGTATTTATGAGCCGATTTGCCATGAGCCGGATTTGGATAAACCAGCTAAAGATGCTTTGAAGTTGTATAAAGAAGCTCTTAAACTTTACCGTAACCAGAATTGGGATTTAGCTGAGATGCAATTACTCAATTTGCAAAAATTAGAACCACAGCGCTATGTGTACGAAATGTACATCATGCGGATTGCTTATTTCAGACAGCACCCGCCCGGGGATCAATGGGATGGCGTGTTCAATTACGAAACCAAATAACATGCAAATTAAAATATTAGGATGCAGTGGTGGTATAGGCGGTGAGTTACGTACGACCTCAATGCTGATTGATCACGATATTCTGGTTGATGCAGGTACCGGGGTAGGCGACTTGTCGATGGCGCAATTGCTTTCCATTGATCATATCTTTGTCACCCATTCACATTTGGACCATATTGCTTCAATTCCATTATTGCTAGATACCGTGATGGGTTTTCGCACAGAGCCTATTACCGTACATGCCAATAAAGAGACTTTAGCCACATTGCGCACCCATATTTTTAATTGGAAAGTATGGCCGGATTTCAATAAAATTCCTGACGAAATCAATCCATTTTTACGTTATCACGAAATTGACCTAGGCGAGACAGTGACATTAAACGGACGTCACTTTACGGCGGTACCTGCTAATCACGTAGTGCCAGCAGTTGGCTATCAGATTGATAGCGGTCTAAATAGCTTGGTATTTACTGGCGACACGACAGAGTGCGATGCGCTATGGGATAAAGTGAACCAGATTGCCAATTTAAAATATCTGATTATTGAAACGGCTTTTAGTAACGGCGAGCTGGAGCTTGCAAAGCTCTCCAAACACCTTTGTCCTTCTATGCTGATTAATGAGCTAGGTAAATTAGATGCCAATCGATTTAAACAACCGGTCGCCGTTTATATCACGCATCTTAAGCCAGGTGAAGGCGAGATGATTATGCAGGAGATTGCCGATAGTAAGCTTTCACTAAAAATTCAAGCATTGAATCATCAACAAATTTTTAATATTTAACTGATCCACATTATTTCCATTTATGGCTATTACTGACAAATCCCTTTTAGAGCAATTTGAACCCATCGCGAGCTTATCGGAGGGGCGAAAGCAAGAGCTTGCAGAATTATGCTTCATTGAAAAAGTGAATAAAGATATTGATCCACTCAGGATGAATGTAAGCAAAGCTGCGCAAGCGTTATATCTGGTAAAAGGCGATTTGGGTTTGCGGTTTAGTGATGAAAGAAAAGCGATTTTAAGAGGTGGTACAGACGCAGCCAGACACCCTGTTAATCATTATAATAAATTACAGGATTCCATCGCATTAACTGAAGTGGATATCATGCGTGTCGACATGGATCTACTCGACATCATGATGACCTGGGACCAGTTATCCGGGGATGAAGCGGGGATTAAAAATAATGAAAAAGCCATTAAAAAAGTAGATGTTCAGCGAAGCGCTGGCGACTGGATGAATGACACGGGTGTATTCAGTGCATTCAATTTACAAAGCGGCGTATTTAGCCGTCTGCCACCTGCCAATGTAGAAGCCATGTTCAAACGTATGGACAAGATAACTGTAACTGCTGGACAAGTGATGATGCAGCAAGGCGGTGAAGGCGATTATTATTATCTGATCGAGAAGGGTATTGCCGAGGTCACACGTGTGATTGATACGAGCCAGCCCCCGGTATTATTGGCCACGCTGAAAGAAGGTAGTTCTTTTGGTGAAGAAGCCCTAGTTTCCGACAATAAACGTAACGCGACCATTACGATGAAAACAGATGGTGAATTATTACGATTAAATAAAAAAGATTTCGTGGAGTTGCTAAAAGCGCCCTTAATTAATCAAATTAGCATGGATGAGGCGCAGGCCAAGGTTGCATCTGGCGCAGTATGGGCAGATACACGGTTACCCTCAGAATATAAGTACGACCATATTGAAGGCGCAGTTAATTTCCCACTTAACGAAATTCGACAACTGGTAGACACGCTGGATAACAGCAAGGAATATATTTTGTATTGCCAAACAGGGCGCCGTAGTTTAGCGGCCGCATTTGTATTGGCTCAGAGTGGATTGAAAGCGGTTGTATTGGCCGGAGGAACTAGGCAAACTAAAATGTAAGTCAGACTTTTATTATCCAATTATTTTAATGAGGTCACCTGTTGTTACATCAATAACGGCTGACATCTCTGAAACCTCTGATTTAATTGGTAAATATGCAAAATCCGAAATTGGGCGGTTTTGATCTTGTAAAAAGTCATTTATAGCTGAATTTTTATCATCTTTAACTAAATCCTTAAGAGGTCTAGCTACATTGATGACTTCTGACTTATGTGCCTCGTACTCGTCATACAATCTAGGGTAACGGTATGCATGCGCAGCTTCTACCATCGCAAATGCAGTTTCTACTTTGTCATTTTTATCGGGGGTTCCAATTGCCGCAAGGACTGGCCCAGTAAGAGAGAGAGTTCGCCATTTGTCTTTTTTGCCTTTAGCTAACTCTTGGGGGTGAACATCTACTACAGAAACCACATGAAAATGATCTTTGTTGAAAACAGTAAACACGGGACGTGCTTCAAACATGACATAGAGACCGTATGACATCGCGAGTATTTGAATGATTGCAATGCAAAGTAAATCAAATTTAAGGGATTTTTTTTGCGTGTTAAAAATAATGAGCGTTAACAATGGACCTAAAAAAACATCTATTCCAGCAATCAACGCGATTAACTTCCCCCCACCCATTAGCTTGAAGTAGCTGTTTGGGTACCATAACAGAAACATGATGGCCAGTAATAAACTGACAACCATCACGCTAATCACAAAATGTATCCCAGATGCTTTGAGTCTATTCAATTTTTTTGTTAATTACTTAAGACTTAAATAACAAAAATCTCCTACATGCAGGAGATTTTTGCTAGTCATTGATTAAAGAGAAGTGATTGTGATAAAAACCACGCCCTATTCAATATTATGGTGCACAATCACCAGCGCCAGGTTTGAAGCCTCTGGTTGCATCGCAAGATGTCCCGCTGTTTAACCAAGTCATGGTGGCATTGCCAGCAGTAAAGCTTGGTGTATCGACAATAGTTAATGCAGTTCCATTAGATGTTGTAGCACCAGTACTTACGGTAATTACACCATCTACAACTGTACCACCTGCCAGAATGTTTTTAGTTGTTACAAGATTTGGAACGCCTTGTGCACCGGCAGTACAACCTGTGAATGTACCAGTTTCCTGATAGCAAAGCGCAACACCTGTTCGTACTGAAGCGATTTCTGCTGCTGCACCCGCTGCACGTGAACGTGAGATGTAGTTACCATATTGTGGAATTGCGATAGCAGCCAAGATGCCGATAATTGCAACAACAATCATCAGCTCAATTAATGTAAAACCTTTTTGTGTTTGTTTCATTTCTATTCCTTTATATCAAAGTTAAAGTGTTTATACAGCGAGCTCGTATTCACTACTCGGTTAAATATCAGCAATAGATGTGCCAATGTTTGGAGCGTAATATTATTTAATTGTTGTAATAAACAAATTTCTTCATTTGATGTCACTCACAATAGGGAACAGTGTCTTGAAGGTTCTGCCAGCCAGTTAAAAAGGCGGAATTTTAAGATTCCGCCTTTTTAATCAATCTACTTTTATGCTGCAACCGCTAATAGTGTCAAAAAATGTCAGTTATGAACTTCCAAAATGACCATTTTGTCTCCTCTTTGCGGTTTGCTACTTTGACGATTCGGCCACTTTCTTCAAGTTAGCTAGACCAGCATCGTAAATGCCTGATACTGCGTCAGAAGCTGTTTTGTCGTCTTGGCCTTCTGGGATAGGTGGGTTTAATTTATATAAACGGTAAAAACGGCCCACCCAGGTCACTGTGGTTTCACCGGCATTTGGGCCTTTAGCCACTGTCATGATGGAATTGTAATCAGTGAAGGGTAATTGGCTTTCAACGATCTCATATTTAAGTTTCATGTCAGCATCATCAATGCTACGCAATTTTTCGTAGATCGTGCCGCCACTTTTTAATGTCAAGGTGCGATAAGTATCGCCCCCTTTTTTCTCCAATTTAGTTGCACTAATCGCTGGATGCCATTTTTGCATGTTGCCAAAGTCTTTAACAATCGCCCAGACTTTTGCAGGTTCGGCCTTGATAGTCACCGTTTTTTCAACTTTTTGCGGTGTTGGTCCGTGTGCAGATGCAGTAAATGGAACCAAACCCACACTTAATGCGATTAGCGCTAAAAACTTTTTCATATATCTTCTCCAAAACTCTCAATATGAGAGGAATTATTCAAAAACAACAATGCATTATAAAGGAGTATTTAATTAAATGCATTCCTGCCAGCTTGCTTAACGTTGCCACATAAGGCTGGTTGACAAAAGTTAAGCGAATTCATTTATGCTTATCGCTTGATAATAAATTGTCCGAACGCACGACTTTTGTCGCCTGTTTTGATAGTAGTTACTAATTTATTGGTTTGGGTATCAATCACGCTCACATCATTACTTCCCCAATTAGCCACATAAGCATGATGATTTTCTTGATCGATGCTAATGCCTTCCGGCGTGCTTCCTACATCAACTTGTGCAATTTCTTTTTGGGTAGTTACATCGATGATTGAAATACTGTCATCTTGGGTATTGGTCACATATAATCTTTTCTGGTCATCACTAAATACTGCGCAATAAGGATGATAACCAACGCCAATAGTATGTTGTTGTTTAGTCTTAGTATTGATTAATGTAATGGTGTCTTCTTGCACGTTCACACTTACTAATAGTTCGCCGGTTTTGCTTAATGCAAGACCAAAGGGATGTTTGCCAACTGCAATGCGTTTTTGGATAGTAAGTGTGGCGGTGTCAATCACGGCAATATCATTGCTGTCACGGTTAGCTATATAAAGCCATTGATTATCAGGGCTGATGACTAAACCTGCAGGTGCATCACCTACTAATTGCTCCCGGATCTTATTGGTATCCGTAGTATTGATAGCCAGGATGCGGTTTTCAAACCAGTCTGCCACATATAAAGTTTTACTATCTGGGGATACCGTTAACCCGACTGGTGAGCCTTTTATTTTGATCGTATTGATCACTTTATGAGTGCTGACATCAATGACGGATATATCCTGGCTTTCAACATTTGATATATAGACACGTTTTAATTTATCCGAAACTGCCACGCCAACAGGCGCTTTACCTACAGAAATAGTTTTAATGACTTGATTACTAGTTGTATCAATCACACTCACAGTATTGGCACCCTGGTTGGTGATGTATGCGTGATGGCTATTAGTATCACTAGGGATACAACCAATAGTGGTCAAGGTTACAATGCTTAATGTGATAAATAGTTGAATTTTTGAGGGTATATTCATAAGGAATCATTTTATCTATGAAAGGTAGCTTTCAATAGTGGGCGAAATATGAAAAAATTGCATTAAATAATTAAGGCAGTATAGCTATGTTAGATCGAGACGGGTTTCGCCCAAATGTTGGTATTATCTTGTGTAATGCGAACAACCAAGTATTCTGGGGTAAGCGCATTCGCGAACATGCATGGCAGTTTCCACAAGGTGGAATTAAGTTTGGTGAAAGTCCAGAACAAGCCATGTACCGAGAGTTGATGGAAGAGGTCGGCTTAAAACCTGAGCATGTCAAAATTCTAGGGCGTACCAAAGACTGGTTACGTTATGAAGTGCCTACCAGTTGGGTAAAACGTGAATGGCGCGGCAGTTATAAAGGCCAAAAGCAAATATGGTATTTATTGCGGATGGTAGGACGTGACAGCGATGTTTCTTTGCGTGCAACTGAACATCCGGAATTTGATGCTTGGCGCTGGAGTGAGTACTGGGTGCCGCTTGAAGATGTGATTGAATTTAAGCGCGCAGTGTACGAGTCGGCGTTAAATGAACTGGCACCACATTTACATCATAAAGCGCCTAAAAAAGTATCTTCCACACATTCTTAAGGTCTTGAAGATAAATGTAAAAAAGCCTGCGATTGCAGGCTTTTTTTATTTAGTATCTTACTTAAGGTTTGTTTGCCATTTCCTCACCTAATTGTACCCATTTGAAAGGATTCCAAATTGGATTAAATTTCAACCTATTTTGTTGGAACAACATCACAACGGTGGAGCCTAATAAGAAGCGGCCCATTTCCTCGCCTTGTGCCAAATGGATATTATGTTGCTCATATGTCCAGATACGGATATTTGGAGTTCGAGGAGGGTTAACAAGGCCGTGCCACACGGTCTCCATGCTGCCTACAATAGTCGCACCTACTAATACCATAACAAATTCGCCATGTTGCTCGGAATGAAACTCACAAACTACCCGTTCATTACGCGCAAATAAACCGGGTACGCCTTGTGCGGTCACCGGGTTCACAGAAAACAAATCACCGGGTACATATGTCATTTTCTTTAAAGTGCCAGCACAAGGCATATGAATGCGATGGTAATCTTTAGGACTTAAATACAAGCAGGCAAAATGACCATGTTCAAATTGTTTAGCGGCTTGGTGATCACCACCTAACAAAGCAGTTGTTGAATAATAATGGCCCTTGGCTTGAAATATCTGATCTGTTTCAACAGCACCAAATTGACTGATGGCGCCATCCACCGGACAGATAAAATCTGCCTGGGCAATTGGACGCGCATCCTTTTTAATGGGGCGTGTGAAAAACTCATTAAAACTTTTGTATGAGCCAATGTTGGGATCGACCGCTTCCAGCATATTCACTTTATAGCGTTTAACAAACCAAGTAATGACAGTGGTGGTAAGACTGCCCGCTTGTAGATGGGCAAATTTTCCAGCCAAAATAGTCAGGGCCTGCTTGGGCAAAATATATTGTGTTAAAACTGAGAAACGATTATTCATTAAATTCCAATCTTGGCTATTGGCTATATTTTATACTGATTAATCAAAATAAAAGGGCAGTACGTATAACGTCTGCCCTTTTAATAACGTCTTAAAATGCGATTAGTTTTTAGACTGATCTATTTTAATTTAAGATCAATTTTTTGATTGATCTACTAGTTTGTTTTTAGCAATCCAAGGCATCATCGCACGTAATTGACCGCCCACTTGCTCAATCGGGTGCGCAGCATTCAAACGGCGACGTGCAGTCATCTCAGGGTAGTTAGTGCGGCCTTCTAAGATAAACTGTTTAGCGTAGTTACCGTTTTGAATATTAGCCAACGCTTCTTGCATGGCGTAACGTGATTCATCGTTAATCACTTTAGGACCAGTCACGTATTCGCCGTATTCAGCATTGTTTGAGATTGAGTAGTTCATGTTCGCGATACCGCCTTCGTACATCAAATCTACAATCAATTTCAATTCATGCAAGCATTCAAAGTAAGCCATTTCAGGTGCGTAACCAGCATCCACCAATGTTTCAAAGCCAGCTTTAACCAATTCAACCGCGCCGCCACACAATACAGCTTGTTCACCGAACAAGTCAGTTTCTGTTTCTTCACGGAAGTCAGTCTCAATCACGCCGCCTTTAGTGCCGCCGTTGGCAGCTGCGTATGAAAGCGCAATGTCTTTCGCTTTACCAGATTTGTCTTGGTACACAGCGATCAATGAAGGTACGCCCCCGCCTTTTAAGTACTCTGAACGCACTGTATGGCCTGGGCCTTTTGGTGCGATCATGATCACATCCAAATCAGCGCTAGGCACGATTTGGTTGTAATGGATGTTAAAACCGTGTGCAAAAGCCAAAGCAGCACCTTTTTTCAGGTTTGGTGCCACTTCTGCAGCGTAAATGCCGGCCATTGTTTCGTCTGGTAACAACACCATAACAACGTCAGCCTCTTTAACCGCTTCTGCAATTTCCAAAGTTCTGTGGCCTGCATTTTCCGCTTTAGCCCACGAAGAACCTTCTTTACGTAAACCGATGGTAACGCTTACACCGCTGTCTTTTAAGTTTGCAGCGTGTGCATGACCTTGTGAGCCATAACCTACGATGGTTACTTTTTTGCCTTTAATCAAGCTCAGGTCTGCGTCTTTATCGTAATAAACTTTCATGTCTTTTCATCGCCTTTCAGTGCAAGTTCTAAGCATATTCACTTAGAAGAAAATTAATAATGTTGTAAATCTAAACTTTGTAAATGTTAGTAGTATTAAACTTTAAGAATTCTGTCGCCACGGCCTATGCCAGATGCGCCGGTGCGAACTGTTTCGAGAATAGCGGCCTTATCCAAGCTTTCGATAAAAGCATCTAATTTATTGCCAGAGCCGGTAAGCTCAATGGTAAAACTACCATCAGCCACATCGATAATGCGGCCGCGGAAAATATCGCACATACGTTTCATTTCTTCACGGAACGCGCCAGTCGCTTTCACTTTGACTAGCATTAATTCACGTTCAATAAATTTACCATCGTTCAGGTCGAGCACTTTGACAACATCAATCAGCTTGTTGAGCTGCTTGATGATCTGCTCGATCACTGCATCGGAACCCGAAGTAACGATGGTCATACGGGATAAGGTGGGATCTTCCGTTGGCGCAACAGTCAAGGATTCAATATTGTAACCACGTGCAGAGAATAGCCCCGCAACGCGTGACAATGCACCAGATTCGTTTTCCATCAGCAGTGAAATAATGTGGCGCATTATAGTTCCTCCGCAAGGATCATCTCAGATAAGCCTTTACCGTTTGGAATCATTGGGAACACATTTTCCGATTGGTCAGTCATGAAGTCCATAAATACTAAGCGCTCTTTCAGTTGCGGGCTAAATGCCTCTTTAAGTGCACCTTCGATATCGGCAGGATTTTCAATGCGCATGCCCACATGGCCGTAAGCTTCTGCCAATTTCACGAAATCGGGCAAAGCTTCCATATAAGATTGGGAATAGCGATTGCCATAGAAGAACTCTTGCCATTGGCGCACCATACCCATATAACGGTTATTGAGCGTAATCACTTTGATCGGCAGGTTAAATTGCTTGCAGGTGGATAGCTCCTGTATACACATTTGCACAGAAGCTTCACCGGTAATACAGGCAACCTGCGCCTCTGGATGCGCCAATTGAACGCCCATGGCATATGGCAAGCCCACACCCATCGTGCCCAAGCCGCCCGAATTGATCCAGCGACGTGGTTTATCGAACGGGTAATATTGTGCTGCCCACATTTGATGCTGGCCAACGTCAGAAGTAATATAAGCGTCACCCTTGGTGACTTGATAGAGCTTCTGGATAACGTCTTGTGGCTTGATCAGTTCTGGGCTAAGCGCAAAACTTAGACAGTTTTTACTGCGCCAACCTTCGATTTCTTTAAACCAATCTTTCAATGCTGCAGTATTTTGCGCAGGCTTCTCACTCGCGACCAATTCATTCATATCTGCTAGTACAGACTTCACATCCCCTACGATAGGCACATCGATCTTCACGCGTTTTGCAATGGAAGATGGGTCGATGTCAATATGAATAATCGTCCGTGGACGCGACAGGAAATGTTCCGGGTTGCCAATCACACGGTCATCGAAGCGTGCGCCTACAGCGAGCAACACATCGCATTCTTGCATCGCCATGTTGGCTTCATAAGTGCCGTGCATGCCCAGCATGCCAAGGAATTGCTTATCCGTGGACGGATAGCCGCCTAAGCCCATAAGCGTGCTGGTAATAGGCAAGCCTAACGATTGCACAAGTTTGATCAGGTGCTGTGAAGCGTCGCCCAACACCACGCCACCGCCAGAATACACCATAGGGCGCTTCGCTTCGGTGAGCATCTTAAGCGCTTTTTTGATTTGGCCCAGGTGACCTTTGGTCACTGGGTTATATGAACGCAAGGCCACTGTGCTGGGGTATTCAAAATCGCCTAATTGCGCAGTAATGTCTTTAGGAATATCTACCAATACCGGGCCTGGACGGCCACTTGCGGCAACATAGAAAGCCTTCTTCATCGTTGAGGCAATATCCTTAATATCTTTAACGAGGAAGTTATGTTTTACGCATGGTCGGGTGATGCCTACCGTGTCGCATTCTTGGAAAGCATCTTGGCCAATAGCATAAGTAGGCACCTGACCACTGATGATGACCATGGGAATAGAGTCCATATAAGCAGTGGCGATACCGGTTACGGCATTGGTGGCACCAGGGCCTGACGTTACGAGTGCAACACCGACTTCACCAGTGGACCGTGAAAAAGCATCTGCTGCATGAATGGCGGCTTGTTCGTGACGCACAAGAACGTGTTTGAATTTGTCTTGCTGGAAGATAGCATCGTAGATATTCAGCACAGCACCCCCAGGGTAGCCGAATACGAATTTAACTTTTTCCTCATGCAAACAACGGATTAAAATTTCCGCGCCTGTGAGTTGTTTCGAACTTTGATCCATGCTTTTTTCCATGCTTGTTTGGCAGCAAAACAAATTGTCTTGTGCCAACGCTTAAATGCCGCTAATTAAAATGGGTTTTATATTTATTATAGGATGCTAACTTAATGGTTTTTAAGTGTTTATATAGCAACCCTATACGATAACGGTTTGGAGGGTTTTGGTCAAGGATGAAAGTTTAATGACAGATGTTGTTTGATTAAGAATTCTAGTTTCGATGGCCGGCAGTCAGTTTTATCCTATCTCTATTGGAGGGGCTACTTTGAGTAATTCTTCAATCGTCGTTAGCCCAGCAGCTACTTTTTCCGCCCCGTTAATAATTAAGGGCTGCATACCTTGTTGATAAGCAAGCCTGGTTAATTTGGCAAGATCTGTTTCCGCTGTAATAAGCTTGCGTAGAGGAGGCGTAATGGTAAGCATTTCATAAATGCCGCTGCGTCCTCTGAATCCAGTATTGCGGCACTCCATGCATCCAACTGGTTTATAAATGTGGGCAGGTTTAGGCATTTTGAAAGGCCCAACCAGTGCGTTCCACTCGTTTTGATCGATGGTGTCAGGCGTCTTACAGTGTGGGCATAAGGTGCGCACCAAGCGTTGTGCCATGACGCCTAATACCGTTGAATGGATAAGATAGGACGGCACCCCTAAGTCCAGTAGACGTGTCACCGCAGCAGGTGAATCATTGGTATGCAAAGTAGACAATACTAAATGTCCCGTTAAAGCCGCTTGAATCGCCATATCGGCGGTTTCCAGGTCACGAATCTCGCCTACCATGATAATGTCAGGGTCTTGCCGCATGAGAGTACGAATACCATCAGCAAAATTTAAACCGATATTACCTTGCACTTGCATCTGGTTGAACAATGGTTCCACCATTTCAATCGGTTCTTCTACAGTGCAGACATTGACTTCCGGTGTAGCCAAAATACGCAAAGTGGCATAGAGGGTGGTTGTTTTACCAGAACCGGTTGGCCCAGTGACTAAAATAATACCATTAGGCGATTGCGTCCATTGGTTCCAAATGTCAGCTTGAGCAGGGGAGAAGCCTAGTGCCATAAAGTCTTTTGCCGAAACGTCCGGGGCAAATATCCGCATGACCAGTTTTTCACCAAATGCAGTCGGCATGGTGGATAACCTAAGTTCAATTTCTACGCCTTCAGCGGTCAGCGTTTTAATCCGCCCATCTTGGGGGCGGCGTTTTTCCACCATATCCATGCGCCCCAGTAATTTAATGCGGCTCGTGATGGCATTCATGATGTTGGAGGGAAGTTGGTAGACTTGATGGAGTACGCCATCTATACGGAAGCGCATCATGCCCATGGTACGGCGGGGCTCTAGATGAATATCACTGGCGCGTTGTTCAAAAGCATATTTGAATAACCAATCCACAATGTTAACTACATGCTGTTCATTCGCATCCAGATTCTTGTCTTTACCCAGTTCAACCAGCTGCTCGAAATTCTGTACCCCCGTAATTTGCCCGGCTTTAGCCAGATTGGCGGCATGCATGGAATTGGCTAAACTGTAAATTTCCGGCAGGTAACGACTGATTTCTAACGGATTAGCGACTACCAGCTTAATTTTCATATTAAGCACACGCTCAAGATCGGGTATCCATTCCTTGCTGTAAGGTTCAGTCGTGGCAAAAACCGCTTCGCCATTACTTGCGGAAATCGGCATGATTTTCAAGCGCTCAGCGTACCCTTTAGAAACCAGCTTGGCTGCACTACCAAAATCCAATTTAAGGGGATCAATGTGGTAATACTCTAGACCGGCGCGATTCGCCAGCCATGTTGTGAGCATTTCAACAGTAATGGTTTTATGCGGAGATTTAAGGCTTTTCCATTTTTGTTCACCAATAACCACTAGTGGATGCAGGTTTGAGCTATCTAACTTGCGGTCTTTATACAATTTTTCGGCATGTAGCTTGTCGACAATGCCATCATTGACCAGCATGCGTAATGCATCGCCCAAACTGAGCCGACCAGTGTGTTTCGATAAAGCAGCAACTTTGCTCATGGATTACCTTTCGATTGGCTTGCAATAGCGTACTAAGGTATTTAAGACCGATAGCTTAATCTAGTGTTCAGTGCGTATTTTAATTAATGGTCTTGATGCGCATGGATAGGTCGATTGCCAGTACGTTCTTAGTCAATGATCCTATGGAAATGCGATCTACCCCTGTTTGGGCGATTTCTCGCACATTTTGTAAATGGATGCCGCCAGAAGCTTCTAATATAGCGGGGCGGCTATGCAGGCTATTAAGCGCCACAGCCTGTATCAATGCGTCGACATTAAAATTATCCAATAGGATACTCCTTGCACCTGCACTGAGTGCTTCTTCAAGTTGTGAAAGCGTTTCAACTTCGATTTGAATAGACTTTCCAGCATTCAATGCAAAGGCTTGATTCATCACTGCTTGAATGCTGCCAGCAGCTGTGATGTGATTTTCTTTGATCAAGATGCCATCATATAAAGCCATGCGCTGATTCTGTCCGCCACCTACTGTAACAGCATACTTTTGCGCAATACGAAGATGAGGAATGGTTTTACGTGTATCCAAAATTTTCGCCTGTGTGCCACTGATGGCGTCTACATATTGCCGCGTTTGCGTGGCAGTGGCAGACAAGGTTTGTAAAAAATTAAGCGCACAACGCTCAGCGGTTAAGAGCGCTCGCGCCAAGCCATTAATTTCGCATACGACTTGATTTGCCTGGACTCGCTCGCCCTCCTGCACAAACCAGTGAATCTCACTCTCTTGATGGATCTGCTTAAAACAAGCATCAACCCAGGCAGTCCCGCAAATGACCGCCTCTTCTCTTGCAGTTATAACGGCAATCGCTTGCTGATTAGCAGGTATTAATAATGCCGTCAGGTCACCGCTACCAACATCTTCTTCAAGTGCAGCAGTTACTTGTTTCGCCACTAATTGTTGGAAAGTTTCTGATTCTATTGGAGAATTTGGCGAATGGAGGTGGTTAAATAGCGTCATTGCTTTAGTATGAGTAGTAAAGATGTTGAACTATAATAATCAAACAACTGACTTTCTCCAACCTTATGAAACTCTTATATACAGTGAACAGCCCTTACGCGCGTAAAGTGCGTATTGTCGCGACGGAAAAACATATCGATCTGGTGCTTGAAGAAGTGGTGCTGACGGCGCCGGACTGCCCGGTCAAGCAATATAACCCACTCGGTAAAGTGCCAGTACTGGTGTTGGATGATGGTGATAGCTTGTATGACTCCCGGGTGATTGTTGAGTATCTGGATAATCGTACGCCATTAGCGCATTTAATTCCGCAGGAACACAGTAGCAAGGTGTGGGTACGGCGTTGGGAAGCACTGGCTGACGGCGTATGCGATGCTGTTGTGGCAATCGTCATGGAGAAACGTAAAGCAACACCTGACGAAATGCTGCTCAATAAGCAGTTGGATAAAGTAATGCGCGGATTGGCTACGTTAGAAAAAGACTTAGATACACAAAAATGGTGTGTGAATAATAGCTTTAGTCTAGCTGATATTGCGGTAGGTTGCCTGCTGGGCTATATCAATTTGCGTTTTAGCGGAGTTGTGGATTTAGCAAAAGATTATCCTAACTTACAACGCCTCAACGAGGCTTTATTGAAGCGCCAGTCTTTTATCGAAAGTATGCCTGTACCATAATTGATCTAAAAGGCTGAATTTATGCTCGTTTACTAACGTTAAATTACAAGTCAGATTTACCCGTTCAAACTTTCTAGATCGCTCCGGTGATAATGCCACCACCCAAGCAGACATTACTTTCATATACCACGGCAGATTGGCCGGGTGTGATAGCCCATTGTTTTTGGCCGAATTTAATTTCCACTTCATTATCCGTTAGCCGGTCAATCTCGCAGGGTGCATCAGGTTGGCGGTAGCGTGTTTTCGCAGCATACACCCAGTTAGTGATCGGTTGCGTCTCTGTATCATTCCCAGCGATCCAATGCAATTGCCCGGCAACCAGGCCATCATTCAATAACAACGGGTGCTCATGGCCTTGCACGACAATCAGCTCGTTCTTTTCCATATCTTTCGCAGCTACAAACCACGGTTCGCCATTACTTTCACGGCTGCCACCTATTTTCAACCCTTGCCTTTGACCTAAGGTGTAATACATCAAGCCCTCATGCCGCCCAACTAGCTTCCCTTCCGGTGTTTTCATGTCGCCTGGTTCGCGCGGTAAATATTTACTCAAAAATTCCTGGAACGGACGCTCCCCGATAAAACAGATGCCGGTTGAGTCCTTTTTTTCGGCATTGATCAGGCCTGTCTGGCGGGCGATTTCGCGTACTTCGCGCTTTAGGTATTTGCCTAATGGAAACAAGGTTTTGGAAAGCTGTGCCTGGTTCAGGCGATATAAAAAATAACTTTGGTCTTTACTGCCGTCATCAGCTTTGAGTAATTGGTAATTGCCTGCATGCAAAGGATTTTCACGGACTTGTGCATAATGCCCTGTTGCAATTAGGTCTGCGCCCATATCCATCGCGTGGTCCAGAAACGCTTTGAACTTGATCTCGGCATTGCAGAGGATATCCGGGTTAGGTGTGCGTCCAGCTTTATACTCACTTAAAAAGTTAGCGAACACCCGGTCTTTATACTCTGCACTGAAATTTACCGCCTCGATGTCAATGCCAATTTTGTCGGCAACTGAGGCAGCGTCAATCAGGTCTTGCTTGCTGGAGCAATATTCATCCGTGTCATCGTCTTCCCAGTTCTTCATGAAAAGGCCCGTGACTTCATACCCTTGCTGTTTAAGGAGTAAAGCGGTGACGGACGAATCTACGCCGCCTGAAAGTCCGACAACGACACGTTTTTTTGAGGATTGGTTTAGGTTCATAATTGTTTCTATATCACATCGCTACAGATGTGTAAGTACGGAGAGTGGAAATTGCTGTCCGCTTAAATAATCTTCCACACAAGTAAGCACTTGCGGGCTACGCATCAGCATGGCTTGGTTACGCATTTCTTCTGCAGTCATCCATACTGCGCGAATAATGCCCTCATCCAAAGGTAAATGAGGTTGGTGATCGCTTACTTTGCCGATGAAAGCAAAGCGTAAATAAGTGGTTTCATTGTGCTCATGCTTCCAGTGATACACCCCTAACAAGGCAGTGGGCTCAAACGCATAAGCCGTTTCTTCCAGCGTTTCGCGGATTACTGCCTCAAGTAAAGTTTCATTATCTTCAAGGTGGCCAGCAGGTTGATTAAAGCGATTGCCACGCTCAGTCGATTCTTCTACCAGTAGGAATTTTCCGTTATCTTCTACAATTGCCGCGACTGTGGCATGGGGCATCCATTGCATCGTGTGAGTCTTTAATTGAATGAGGCGCTATTTTAACCCGAATGCTCATTTAAGCGAAGTTAGCCACTGTCAGCATCCATATTAGTGGCTTATAACGCTAAGCGTGGAAACAGTCCTTCCAAGCCGTGTGCTATAAATTCAACCGCCATGGCTGCTAATATGAGCCCCATCAGACGTGTGACGATGTTGATACCGATCGTGCCTAGCTGGAGCGATATACGCATGGCCAAACGCAGTACGATCCAAATGATCATGGCGATGAACAATATGGGAATGATCAGCGCAGCATGACCGGCAAAACTTGTGGTTTGTTGCGCAGTAATAATCATATGACTGATAGCGCCAGGGCCCGCAAGTAAAGGAATGCTTAAGGGCACAATGGCCGTCACTTCACGCTCGCCTAGCGTCTGTGCTTCTTCCGGAGTTTGTCGCGTGTGGCTTTGCTTGCCATGCATCATGGAAATGGCGATCAGCATGAGCAGGATGCCGCCGCCCACCTGAAAGGAGGGAATGGAAATACCAAAAAAATTCAGGATGCTATCGCCTAAGAACGCAGACACGACTAATACGATAAACACTGTAAATGCCACGGTTCTAGCGGTACGCTTACGATCTGCCTGACTCCAATTGTCAGTCGCACTGATAAAGATCGGCACGCTGCCGATGGGGTTAACAATGGCAAATAATGCAATGGTTACTTTAAACAATGCTGCCCAATCGATCATGTTATTCCTTTAGAATTTCAAAGAAATTGCTTATCGCAATCTAAAATCAATTAACACTTTGTCAATTGTGCATACTCTATTAAAGTGTTATCGATAATACGTTAACCTAGCACAGAATTTAAGAGTCGATAGAGTAAATAAGTTGATCACCCCTGAGCATTTCCCCTTAGTTTATTTAGCTTCACGTAGCCCTAGGCGCGTGGAATTACTGAAGCAGATTGGTATCCATTGTGAGATTTTGCCGGCAGATATCGATGAAACGCCGCACATGAATGAACTCCCTACAGATTATGTAATGCGGCTAGCCAGGCAAAAGGCGGAAGCTGCTTTGCAAAACGTGTTGGTGAAGGCCAAACCGTTGCCAGTTATTGCTGCGGATACGACGGTTGAACTAGACGGCATAGTGCTAAGTAAACCGGAAAATGATACAGAGGCAAAGCAGATGTTGCAGACATTATCTGGCCGTACGCATCAAGTTCATACAGCCGTGTCGCTGGCGTGGCGAGGAAAAATAGAAGTGATTTTATCTTCGACCTACGTGGAAATGATGGCCTTGAACACTGTGCAAATTGATGCATATATCCAATCAGGAGAGCCACAAGACAAAGCAGGCAGTTATGGTATTCAAGGGCTGGCTGGTGCATGGATCAAGCACATTGAAGGCAGTTATACCGGCGTGATGGGATTGCCGGTATATGAAACCGCATCATTGCTTAGAGCGCATGGCTTAACTGTTATCTAGTTTAAATAAGTAAGAGAAAACCGTGAGTGAAGAAATATTAATTAATGTAACGCCGCAAGAAACGCGTATTGCCATGATGGAAAATGGCGTGGTGCAGGAACTGCAAATTGAGCGCAGCAGTTCTTTAGGCTTGGTAGGCAATATCTATCGCGGTGTTGTGTGCCGTGTACTACCCGGCATGCAATCCGCATTTGTGGAAATAGGGCTGCAACGAGCAGCATTCCTGCATGCTGGGGATGTACTGGAGTGCAGTCTTGGAGAAGGCAACAGGCCTATTGAATCCGTGTTGCGCGAAGGTCAGCCGGTCATGGTGCAGATTATTAAGGAGCCTATAGGTACTAAGGGTGCCAGGCTTACTACCCAAGTCAGTATTGCTGGCCGTTTTCTGGTCTATCTACCACAGCAGGATCATATCGGCGTTTCGCAGCGTATTGAAGATGAGGCTGAACGCGAGCTGCTTAGAGCGCGGTTAATTGGTTTGCTACCTGCCGAGCGCGAAGGTGGTTATATCATCCGCACCATGTCAGAAAATGCTTCGGACGAAGAGTTGCTAGCCGATGTAGATTACCTTAATAAAACTTGGGCACATATTCAGACAAAGAGCAAAGAAGCGCCTGACCGCTCATTGGTGTTTCAAGACCTGAATCTGGCCATGCGCGTATTGCGCGACGTATTGTGTGCAGAAACAGAACGTGTGCGTATAGACTCCAGCGAAACTTATCAAAAACTGGTGGAATTTGCCAATCTATATGCCATCACAGCATTAGAAAAACTGGTGCATTACCAGGGGGAGCGGCCGCTTTTCGATATGTATAGTGTTGAGCAGGAAATCGAAAAAGCCATGTCACGCAAGGTGGAACTGAAATCCGGCGGCTACCTGATTTTTGACCAGACCGAAGCTTTAACGACGGTAGATGTAAATACCGGCAGTTTTGTCAGCGGTAAGAATTTGTCCGATACTATCTTTAAAACCAATCTTGAAGCTGCGCAATGTATTGCACGCCAATTACGTCTGAGAAATCTGGGTGGCATTATCATCATTGATTTTATCGACATGGATGAAGATACGCAGCGCTCTGCCGTATTAGAAGAGTTACAAAAAGCAGTTGCGCGAGATCGAGCACGTACCGGTATTAACGGCTTCACGCCGCTAGGGTTGGTAGAAATGACACGTAAACGCACTCGGGAAAGTTTGGCGCATATCCTATGTGAGCCTTGCAGTACCTGCAAGGGGCGTGGTGAATTGAAAACTGCACAAACGGTTTGCTACGAAATATTACGTGAGCTACTGCGTGAAGCGCGTCAGTTCAATGCCAAGGAGTTGCGTGTGCTGGCTGCACCAAAAGTAATCGATATGCTATTAGAGGAAGAGTCGCAAAGCCTGGCGAATCTGTCAGACTTTATTGGCAAGCCTATTTCCCTTCAGGCAGAAACCAGTTACAGCCAGGAATCATTCGATATTATTTTGATGTAGTTTGTATCAGCGTTATCTCAGCTATTGCTTTAAAGACTATTTTAATTTCTTACAGACCCGCTAATAAGCTATTTTCGATAGGCAGCAAAATAGTGGTCAGTACTAGTTGAGCAGCAATGATAAACACCAGCGGGGTAAGATCAATACTCCCCGCACTTGGAATAAATTTTCTTAAAGTATGCAATATGGGGTAAGTCAGTTTATCCAATACGGGTGCGATGGGTGTATAAGGATTTACCCAGCTCAGTATCGCTTGAATCAACACCGCATACATAAAAATACTGATACTCATACTGATAATGCCCAGCAATGCGATCAGTAATATGATGAGCCAAACACTACCACCGGCGACCAGTAAGGGAAATCCTTTTAACCACAGGGTAGCAAATGTCAGGATCAATTGCGTTAGATAGGCCAATAGTAACGTAGAAAGATCGATTTGTTTAAAACTGGGGATGATTTTGCGGGCTGGCTTCACGGCAAAATTAGTCAGCGTTACGATGATTTGTGCCGCCTGTTGCTGGAATGAGACCTTGGTGAGTTGGAAATAAAACCGCAACAGAAACAATAATACGAGCAAGCCTAGAATAGCTTGTAATAAAAATATTAATACATTAGTGAGCATGCGTTTTTATACCCTATCGTAATTTTAATTGCCGGTAAGTTAATTAGTCTTTACCTAACAGGTCACCTAACACTTTTGATTTAGCGGCCGCCGCTTGCGCCGCGGTAAGTAAGGTTTGTTTTATGTTGGCTTCGGTTAAAGCTAAAATTCCCTGTTCGGTGGTGCCGCCTTTTGAAGTCACTTGCGCCCGCAGGGTTTGTATATCTTCTTTACTTTGCAAAGCAAGCTGGCTCGCGCCTGCAAAGGTTTCCAAGACCAGCATTGCCGAAGCTTCAGGCTTCAATCCCAACGCAATGCCTGCCTCCTGCAAGGCTTCAATCAGGTAAAACACATAAGCAGGACCACTACCGGATATAGCGGTAACTGCATCCATTTGTGATTCGTTTTCTAGCCACAATATTTTGCCGACCGCGGCTAAAATACTTGAGGCTTGCTCGCGTTGGGTAGTATTCACATGCTCACTTGCAAACAATGCCGATATCCCAGCCTGAATCTGTGCCGGTGTATTTGGCATCACGCGCACAATCGAGGCATATCCACCAAGCCAGCGCGCAATATCGGCTGTTCTAACTCCGGCAGCAATTGAAATAATCAGTTGGTTTGAAATGGAGGCTTTTAATTGGCAGCACACTTCGCGCAGCTGCTGTGGCTTAACCGCTAATACAATGACTTCTGCGGTACCTTTATCGACATAATGATTGCTAAGCTGGACATCATAAGCAGCCGCTAATGCCGCACATTTTTCAGTGTCCGGGTCGATGACCGTAATTAGACTGGTATTAAAGCCGTTTTTTTTCAAGCCGCTGATAATGGCGTTGGCCATGTTGCCGCCGCCGATAAAGCTAATGTTCATAATTTAGACTTTCTATTTTTACGCTTTTACGCATTTTATTCTTAGTGAGTAATGTCGAGCCTGATTCAGTCATGCTGAGATTGCAGGCGGCTGCCAAATAAGGCGGAGCCTATGCGCACGATCGTTGCGCCTTGCTCAATCGCAATCGGATAGTCATCTGACATGCCCATGGAAAGTGTATCCAGAGGGAAGCCTTTTGCTTTAAGCGCATCATAGCATTGTCGCACTTGTTTGAACTGGGTTCGCTGCTGTTCCGGGTCTGGCGTAGGGGCAGGAATCGCCATTAAGCCGCGTAATTTTAATCTCGGCAATGCCGAAATCGCAGTCGCTAACGATGCTAACTCCTCTGGCTTGACGCCTCCTTTTGTCGCTTCATTACTGATATTCACTTGAATGCATACTTGCAAAGGGTCGCTATCGGTTGGTCTGGCATCATTCAATCGTTGTGCGATTTTTAATCTGTCGATGCTATGGACCCAAGAGAAGTGCTGGGCGATCAATTGCGTTTTGTTACTTTGGATCGGGCCTATGAAATGCCATGTAATTTCCAAGTCTTCTAACTCGCCTTGTTTCTCCAATGCTTCCTGGACGTAATTTTCGCCAAACGCGTGCTGGCCGGCAGTATAAACTTCACGGATTGCTTGAGAAGAATGGGCTTTACTTACAGCGAGCAAACTGATTGCTTGCGGCGCTTGGGTTGCCGCTTTGATCGATTGAATTGTTGCTAGAATGTCTTGCAAGCGATTGCTAATTGTGGTCATAATTCACGAAGCCCGAATGGAAGCGCCAAATGCCAAATGGCAGCGCCAAATGTTAGGTGCAGTTGATCATTGAAACTGATGCCAGCGACAACTGCAACAATTGAAAATTATAACAGGAGCAGGTTGTGGACATTTCAGATTTACTCGCATTTTCCGTTAAGAATAAAGCTTCAGACTTGCATTTGTCTGCGGGATTGCCACCGATGATCCGTGTGCATGGTGACGTGCGTAAAATCAATGTACCTGCGATGGATCACAGCCAGGTGCATGACATGGTGTATGACATCATGAATGATGGCCAGCGTAAAGTGTATGAAGAAACGCTGGAATGCGACTTCTCTTTTGAAATTCCTAACCTGGCACGTTTCCGCGTGAATGCCTTTAATCATAACCGCGGCTCCGGTGCTGTGTTCCGGACTATTCCATCTAAAATATTATCGCTGGAACAATTGAATTGCCCGGCTATTTTTAAAGATATCGCCAATACTCCGCGCGGCATCTGTCTGGTAACTGGACCAACCGGTTCCGGTAAATCTACGACCTTAGCTGCGATTATCGACTACATCAATGAGAATGAATTCGGCCATATCCTCACAGTGGAAGACCCGATTGAATTCGTCCATCAATCAAAAAAGTGCCTGATTAACCAGCGTGAAGTCGGCCCGCACACCTTGTCGTTTAATAACGCCTTACGCTCAGCTTTGCGTGAAGACCCGGATGTAATTCTGGTGGGTGAAATGCGTGACCTGGAAACCATTCGGTTGGCTTTGAGCGCGGCAGAAACCGGCCATTTGGTATTTGGTACTTTACACACCAGCTCTGCTGCCAAAACGGTAGACCGTATTATTGACGTATTCCCTGCAGCAGAAAAAGAAATGGTGCGCTCAATGCTCTCGGAATCATTACGCGCCGTGATTTCACAAACGCTATGCAAAACCAAGGATGAGCAGGGCCGTGTTGCTGCACATGAAATTATGATCGGTACTCCAGCGATTCGTAACCTGATTCGCGAAAACAAAGTGGCACAGATGTATTCCTCTATTCAGACTGGCCAGAATGTCGGCATGCAAACGCTGGACCAAAACCTGCAAGATCTCGTGAAACGTAACATTGTTTCGGTCGCGGAGGCACGCACTAAAGCCGCTAATAAAGATTCCATCATGGGGTAGTCTCCGACGACTCAAATCAAATGTTAAGTAAGTATAGATAATATAAGTATCAGATAATAAGGGCGAACAATGGAACAAGGTCAGGCAGAAAAGTTTGTATTCGATTTATTGCGGTTAATGATGTCCAAAAAAGCTTCGGATATGTTCATTACCGTAGGCTTTCCACCTGCAATGAAGATTGATGGCAAGATGACGCCAGTGAGCAGCCAGGTTTTGTCTCCGCAACAATCCCGTGAAATTGCTCGTTCGATTATGAACGATAAACAAACAGCTGAATTTGATGCGACTAATGAGTGTAATTTTGCGATTGGCATTCCCGGCGTGGCGCGTTTCCGGGTCAATGCATTTGTACAACGCGGTTCAGTAGGTATGGTGTTCAGGACTATTACCACCAAGATTCCAGAATTTGATGAGCTCGGTGTGCCGGATATTTTAAAAGATATTGCCATGACCAAACGTGGCCTGGTTATCTTCGTTGGCGGTACCGGTTCAGGAAAGTCGACCTCACTTGCGGCGATGGTGGGCTATCGCAACCAGAATAGTTATGGCCACATTATCACCATCGAAGATCCAGTCGAATTTGTGCATGATCACAGGAACTGCATTATTACTCAACGTGAGGTAGGGGTAGATACCGAGAGCTGGCACATCGCGCTGAAAAATACACTTCGTCAGGCACCTGATGTGATCTTAATCGGTGAGATTCGTGATCGCGAGACCATGGATTATGCGATTGCTTTCGCGGAAACTGGCCACTTGTGTATGGCCACTTTGCATGCCAACAGTACTAATCAGGCGCTAGACCGTATCATCAACTTCTTCCCTGAAGAGCGCCGTCATCAATTACTGATGGATTTGTCACTGAATGTCCGTGCCTTCATATCGCAACGCTTGATACCGAAAAAAGAGGGTAAGGGCCGTGCGGCTGCGATGGAGATTATGATCAATTCGCCATTAATCTCCGATCTGATTTTCAAAGGCGACGTACATGAGATTAAGGAAATTATCGCAAAATCTCGAGAGATGGGCATGCAAACGTTTGACCAGGCCTTGTTCGACCTGCATGAAGCAGATGTCATTACTTATGAAGATGCATTGCGTAACGCCGATTCAGTGAATGACATTCGTCTCAAAATCAAGCTGCATGGCAAGGGAGCACATGGTAAAGATGTGTCAGCCGGCCTGGATAACCTAGGCATCGTCTAATTAAATATCGGCTGGTCAAACTAGCTGATCGGCTACTTACCTTACGTATTCAATTCAGCCATCAAAAGCAGGCTTACGTCCCGCGTAACGTTCCAGCAAGCGCAAATCATCATCGCTATGTCCCGTGACTTCTGTAGCTAGCATGGTCATGCTTTTTGCTGATTTGCCTGTGATATTGAATGCCTGATGATGGGAGGCTTCAATGGTTTCGTGATGATGTCGACCTAGATTGAGTTCAGTTCTGCCATAACATGTGCAAAAATAAAGATTGTCGGGCTGACTATTCAGATACACGCCCGTCCCGCGAATGCCGATGGTGGCGGTGCTGGTATAGATTGTAGTAAGTTGATCGCGTTTTCCAAATACTGACAATAAGCCGCCGGTTAACAAACGCAATCCAGAAATGATTTTGTTGTCTCGGCTAACTAGTTCCAGCGAGCTGCCTTCTTGCAACAAATAAGTATCCTCGCCCATACCAAATACTAGCCTGCCGCCATAAGCGACACTTAGCCTATCACCAGCTTGGATGCTGCTATTCATATCTGCCGGACATTGATTGATAAACACCTCGCCATCCAATGCATGAATTTTGCCAGGTAAGCGCCGGGCCCCCAGGCTAACTGGAAGGTAAAGCGCAAGGGGTAATGCGGCTGCATAACTTAGGAATCTACGACGGTTGATCACTGACATAGGGTGCTCCCATTAAATCAACTTAAATCAATTACTGGTGTTTAGTCGTTGTCTTGTCCGGTTACTTACATAACACTTTGTATCGTTAAGTCTGGTACACCACTTGCCCGTGAATCAGGGTCATTTTCACTTTGCCTGCAAACTCCAAGCCTTGGAAAGGGCTGTTCTTACCCTGGCTCTTAAGCGCAGTAGGGGTCACTTGCCAGTATTCATCGGCATTGAACAAACAAAGGTCGGCATCGCTATTAAGACTCATGTCACCAGCTGCAATCCCCAGAATATCCGCTGAAGCTTGTGTGACATGACTTAAGACTTGTAATAAAGGTAATTTCTCGCGCGCAGCCCATTTCAAGGTCAAGGCCAAAAGTAGCTCTACGCCAGTAGCGCCGATCTCGGCTTCTGCAAATGGCGCTAATTTGGCGTCATCATCTACGGGTGTATGGTCAGAGCAAATGGCATCGATTGTGCCATCTTTCAAACCTGCTGTTAATGCGTCCTGGTCGCGCTGTGTTCTTAGTGGCGGCTTAAGGTGGCAGTGTGCATTGAAATACGCAATGTCATGTTCTGTCAGATGCAGCTGGTTAGCACTGACATCACAGCTTAGTTTCACGCCCTGTTTTTTGGCTTCGCGAATCATCGCTACACCTTCAGCTGTTGATAAGCGGCTGATATGGATGGTGGCACCCGTTTCTTCTGCGACCCGTAATATGGTACTTAAAGCGAGTGACTCAGCAATACTGGGTATGCCTTTTAAGCCCAATCGGCTAGCGACTTCCCCGTCATGGGCCACGCCATCCCGGGCCAAAAACGGTTCTTCTGCATGCAGGAATAGGGTGTAGCCGAATGTAGCGGCATACTCCATGGCGCGCCACAGTACTTGCGTGTCGACAATCGCATTGTTGGCTTGAGAGAATCCCACACAACCTGCTTCGCGCAGCTCACCCATTTCTGAAAGCGTTTTGCCTTGTAATTGACGGGTTAATGCACCGAGTGGATACACATGGGCTAAATTGAGTTGTTTGGCTCGGTGTTTAAGCATTTCTACCAGCCCTGGTTCATCTAGCACCGGGTCGGTATCGGGCGGGCAAGCCAGGCTGGTGACCCCACCAGCAACTGCCGCTTGCAGCTCGCTCACCAATGTTGCTTTGTATTCATCACCGGGTTCCCGCAGACGTACCGATAAATCCACCAAGCCAGGGCAAATAATCAAATTGCTCGCATCAATGGTTTGATTAGCCACATATCCTGCAGGTGCATCGCCAAGTGAGACAATTTTTCCAGCGGCGATGTATACATCCAGTTTGCTATCGATGTTATTTTTAGGGTCGATTACTCGACCATTTTTAATATGAATTTTCATGTTAACTAGCCGTATCCTGATTTGTTTGACCATGACTGGCGTGACCTGTGCCCCCGGCCAATATTGCCATCACTGCCATGCGTATGGCGATACCGTAAGTCACTTGCGGCAGAATTACCGATTGCGCGCCATCTGCCACGCTGGAATCGATTTCTACGCCGCGGTTCATTGGACCTGGGTGGAGTACGATTGCATCCGGTTTTGCTAAATTCAGTTTATCTTGCGTAAGGCCATAAGTTTTGAAATATTCTTGAGCACTAGGCAATAAAGCGCCATTCATGCGCTCGTTTTGTAAACGCAGCATCATTACTACATCTACGTCTTTGAGGCCTGATTTCATGTCAAGGAATACTTGTACACCAAGCTTTTCGACATGTGCCGGCAATAAGGTTTTGGGCGCGATCACACGCACTTCGGGTACGCCCAAAGTAGTGAGTGCATGAATCTCGCTGCGTGCCACGCGCGAATGCAGCACATCACCAACAATCGCCACCTTAAGGTTATGCAATTCCGGTTTGTATTTGCGAATAGTGAAAACATCGAGCAGCCCTTGTGTTGGGTGCGAATGGCGGCCATCTCCGGCATTAATAACGTGGATATGGTCAGGCACATGCTTGGCAATGAAGTGGGCAGCGCCGGACTGTGAGTGACGTACCACAAACATATCGGCATGCATGGCGATCAGGTTATCCACTGTGTCGAGAATCGTTTCGCCTTTTGATTGTGATGAAGTGCCCACATTCAGGCTGATGACATCGGCTGATAAACGCTTCGCAGCAATCTCAAAGGTAGTGCGTGTGCGGGTGCTGTTTTCAAAAAACAGGTTACAAACCGTTTTTCCGCGTAGCAAAGGTACTTTTTTAACCTCACGTTCGGCGACACCAACAAAAGACTCTGCGGTATCCAGAATCTGGTTTAATATTTTTTTAGGTAATCCCTCAATTGAGAGCAGGTGTTTTAGGCGGCCGTCTTTGTCTAATTGGGGGTTATGCATAGGTTTTAGGTGTGTGATTGATCAGTTCGAGGCTTAAGGTGCCATCGTTATTTTGGATAAGTTGCAAATTCTGATGGGATTCCAGCGGCAGTTCCGCGGCTACGATTTGCGGCGCGATAGGTAGTTCACGCCCGCCGCGATTGATGAGCGCGACCAGCGTCACACTGGCCGGGCGGCCGTAATCGAATAGCTCATTCAAGGCAGCGCGTGTGGTGCGGCCGGTATAAAAAACATCATCAATTAAAATAATGTGTTTATTATCTACATCAAAAGGGATTTGGCTGGGGCGATTTTCAGGTTTTAGCCCGCGCTTGGCATAATCATCGCGGTAAAACGATACATCCAGCGAGCCGATTTCAATGCCTTTGGCAGCGATCGTGTCTTTGAGTAACTCTTGCAATCGCTGCATAAGCCATACGCCGCCACTATGGATGCCGACGAGCGCAGTGTTGTCCTGCAGTAAAGGCGCCAGTTTTTGCGCTAGGGCCCTGAGCAGGTTTTCTGCATTTGGTAGTGGGTGTGATGGGGTTGTCATAACAATATTTTACTGAATATTCTTTTTCGTGTTGATGTAGGAAATGGCGCTGTCGGCCGTGATATCACGGCCAGCCTCTAGTAACTGATTGAAATAGCTTTGCAATATGGTCTGCGCAGCGATCTGGTCCAGCATGCTTTTCTGAGCCTGTCCGCGAATGCCGCTTTGGTTAAGGCGATCACTGGCTTCCATAGAACTATAACGCTCGTCGATAAGCATCACCGGCAGATTGAAACGGCCATTGAGACGACGGGCGAATTTTTTGCAAAGTTGCGTCATGGCATGCTCCGAACCGTCGGTGTTTAGCGGTAAACCTACAACTAGTAATTTAGGCTGCCATTCTTTAATCAGTAGTGTGATTTGCTGGAAGCGTACATCATTACTCTCGCTGTCTATGGTGGTAAGCGGATTCGCCGTGGCTAGCAAGTGCTCACCGACTGCAACGCCAATCCGTTGTTCGCCAAAATCGAAACTTAATACCGTGCTGGAAAGCACTGATGCAGCACTGTAGACGTTTTCATTATCTATGAGCTGACCGTGAGCGGTCTGCATCACGCGTGCCCCGCTTCATCAGAGAGCATGCCAAAGTTAATGCCTAGCAATGCCATGGTGGCATCCAGCTTTTTCTCATGTTGTGTATTGTACAAAATATCGTGTAGCGAAGAGATGTCTTTAGGCTGCACAGATAACCAGGAATTTTGTGCAATTTCCTGCTCAAGTTGACCTGGCGTCCAGCCCGCATAACCCAGGGTGAGCAACATTTTTTCCGGGCCAGTACCTTGCGCAACTGCTTCCAGGATATCTTTGGAGGTGGTAAGCGCGGTATTTTCAGCAATGGTGATGGAGCTGTCCCATTCAATACCATCTGGTTCATGTAATACGAATCCGCGATCCGGTTGCACGGGTCCGCCATAAAGCACAGGCTTCTGCGCTAGTTCTGTATTATTTAATTCAAGATTGATTTTCTCGAACAGCGCATCGTAAGTAAGGTCGGTAGGGCGGTTAATCACTACGCCCATTGCGCCGTCTTCACTGTGCGTGCAGATAAATGTCACGGATTTGGAAAAGTAAGGATCATTCAATGCGGGCATTGCAATGAGGAAGTGACCTGTAAGATTAATGTTTTCCAATGTCATAATTTTAACATGAGTCCATATGTTCGATAAAGCATTGTTTTAACGCTATTTTTAGATCAATTTTTATCTAAAAGTTTTATCTGTTAGTTTCTAAAGTTTGCTAAATTTCTTCTAAAAGCTTTCTAAATTTAAAGTGCAACGAATTCAAATGAAGCAGCTTCCAGATAGCCTGTGACCTCTAACCCAAAGCCAGCCATGCTCGGCATTTTGCGCTGATTCGCCAGTAACTTCATTTTACGCACACCACAATCCAGCAATATCTGTGAGCCTATACCGTAAGTCCGTAACTCCTGATTAATGCGTATTGGCTCATCAGCACCCTGGATACGCTCAATTATCGACTCACCGCTTTCCTGGTGATGCAACAACACCATTACGCCTACGTCCGAATGAGCAATGGCTTTCATAGCCTGTAAGGTGTTCCAGCTATGCGTGCAGCTGGTGCTGTCTAACAAATCAAAAATCGACAAGGGCTCATGCACACGTACAAGCGCTTCTTCATCAGGTGATGGTTGCCCCTTAATGAGCGCCAGATGGGTTTCCTTTGCGATTTTATCTCGATAGGCAACCAGTTTCATTTCGCCGTACGGCGTTTGAATTATACGTTCGGCTGCCCGTTCTACCAGGCTTTCATTTTCTGCGCGGTAATGGATTAAGTCTGCGATGGTGCCGATTTTTAATTGATGTTCTGCGGCAAATTGCATGAGATCCGGCAATCGAGCCATGCTACCGTCGTCTTTGAGGATTTCACAGATCACACTGGCAGGCTCACACCCTGCCAGTTGTGCAAGGTCGCAACCCGCTTCAGTATGACCGGCCCGCACCAGCACACCACCATCCATGGCGGCGAGCGGGAAAATATGCCCTGGACTGACAATGTCTTTAGGCTTAGCAGTTTTAGCCACCGCCGCTTGCACGGTACGTGCGCGGTCCGCCGCTGAAATACCTGTCGTCACACCTTCAGCCGCTTCAATAGACACGGTGAAATTAGTGCCCATGCGCGCACCGTTTTTTTGTACCATCTTGGTCAAGTTAAGCTGCTTGCAGCGCGCTTCAGTAAGCGTCAAACAGATTAAGCCGCGGCCATGCTTGGCCATAAAATTAATATGTTCCGGCGTGGTAAATTCTGCAGCCAGCACCAAATCGCCTTCATTTTCGCGATTTTCATCATCTACAAGCACCACCATGCGACCTAGCTTGATTTCTTCGATGATTTCTTTAGCAGAGCTGATTACATTCATATTCATAAAGGTCATTTTATTCTAATTAAGAAGCGCTGTATAACTGTAGAACGACTTGAAGTGCAAGGCGCACTGCGCAGAGAAGCCGAGATAGTATCTCGCATACAGCGAGGTGATAAGCACCGCGTAATGCAGCAATTTACTCTGGCAGTTGTTTGTTTAAGTCATAGCCAGTTATGCAGTGTTTCTAGGCTGGCTCATCGGTATCAGTTTCGGTCATCCACTCACTCATGCGTTCCACATAGCGTGCAATCTGGTCAACTTCCAGGTTAACGCGACTGCCGACGCCAAGAAACTGCAGCGTTGTGTTTTCTATAGTGTGCGGAATAAGGTTTACACTGAAAATATCTTTTTCAATGGTGTTGACGGTTAAGCTGACGCCATCCACACAGATGGAGCCTTTGACCGCAATGAATTTTGAAATCGCATGCGGCGCGCGTACATCCAGCCGCCAGCAATCGCCTAAGGCTTCAAAGCGGATCACTTGCCCCACGCCATCTACATGACCACTGACCAAGTGTCCGCCTAGCCGGTCATTGAGTCGCAACGCTTTTTCGAGATTGACTGCCTTGATATGGCCTGGATCAGCAGCTTCCAAGCCTACTGTAACGGATAATGTTTCCTGGGAAACATGCGCTTCGAAATGCGTTGAGGTCAGATGCGTGGCAGTCAGGCAAACGCCATTGACGGCAATGCTATCGCCAATGATGACATCTTCCATTCCTAGTCCTTTACAGGAAATAAGAAGCTTGACGTCTTCCCCCACTGGCGTGGTGTGCTCGATTAACCCTACGGTTTGTATGATGCCTGTAAACATGCGGCAATTTTAGCAGATTCAAAGAACGGGAAACTGTTTGATTGCGAACATAGTCATCAAACAGTGTCCAAGTTTTAACCCAGCCTGTTAGAATCGCGCCTATGTTTTCAAAAATAAAATTATCCTTGACCAAGCTGGCTGTATTTGAACTGTTTGTCGGCATGCGTTACACGCGAGCTAAGCGTAAAAACCATTTCATCTCTTTTATATCACTGACCAGCATGATCGGCATTGGGTTAGGGGTAGCTGCATTGATCGTTGTGCTGTCAGTCATGAATGGTTTCCAAAAGGAGCTTCGTACCCGGATTTTAGGCGTGGCTTCACACTTGGAAGTTACAGGTGCTAATAATCAACTCAGTGATTGGCAACAGGTGCGCGCAAGCAGTGCAAAACAGCCACATGTGTTGGCAACCGCCCCTTATATCACTGCGCAAGGCATGCTGAGCTACGGATCTGCCGTGCAAGGTGCGATCGTGCGAGGCATATTGCCCGCAGAAGAAGATCAAGTGGCGGATTTGGGACGTCATATGAAAGTAGGGTCATTACAGAATTTGCGTGCTGGCGAATTCGGCATCATTCTGGGCACCGATTTAGCGCTGACTTTAGGTGTGGAGGTGGGCGATAAAGTGGTGTTGCTTGCACCACAGGGGCAGTTTACTCCGACCGGCGTGGTGCCGCGCTTAAAGCAATTTAAAGTCGTGGGCTTATTCCAGATTGGAATGTATGAATATGACGTGGGTTTAGCATTGATCCATATGGAAGACGCAGCAAAGTTATATCGCATGGGCGACCAAGTCTCTGGCGTACGTTTAAAACTGGATGATTTATTTGATGCGCCTGCGATTGCGGCTGTCGTGAGCGAGCAATTGAACCGCCAGTCGCCTGATCAAGGCCTCTATAACGTAACTGACTGGACGCAACAGCATGCCAACTTCTTCCGTGCAGTGCAGATGGAAAAGCGCGTGATGTTCATCATCCTGACTTTAATTGTCGCTGTCGCAGCATTTAATATTGTTTCTACACTCGTGATGGCAGTGACTGATAAGCGCGCTGACATCGCAATTATGCGTACCTTCGGCGCGAGCCCAGCCAGTATCATGGCGATTTTTATCATCCAAGGTGCGTTGATCGGCGTCATCGGCACCATTGCAGGAGCTGTTTTCGGCGTCCTGGTTGCGCTTAACATCAGTACTATCATCCCCTTCATCGAAGGCTTGTTCCATGTGCAGTTTTTGGCGAAAGACGTGTACTACATTTCTGATTTGCCATCGGACTTGATTTGGTCGGATGTCATTACCATTGTGTTGTTATCTTTTGTGCTTAGCCTGCTTGCGACTATTTATCCCAGCTGGAAAGCCAGCAAAATTAACCCTGCCGAGGCCTTAAGATATGAGTAATTTCATTTCTAAATCAACGCTGACATTGTTGACTGCACCTTGCCGTGCTATAGCACTGTCTTCGGCTTGTCTCCGCGTCATCATTAACTTAGAAATGAAATTGTATGGCTGATAGTATTGTTTCTTGCAGCGCACTCCATAAAACCTATCAAGGGCTGGAAGTCGCCGTGCTAAATGGCATCGATTTGAACATCAATGCTGGTGAGCAGGTAGCGATTGTCGGTACTTCCGGGTCTGGGAAAAGTACGTTGCTACATTTGTTGGGTGGCCTGGATGTGCCGAGTAAAGGTGAAGTGCACATTCTGGACCAAAACCTGGCTACATTGAACGAAACAAAAAAAGGCCAATTGCGTAATCAATCACTTGGTTTTGTCTACCAGTTTCATCATTTACTGCCGGAATTCACTGCGCTGGAAAATGTGGCGATGCCATTGCTAATTCGCCGTTTGCCGCGCGAGCAAGCACTTACCATGGCAGCAGAAACGCTTACAAAAGTAGGTTTGAAACACCGGCTGGAGCATATGCCAGGCGAGCTTTCTGGTGGGGAGCGTCAGCGTGCGGCCGTGGCGCGCGCGTTAGTCACGCAGCCGCAATGTATTCTTGCGGATGAGCCTACCGGCAATCTGGACCGTCACACCGCGCATGCGGTATTTGATTTACTGCTGGAAATGAATCAGTCGCAACAGTTAAGCCTGGTGGTGGTAACCCATGATGCAGAGCTGGCTCAAAAGATGCAGCGCCGTTACCGGCTAGTTGACGGTCAACTCGAGCAAATCTAACACGCTTTAGTCCTCCATGATCCTGGCTGCGCTGATGCTGGTATTGGGGTGCTGGAGTGTGCAGCAGCAAGCTTCTTTACCCAGCACTCCCTGCCTTGGCGTACTGATTGTAACGATTATCCTATTGCTGGCTTCCCGTTATTCTCATCACATTTCTACATGTCTCCAACAAAAGCCTTGGTTAAGCTACTTAAGGACTAGCCTGCTGGCTTTTCTGGTTGGCATTTGCTGGGCAACTAGCATGGCTAACTGGCGAATGGCTGATGAGCTACCTCATCAATGGCAGCAGAAAACTATTGAGGTAGTAGGTGTCGTTGCCAGCGTGCCGGAAATTACAGAACGTGGTACACGTTTTCGTTTTGACATAGAAAAAGTATTAACCCCAAATGCCATCGTTCCTAGCCATGTCAGTTTGAATCACTATCAGGATTTTTTTGCCAATCCCGAAGCCTTAAGTCAGCTAGCCAAGGCACAACTCAACTTTCATGCAGGTGAGCGTTGGCAATTAGTTGTGCGTTTAAAACGCCCGCATGGCACAGTCAACCCACATGGGTTTGATTTTGAAGCCTGGGCATTGGCAGAGAATATTCGCGCCACGGGTAGCATCAAAAATAAAGGCCGTCAAGATAGATTAAGCGCAATGGTCTATCAGCCAAAATATGTACTGGAGCGCTTGCGTGAATATATCCGGCAGCATATCGGAAATGTTTTAAAAGCCCGGCCTTATAGCGGCGTGATTCAGGCCTTGGTCATGGGCGATGATAGCAGCATCACACAAGATGACTGGCAAGTGTTTTTGCATACGGGCACCACGCATTTGATGAGTATTTCCGGGCTGCATATTACGATGCTGTCTGGTCTAACATTCCTAATCGTAAGTTATTGCTGGCGACGCATTCCCACATTGGTGATGCATCTGCCAACGCGCAAAGCTGCAACTTTGGCTGGTGTGGTTATTGCATTGTTATATGCCTTGATTGCCGGGTTCTCTGTGCCTACCCAGCGTACACTTTATATGCTTATTGTTTTTGCCGTGGTGTTTTGGTCTGGTCGTCAGGTAGCCATTTCCCAAGTGTTGGCAATGGCGTTAATGGTTGTGGTGTTGTTCGATCCTTGGGCCGTCATCTCCGCGGGGTTTTGGTTATCGTTCGGCGCGGTTGCAATATTGGCATATGCTCTAAGTGCGCGGGTTGGCCAGGAAAATTGGTTGCGTGTGGCCATTAAAACACAGTGGGTTGTGACGATCGGCATGCTGCCGCTACTGCTCATTATGTTTAACCAGGTGTCCATTATTTCTCCCGTAGCCAATGCATTGGCAATCCCCTTGATCAGCTTTGTCGTGACGCCATTGGCTTTGCTGGGTAGCTTCCTCCATATCGATACGTTAATCATATTCGCCCATGAAATTTTATCTTCTGGCATGTGGGCATTGAAATGGCTGGATCAGTCATCTATCGCTGTCTGGCAACAACAAGCGCCGCCGAGCTGGACTTTATTGCCCGCAATGCTGGGTTTGATTTGGCTGCTATTGCCGCGCGGTTGGCCACTGCGCTGGTTTGGATTGCTTGGTTTTCTACCGATGTTTCTGATTGCGCCCGTTAAACCAGTTATTGGCGATATGAAAGTGACGGTTTTGGATGTGGGCCAAGGTTTAAGCGTGGTAGTGCAAACGGCGACACATGCTTTGCTTTACGATGCGGGGCCGCAATACAGTGCGCAGAATGATGCCGGTAGCCGCATCATAGTGCCCTTTTTACGCGGTGAAGGCATCCAGAATCTAGATGCATTTCTAGTGAGTCACGATGATAATGATCATAGCGGCGGTATGCAGTCTGTATTAACACAAGTACCGGTTGATTGGCTTTTAACCTCGTTTGAGCCCTCATTGCAACCGTCTCTCAAATTGGCAAGGCAGCGCTGTTTTGCCGGGCAGCATTGGCAATGGGATGGCGTACGGTTTGAGGTATTGCATCCCGTTTTAGAAAGCTATGCGGAAGAAAACCTGAAAGATAATGATCGCAGTTGCGTGCTAAAAATCACTAGTCGAGCCGGTAGTATGCTGTTAACGGGCGATATCGAAAAAGCAGCAGAATCGCAATTATCAGCTGCTTATCCAAATAGCTTGAGAAGTGATGTGCTCGTTGTGCCACATCACGGCAGCAAGACTTCTTCTATGCCGGATTTTATTGCGGCTGTACAACCGCAAGTCAGCCTGTTCACGGTAGGCTATTTGAACCGGTTTGGGCATCCGAAACCCCTCATCGTGAATAGATACCAAGCGTTAGGGAGTCGAATCTATCGTTCAGATGCACATGGTGCTGTTCAATTACAGTTTAATGCGCAAGCGGGCCAAATTAAAATAGCTGATTGGCGGACACAACAAAAACGATACTGGCATGACGCCACAGATTAATTATCACAATAAGACTGGCTTGGCTAACAGCAAAGGCGCTTGCCCAAAAGTGCGCTACAGGCTAAAGTATCGCAGGGATAAATTAAGCCCTGCGTAACATCGAATTAAATCGTCATTTTGAATTTTAGGGAGTTGCACCGTGTGGCAAATTATTTTAGCGGCTGGTTGGCCGATCTGGCCGCTTATCATTGCATCTGTTGTCGCGCTAGCGATTATTGGTGAGCGTTTCTTCGCATTGCGTGAAAGCGTTGTGAACCCAAAAAATCTATTACCTGAAGTGCAAACCTGGCTTGCTAAGGGCGGCGTGACTAAGGAAACGATTAGCCGTTTGGAACAACATTCTTTACTAGGCCAAGTGTTCGCCAGTGCATTAGCGAATGCCAAAAGCTCACGTGAAATCACCAAAGAGGCCATTGAAGAAACCGGTCGTGCTGTTGCACATCAACTAGAAAAATATCTGACTACATTAGGCACGATCGCTACAGTAGCGCCTTTGTTAGGGTTGCTCGGTACCGTCATCGGTATGGTGGAACTATTCGGCGCGTTTACTTCTACAGGACATGACGTGGCTCAGTTCGCGCGTGGTATTTCAGTCGCTTTATACAATACGGCTGCCGGTATCGTTGTTGCGGTGCCAGCCATGATTGCTTACCGCTATTTCCGTTCTAAAGTGGATGGTTTGCTGGTGGATATGGAGCAGCAGGCAATCAAGCTAGTAGAAATTCTTCACGGCGAACGGAAGTAATTCGTTTTGAAGTCAAATTAATCCTTTGTTGCTTTTACTTGCCGTACCCTATGTACTGTCTTCGTAAAAGCGCCTCGACTTAATCTGATTTGAATACGAATTCATTATAAGGAACAGACATGAATTTTCAGCGTGGAAAACGCCACGAAGATCTCGAAATGAATCTCGTGCCGTTGATCGATGTGCTTTTAGTCATCATCATTTTTCTAGTCGTGAGTGCGACATTTTCGCGTACCAGCGAATTGCAAATCAATCTACCGACTGCCGAAGCCAATGCACCGCAAGATAAACCTTTAACAATTGAAGTGGGGATCGATACCACGGGTAAATATGTGGTGAATGGTAAGGAAGTAGCGGATAAATCAGTTTCGTCGATTAGTGCTGCGTTGCAAGCTGCAGCAAATGGCGGCAAAGAGCCAACGATTATTATTAATGCTGATGCAAATACTACGCACCAATCCGTGGTGAATGTGATGGAAGCATCACGCGTGGCAGGTTATACCCATATTACCTTTGCCACTCAAGTCAAATCGGGCCCATAATTTCTAATTCGCTCATTATGCTTTTCAATCTACCGTATCAGGGCCTGAACTCTTTGGGCCCTGTTCAACTTTAATTATGTCCAGATCCGCACGAAAAGCTAAGGCTAGGTCAACGCATATTCCTAATGCCAAACAACTTTATATCAGGCTCTTCAAATATGCCTGGCACTATAAAACCGTATTTTTCTTCAGTGTATTAGCCTTAATCGTCTTGTCTGCCACTAACACAGCATTCCTCGCGACGATCAAGCAGGTCACGGATGAAGGCTTCGTCAAGCAAAGTCCTGACAAGATCACTTATCTACCGCTTATGTTATTCGGCCTGATGGCGATACGAGCATTGGCAGGCTTTATCTCGGGATATGCCATGCGCTGGGTCTCTCGTCACGTAGTGGAGGACTTACGTGGTGATGCATTCCGTAAACTGATGACCTTGCCTGTGAGCTTTTTCGATAATGAATCGGCTGGCATCGTCGTATCCAAGCTCACTTACGATGCCGAGCAGATGTCTAGCGCCGCGACGCGGTCCGCTTTAACATTGGTACGCGATTCACTCACTGCAGTCGGTATCATTGGTTATATGTTGTACCTGGATTGGCGGTTGACGCTGATTTTTGCCTTAGTGGCGCCATTAATGGCACTCTTTTTAAGCAGCATGACGCCCAGATTACGCAATACCGGGAAGTATGTACAAGAGTCTATTGGTGAAATGACTAAAGCAGCCGAAGAGGCGATTTCAGGCCAGCGTATCGTCAAAATTTTTGGCGCTTCACAATATGAAATCGATCGCTTTGCTAAAGTTGCAGCGAAAAATCGGCAGATGCAATTGCGTTTGGCCCGCTTTTCCGGCTTGAATAGCATGGTGGTTGAATTGCTGGCGGCTGTAGCTTTGGGTTTGGTGGTGTATTACGCTGTCGGTCGATTCAGTGCAGGTGAATTCGCGGCATTCGTTGGAGCTTTGCTTATGCTCATCAAACCTATTAAAGACTTAACGTCAATGAATGAAGAAATCCAAGTTGCACTGGCGGCAGCACAAAGTGTATTCGGTGTGATCGATGTTACGCCAGAAGTGGACGAGGGGGACAAAACCCTCAGCCGTAGTCAGGGTGATATCGAGTTTAGGCATGTAAGCCTCACGTATGAAAATGCAAAACGACCAGCTTTGAATGACATCAGTTTCACTATCAAGCCCGGCGAAAAACTGGCCTTAGTAGGGCGTTCTGGCGGTGGTAAAACTACTATGGTGAATCTGCTACCACGCTTTTATGAGTTGCAACAAGGTCAGGTGCTTTTGGATGGGGTGGATATTCGCTCCTTACCCCTGGCTAATTTGCGCGAGCAATTTTCATTGGTCAGCCAAGATGTCATTTTGTTTAATGACACGGTATTCAACAATATTGCTTATGGTGTATTGCGGAATTCTAGTGAAGAAGATGTCATCAAAGCAGCGATCGCGGCACATGCCTGGGACTTTATTCAGCAGTTGCCGGATGGCTTGCAAAGTGAAATCGGCGATCGTGGTGTGCGCCTATCCGGTGGCCAGCGTCAACGCTTGGCAATTGCACGTGCAATTTTAAAAAATGCGCCGATTTTGTTGTTGGATGAAGCCACTTCGGCATTAGATACCGAATCCGAACAGCATGTGCAGGCCGCATTAGATACACTAATGGAAAACCGCACCAGTATTGTCATCGCGCATCGCTTGAGTACTATTGAAAATGCAGATCGCATCATGGTCATGGAGCAGGGCCGGATTGTCGAAAGCGGCACGCATGATGAGCTGATTCGACATGAGGGCCATTATGCCAAGTTGTATCAAAAACAATTTAGCTGATTGCTGAAACTTATGGCTAGCTGGCTGCAAAAACAATGGTTTTCTTTAACGGGCTGGCATTTACTATTAATGCCAATTTCTTGGTTATTTCTCAGCCTAATTACCTTTCGGAGACTTTTCTATTACTTGGGCTGGTTCAAAAGCTACCGCTTACCCGTGCCCGTTGTCGTAGTCGGTAATATTAATGTAGGCGGTACTGGCAAAACGCCATTGGTAATTTGGTTAGTTGAACAATTGCAACAAGCTGGTTTCAAGCCAGGTGTTATCAGCCGCGGTTATGGCGGAAAAGCGGAAATTCCCGCCTCGGTAAGTGCTCATAGCGACCCGCTACAGGCAGGTGATGAACCAGTGTTGATTGCTAGACGCAGTCAATGCCCGGTGTATGTTCATGCAAACCGCACCTTAGCTGGTCAGGCATTATTAAGTGCACATCCTGAATGCAATATTATTATTAGTGATGATGGTTTACAGCATTATCGTTTGCGGCGTGATATTGAAGTTGCGGTGATTGACGGCGCAAAAGGTTTTGGGAATGGCGCATTGTTACCTGCCGGTCCGCTACGTGAACCCGCATCTAGACTTAATCGGGTTGATGCTGTAGTGGTTAACGGTGTGCTTAATACCGCTATTAATATAGTTAATGTCCCCATATTAAATATGCAGTTAGTCGCAGATACTTTTTTCAATCTTAAAGAACCCTATAAAACCTGTGGCGCGCAAACGTTTGCCAATCAGCAAGTGTTAGCCGTAGCTGGTATCGGTAATCCAGAACGTTTTTTTCAGCAATTAATGCAAATGGGCATTCACTTTACAAGTAAAGCGTTTCCTGATCATTATGCTTTTAATGAATCCGATTTCAATTCGACTTCAGCAGATATAGTACTGATGACGGAAAAAGATGCAGTGAAATGCCAAGCTTTTGCCAAGCCTCATTTTTGGGCTTTACCGGTGAAAGCCGCCATAAAAAATGATTTAATGACAATTATCTTAAATAAATTAAGGCCGTGATGATGGATACCAAACTTTTGCAGATTTTAGTCTGCCCGATTACCAAAGGCCCATTGACCTACAATAAGGTAACCAATGAGCTCATTTCAAAATCCGCACGGTTGGCTTACCCCATCAAAGATGGTATTCCAGTGATGCTGGAAGATGAGGCGCGTAAATTAGCGGATGACGAAGAGGTTGAATAATTTGGCGACCCCTTTTTATGTGGTGATTCCTGCCAGGTATGCAAGCACCCGTTTGCCAGGCAAGCCCCTGCTTGATATCGCTGGTAAACCTATGGTGGTTTGGGTGGCAGAGCGTGCAAAATTAAGCGGTGCAAAGCAAGTCATTATTGCAACAGACGACCAGCGTATATTGGATACTCTTAAGCAGCGCGGGCATCAAGCGGTGATGACGCGTACTAATCATATGAGTGGTACAGATCGCATTGCTGAAGTAGCGCAACATCAAGGTTGGGCAGAAGATGCTATTGTCGTCAACGTGCAGGGTGACGAGCCTCTAATTGAAGCTTCGCTCATTATAGAAGTAGCCAATGCATTGGCGAATAGTAAGGATGCTGTGATGGCCACCGCATGTCATGCCATTGATAATCAAGCTGACTTCATCAATCCTAATATTGTCAAAGTCGTATTGGATGCTGCAAATAATGCTTTATATTTTAGCCGCGCTCCAATCCCGTTTCCACGTGATAGTTTTGCCAATGCTGTTTTGCCTTTTGGGCTACCTTTGTACCGTCATATTGGCATTTATGCTTACCGCATTAAATTTTTAAAAGCCTATGCGCATTTAGAACCTGCATCTATTGAACAGCTTGAATCATTAGAGCAGTTACGGGTTTTATATCACGGTCACAAGATTGCGGTTGCAGTAACACCGCATGCGCCCGCAGCAGGAGTGGATACGCAAGCTGACTTGGAAAAAGTAAGAAACTTAATGCAATCAATATAGTACCTGCATCTTTAATAGATGCGTCCAATTAGAATTGATAAATTCCCGTACTTCATCTAACAAAAAGCTGTAAATCTACTTGCAGTACACT
>PERG01000004.1 GCA_002928535.1 Methylotenera sp. | reverse complement strand
CGTTATAAGCTCGATTAAGTATGTCAAAGTCTTTTTTAAGATCGAATCCTATCAATACATGATCCCCAGAATCTAGATTCAACCATAACTTCTTCAAAAACTCTTGAGTTTGAGTTCTGTTAAAGTTGCCAATGTTTGAACCTAAGAACAAAACTAATTTTTTATTCGATGAGTTTCCTTTGACTAAATTCAGCCCCTGAAAGTAGTCACCCACTATTCCATTAATATTCAATTGGTGATTAACGGCGAGATGCTCACCCATCAATACCATTGCTTTCTCAGAAATATCAATCGGATAGAAATTGACTTTGGTACCTTTATCCAAAAAGCTATTGATGATTAATCTGCTTTTATGTCCATCTCCTGCGCCTAATTCAATGATATCGATTTCCTCGTCCTTGATAGCAGATGCCAGTTCTGGGCTATGCTGTTGTAATATCAAAAATTCGGTTTTGGTGACGTAATAGTCGTTGTGTTGTGAGATTTTCTGAAATAGCTCGCTACCGGCATCATCATAGAAGTACTTTGCAGAAATCGTTTTAGGATTACTGCCCAGGCCTAAAAGGATTTCTGTCATAAACTCTTGGCGATTCTGTATCGACGCATTTTCTGAAGTTAAATTAGATATTTTCAAAGAATATCCTTTGCTAACCTGATACCCGAAAAATGCCATCGTTGATGTGCTTGATAGAAGTTCCTATAGCTGTGCCGATAATGACTACTTGGGGTTACCACACACCCGCCTTTCAGCACGAATTGGTTGCACATGAATTTCCCGTTATATTCCTTCAAAACCCCTTCATAGGGCTTAAAGCGCGGATAAGCTGAGTATTGACTGCTGGTCCAGCACCATACTTCACCAAACGACTTTCCAGCATTATTAGGATGTAGCTCGTTCAGAACAATTTGCGAATTTTTTAATTGTGAATGATTAAGATATATTTCTAACTCTTGCTCTGTAGGTAGTCTTTCATTTTTCCAATTCGCAAATGCATTGGCTTCAAAGTAACTGATATGAACGAGAGGTCGATTCATATCTAAAGGGATTGATCCGTAAAGAGAGTACTCATACCATAGTCCGTTGCGAATAGACCAATAGAGTGGTTGTTGAATTTTGTTCTGGGACACCCAATCCCAACCCTGGCTTAACCAAAATTCGGGCTTAGCATAACCTTCATCTTCGATGAATGATAAGAATTCGCCATTGGTGACTAAAGTTTTGCTGATTGAAAAGGGGTAGCAATAAGATTGATGCAAAGGTTTTTCATTATCGTAAGCAAAGCCTTCCCCCACGTGACCGATTTGATACAGCCCTTCTGAGAAATTCGTCCAGCCACGTTGTGGTTGAAACGCTGGTGGCACATCTTGAAAAGAATACCGAGTATCTAAAAGATTACTTCCCAAAATATATTTGATATCCATATACAACAACTCTTGATGCTGCTGTTCATGATGCAATCCAATTTCAACCAGTGATTTTGCTTCAGCAGAAAGAAGTTGCTCATTAAACAACCTCATCATGCCAAGGTCGACATGATTACGATATTCTAATATTTGGGCTACAGTGGGTCTGGAGAGATTACCGCGATCTCCTTGGACCGTATGCGCACCAAGTACTTTGTAATAAGAATTAAATAAATGATGGAATTGCTGATTGAAACGGGAGTAATTAGGATAAAACTTACTCAGTAGCATTTCTTCAAAAAACCAAGTTGTATGACCTAGATGCCACTTCGGAGGACTTACATCCGGCATTGGTTGAGCAGCGTAATCCTCAACTTGGATTTTACTGCAGATTTGAACTGACTCTTCACGGATACGCTGATACTGATCTAATAGGCTCTGCTGAGAGCTCTCAACTTTAAGCTTAGAAGCGTAATTCATAAAACACTTTCATAATGTCCTTTGATGGATTCTTCGTTCGGCATAACTATTTAATTGAATTGCGGCACATATATATACGTTTCAAAAGAGGGGTAGGCTTGCTGAATCCAAATTCAATTTTCTCCTATTTCCCAACCCTTAAACAGTTTTCTTCACAAGGTAAGCACTACCAAATATTGGGTATAAGTTATAACCGATTTATCTAACGCATCCCTTCATGTTCGGCTAATAGCATGCGTAGAAAAATACAGGGGCGAAGTCTAGTTGACTATCAAAAGTCAGCTTTTCATATTTCACATCCACCAATTTGTAGTGATTCCTGTGAACAAACTATGGTTCCTTGAAGTACACAAACTTTAACTCGCAATATATTTTCAGAGATAGAAGTCGCGAAGTGCTTATGACGCAAAAACAATTCATTTATAGAGTTAATACCTTTAAATAATATCTGACCTAACATACAGTGAAAGACGGATAAGAAAAAATTTAGTAATGGAATTTAATGTTAACTCACAAAATTCATTATTAAGGATTTGAAATGAAACTCTTATCAAAACTACTAACAGTTGTTTTAACAGCTTCTGCATTAACTAGCTTTGCAGCTACGACCAATGAAAATACGGATGATGCAAGTAATTTAGGCACTGCTGAATCTCCACAAATCAAAAAACAAATGGAGCGTACTGATAAAGGTTCTTCAAGTGTTAACCAAGGTGCCACAGAGATGGATGATGCTAGCGACTTAGGTACTGCTGAATCTCCTCAGATCAAGAAGCAAATGGATCGTACTAACAAAGGAGCCAGCGAACCTGTGAAAAAAACCAGTAAAAATAAAGTAATGCGAAAAAAAGAAGCTGACCATGGCACAACCAAAGGAAACAAAGTTCAGCCAAGTGAACTTGAACAAGCTGCTCCGTTAAATAGTTATTAAGAACGTTCGTTAACGCACAGACATTGCAAAATCGTTTGATTAGATTCTTTAGTTAGCAGGTACCAACTGGAGTAGCAGATGAAAGTTACAAACAAAGCTCTAGATTCTCAACATTCCACGATGGATTGGCGAGCTGCGATAGTTGCCGGGGTGATGGCTGGAATCGTTTTCATGATGGTAGAAATGCTGATGGTGTTGTTTTTCATGGACCAGAGTCCCTGGGGTCCGCCGCGTATGATGGCAGCTATGGTTTTAGGCAAGGATGTCTTACCTCCACCGGCCGACTTTGACACAGGGGTCATGATGACGGCGATGATGATTCATCTACCCCTTTCTATACTTTATGGCCTGATATTGAGCTATATAGCAGGTAGGTTTAACACTATAAAACTGTATGTAGCTGGTGCTTTATTAGGTTTGGCAATTTATTGGATCAACTTCTACATAATCGCTCCGGTTGCCTTTCCGTGGTTTACCGAAGCACAGAACTGGATAAGCTTAGTAAGCCATTTAGTTTTTGGTGTAGTCCTAGGCGGAGCCTATGCAAAGCTGCGCCATTCTTCAGTTCAGGCACGTAGCTGAATGATTAAAGTGGTGTCGTTCAATGGCGTCAAACCGTAAATACTTAAGAGAACTTAGGAGAGATATATGAATGATATTAAGCTACAGACGCAAAGTTCTGCGCCAGCAACTTATCTACCAAAAGGTGAGGGCCTTCTCACTTTCCCTATAAATCGTACTGTATTACTTGTGATAGATCCGGTAAACGATTTTTTGTCAGAAGGCGGAGCAGCCTACGAAATGACCAAAACAACGCTTGCTTTACACAATGTGATCGATAATCTACGTCTCGCAATCGAGGGAGCAAGGTTGGCAGGAGTGCCGGTCATATTTGGTCCTATGGCTTATACCGAAGAAGATTATGCTGATGAGCACTTGCAGCATCGCTGTGGCATCAACAGGATGATGTTTGAGCTAAAAATGTTCACAGCGGGTTCTTGGGGCGCAGATTTTCATCCGGATCTGAAGCCCTTAGAAAACGACATCGTGCTTACGCCGCACAAAAGTACCGATGTTTTTGAGACTGATCTTCCCAAGCATTTAGAACGTTTAGGCACCACTCATCTCATCATTGCCGGTATGGCAGCCAACCTTTGTTGCGAAAGCACTGGGAGACGTGCTACGGAAAAAGGCTATGATGTTACTTTCTTGGAAGATGCAATTGGTTCTGAAGACATGCTCTCCTATGAGGCGGCAGTTAAAATTAATTATCCACTCATAGGCAATGCCGTCATCCGTGTTAATGATCTTATAGCCGCTTTGAGCTTGAAAAATACTGACAACATTTCAATCCAACCCGGTGACATTGTGTGCGGGTCTGACGGCAGTGAGATTGGCAAAGTATCAGAAATTTTTGAAGCCAGTGAAAGTTATCTAGCGCATTTTGTTGTGCCCCGAGGACTCGTCTTTGAAAAAGATACTTACATCCCGAGAGATGCAGTAGTAAAGCAGACTGGCAAGAAAATATTTGTGAACATTCCTAAGATGGTAATTGGAAAAATGCCTTGGGATGCCCCGCCAACCTCTGCAGGCATGGAAGAGAAATATGGGCCTCATTCTTCGAAAGTTGCAAAACTTTATTCGTCTCGTAACCCAACCGGAATTGATTGAATTTGACCTAGGTATAACGTTGAGCCAACTATTCTCAATAGTTGGCTCTTCATTAAATAGAGGTGCTTAATTTCACCCACCACTCTGGTGCTGCATCCAGAATCCTGGCTTCCATTAGTTTGTCCGTACCTGTAAGAATCAAAAGCCCAGAGATTAGTAGCAATACACCAAATATCTTTTTACCTATGTCTCCTGCCTTGAAAAGTTTATTTCTGATTTTTTGTAAGGATTGCTGTGAAAGCTTACCAAGTAGGATTAAGGGTATTCCTGCACCTAAACCAAACGAAAACATCACGGTTGCCAGATTCAGAAATCCTTCACCCTGACTAGCTAAGGCCATAGCCGCTCCTAAGGTTGGTCCTACACATGGGCTCCAAATCACGCCTAAAAAAATACCGATTATGAACTGGCCGAATAGGCTGTCTGTTGAAAATCGATTAAGCAAGTTTTGGCCTGAGCCGCTGACACCCGAAGTAGCATTAGCAAATTTTGATTGCAATAAGGGAAACAAAAGGATTATCCCAAAGACCACCAACAAACCAGCCATAATTTTACGAAAAATATCTGGCTCAATCCCTAATACAGTACCGAAACTGGCTAAAGCAACACCGATAACAGTAAAAGACAAAGTCAATCCGGCAGCGAGTGCGAATGGTCCAAACCGATGTGTGCTAATGGCCGAAGCCAATAAAATAGGAATGATAGGAAGGACGCAGGGTGATAATAAAGACAAAACCCCTGCGATGAAACTCAACGCGATTGTGCTGATGGATACCATGGCACTTACTCTATAGCGTTTTCAACATTAGTTTTCTTATAGACTTTTTATCTGTATCTCCAATTGAACGGCCAACTTCTTTACCCGCTTTAAAACCTATAAGTGTGCTTTGCTGCCTAACCTTGTATGTTTTGAGAACAGATTTTTGATTGTCGAAATTGACTCGCAACGTCGTGATTCCGGCTAATTCTTTTTCAGTTAGAAGATCTTTGACTATCGGGCCTTGCGTTCTACAAGTAGGGCACCAGTCCGCATGTATTTCTACAAGTACCGGTTTTCCATCTTTCGCTAAGGCGTCAAAAGTGGCTTGAGTATAGGGGAGTTGTTCCGCGTGTACATTAAAGCTAAGTGTCAATCCTATTAACGTAATCCAAAATGATGATAAATTCATTATTATTCTCCTGTTTGAAAGTAAGTATTAGTCGGAGCCACGGTTTAAAACTTACATCCGATTACAAATTTATCAATCTTCAACCATTAAGACCATACTTTAACTCGTATGGTAGATAAGCTTTATTTAGTTGTATGAGGGTTATGAGCTTTGTCATTTGGGTTTTTGCAGGAGAAGATTACCCAATTATCAGCAGTAACGCTGCCATTAAGACTAGGGGAATTATCAATTCCTTAATACCCAGTGCTTTTACACGATCAACTGCGTCCAAAGCTTATCCAACGGTTTCATTAGCACTGAGGGTATTGTTTACTTATTTCAAGCAGGCCTGAGTTCTTGATGCGCTACACTTTTAAGTTGCTACGGATGAACTATTATGAAAGCGAGTTGAAGAGTCGCTGGTATAGGATCAATTGATTTCTAATTTTTTTTCACAATAATCTACGATAACAGGATGGCAAAAATCAGCAACGTTACCTTTTTTTGTGTGTACGTGGTCAGAGGGTTGTCTATATCAACTGGAGCTGCGTATAAAAACAACCCAAACAGAGTCACAACTCTTGAATGACCGCTATGGGCCGATAGCAGACCTCACAGTGTGGGGCTTTTGTGTATCTTGTAATGCTTTGTTATGCTTCATTATGCAAATGAGGAACGATCGTTTGCGCTAAGTTATTGATTATTAACATGATACGCTTTGATAATCGGGCTACGAACCAAGGGGTCAGGAGTTCGAATCTCTTCGGGCGCACCAAATTTAGTAATAAAGTCAACCGTTTAGGACCGTAATCCTAAGCGGTTTTTCTTTTTATATCAGTAAGTGTAGGTTTTGCGTACTCCGCACCCGAACCATATTTCCGCATTATCAATCCCCACTGTGGTAAGCACTCCTTCCACACGATGGTGTGTCACTGAGTGCGTGTGTCACTGAGTGCTTCAACAGCCGACCCTTGTTCATCGCAAGATTAGGTTCATCGCAAGATTAGCAAATAAATTTCCACTCGTCATGTAAGTTGAACTGTTGCAATTACCAAGTTCTTAAGCCTTAAATTACTGAAGGTTGATTCAAATCAAAAACTCTTTAGATATTCTCTATATATTCATGTGAACAGTGGAGCTTTGGATTTATTTAACTTTCAAAATAATTCCTATGGATGACTTCAAATCCCATCAGATATGCACTAATTATTAAAGGCTTACAACATGAGTATTTGTGAAAATCTAACGGTTAACCGCGCATATAATTTGAAAAAAGATTTAAAAATTAAAATTGGGAAGACATACTTAAATGGAAAGCTGTCCCTATCTCCTAATGCGGGAAATATCGTCTTGATTGTGCAACGAAATAATAATGAAACTTGTAATCAATATATTGCCAATAGCTTATCTGCTGCGGGGATCAGCACTCTTATAATCAATTTGCTAACAGACGATGAACAACAGATAGACGCTTATTTATATAACTATAGATTTAAAGGTGAGCTTTTGGCCGACCGCCTAATACAAGCTACACATTGGATCCAAAAACATCTAGTACTCAAAGGGTTGAAGATTAACTACTTCAGCACTGGGATTGACATAGTACCCACACTTCTCGCAGCTACACTTCTACACAATCAAATTAATGCTGTGATTACGAATGGCGGCAGATTAGATTTAGTTGAAAATATATTACAGCATGTGAAATGTCCAGTATTACTTCTAGTGGCTAGTTCTGACAAAGTCGTTTCAGTCCTCAATAAGTTGGCATATCGGAATATGAAATGTGAAAAAAGCATTCGATTCATAAATGTGCAATCTGATAATTCAAAAGATCTTAGTAAATTCAGAGAATGGGCACAGATAGTTTCATTTTGGTTAAATTGGCATCATATTGACGCCAAAATCAAACTTCGTAGTCGACTGTACGATATCCAAAGTGCTGGGAAATTTGCTAAAGAGACGTTCTTAATCTCTTAATACACGTCCTACATCGATAATGTTTTTGCAACTCCCTTCTATTTCACTCAATTAATATAGCTGTCAGCTTTCGATTTGTAATTCATAAAGGCATTTTTTACATCTTCAGCCATTATGATTTCTTCGTTAACCGGTAGTACATATACACCTACTCTGGATAAATCTGACGAGATGAGCATTTCACTACCTACAGCTAATTGATTTCGCCGTTCATCAAGAAGCAATCCACACCAGCTCATACCATCACAGATGCGTTTACGTATTTCCGGTGAATGTTCCCCTATCCCCCCTCCAAAAATCACGGCATCAGCCCCATTCAAAATGGCCATATAGGCACCAAGATATCTACGCGCCCGATGACAAAACATATCAATCGCTAATCTTAAGTCTGCATTTGTTTCTTGCTTCATCAATAATTCGCGCATATCTGTTGTATATTTTGTTATTCCTATCAAACCGGAATGGTGATTGAGCTTGTTAATTAGTTCATCTACAGTCATCCCTCTAAATAGCAAATCAATCAAGATGCCAGGGTCAATGTCCCCGGCTCGTGTGCCCATCATCAATCCTTCTAGGGGCGTATAACCCATGCTAGTATCCACGGCTTTACCGTTTCGTGACGCTGTCACAGAACAGCTATGTCCCAATTGAAAAGATATTATGCAAGAGTCATTCACAGGTTTTTTGGCTATTTTTTCATGCCGCTCTATCATATAGCGATGTGCAATTCCATGAAAACCATAGCGTCTGATCCCATATTTTTTGATAAGAGACTCTGGTAAAGCGTAACCAACATGCTGGGGTAAATTATAAAAAAATGCAGTATCGAAGACTGCAAACGTTTGTACGTAACCAGGTAATTTTTCCCGAGTTATCCGCATAACAGCTAAAGCATTGGGATTATGCAATGGTGCTGATCTGGTTGACTCCTCAAGCTGCGCTAACACCTTATCTGTTACTAGCTGCGGTGAGAAAAATGCGTTTCCACCCTGCCCAATACGATGGGCCACAATATCTAAATGATCCAGCAAGGACCCAAAGGGCCATAAATTTTGTAACCAATCAAGTATCCAACTGGCAGCTTGGGCATGATTTTCAGCTTCGATGTGAATTTGTGTATGCGTATCTCCATCATTCCAATCCATGATGGACAATCCGCCAATATCCACTTTGCCGCGGATTACAGACTGTAAATCATGATTGATACTTTCAAAAAGCTCGAACTTTAAAGACGAACTACCAGTATTGAAGATTAAAATTGATAATTGCTCCATATTTAGTAACCATGGGTCATCCCAAACACTGTATAAAAGTTGAATTATTGGATTGGTTGTTTTATATTAACTACTAGTTCTGTATTTGATTTACATCAAATAATTGCATGTTTCAGGCAACGGATTTAAATGAGATCTAATCTTAATAAAAAGAGATTAAGATGAATGCCGAAAAAACTGCTTTGCCGGAAATTGACATTCCTTATGTCAAGCAGGCATGTTCAAATTGCATCATGCGAGAACTTTGCTTGCCCGTGGCTTTAGCATCGAATGTATTGGATAAATTGGATGAGCTGGTTTATTTAAGAAAGCGGTTTAAAGCGGGCACTCATATCTATCACGCAGGAAATAATTTTCACTATCTGTACGCAGTCAGATCAGGGTTTGTCAAATTAGAAACTTTGAATGAAGATGGACGGGAGCAGGTCACCGGTTTTTACATGATGGGTGAAATCTTGGGTTTTGATGGTATCGCAACGGACCAACATATGTGTACCGCTGTTGCCCTCGAAGACTCTGAACTTTGCGTTATCCCTTTTGACCGCATCGAACACGTGGGTCAAGAAATGGAGCATCTCCACCACCATTTTTATATGCTGATGAGTCGGGAGATTGTACGAGATCATACGATGATGATGTTGCTGAGTGGCATGCAAGGTGATGCGCGAATCGCCGCCTTCATATTGAACTTGTCGCAGCGATTTCACGAACGGGGTTACTCATCTTATGACCTAGTACTTCGCATGAAGCGTGAAGATATCGGAAGTTATTTAGGCATGAAGATCGAAACGGTTAGCCGGGTATTAACAAAATTCCGTGATCAGGGTTTATTGGAAGTGCATCAAAAACATGTACGCATACTCGACATGAATGGACTTCAAAAACTGGTGGGGCATCACCCTTGTAAATAAGGGATTCAACTACGCAGCGCATATCGGGCCTAGATGAGACTTGAAAATAAAATTTAGGTTTAGTCAGACTCTTTACTTTTTACTAAGAGCACTGGCACTGTACTATGCCGGACAACCGTTTCGGCCTCACTGCCAACGACAAATCTGTCAATGCCACTCAAACCATGTGTACCGATTACGATTAAATCTGCGGGCCACTCATTAGCGTAATCTATGATTAAACTGGAAATGGGTATCCCATTCGACTCTATCATCCTGGAGTCAGCATCCACACCCTGGTCTTTTGCAGCATTAATAGCTTCATGAAGTAAATTCTTTGCATTTTTTCGTGCCATATCATCTGCAAATTCCGAGCTTATATGCAAAGAACTTATCGGCGTTGGCACATACGTATCAATGATATGGATAAAACGTAGCCTAGCGTGAAGATCGTTTGCAAGGTGGATAGCTTCATTTCTACCTGCATTGGAGGTTGTGCTACCGTCTATGGGACAAAGTCTATTTTTGTACATAGTTTTCCATTTCAAAATTAACCCGTTCAAAACACTTTATTCTTATCATTGGTATTTCATAAACAGATTTATGGAACCAATACTGCTGCTCCGTTTATTTTCCCTTCCCGCAGGTCATCGACTGCAAGGTTAGCTTGGTCAAGTGAATAAATCACTGAATTCACATTGATCGGGATGCGTGCAGCTAGCTTCATGAAAGCGATGCCATCAGATCTCCTTAAATTTGCAATACTGCGTACGACCCTTTCACCCCAAAGTAATGCGTAAGGCATACTGGGGATTGCTGACATGTGTATACCAGCACAAACTACCGTTGCGCCCTTCATAGTCGCTTTCAAGGCTAAAGGCACTAACTCTCCTGCTGGAGCAAAAATCAATGCTCCATCCAACAGATCAGGAGGCATTTCTGTAGAGGAACCAGCCCATATAGCCCCTAATTGCTTTGCAAACGCTTGAGCGCTGGTATCGCCTGGTTTTGTAAAGGCATAAATGTCTTTTCCTTCATGTACAGCAATTTGGGTAATGATATGAGCCGCAGCACCGAATCCATAAATACCCAGTTTCTTAACTTTATCAGCCATCTGATAGGCTCGGTAACCAACCAGACCAGCGCATAACAACGGTGCTGCGTGAACGTTTGAATAAATCTCTGGGATAGCAAAACAATAGCGTTCATCGGCTAGCGTTTTCTCTGCAAATCCTCCGTCTAGTTGATAGCCAGTAAATCGCGCATTGTTACAGAGATTTTCACGTTCACTTTGGCAGTAATTACAGTGTCCGCATACTTCGCCTAACCAAGGTACACCTACACGATCACCTATTGAAAATAATTCAACTTTCTCACCCACTCCGATAACTTCACCGACAATTTCATGCCCAGGTATCAATGGTTTTTTAGGATGTTCAAGTTCACCGTCAATGATATGCAGGTCAGTTCTACAGACTCCGCAAGACAATATACGCAGTAATACTTGATGACCTGTAGGGATCGGATCAGGTATCTCGACCATCTCTAAAGACATCCCTTGTTCAATTAATACCATAGCTTTCATAACTGTCTCTAATGTGATTCATCAGTTGCGTAATGTTGAAACACAGGGTCTTTTTGCTCGGTTCAAACGACTCAACCAAAAATTCTCACCTATTCAATAGCTAATTTAATAGCTCGCTGTCATAAAAATTTGATTCATATCAAAAACTTTTTTCATCAAGGCTTTAAATTGTTGCGATTGACAGTCGATTTAAGGACAAAGGAGCGTTCTTATTATGCAAACAATATTGATTCCAACGGATGGCTCTAAACCAGCCAGAAATGCCTTGAAATACGTTATTTCAATGTTCAAAGAAGGTTTGAAAGCCGATATTCATATTATCAATGTGAAACCTGATTTGATGCCGATAGGAGATTTAACTTTAATTGACTTGGATTTTGTCGAAAAAAACCAGCAAAAAGAATCCGAAAAAATAATGAAAAGCGCTAGCAAAGTTCTGCTGGATGCCGGACTAGATTATAAAAAAGCCATATTGCGAGGAGCTATAGTCCCCAACATTGTTAAATACGCCAAATCTCATGACTGTCATAGCATCGTCATGGGCACACGCGGCATGGGCGCACTTGGAAACTTAGTGCTCGGTTCCACAGCTAATCAAGTTGTTCATATGACAAAAGTACCTGTAACACTAGTCAAATGAATATTTACTAACATTTATCCATTAAATTATTTGAAAGATTGAAAATGAATATGCCATTTAGCCAACAACATAATTTATTACCTAAAGAAAGATCAGAAGCTCAAAACCATAAATCCTCAGATGATGATATTGCAGCTATCACAATAGATACGGGCGGGAAGATTCTAGAGTGCAACAAAACTGCAAGTAGGTTGCTTGAATACGATTTCAACAAAAAATCCTGGCCCCATATTTCAAAATTCATTCCACAATTAGCTGAAATGACTTTATTGACTGGTGAGAGCATCAATCCAAAACTACGTTTTTTATCTCGTATTGGTCATCACTTTGACGTAATTGCCATGAATGGATTGCGATTTGCCAGTAAGTTGTACTTCATAGATATCGACCGCTTTGGTGAACATAATTTAAGGCTCATTATTGTGCCTACACCTCAAAATTGAGTTGCTGAAATACATCAATACAGCATCAGATGCTTACTAAGTTTATCTAGATTAGCAATCAAAGCACCGCTATTAAGTTGACATCTAAGCAGGTTTTCAATGTAAGTTAGATAATGGTCCAACATCCACTGCACTATGTATTTGCTCCAAAATCGGTTGCGGTTTTTGGCGCAAGCGACAACACGGACTCAGTTGGAGAAATCGTTTTTCAAAATATGCTGCAAAGCGGTTTTCGAGGTTCACTGTATCCAATCAATCCGAAGCATTCAGAAATTCAGGGTTGCAAGGCTTACTCATCTATCGCTTATATTACCGAGCCAGTCGAGCTCGCTGTAATCACCACGCCCGCCCTTTCTGTGCCAGACATTATCGAAGAGTGTGGTGAGCATCATGTAAAAGCAGCCATTATCATTTCGGCCGGTTTCAGTGAATCGGGTCCTGAAGGTAAGGCCTTAGAACAAAAAGTTTTGGAAATCGCTCAACACTACGGCATACGTTTGATTGGCCCAAATTGCTTAGGAGTGATGTGCCCACGTATAGGTCTGAACGCCACCTTCAACAAAGGCTCTGCCATCTCTGGCAATCTTTCATTCGTGTCACAGTCGGGAGCCTTATGCACCGCTATCCTCGATTGGGCAAACAGCGATGAAGTCGGATTCTCCAGCGTGATCTCACTGGGTGCATCATTGGATGTGGACTTTGGTGAAATACTGGACTATCTGATTTCAGATGAAAAGACCCATAGTATTTTGCTTTACATTGAAGGTATTCGAAATGTGCGCACTTTCATGAGCGCGATTCGTGCCGCCGCACGTATCAAACCCGTAATTCTGGTCAAGGTAGGAAGGCATGCCGCTTCATCTAAAGCTGCAATGTCACATACTGCATCACTAGTCGGTTCTGATGATGCTTTCGAGGCTGCGGTCAGGCGCGCGGGTGTTGTTCGGGTAGATACAATTACCCAACTTTTTTCTGCTGCCAAAGCATTATCATCAGGTTTCGACGCCACAGGAAACCGCTTAGCTATTGTCACGAATGGGGGTGGACCCGGAGTAATAGCCACTGACATCGCTATCGATTTGGGACTAGTATTGGCAACATTATCAGAAAACACCATCGAAAAACTTAATCAGTCACTTCCGCCTATCTGGTCGCATGGCAACCCTGTCGATATCATTGGGGATGCCCAGGCAGATCGTTATCAGCATGCCGTAAAAGCTTGTTTGGAAGACCCTAATGTGGATGGAGTGCTGACTATATCAACGCCTCAAGCAATGACTAAACCATTGGAAGCTGCAAACATCGTCATTGAGCTTTCAAGATTATTCAATAAGCCTTTAATCGCATCTTGGATGGGTGGAGCTCAAGTTGAAACATCGAGAGCGGCATTCAAGCAAGCTAAAAAGCTCTGTTTCCGGACGCCCGAACAAGCTGTAGAAGTTTTTTCATTTCTGTATGCCTATCATAAAAATCAGAAACTTCTGATGCAGGTGCCCGGCCCCCTTACAGATCATCTGGAACCCGATATTGCAGGAGCAAGGACCGTAATTGATAGCGCTTTACAGGAAGGACGCAGTCTGTTGAATGAGATGGAGTCAAAAGCAGTATTAGCCGCATTTCATATTCCGGTAGCACAAACCATCGCAGCCAATTCAGTGCATGAAGCTTTGTTGATCGCCCAGCAAATGGGATTTCCAATTGCTATGAAAGTTAATTCAGCGCAGATCAGTCATAAAACAGATGTAAAAGGGGTGAAGTTGAATATTGGAAATGCGCAATCACTGATTGAGGCATATCACGAAATCATCGCGAATGCTCAATATTACTGCCCTGACGCCCACCTAGATGGCGTTGCTATCGAGCCTATGATCCTAAAACCAAATGGACGTGAGTTGATGATCGGTGTTACCAATGACCCAGTATTCGGGCCAATAATTACATTCGGGGCTGGTGGAACCAATGTGGAGGTCATGAATGATCGATCGGTTGCCCTGCCACCTCATACTTTCCTGGTGAAAGACCTAGTTCAGAACACGCGTGTTGCCAAAATGCTTGTAGCCTTTCGCAATATGCCACCGGTTAATATGGATGCACTAGAAAGTGTGCTCTTACGCGTTTCAGAAATGGTGTGTGAGCTGCCTATGCTCATGGAAATGGACATTAACCCACTTATATTGGATGAAAATGGCGCGCTGGCTGTTGATGCACGCGTAGTAGTGACTTTTCGTCAACCTAGCGAGGACCGATATGCTCACATGGCCATTCACCCCTACCCTTCACATCTGGTTAGCAATTGGCAACTGCCTGATGGGACTAATCTGCTCATACGCCCGATAAGACCAGAAGACGCGTTGCTAGAGCAGGCGTTTATTCGCAATTTATCTGAGGAATCACGCTACTTTCGTTTTATGGAAAACGTCAAGGACCCGAGTGACTCGATGCTCATACGATTTACTCAAATAGATTACGTCCGAGAAATGGCATTAATTGCAGTTAAAGAAGAATTTGGAAAAGAGATTGGATTAGGAGTCGCTCGATACGCAATTAACCCGGATGGCGAAAGCTGTGATTTTGGGTTAGTGGTTGCCGAAAATGTGCGTGGCAAAGGCTTAGGTTACAAGCTCATGACAACTCTGATGGATACGGCACGTTCAAAAGGTTTGAAAGTGATGGGCGGTGAGATACTCAAAAGTAACGCCAGAATGCTAGAGCTCATGCATAGCCTGAATTTTGATATTCGGAGCAACCTTGATGACGATAACATTAAGATGGTCCGTAAGGCCTTATAAACAATATGATGTAAATCAAATGCATCACATCATAAGCTTACAAGATAAGAACAAGCGAACTAAGAAAATTTTGGTTAGAAGTAAAGTCCTACAAACGGATTTAACCTAGTGCGAACAATCATGCCCAAAGAATTTGTCCTCTGGAAACACTTATACCTATCGCCGCCTTGTTTCTAAGAACTATCATTAAACGATGAAGTACATTGAATAGTGGATCAACCTTGTGGGCTTTCGGTCATCTGATGACAGTAGCGCTCCAGGTTTTCAGGTAAGTCGGGAGGACAAACGCCGCATTTGAGGTTGCCAGGAACAGCGTAGTCAATAAACTTCGGATACGGAAGGTTTAAGTTGTTCATTATCTGCCTGAACTCATCAACAGTTCTATCACCACCCAACCGCGGGTTATGCTCTTTCTCATGAGCAATCGATGATACAAAGCGCTCATTGTAGTCATGTGCTGGATATACCAATGTCTCATTTGGAAGCGTAAAGAGTTTTTCACGTACGCTGCAGTACAAAGCATCTGCATCGCCGCTTTGAAAATCCGTGCGCCCACATCCTCCGATCAATAAAGCGTCACCTGTAAAAACTCGATCATAGAAAAAATATGCAAAGTGGCTATCAGTATGGCCCGGCGTGTGAAGTGCATGGAGGTGAATGCTGCCAACCTTGAGAGGCTTGCCTTCTTCTACGCCAAAATCTATGCACGGCAGACGGTCAAGGGCAGGCGCGGCGATTTTACTCCCAACCGCCCTTTTCATTTCTAGCGCAGCGGTAATATGGTCGGCATGAACATGTGTTTCCAAGGTATAAGCCAGGGTCAAGCCAAGGTTGCGCAATTCGGTTAAGTCTCGCTCTAAAGTGGCGACCACTGGATCAATAAGCACTGCTTGGCCAGTGGCTTCATCTCCCAGAAGATAAGTGTAGGTACAGGATAAAGGCTCAAATAATTGCCGGAAAATCATGATGACCTTTCAATAAACACCCCGAATGGGAAGTAATTAAGACAACTCTGTTCACATGTCATTCAGATATAAATGCCTTAAAAATCTAAATATTTTTTTACTACAAAGCTGGTTAATTTCACACAAAGATGCCTTATAACTAAATGAAAAAACTTTTTATAGTCTAACCCTGGAGGTTCAAACTGTTATATCAAATTTTGCTAAAAGTGGGCCGTGAATTTAGAATCTACCGATAAAACTTAACCTTAATACCGCAAATAGGTCTAACCGTTGCAGCTCGCTCATGATTTTTTATGAAAAAAAACTTAGGTGGAAACAATGACAATCGATTGGAATAATTTTACACCCTGGATGTCATTTTCAGGGGGGTCTGCTGGTAGGGATAGCAACTGCGATGCTTCTTATTTTCAATGGGCGCATTGCCGGTATAAGCGGCATTGTTGCTGGTCTAATTAAACCCATACGTGGGGATGTCAGCTGGCGTTCCGCATTCATAATAGGGCTTTTGATTTCTCCCATCATTTATAGTTTTGCAGCTCCATTACGGGCAATTAAAACCGATGCGAGCTATACGACATTGTTAATTGCTGGCCTCCTAGTGGGTATAGGCACGCGGTTTGGATCCGGTTGTACCAGTGGCCATGGTATATGCGGATTATCACGACGCTCTCCACGCTCTGTAGTGGCAACCATTGCTTTAATATTTGCCGGTTTCGTAACGGTATATGTTGTTCGTCATTCGGTATTTTAAGGAGGGGATATGAATATTTTGATGGCCATGCTTGCAGGCTTGGTGTTTGGTATTGGTCTCATTATTTCCGGCATGACTGACCCATCGAAAATATTGAGTTTTCTGGATTTTGCAGGCAATTGGGACCCATCACTATTATTAGTGATGATTGGAGCTGTACTGGTCGGCACTTTGGCATTTTCATTCGCGGGTATGCGGACTAAATCCATTTTTGGCGATGTGATTCATATGCCTATTGCCAAACAGATAGATACAAGGCTGGTGTTAGGTAGTTTGACCTTCGGCGTGGGATGGGGGTTGGCTGGTTACTGCCCGGGTCCTGTTATTGCTTCAATTGCAGTGGGAGGCGTTAAGCCATTACTGTTCTTTATCGCTATGCTGGCAGGTATGATGCTTTTTCAGCTGTATGAAGTCTTCAAAACAAAATCAGCTAGTGAATTGGTTTAGAAGGAAGTTGCACGAAGAATTAACTGTAACTATTCGTTATATGGATGAAGTTCCGCTTATTTTCAACACTACCTCTCACGTCCCTGCTACCCAAAGATATCCGGCAAGAAGCACACCTAAAATGCCTATGATAATGGATAGTGCAACAGCGAACTGTTTTGAATATCCCCTAGGAAAATCTGAGAATGATAAAGTAGCAATAAACCGCTTATGTTGAATTGAAGCTAATAATATCGACAGCCCACCGACCAAAATGAAGATGCTTCCTAGAAATGCTGACAATGTTTGATCTGATGGATTAATGGCTCGACTTGATTGTAAGGTTAGTAATTGAACAAACAATGCAAAACGGGAGATTACAAATCCCAATGCCATAATCGTAATGCCTGTTCGCACCCATGCCAACAGCGTTCTTTCAGCAGCAAAAAATACCCGTGGATCAGAGTCTGGAAGTGACATGGTTAATTACCCGATATTTAGATCATCATTCTATCAATCATTTACACGGTTATAACAAAATATATTCTTGGATGATTTGCAACAAAGTTAATAGATGAAAGACCGTTCCTAGCCTTTTGAGGTCTTGATGCTGGCCTAAAGCAGTATTCAATAATTTAAACGCGCTTGATAAAACCGTTGCTGGTTGCCCTGATTTTGCCCTTCACAAATTTAGGTACTTATTTCGGATTCCGGCCTTTACCACTCAGCTTCTTTTTCATCCTGGTGATTTTGGCCATCGGCTATTTAGTAACAGTGGAGTTTGTGAAACGTTGGTTTTATAAAACTTACCATACATCACCATCATGAATAAGCGTCAAATCAAAGCCGCGATTTTGAATTTAAAAGCACATTCAAATCAAATGGAGCCTCTTTGATCCTAGCTATGAGCTATATATAACGGTCACACTAAGTGATTCCCATATAACAACTGTCAATCGGAGTCCGTCCTACTCTTTTCTTTGAATTCAATTAAGGCATTAATAGGAATTAAAGTAGGGACAAGTTGGTCGTACTTAGCTAACGTCCTATAAGATTCTTTTTAAATGAAAATAGTTGCTTACTTACTTGCCATTTTCGTTGGTCTTGCATCAATAAATGCAGAGGCTTTAACCACTGCTGCGAGTAAAAAGAAGGGCAAAATAAAATCTAAAAAAATAACTAAAGTAGATCCGTCATATGTTATTGAAATTGGTTATCCAACGATCACGATGGCGATTAACTCAGTTAAAGAGCGCAAAGATACTGTTTTAAAAGCCAATGCAAAACCCTTTGGTTGGCAAGAGCAAACTGGTCCTTGGTATGTGCTTAAAGAAGGTAAACATATTGAATGGGCTTTTACCGAGGGTGGGCATTATGCACACCCCAGTGTCGTAAAACGCATGATAGATGTCGGCTCTAAAGATCACGTGAATGTGGATATGGCGTTTCGGTGTGGCGCTGAGAATAGAACCGATTGTGATAAATTATTAAGTGAATTTAAAGAAGTTAATAAACTCATCCATAAAGTCTATCAAAAGAGATTTATCACAAGTGCAGATGGCAAAGCGGTATGGAATGGCATTGATAGCTTAGAATAAACCATCCACTTTTAATGAACGACCAACATCAGGGTATTAAAGCTCACAATATCCCGAATTAGCTAGTCGCGGGTTTGCGCTTTTTCTTCTTGGCTTTCGGCTTGTTTTTTAAGTCTGAATTGTATTTCTCTACTCTAGTTTCCAGTACGGCTTTAGTGGCAGCTTGCACCCCAAATGAGCGTTCGCTGAGGTCATTCACCTGATCTAGATTCATTCGTGGAATTAATTCCAGCACATCCCATAAGATTAAGGTGTCATTCGCAAAAGTGGCGAACTCTACCGCCTTGGGCTTGCAAGATTGCGCAACACCTACAGCAATATCACTGGCCGGAGATACGTTGTCATCCAACTTTTTAGCTTCGTCCTTTAAGCATTGCGTAGGCACTTTACGGGCATCGTCTTTTAGCAAGACCACATTTTTATGCGCCGCCTCTTTTAGTGCATTGCCATCAAGCAACAAAGGATCGCCATCGTAAACATATTGCTGATTGAGCGCGGCGACAGATTTGTCCAAAGCTTCGTCCAGACATGTCGTAAATGCATTCTGCATGCCTCGACACCTAAGCACATCAACCCGATAATCATTTTTGATTTTCAATGCCGATTTAACGTCATTGTAGGATTTGCTTTCAGCAAACACCCGCTGGTAAGTAGCATTGAACCGTCTGGCTTTCTCAACCGTAATAGGTGAAGCGCAGGCCTTGGTAATAAGTGGGTCAGTAGTTAAATTACATTCGAAATAAGCTTCTGCGTTGGCAGTAAAGGGTATCAATAACATGAAAATAACAACAAGTTTATTCATAGCGAATTTTTCTTATCCCAGTGTTCTAAATAACAAGTGATTAATAAGTGTCTAAATATTTAGTATAAAAATACGTTAATTATGAAAAATTACCAAATATATAAATCTCATCTATACAATTTTACTGCCTATGTTGAATAGGTATGAGGCATTAACGCATTGAAACAATTGAATTTTCTGGCTGATATAGGCGACATTGAGAATGTATCGTCTGATACCTTTGATTATCGCCCTGCCATCTTTAGCCCGGCTGAGAGCGAGCGCTATCTCAAGACTTTTCTCAAAGAAGTGAGCTGGTCACAACTCACTACAGTAATGTATGGGAGGGAAGTCGTAACCCCGCGACTTTATGCATGGTTTGGCGATAAAAATACTGCCTACTCCTACAACGGCAATGATTTTCACCCTGCCCCATGGACGCCTGAACTATTGGAAATAAGGGCTAAGGTAGAAACCTTATCCGGGATTAAATTCAACAGTGTGCTATTGAATTACTACCGTGATGAAAACGATTCCGTCGCATGGCATAGTGATCGCGATGCTGAAGCGGGCAGGAATCGCTTCGTCGCTTCAGTCAGTTTTGGGCAAGCGCGTCATTTCGACTTACGGCGTAAGGATGACTACGCCAAGAAATTTTCAGTGTTATTAGAGAGTGGTTCCTATTTGTTCATGAAGGGTGAATTTCAGGATCAGTGGGAACACCGGATAGCTAAATCCAAAAAGCCTATGACTGCCCGCATCAACCTCACTTTCCGCATCTCTACGACCATTTGATACTAAGCACCACTCCAGTCTTGATCTGTTAGCAATAGCTTTTTAAGCAGATTGGATTATTGCATGCGATAATTCCCAACCCCTTACGGCTGCGACTCTTAGCAGAAATAATAGCGAAAACATGCTTGACCAGGAACAAGTTATCCATAACCAGCAAAGACATTATCTAAGAGGCTCTGTTAGATTTTTAGTCTATGCTTTTGCAATTTTTCTCGCCACCCTCACCTATTGGGTCAATTCAAATTTCGGCCGCGCTTCAATAGAACAGATTCTGTATCACGCTCAATTCGGCTTACAGGGCTTAGTAGATACTGATGTGGGCATTATCAAAAGCTTTATCTCATGGTGTGTTGCACTGCCGATTTTCACCGCCTTGTTCCTGGTGTTAATAGAGTATTCCATTGCATTGTTCCTCATCCACGGGCCAAAACACTGGTTTGCAAAGCCCATTAAAATATTTAATTTACGCAGCATCAAAGTGTTCTATTGGTTTATTGGCCATCGTGCGCCTTTGTATACACTGATCGCCTGTTTTGCATATTTTGCCATCCAATTTTCGTTCGCAACCTTTGTCCGTAGCAAGTTCGGCTACGACTATTTTGGCGCGCATTATATCGACCCCAAAACGGTTAAGGTGGAATACGGCGCGGATGCAAAACAGACAAACCCTGCACCGAAAAACCTGTTACTGATCTATGTGGAATCACTGGAAAACACCTACCAAAATAAAGCCTTGTTTGGCCGCAATTTACTAGCGCCGCTTGATCAGCTGCCAGGCACCAGTTTCAGCCAATTCAAACAAGTGCCGGGAACGCATTGGACGATTGCAGGTATTACCGCTACCCACTGTGGTATACCGCTGAAAAATGTCAGTTTGTACGATGGGAATAACCAAGGCGAAAAAATTAAATCCTTTTTACCCAATGCGAGATGCTTAGGCGATATTTTGCATGTTGCCGGTTATTACAACGTCTACATGGGTGGGGATGCGCTGGCATTTTCTGGTAAGGGCAAGTTTTTTAAAGACCATCATTATGATGAAGTGCTTGGTCGTGAAGAGTTAAAACAGCACATACAAAACCCGGCCATGAATTACTGGGGACTTTATGACGACGATTTATTGGTACTGGTAGCAGCTAAGCTCAAATCATTACAAGCCAGCAAACGGCCGTTCAATCTCACCATGACCACCATTGATACGCATGGCCCGGACGGGCATTACTCAAAACTCTGCAAGGCTCGAGGTGTTAAGGAATTCCGCGGCATCGTGGAATGCACTGCATCGCAAGTAGCAAAATTTGTGACGCAGATGAAAAAGGATGGGCTATTAAAAAACACGAACGTGGTCATTCTGGGCGATCACTTAGCCATGTATAACCCTTTGCATAAAGCCTTGGATCACACTAAGACGCGCCATATTTACAACCGCTTTATTGCCGAGACGCCTGTAACCAAGAATCGTGAAAACATTTTGCACTTTGATCTCTACCCTACGATACTAGAGTTCATTGGATTAAGCGTTGAAGGCGGCAAGCTGGGATTGGGTTTCAGCGGTATATCTTCAAACGTTGAGTTACCGCCAGCCACTATTTATGAAGATATGAATAGAGATTTACTCAATGCATCAGATCGCTATCTGGAGCTATGGGAAGAGCATAGTCAAAATAATAATATAGAAAAGCAATGAAGCTGACCTATAAAACTTAACTAATAAAAAAGGCTCCCGAAAACGGTAGCCTTTTTTATTAGCCATTCTTAACTTAACCTAGACATCCAACACTGGCTTCGCCTGTTTAGCACTGGCGCTTGGGCGGTCGTGATCCGTGACATGAGCAAGAATCTGACATGCCAGCGCACTTACATAAGGTAAGGACTGTAAAGCCAACAAGGTTACCCATAGCTGCGCATCGAAGTTTTGAATACCCCTGGTTGCAATCATGGCGACGGCACACAGAATTAAAGCACCCAGCAATAGCACCTCTTCAATAATAGGGTTCAGAATCGCCAGTTTCTTACTTTTGGCAACACCTTTAGCCGTTACCTTAAATACGCCCCTCTTCTGAATCAGGCCCGTGATAATACCGCGGGCAATGGCATGTGATAATCCCAGGCTCGCTAAAGAAGCCCCAAAAATATCTTTCCATTCACAATCCATGGTCTTACGGTACAAGATAGGCCCCAAAGCGGCTTTAATGACCAAAAAGCACAGGATAGGCGCGATCATAATGCTTACCGGCAGGGAGAACTCTTTAGGAAATGCCAGCATGGCAAACGTCCAGCCTATAGATGCCAGGGTAAAAACCAGCTGTAGCGCATCGCCCAGCCAGCCAAACCAGCCCGTCAAAAAGTGATAACGCTGGCCGAAATTCAGGTTGGATTTGCCAATAAGTTTAGGGAAATGGTGCTTAAGAATCTGCATGGCGCCAAACGCCCAGCGGCTGCGCTGCGATTTCAAGGCTTTGAAATCCGAGGGCGTTAAGCCACGGCCAAAAGTATCATCCACATAGCGCAGTTCATAGCCATCTTCCAGCAACCGTAAGCCTAGTTCCGTATCTTCACAAATACACCACTCAGACCAGGAGCCACTATCAACCAAAGCCTTACGGCGTATAAGCGTCATCGTGCCATGCTGAATCAGGGCATTACGTTCATGGCGGTGATGCATACCAATACGGAAGAAGCCTTCAAACTCCCAATTACTCATGCGGCGGAAAAAGTTGTTTTCCCATAAACGATGGGCCTGGGGGGCCTGTACTACGGCGACATTGGTTTCCTTGAAGTGCGGCACCAAGTCTGACAACCAATCATTCGTCACAACATAATCAGCATCTACCACGCCGACCACTTCCGCATCCGGGTGGGTTTTAGTGAGCGCGAAATTCAAAGCGCCCGCTTTAAACCCAGGCCATTTAGGTAAATGGTAGAAATGGAAGTTGGCCGGCATTTTAGCCATATATTGCTCTACCGGCTTCCACTTGGCTTCATCCTTGGTGTTGTTATCCACCACGATCACTTCAAAATTGGTGTAATTTAACTTTGCCAGACTTTCAATGGTTTCAATCACCATTTCCGGCGGTTCGTTATAGCAAGCGAGATGGACAGACACGAATAGTTCTTCATCGCTAGGCAAAGGCTTGGCACGGGTATAAATGCGCCACCATTTCTTTTTAAACATCACTTCGCTGAACTCCACACCATAGATCATGAGGATGGCCGAGGTGAGGATCATGCCGAAGATAAGCGCGATCAGGATATTAAAGTCTTTTAAGGTGTAGTAATAATCTTCCGGCAGATTCCAGGCAATCACCAGGATCGTCACGCAAGCTTGTAAAAGGATAGCGAGCGAAATTCTACCGCCCACGCCCCAATGCCTGAAGCGATGCGCAATAAAGAATATGGGTAGAAGTGCGATTAGAGTCGCCGACAGGGCTTTGTTAATCCAACGCACATCCTTAGGCACCGCACCTTGCAGTGAAAATTTTGGAGTTCTATCCGCATTGAACATACCCCAGTAGGCACCGGCCCAACCCTCTATATTTTTCTTCCAGGGCTGATCAATGGCTTCCATCAAGTAATAGTCATAATTATCAAGGGAAGCCCTGGCGATAAACTCGCGTACAAAATGCGCCTGATTGATTTTAGAAGCAACTGAAGCACCGATTGCCGGGCCTTCGCTAGGCCAACCCACCTCGGTGATCACAATTTTTTTCCTTGGGAAGGCTTGCGCCAACTCATTATATTTTTCCAGGGAGTAATCTACGGCTTTATCCACCGGCAAGCCCTCGTGATAAGGTAGCAAATGCACGGCAATAAAATCGACGTGTTTTACCAGCTCCGGATTCCTTAACCAGACATGCCAAGGCTCTGCTGTTGAAATGGGCACCTTCGATACTTTTCGTACATCATCAAGATAAGCGAACAAGGCCTCTTTTTTCATGTCATTACGTAAGAGCACCTCATTACCAACGATGGCTCGCTCTATTTGAGGGTATATCTTAATCTGTTCTTTTAGGGCTTGAATTTCGCGGGCATTGGCTTTGGGGTCGGCCCCGAGCCATGCGCCAGCTGTAATGTCAAAGCCAAGCTTGGATGCCAGTGGTGTCACTTCACTATTTTCCAGGGCTCCATATATGCGGATGCGATCAGAATAAGGTTTGAGTAAACGTAAATCTGTCAGTAGCTCTGCGGTGCTGGGGAATTTTTTCTCCAGGGGACTTTGGTCCTCTTGAAAACCACTATAAGCAAAACCATTTACAACTTGGGGAGCGTTTATGAGCGGTAGCGTACGGTTAAATAATGCCCAGCCGCTAAAATGAATTGCTGCCACGATTAATGTAAAAATGAGCGGCGAAAATATGTGAGTTTTAAAGAATTTTATTAAATTTATCATGTAGTTACTATAGAATCTATTTGCCTAATTAATTGATGTGCAGGAAATATGGATCTTACTTATTTTTATGTATCACTAAACCTTTGGTCACACGTTACAATCTACTACCCGTTAACTACAGAATTGATATGAAAAAAACATTTATCGCTATCACTGCAATCTTCGGAATTAATCTCTTATCTGCATTCAATTCTATCGCCGCTCCTGCAAAGTTTTATGGCACCGATTATAGTGGAGTCTATGCCTGCAAAGGTAGCAATGCGAAAGTCGGAGACTATGAATTAACTATCACCTTCTCTCTTAACAAAGCCAATAGCAGTGGCAATATCGGTAATTACGATCTCAGTGTCCAAACTGAAAATCCCACCGCCTACAAAGGACAGGCCATCGTTAAAGGCAGTGACATGGCGCTCACAATCAAATTCATAGATGGTAACAAACACACTTACAGCACGGGTCTGGCTAAATTCAAACGCATCTATATAGAAGAAAGACGCTTTAGCTATATGAGTGAATATTATGAGTCTGATGCGAATGCCAACGCCAGCGCCGACAAACCAGGCAATTTCGGTTCAGAAGTGTGCGTTCAGAAACCATCCAATACCTCTTCACCTTCCTAACCTGCGATTCCCTGCACAAGCATTAATTAAGTTATTAGTGCAGATTTAGCGTCAAGGGTTCACCTGGCGCTTAATTACTTTTCCGCATGGCTTACGCATTGAGATGACTTTTCTGGAGTCATCTGATTGTCATAAAAAAAACATAAACTGGAAATGAGTACATTGGTTAAACCAAACGGGTTTAGCAAGCACTCCTATCTTTCTAACTTTATAAAAATAATTATGCGCATAATCAAACCCTATATTCTGCTGGCCATGGCCTTTTTATCCTCTATAAGCTCCGTAAACGCTGCTGAAAAAGTAATCAATATTGATGGTTCCAGTACCGTATACCCCATTACCAAAGGTGTGGCGGATTCATTTCAAAGCATACGTAAAGTAAAAATGCATACCAACATTTCTGGTACCGGCGGTGGCTTTGCAAAATTCTGCAACGGGGAAACTGAAGTACAGAATGCGTCACGCCCTATCCTGAAAAAAGAAATGGATATATGTAAAGAAGCTGGTATTCAATACATTGAACTACCCATCGCATTCGATGCGCTCACGGTAGTAGTGAATAAGAGTAATGACTTCGTTGATTACTTAACCATAGAAGAACTCAATAAAATCTGGCGGCCTGCTGCTAAGGGGAAAATCGAATCATGGAATCAAGTAAGATCAACCTGGCCAAACCACCCTATACAACTATACGGCCCGGGCGCGGATTCAGGTACGTTCGATTACTTTACTGAAGCAATAGTAGGTAAAGCAAAATCCAGCCGAACTGATTTTACTGTAAGTGAAACCGACCAAGTGTTTTTTACAAGGCGTTTCTCAAGATGTCGGCGCACTAGGCTATTTAAGTTATGCCAAATATGAAGACAGCAAAGACAAACTTAAGGCCGTGCCCATTATGGCAAAAGGCAGTACAACCGCTGTTATGCCTTCTGTTGAAACGGTAAAAGATGGCACCTACCAGCCGCTCGCGCGCCCATTATTTATTTATGTCAATGCAACGGCAGTGGCTTTTAAACCGGAAGTAAGAGAGTTTATTGACTATTATATGTACCTGAAAGCTTCACCTAAATTAGTAGAGCATGCTAAGTACATTCCATTACCACCCAGAGAATATGACGCTGTGCATCGTCATTGGGTGGCCAGGAAACCGGGCACAGGCTTTAATGGCGTGCCGGAAATTGGGGTAAAGATTGATGAACTTTTAACTAGAATCAAGTAACTTTAATTCGGTAATAACCAGAAACAAAATTGATTGATACCCTGCAGTATTAATACCCTTTATGGTATGGGGAGCCGATGATGGTGTCTCGCTCCTCTATCGTTTCGGGTGTATCAAGGTTTTCTTCTAGCTTTTCATCCAACGCGGGGTCGTTTACTAAATGATTCTGTGTACTACCGAGTAAATTGCTTAACCACTCTTCCAGTTGTTGATCCGCTTCTCTATCACTGAGGCGGTACTCTTTTTGAATCAAGGCCGATAATTGCGCAGGCTTACCTTGTGTTGCATCAACTTCTTCTTCCGGTAGCTGCTTCCAGTTACTTTTCACTTTTTTACGGATTTCATTCCAATGTACTTCTACGTCATGCCAATTCATTCTTTGCTCCTGCCAGCTAGATAAGATTACGATTATCCTCCGCTTAAATTACTGTTCCGTCTGATAGCGCACATACACTTTTAGCCAAAGTTATTAGGGTAGAAGCATTGCAAATACAGCCAATCAATGGAGATTCAGCACATGGATTCAATCAATAAAAACCAGCCGGAAGATAATTACGAAACGTTAAGCGCGGAACAGGCGATCGATAAAATCAAAGAGATTGTCGACAAAGCCAAAACCTGTTTTTTCTGTACGTTATTGGATGATGGCGACATGAACAGCAGACCCATGAGTGTGCAGCAAGTAGATGACGAGGGTAACCTGTGGTTTTTAAGTGCGGAAGACAGCCATAAGAATATGGAAGTGACACTAGAGCCTAAAGTTAAATTATATTTCCAGGGCTCCACGCATTCCGATTTCCTGGAGTTAGATGGGGTTGCTAACATCTCTCGAGATAGAGAGAAAATCAAAGAACTATGGGAGTTCGTGATTAAAACCTGGTTTACCCAAGGGGTGAATGATCCCAGGATTACCGTGATAAAAGTTCGACCTATGGGTGGTTATTATTGGGATACGAAACACGGTAATGCAATTGCCGGTATTAAAATGGTATTTGGTGCGCTCATTGGCAAAACTTTGGATGACTCTATCGAAGGTAAACTTAATATCTAAATTTGTCTATAACTACTGGAAACGGCATTCTCTATAATATTAAAATCGCTCTTTTAATTGAGCCGCATCTTTATTGAGCTACGCCTTGGATTCCAGCAGCAAAATCATCACCAGCTTTGCTCCCATCTCAGACCCATTGGCTGAAGTGCTGATCCTTGGAACAATGCCAGGGATTAAATCTCTGGAGGCCCAACAGTATTACGCGCATAAGCAGAATTCGTTTTGGAAAATTATGGGGGAAATACTTGGATTCGACCCTCAAATACCGTATGCGGAACGCACTGCGTATTTAGGCTTACATCATATTGCTGTTTGGGATGTTCTGCACTCTTGTGAACGGGAAGGCAGTTTAGATTCGGCTATTAATTGCGCGCGCACTAATGATTTTGAAGTGTACTTTAGCCAGCACTCACATATTAAACGCATATGCTTCAATGGTGCAGTAGCAGAGCGTTATTTTAGGATGCATGTCATGCGAGCCTTAAGCCAACGCGATTTTACTTACGTACGGTTGCCCTCTACCAGCCCCGCGCATGCCAGCATGAACTTACATCAAAAAATCCAGGCTTGGCGTAGCGGATTAGGACTACTTTGATACGTTTGTAAATTCAGGTTAGAAACCAAAACGGCTAACCATTATGGCTAGCCGTTTTTTCTAATACTCAACTTGTACTAGACTTTTTTGCTTAAGGTTTTTTCTTTTCACTAGCAATGGTTTCTAGCAATGCGCGTAATTCTTTACAAACTTCCGGATGTTTAAGACCCAGACGAATCGTTGCTTCCAGGTAGCCGAATTTGGAGCCGCAATCATAACGCACACCATCAAAGCGATACGCGAGCACTTGCTCTTCAGTGAGCAAGGCTGAAATAGCATCCGTTAATTGAATTTCACCACCGGAGCCAGCCTTAATATGATGTAAATGATGAAAAATTCTAGGCGTCAGAATATAGCGTCCGACTACCCCTAAGTTAGAAGGGGCGTCTTTCGGCTCTGGCTTCTCAACAATCGCCGATATTTGTTCGATATTCTTGTTCAGTGGGGTACTTGCGACAATCCCGTAACTCTTGGTTTCGGCCGGCGGCACGTTCTCAACACCCAATAGTGAGCATTTGTAATAATCAAAGGCGTCGACCATTTGCTTCATTACCGGCACTTTGCCATCCAGTAAGTCATCGGCCAAAATCACGGCAAATGCATCATCATTCACCACTGGCATGGCTAAACGCACGGCATGGCCCAAACCCAAAGCCTGGGTTTGTCGAATATAAATACAATTAACGTTTTTAGGCACGATATTCTGTACGATTTTGAGTAATTCAGTCTTACCATTGCGCTCCAGCTCATTTTCCAGTTCATAAGCCATATCGAAGTGATCGGAAATAGACCGTTTATTACGTCCCGTAATAAATATCAGGTCGGTAATACCTGCGGCTACGGCTTCCTCTACCGCGTATTGAATTAAAGGTTTATCTACAATAGGCAACATCTCTTTTGGATTGGCCTTGGTAGCAGGTAAAAAACGCGTACCCAAACCCGCGACGGGGAAAACTGCTTTAGTGACTTTTTTCATAGCTCTCATTTATCTATTAATGAAAAGGTTATTAAGATTTAATATGTGCTGCTTATGCCTCAAGCAAATAACTGCCAGTAAAAACCTCATATAAATTGACACATTTGTTCTATAGCGGTTCCCTGAAAAATGGCTTTAAATATGGTGTTTCAGCCATTTTTATTTCCAGCATTATGAAACCTGCCAGCTTCGTCCATGCTACTTAATGTGCAACTTTTGTTTCCCATTGCCACGCATGGGCAATGATGGTTTCAAGATCAGTATAGACCGGTTGCCAACCCAGTACCTTTTTAGCAAGCGTTGCATCGGCGACCAATCTTGCCGGGTCCCCCTCACGCCTCGGTCCTTCGACAATCTTAATTTTTTGACCAGTAACCCGCTCTGCCGCGGCAACGACTTGCTGCACGGAGAAGCCTTCACCGTTCCCTAAATTGAAACGCATGCTTTCTCCGATCTCCATGAGTTTTTGCAAAGCCAGCAAATGCGCAGAACATAAATCCACAATATGGATATAGTCACGGATACAAGTACCATCGGGGGTATCGTAATCACGACCAAACACGCTGATATGCGGCCTTCTGCCCGATAGTGCCTGGAGCACCAATGGTATTAAATGGGTTTCCGGTTCGTGCCGTTCGCCCAGCAAACCTGAAGGGTCTGCCCCAGCTGCATTGAAGTAGCGCAAGCATACTGACTTAAGGCCATAAGCACGCTCATAATCCGCCAGCACTTGCTCCACCATCCATTTGGAGCGGCCATAAGGATTAAGTGGATTTTTTGCATGCACTTCATCAATCGGCACATACTCCGGCTCGCCAAACACGGCAGCAGTGGAAGAAAAGATAAAATGTTTTACCTGATGTTTGACCATCGCATTTAACAGATTAAGCGTATTGGTAAAGTTATTCAGATAATATTTATCCGGGTGCTGCACAGATTCACCCACCTGGATGTAAGAAGCGAAATGCATGACTGCTTCCGGCTGGTATTGTTTGAACACATTATCCAGGGCTGCTACGTCAGCCAAGTCACCTTGGACAAACACCCCTCCTAATACCGCATCTCTAAAACCTGATGATAAATTATCAAATGTGACCACTTCATGGCCTGTATCTACCAACATTTTGACCATATGCGAACCAATATAGCCGGCGCCACCGACGACTAAAACCTTCATAACATCTCCCAATTATTCTTAATTATGTGCATCCATTAACCTTAATGCTGCTTGCAACCTAACCGGGCAGCCGGCGATTCCGGAACCTGAAACAACACATTAGAAAAATCACTATATCGATTGTATAGCGTTTGATTAAGCGCTTAGGCTCTATGCACAAGCGGTAAAACCATTCCATACGAATTTTCTGTACCCAGGCAGGTGCACGTGGCTTATCTCCAGCCCAGAAGTCAAATAACGCCCCAACACCGGAAAATACTTTGGCATCAATCTGCTGATAATGGTCCAGTATCCATTGTTCTTGCTTAGGGTTACCCATTGCCACTAACACCACATCAGGCTCAGTCGCGTTAATCGTGTCAATCAAGTCAGCTTTCTGGATGCCTTCATAGCCATCGCAAGTGCCCACCACAATTTGCCCTAACCGTTTTACCAGATGATAAGCCGCTCTATCCAACACCTCATTTTTGCCACCTAGCAAGAAGACTCTTAACGGCTTGGCTGACTGCGTAAAAAAGTAAGGTGTGAAATCGGTACCGTTCAAATTGGCATCGAATTTCTTGCCGCGCATTAATCCAGATGCGATATCCATGCCTACACCATCATTCACAATGATCACATCATCGTGCAACATCTTCTCCAATAAGGGCCGGCACTTGACGATAAGATTAGTATTGGCGAAGAACAGCACGCTTTTCTTGGCATCCGCTAAGCGCAGTTTGATTTGCGCCACCAACAGATCCGGCGTCGTTTCCTGCACCGGAAAACCAGCTACAAAAATGGGTTTTTTATTCATAAGCTCTCATTAAAATGATGAATAGTGATTCCACACGTGTTAAACAAAATTACTGCGCCTTGTAATGCATAGGCATGAATTGCAATTTATCCCATGGGAAACCGTTCAAGACCTGATAGGCTTGTTTACCTTCAAATAGAGCAGGATAAGGATTGGGCTTGCCGAGCTGCGTATAGGAATAGGTATTCTGTGCACGCAATGAAATAGCTCCAGCGCGATCCCACACGACAAAACCATATTGTTGTGCAGCTTTTGCGATAATTTTTCCTGCTTTTGACATGGGTAAAGCATCGACATTAACGGTGGGGTCTAACCTAAATCGCGCACCCTCTGGAATGCGGTGTAGCGCATTATATGGATTAATGCCATCGGAACGCTGTGCGGGCCAAGAGAAAATCGTTTTCTTCTCTATATCGACCAGACTGATACCCATTACGTGTTTGATCTCACCTGCCGCCAATTCTTCAGCAGTGATCTGCCCGCCTATAAAAGGCAAACTGGTTGCTGTAGTACCGTAGTAAGTATTGAAAGTCCCTTGGTTACTGCGTGCACCTTTGATACGGCCGCCCCAGCAGGCTTCCCAAGTCCCGGTAGTCGTTTTCCTCATACGCCAGAATTCCCATAAAGTATCGGTTGCAGCGTCATAAATGGTCATTTCGGCATCGGATCCTTTTGCAGGAATGGCATATAGCGGTATTGGTACGTTAGTCCAAGACTCTTTTAGTAAAGCATCAAAGAAGCCTTTTCTCTGACAATCCCACTCTCTAACAGTCGTTTTAGGGGTATACCAGTTGGAGTAATACACAGGGCTGGTATAAGCCGTCAAATTAATATTCACGGTGCCGTAATACGTTTTTTTTTGTCTTAGAAATTCCTGTGTGTAATTTTTGGAATTAGGGTGCAAACTGGCATTGGCGGGAATGGGTTTATACCAAAAGCTATCTGTGGAGAAAACCCTGTTCTTCGCCGTGGGATCCGTTGCAGCATTTGTCGCCAAGGATGCGCCAAGTAAAATCAAAGATGCGATTGTTGAGATGTAACGTTTATTTTTTAGCATGATTGAACCTTACATTCAGAAAATTGGAGAAGGATTTACCAAATGCGATACATGGCTTTTCCAAATACAATGTGGATACATGGGCGCATACAAACAAGATCAGAAACAAAAGTGGACGTTTCATGTATTTGTCCCACCCTTCGCCGCTTCCTAACCAGGTAGAAGCCAGCAAGGGATGCAATACATACAAGGCATAAGAGATAGTCGCTACATAAAATAAAAACTTATGATTCAATAGCTTATTGACCTTTAAATCTGGCTGCAACAAGGTGATTCCGACCAGCAGCGCGGCGAAATAGGGACGCAAAAACATGAATGCGCCACCCGCGGGGTGGCAGGATACTAATAGCAGTAACAGCACAAGCCAGAAATTCTGGTCCTTGATAAAGTTAATCACTGTTTGACCCAACTTCTGCTCATAAATAAGGGCGAGCACGCATCCCGCCAAAATCTCATCTATCCGCAAGTGCGTCACAAAAGCCACCTGTACGTCGTTCATGACGCGGAAGCCTGTAACGGCAATACAAAGCAATGGGATGAACAACAGGCCTTTCTTTTTGAAGAGCGCAACCAATAAGGCGATACCTAAATAGAAATGGATCTCAACACATAGACTCCATAAATGATCCGTCACATGCGGGATAAATAATGTAGGCATGTAATCGGCACTGAAGGTCAGATGACTCATCCAGGTTTGGAAATCGGCAGCAAATATACTTAAACTTAGTACAATATAAAGCCACGCTAAAGGCAGGATGCGAAAAAAACGCCGTACGAGAAAATCCAAAACATTGTCTTTATGCAAAAGAAAGCTGGTTACTAAAAAACCAGATAAGGTGAAAAACAAAGCCATTCCAAGCAAACCGGCATCGTAATTCAGTTTTAATGGTTTAGGCCCTAATGGCAACAAGTGGCAAGCAAGCACCACCAGGATACTAATACCACGCCAGCCATCTAGTACCGTAAAACGTTCATTGGCCATGCGATGTCACTCCAAAATTTTTACGGTCATAAGCAGCTCCTACATGGCGCGCCCAGGCAATCGTTGGGCTTTCAACATATCGATACATAAAGGCAGCTAATGCCAACACCAGCGGCAGTACGATCAACAGGCTTAATGCAAACATGCCGACTTGTCCGGTTATGGATGCCAGTGGTAATAATACGAAATATGTAACGGCTAGCACGATCGGCATGTGCAAGACATACAAGCCATATGATCGCTGGCCAATCCATTGGGCGGGTGCGATTTTTAAGCAGTCATTGGCGATTTTGGTCAGACGATAACGATTGCCTAGTGCAGCCGCCATATACACAGCTAACCACACCACAATCGGGAATAATCCATAGTGGAAAAATTTCACGAATAAAATAGTAAGGCCTATCATCCATAACAACAGAGTTTTCCAAGCAGTAGCTTTGACACGCTCCCAGCCGATGGCACAAAAAATCCCCAGCGCAAATAGCTCTAAACGTAAAGGTAAGAAGGCCGGCGCGCCGGCATCAGGCCAATAGCGGTTTGTGGCTACTCGTAGCAGAACGATGAGTGCGCACAAAAGCAGGATGCCCAACAGGGGTTGTTTATACCAATTCAACGCTGCCACCAGTAATGGTGCGATTAAATAGAACTGCCATTCAAGGGAGATCGACCATAGCGGCCCTGAAAATGTAAATACGGTTTGCGGTAACCAAGTATCCGGTACGGCACCGTGGAGCATAGTGAGGTGCGCCAGCAAGTGTTCCCAGAAATAACGGGACTCATTGCTAGCCCGGGTAATAAAGTTTTGTGGATCTTCTTGCAGAAAAGGATTTTCACCGAGGGCAGGCCCATATAAGTGCGAAGTGACCATGCCTAGCGTCAACGCCACCAGGAACAATGGATAAAGCCGCACAAACCTACGGAAAATATAAACCGGATAGCGCTCATGCTTAGTCAAACATAGCAGGGCAATCACGAAGCCGCTGAGGATGACGAACAAATCCACGGCTTGGCCACCCGAGGATAGAATTGGAATATGCAGGCCGGAGACTAGCAATAGATGACTGAGCAGCACCCACATCGCAGCGATGCCTCTCAACACTTCAAATTGCGGATAGTGCTTCATCTATTATCAGTCTCTCTTAGAGCGAACCCATTCCACTTGGCGCTTCACTAAAAAGCGCATATACAGAGGAATTTTGGCCAGCATATATAGGGGTGCGTAAGCGAGGCTACTTAAAGACAAAATGTGCTTGCCGAACTTGGCCCAAGCTGCCAGCACAGCAAAACCCAATGCCAATAACAGGCCAATAGCGAATAACCACGGCAACCATAAGCCAGTGATGGCAATAGCAACGGCAGCGATGACTGCCAAGACCAACGCCATCAGTACTAACAGTGCCAGTGGCGGTACGCACATGTCTAACACCAACACCAGCAGACTGCCATTGAAAGTTAAAAGGCTTTTAAATAATAATGCCGGGCCTTCAGTTGCAATCATGCCTAAATGCCCGTGCTCCCAGCGCGTACGCTGAGATTTAACACCTTCATTATTTAGGGGGAACACACTGGTCACAAGCGCTTCCGGGCAGAATACCGGCGCACGATGTTGCTCAGCAAAATCCAGTCCCAGCTTTAAATCTTCTACAATATGACCGCTAGCCAGATTGGCTTTTTGCAATAACGCCCATGGAAAAGCCATGCCGGTACCCATGAGTTGGCAAGGCAAACTCAATTGATGTGGCCCCAATGCCCGCGTCCAGTTTTTAACCGTCCAGGCAAATTCTGCAATTTTGGTTTTAAGGCTGGCGCCTGCTGGTGAGCGCATCAGGTATAGCGCCTGAACGGGTCTGTTTTTCTCTATGGCTTTTTGAGTAATAGTCGCGAGCGCGTTGTCTGCCAGCAGGCAATCTGCATCTACAATGATTACCACATCCGGTGGTGCCTGGTTTTCCAGATATCGCATGCCGAAATCCAGTGCATAGCCTTTGCCTCGTTTAACGGCATCATGTCGTTCAATTGCAATTGCACCATGCTCCCACGCAACCTCTGCAGTCTGATCTGTGCAATTATCCGCAATGACGATCATGCGATCGCCGGCTTTTAACTGTTTCTGGACTGACTCCAGTGTAGCCACGATGCCTTGTTGTTCGTTATGTGCCGGAATCAGCACCGCTATTGTTGCATGTGATTGCTTGGACAAAACTCTGGCCCGGTAAGGCAACAGCGAAAATACAATCTGCAAGGTCAATACCGTTACTGGTATCGCCAGCAAGACCAATATAATCAAAAACAATGCCTGGGCGACTGTCAGCATCATGCGATTTGCCTCACAGGACTTTCCGTATTCGCCATCGCTTGCGGCTTAAGCGTTTTTTCGAATAACTGTTTCAGTTTTGCAGCTTCAGTATCAATTGAATGGCGCTCTAATACGCGCTGATATCCCGCTTCGCCCATACGTTGCAATTGCTCAAGTGGCGCGGTTAACAACTCTTCTAAAGCACTGGTAAGTTCTTCAACATCGCCAGCAGGGAACAGCCAGCCAGACTCACCATGTCGCACCAGTTCAGGAATGCCTGCCACATAGGTCGTTAACACCGGGCGTTTAAGTGCCAGTGCTTCCATAATGACCACCGGCAAGCCCTCGGCAAAGCTTGGCAATACCAGCGCACGCGAAGTAAGTAAATGCTCACGCACTTGTTCGCTGCTGATCCAGCCGGTGATGGTGACCTGCGACTGCAAATGATATTTGGTGATGAGGTGTTCGATTTCCTCGCGCATTTCACCATCGCCAGCCAATACCAATTCAAACGGCAAGCCTTTTTCCGCTAACTGGCTGACTGCATTGATCAATAGCAACTGACCTTTCTGCTCGCATAAGCGACCTACACATACAATTTTGGGCGTGGTGGGGATTGGCTGGTGGGCTACTGTGTGGAAAGAAGTTTCTAATCCGCAATGGATTACATGGATTTTGTGCCAGTCGTGATAATCCGCCCAACGGTATAACTGGCTCCTGGTATACGAACTGATCGCCGCCACAAAAGCCGCATGGTGGATTTTGTCCTTAAGATAAATAAAGGTGGTTTTATCAAACTCTTCAGGCCCATGTACGGTAAAGCTATAGCTTGGGCCACCTAGCAAATGCGTCAGCATGACGACCTCAGCCGAATTAGTACCGAAGTGCGCATGGATGTGCTGAATTTCCGATTTGATGAGCCAGGGCAAAATACGGCACGCTTCGGCGAGGTAAATAAGATGCACGGGCAAAGGCCGATCTGCACGGAAACTGAATTTCACGACATATTTCAGCGCACGCAAGAACTTGAACGGACGTGTCAAAGCGGTTTGGAACAAAGCACTTACGAGCGGCAAAGGTCCTTTGTTGAGTACATAGATCGTTCTGCTACGTTCGATCAAATCCTGATCATCTGCCAGATCCAAATCCCAACCGCGCAGCGCAATGCGCAATACTTCAGCGCCTTGCCTTTCCAGGGCAAGAATTTCCCGCCTAATAAAACTTAAGCTCACGGCTGGATACTGATTTACAAAATATGCGATCTTCAAAGGACTCTCTCTAACCTAAAACGAATTAATAACGCTTATTACTCAACTCAAGCACTCAATAACTATTTACCGAAATATTTACTTCAATTTAATGACTGTTTCAGCTTTATCACTGCAGGAATACCCACGGCAATCGCGTTTGCCGGTACATCTTTAATCACCACGGCATTAGCGCCTATGCTGGCCCCGTCGCCTATAACGACATTCCCTAAAATTTTGGCCCCTGCCCCAATATTGCAATTATTACCAATGATGGGCGCTTCTTCAGGGGCTTCTACCAGGCGATTTCCAATCGTGACGCCTTGCCGGATAATAACGTTGTCACCAATCACTACATTGCTGTGAATGATGATGTTGCCGAAATGCTCGATGATGAGTCCTTTGCCAATACGGGCATTGGAGCCGATCGAGATGCCGAAAAATATCTCGGAAAACTTAATCAATATTTTGTGAATGATGGCGATCAAATAGTAAAGCGGCTTGAATGACGATTTAAACCGGTGTTTAGTGCTACCAAAACGGTGGAATTGCAGGGCCCAAAAGCCCTGCGCTAATACACCCTCGCGGTAACAACGTAAATCTTCCATAAACTGCATATTGCCCTTAACCTATTTATTTAATGTGTTAGCTACCGAACATTACGATCTAAAACTTGCTTCAATGATATTGCCGGCATCACTTGCCTGAATTATGCGGGCCGGCACACCAACTGCCGTAGCCCCATCTGGCACATCTCTGATCACCAGTGTCATTGCGCCTATTTTGCAATTATTGCCTACACGTATCCCGCCCAGCACTTGTGCATAGGCGCCAAAATCTACGTTATCGCCAATGGTCGGCACCGGGCCACCCTCAACGCGGTTACCGATGGTCACGCCTTGCCTAAGTGTGCAGTTTTTACCCATTACAACATCTGGGTTTATAAAAATGCCGCCGAAATGCCAGATGCGCAGGCCGCCGCCGATATGGGCAGACTTGGGCAGGCTAATCCCTACCCAGGTTTCGATGAAACGAAACAACAGCCAATACACAGTCGTGTGGATTTTTTTCATTAAACCTGTAGGTCTGGCATCGACTTGTTTTCCATAGCGGTAAAGCCAGATCGCCCAAACAGACTGCTCCTTCAGAAAGGGCCTTTTCATGTCATAACGCGCTAAATCTTCTTCCCATTCCTGACTCAAGGACATCACTTTCTCCAATTCCGGTTTCTTGCCGAAGCGCGTGGCATCGTCACGTAAGGAGACTGCGCTACAGATTGTCCCGGTGGCGTCACCACAGTATCTGCCAGCAACTCATCCACTTTTTGCTTGCGTATGCGGCCAACTGCATAAATCGCACCCAATACAAACCACAGGTACCAGTTGAATGAAAGGTAAGCCAGCATATTGTCGGAATATGAGTTCAGCGCAAATTCCAGCAAGAACATAATGGCGGTGAAAATCATGAGCTTATTGGTTTGATAATAAGGCTTGAGCAAGAAACCCAACCGTAAATGCAACCAGATAAAGGTAAGCAAACCTAAAATACCGGTCTCAAATAACAATTGCACGTACACACTATGCGCCCCCATCGCCACGCCGCCGGACATCGTGAAGAACGATACGGAGTAATGGATAAAGCTTTCTAAGCCGTATCCCACTGGGTAATGGCTAGGCTCCATCCACATTAAACCTTGCGTCCAGATCATTTTTCGCCAGGCGTAAGAGTTGAGTTTGCTGTAATTAATGACTTCATTACCCTGGGCGAGATCGGTAATACGGTCGCGCACATCCGGGATCATAAACGCCACAACCGAAGCCACAGCTATCCAGATCAGGTACTTGCGCTCATACACAATTGCGTACAGCAGGAAGAATGCGAAACATGATGCCCAGGCACTGCGGGTCTTAGTCATGATCAGCAGGGCGAACATGATAAAGATATAAATCGGGATGGTGCGGCGGATGAATAGCGGGATATAACTCGCTTTGGCTTTAAAGAAATAAAACGATAGCGAGATCATTAGCACCAGGTAGAAGGCGAAAATATTGGGGTGCGAAAAAGTGCTGCTGATACGGAAGCCTTCAAAGCTGTGATAACCGCCATTGGCTGCATCCACAAACCCATAGATCACTGGAATAATGGATGAAAAAAACACTGCCCGCATCCAGCGTCCAAAGTCTTCTTCTGTTCTGATTAAACTGATTGCCAGGGAAAAGATTGCCGCATACGACACTAATGCCAGATAGCTTTTCAGTGCAGTCATAAATTCCGGCGCCACTAACACCGATACGCCCGCAATTAATAAGAACGCCAGCCATGTTTGTTTAAGTACCTTGGTAGCCGGGCCAGGCCGCTGGATGAGTGCGATAAATGCAATGAGAATAAGCAGTGCATTCAGTACAGCCCCGAGGCCAAAACTACCAAACTTGGTAGCTTCCAGGACTTTATCCATCGACGACCGGAACAAAACAATCAGAAAAAATAGTAAATAGCGATCCAGGATAAAAATGAAGCCTATGACAATGGCTGCTGGGAACGCCAGCATAATGCCAACGCGACCGCCAGCCCCATTGACGAACAGGGCTAACAGCATCCCAAGGATCAGGGTAATGAATAACCCAACGCCAATAAGCAGGCCAGGGGACTGGAAAGGTGCTGATTTATATTCAGGTTTGGCCATAATGATCCTTTAACCTTCTAATAATCCATTGGCATTAAGCGTTAATGCCCTACGGTTTTTAAGTGTGTCGACTACCCAGGCGCGAATGCTGCGCCACTCGTTTTCTGTTTTGCCATACTTCAGGACGAAGCCCAAATAGCGGTATAGCATGACTAGGATTGAGCGATTGCTTAATACCCAACGGTAATCCAACTCGCGCTGACGTGCTGCGCGATTCGGCACTAGCTTGGTCAGCATATTTTCCAGGGGCCGATATTCGGATGAAAAATCCTGTTGCTGCGGAAACTTGATCAACTTCTCGCCATGGGTGCAAAATGGTGCCGGATCGAACGGCTTTGTGTTGTGCAGCACCGATAAAGTCTGAATAAAGTTTCGCGAAATATTCAGGGCAACATTGCTTTGCTCGATATATTTCGTGGCACTGATATTGGCGCCGTGCCAGCGATATTTAATCAACTCCTGCTGGATGTTGTGGCACTTGCTCACTAATGCGAGCTGACCAAATAAAAAGTAATCTTCGGCTAATCCCGGCACTTCGATCTGTTGTTCTGGCGGCAGTACATTCAGGAAATCCACACCGTAACGCGCACCTAACTGTCGAATTGCACTGAGGCGCATCGCCACAGTTGGATGCAATACCGGTGTCTTAAAAATGGCCATAGAACGTAGTGTTTCCGAATCTTCCGGCATGCTGAAGCTGCCCAAGCTCTTGCCTTCACCATCAATGATCTGGCCCAATGAGCCCACCAGTACTAGCTGCTCGTCCTCGGCAAATGTTTTAGCAATAACTTCCATGCGGTTAGGCAAGGATAAGTCATCAGCATCCTGACGCAATACGTACTGCGCATCGCAAATATCCAGCCCGCAATTCAGCAAGCCAGACAAGCCTTTAGCTTCAGGAAAGGATTTAACCACGACGCGTGCATCACGCTGGGCATACTTAGTAGCCAGTTCAAAGCTACCATCCGTTGAGCCATGGTCCAACACCAGCAGTCGCCAATCTCGGAAGGTCTGGTTGCAAATGCTATCCAGTGCCTCCGCAAAATAGGCCATGCCGTTCTTTACTGGTAGTAATACATCAAATGTCGCCATTGTTTTCCTAATACTTCTATTTACTTAATGCGTCTGCTTTACTCAATAATGCTTAATTAGTCTCAAGCTTTACCTTGGGATACGATCTCACTGGCTGCTGTCCAGACTTCGCTATAGCCTGAGTTTTTGCCATAGCTGTTATCCAACACCGTATGCGGCTTAGTCATCAGGCAAGCCAGGATATGGCCGTGCAAACGGTCAGTGACGATATATTCATGTCTGCCAAACAATTGGCTTGCGTCTTGAATCAAGGTTTGTGCATACATCGGCCATAACTTGGCAAATAGCTTGTTGCCGAGCTTGCCTAACCCGCTTCGATAAAAAGCGCGCATGGCTAGATAAAACAGCCGGAAATTCTTTTCACGATTGCCCACCAGCTTTGGCCAGTCTGTCACGGTTGTAAATTCGCGACTGTCAGGCGCACTACTGGATTTCTCATCATCCGTGCGGCTCAATAACAAAGTGGCGTGGGGAATCGACGGAATACTTTTGATCGGGTACAGATGATGCGCCATATCCGGTGCCAGGTACGCTTGTTCAGTAAATTGACGCGCCAAGGCATAAGACTGCTCATCCCGCACGCATAAATGGAAATCCGGGTGCTGTTTAAACACATCAATGGAATTTTGCATCGCTGCTTCAGATGAAAAATGGATTGTTTGTGGCAATACAATAATGCGATTATTGGGTTTCTCTTTGGCCACTTTTTCCCGCAATGGCTGCATGCCGGCATATAGATCGCCAAAGTTACCGCCGCCCTGGAACACGATCACATCGTCGGGTTTGATCCAGTTAGTGTCGAACGCAAAAATGGGCGCCACAATGCGTGGTTGGAGTTTATTATTCTCAAAGAACCTGAAGGTACCTTGCATAATGAGCAGGTCGCCAATATTGCCGTATACAGGCATATCGACAAATATAAAAGGCTTATTACCAATCAAATCCAGCAAGAAATCATGCTGGGCAATTAAGCCACGCATGAGGTGATCGTGATTCAATTTAAGCGGTATGTCCTGAATGATGTTCATAGCTGCTTTCAACTTTACTTTCTACTAAGCAATTTAAGTGCCGTGGTCACATCGGTCTTGTATGGCCATATGCGCGGTATAGGCTCGGATAACACCAAAGGATAGATGCCTAATGTGACAATGAGCCGTAGTATTGCGCCAATCAGCATTAATCCACTCAAATAAATGTGGATATTTTCTTGCGGTAAAAACGGTACTGCGGCGAATATAGGAATCACTGAGATGAACTGCCGGAAAAACACCAAACCCGGCCTACCGCCTGCATTGAAGCGTTGCGCCAACGTCCAGCTCGCTCCGGCAATCACACACTCAAACAACAAAATCGCGAATGGAATCGCCATCGAAGTAAAGGCTTTGCCATATACCAGCGGAATCAGCCAAGGCGACACCAAAGCACCAATCGCTGCAACCAAAAGCATAGGTAAAAAAGTCAGCCTGAATGCATGATTCACACTCAACGAAAGCTGCTGCACATCTTTACCGGCATGGCGCGCATATAGCGCTGTCGAGGTGGCCTCTTGTACTGCACCAATCAATCGCGAGGTGGTAAATGCCAGTGCATAAAATCCATATTCAGTGATCGTTCCCATCTTTAGTAATACCAGTTTGTCAAAATTGACTAACAAAATACCTAGCAATACCGTGCCGTGATGTTTAATGCCATAGCCCAGCATGCTGGACCAACCCAATGCTTCTGCATTAGCCTTGTTGGTTCTTTGCCAGATACGATGTTTGTTGGCCCAAGCAATGCCCCACAGTATTAACCCGGCGCTCACGATAATCTGGCAGACCAAAATCTGCACAAAAGTTACCGGTTCAAACAGCCACACAATGATGCCCAGCAGTAACAAATTGCCCACCACCATGCCAACCCGCATAAGGTTGAAGAAATGCAGCTCATGGTTGAGCTGGCTTAAAGCACTGAAATAGCTATACCCGCCAGACACTACTGCCATGATAACTATCAGGTTCAATTGTTCATGCAACTGCACTTCGCTGGAAAGCTGCAAGCCGTAGTACGACAAAATCGCCGATAGCACCGCGATAAACAGCAGTGAAAAAACAAAAAATGCACCGTAGTTAAAGGCTTTTTTCGCACCCTTGTGATACACAAAACTATTCGCCAATCCGAACAATGCTGCATTCCCAGCCAAGGTCGCAATCAATAAAGCGCCGGATAGCAAACCACGCCCTTCAGGGCCCAGTATCCGTGCAGTCAACACGGAGGTAAAAAAACCGACAACCATGATCATGACCGTAGTCATGAACGTAGAACCAGATGCTTTCAACAAACCTGACAAATTAACTTCTTCCTTTTTACCCACAAACAATTACATCCACTTCAACTACTTCACTGCTAATAGCATTTGTTGGTCAACAGGAAGGCTTTTGAGTAGGGTTTCCAAAAAATTTTCTTGTAGAACATAGGCAGGTGCAGATTCGGTTTCATCGCCTAACACTGTAGAGGCTCTTACTAGGATGCCGTCAACCACCTTGCCTTTAAGTCCATCACGTAATATTTTCATGCGCTGGGCCATACCTCCGACAGGATATTCATCACCAATCCTGATCCAGTAGGTGACGGCTTCAGCCCGGTTTTGATGCTGCATTAATAAACGCTGTGCTGCGATTGGTTTTTTGTGTTCCGGTGTAAAGGTATTGCCAGTCATTTTCAATAACTGATAGCCTTGTGCTACATAGCAAACTTCGGGGCGATGGATTTTGATGTCTTGTTTTTGCTCGGTGGCGTATGCCAACGCTAACATGACCTGCTCCCCTCGCTTATTCACATAAGTACGCATCAATACACGATCGTAAAGCTCGTCAATCTCAGTATTTCGGTCTGTAGTCAGACCGACCGGGATAAACAGGTCGGGGACCTGTTTCCATTCACCAAATTGGGCAGGAATGATGGATTCCAACTCCGGTGCTGTTTGGGCGTCAGGGTGTTCAGGCGTCATAAGCCACGCACCAAGCCCGGCAAGCATCAATACCATGCCTACCAGCATGCTTTTGTTAACTGGGATTCGAGGTATAGTGTAAGTAGATGCACTCAAGAATTAGCCCCTAGTCGTGTTTTGCGCTTTGCAAGCAAGCCGGTTAAAAACCGTAAAAAAGTATCTACACAGATAATCAAAAACAAGGCAGTAACGAATAGCAGCATGCCGGAAAAATCATGGACAAACCCTTGCCCGGCTTCGTCACCCCAATGATAGGTAATCAGTGCCAGAATCACTACCCGCGTTACGTTTGCCGCAAATGAAATCGGAACGATCAATGCCGCAAGCAAGGCATTTCGTAATGGCGACTCATGGCGCATGATGTTCATGTAAAGCAGACCCAGCGCTTCCAGGGTAAATAGCGAATTCAAGCCTGCACAGGCATCTGCCACTAATAATTGGTACTGGCCAATCAGCACAATGACCCCAGCTCGGGCGACGGGGTAACCGAATTCATACAGCAAGTGCTCAGAGGCAATGGATACCGCCATCTTCATTGGCTGCGTAATCATTTCTACAATCGAGGCTGGTAACGGCACCATGAACAGCATGAAGAAAAATGCGAACCAGAAATGTTTAGCCATAGGCTTGCCAAAAAACAGCAGCATAATGCCAAGCAAAACTAGGATTAATGAGCCAATCTCGAACAGATATAGGGTCTGTGAGCGCCCTACCATGAATATCAGACAACCTAGAATTAACACCGGCCATCCGATGTGCGGCGCCGGAACAATAGGTATATTTGCTTGAGGGACTAAAGTTGCTTTAAAGTAAAAGAACCAGATAGCCACGGCTAATACAATGGGTCCGTGGGCTTGCTGATTGGTGTTCCAGATGCCGTTAAACAAATCGATAAAACTTGGCAGGTACATGACCAGCAAGCCAAGCAGTACGAAGATTAGTGGCTTTAGCGCAGTTAAATTAGGATTGCTAAATGCAGCTTTGCGCGCAGAAGAAAGTATGCCCATCATGGTAATTCAATGTTCCTTCTATTGGTTGGCGCATATTGTGATGGGCTAAATTTCAACGACATAAAATATCGAGATATACATCTTGAGAATAGTGCCGATTAATAATCATTCACTACGGCACCCACAATTTGCACACCGGTAACGGTTAATTGATCTCGAACATTTTCCAATTCTGCAACGCGCGTCTGGTTAAGTTTCGAGACCAGAAGCGCCCCACCACAACGACCAGCCACAGTTTGCGCGTCAGAGGTGTCCCCTGCAGGCGCAGTATCCACAATCACAATGTCGTAATGCGTAATGGCATGGTTAATGAGATCCGTAAAAATACTGCGGCTTAAAAGCTCTTGCGGATTGGGCGGCACGGTACCAGCACCGAGGACTGATAAATTCACGAAAGAATCGATGCGGGTCACAATATTTAAATCAGCACGTCCTACCAAAATATCAGATAAACCGCGTGGCTCATTTAAATTAAAAATCTTATGCTGTGCGGGCTCGCGCAAGTTCGCGTCGATAAGCAAAGTTTGCTCGCCTAGCTGTGAAAAGACTACTGCCAAATTAGCGGCGAGGTTGCTGCAACCTTCATCTTCATTGGCAGAAACCACTGCCAAAGATTTATTGCCTTCATTAAACCAAGTCAGGATGAGCTGACTACGTAATGCACGTAAAGCTTCTACTTGTGGCGAGAAAGGTTGATAGGCTGCGACCAGATTTTTACTAAATGAACCTTGATTAGGTTGCAGGTATGGATAATCAAACTGCAGCGATAACGCCTGACGAATGTCCGCCTCAGTCACCATGCCTAGTTTTTGGGCAGCAGCACCAAAACGTAGGCCTTCAACTTTTTGCAACCGGATAATTCGCTCTGCATCCTCGAGCGTAATTTTGCCTAAATCGAGTAGCAGTTTGCCAATATTAGCCTCGCGATGCTTATTATTCGCTACAGGCAAATTCGTATTTACAGTATTCAGCATATTGCTCCTTACGCAGTCAAGAATTTAGGGCCATTATTTCTGGGCAACAACTTCATGGAATCTTTAATTGGTTTCCCTTTAGAAATTGCAAACACCGGAACACCTAGTAATTCAGCAATATCATCGCGACTGCGTACACGTCTATCCATTAACTCAGCTAATAAACCGAAGCCGATACCCAATACCGCACCCAATAAAATAGACATCAAGATACTAGCAAGCACGCGTGGGCTGCTAGGTAACAATGGTGCAATAGCAGGATTAAGTATTGAGATGTCGCTTTGGTTGGATTGCGCTTCTATGCTGGTTTGGCTAAAGCGTTGCGTTACAGCGTCCATGGCTTTTTGCGCAGTTTCCACGTCTTTTTGCAATACACCCATCTCATCTCTTAAGCGATTCAGGCTTAAAACTTTTTGTTTTTGCATATCCACTTGTGCACGTAATTGCGCTTCACGTTGTTGTTGAATATTGGCTGAACCCGACACACTATTCGAAGCACTTTGTACCTCTTGGTTAATCTGGCTTTTTAATTTGCCTAACTCGCCTGCTGCAGCTTTGTATTGTGGATGGTTGGTACCTAAGCGTCCGGACATTTCCGCCAGCTTGGTTTCCGCACGTGCTGCATCCACTTTTAGATTCTGAATAACAGGACTTAAAGCAACATCTGGGGAGTCCATCGCATTATTTTGGGCGCTGGCTTTCCTGGATTGTGCTTCGATGGCAGCAGACTGTGCGATGCTCAGCTGTGTGGAGAGCTCATTTAAACGCATGCTTTCTACATCGTAATTTTGTTCAGGATTCGTAATGCCATTTTCTTGTTGGTACTTGGATAAACGGCTTTGGGCTAGCTCCAAGTTATCACGTAACGTTTTGATTTGTTGACCAAAGTAACCGGCGGCTTTTTGCGCGGGTTCTACTTTCAATTGCACACTGGTTTCCAGGTAATTCTCAGCAAACGCATTTACTACTTCGGCAGCAAAATCAGGATCCACTGCCGTGTAGGAAATTTCCATCACACTGCTTTCTTTAGATGGCGTAACGGTTAGTTTTTTTAACAGCATATCTGCTAACCAGTTTTTAATGTCGCCATGCCCATCCGTTGCCTTTTGGAAATGCTTCTGGGCATGGGGACTTTCCGCCAACCCCAGTTTATCGACGACTTTAAGTGCGATGTTCCGGCTTTGGATAATATCCACTTGCGTGGCCATATAACCGGGCACCAACTGTGCAGGTAACACTACCCCTGTCACAGGGTCCATGCCTTTGTAGTTTAGCAACAGGGAGGTGGTCGCCTGAAAGCTTTTGGGCAAGGACAGTGTGACGATGAGCGAAACCAGCACGATAGTGAGAAAAGTCACTAAGATGATTTTGAAACGCGCTTTAAGTATCAATAAAAACTGGAGGAAATTCATGGCGGTCCTTTAACTAACTTTTAGAACAAGCTTTCTTTAACAAAAATCACATCTTCAGCTTGTACTGGATCAGTGAGCTTAGGAGAAAGCTGCTCTACTTCACCGCTCTCGTTGCGACGGAACAATTTAATATTGCGTTGCGTACCTCGGATGGTCGGACCACCACCTTGCGCTAGGGCCTGCACGACCGTCATATTACGTTCTACGCGATAGCTACCGGCTTTTTGTGCTTCACCATAGATGTAGTACAGAGGCGCACGATGTACGTAGATTTGATCGCCAGCCATGACTTGTACATCATTCACAGCGTCTTTATTCATGAACAAGTCTGACACATTCACTTCTTGTTTAAACGGGCTACCATCACGCATACCGGTAATCACAACACTGTCTGAAGCGGTTGGAATCATGCCGCCAGATAATGAAAGCGCATCAACTAAGTTCATTTTGTAGGTTTCTAGTGCAAAACGGCCTGGACGCAATACTTGGCCAAGGATTGATACTTGATTACCTGGTACTACATAAATGATGTCGCCATCTTTAACAATGATGTCATCTGATTTTTTATCGTTCAGAAATAAAGAAGCAAGATCAACATGATGTTTATAAGGCTGACCGTTGCGGGTGCCTGTTAAGTGCGCGGCACCATTACCGGCTGTTGGAAGCACGCCGCCGGCAATCGCAATCATTTCACTTAAATGGATGTTAAAAGTTTCCAAAGGATAGCGACCAGGCTTATTTACCATACCCATCACCGCAACCTGGTTGCCGCGTACTGCCAGCAGCACAATATTGACTTGCGGCTGTTGTACAAATTTACCTTTAATCAACCCTTGGGCGATGGCTTTTTCAGCGGCCTGAATACTTTTGCCGCCTACTTTAACTTCACCCACCAGTGGGAAACTCACTGACCCACTTTCTGATACACGGGTTTCAGTCGTCAGTTCTGGGTTTTGGAATACATTGATACGGATCGTATCGCCTGCCCCTAACAGATAGTCGATGTTATCGTCCGCGGATGCTATGTTCATAGTGAACATAGATGCGACGAACAGGCTCATTACTACTAATAGTCTATGCCAATTTTTCACGATATTTCCTTTTTTATTTGAAAGTCATTATCAAACACAAGCTTGCCCTACATAAATTTACTTCAAGCCTGCTACACCTGCTTCAATTGAAGATCTTTTATTTGATTTCGATTGAATCTGGTTGGTCTTTTCAGCCAAAGCATCAGTGTCAGCTGCAGCTAAAGCATATTCCCCAACATATTCCACCTTAGCTTCTTTGCGGAACTGTTTGAGTTTGTCGGTAATGAGTTGCTTGCCGTTGGTATTGATAAAATAACTTTTAATAAAAGGTGTCGCTGCAGCCAAGTCAATCGGTGACTCTTCGTACTTGATCACATGGATCAAATGCACTGCATTGTCTATTTCAACCAACAGCACTTCCCCTGCTTTGGCGTACTGTAATCGTGGCAAGATGGCTAACGGTATTTGCTCCGCAGGCCTCAGGTAAGTGCCACCAGTATATTTAACGCCTTTTTCTCTCAGCCAAGCTGCAATTTCAGGCATGGTCTTTTGTTGTGCAACTTCTGCACGCAAAGCGGGCATCAGTTCAGCCACGCGTTGAAAACCAATGTCTTCAAAATTGAAGATACGTCTTTCAGAAAATAATGCCGGATGTTCGTTGAAATACTCTTTAATATCGTTGCTTTTAGTACGAGTGGAATTCATGACCAGCTTTTGGATATAAGCTTTTGCCAGAATCTCTTTTTTGGCGGCTTCAATTGCCATAATGACGTCAGGTGTGCGATCCAGATTTTCCTTTTTCGCTTTTTCAACAATGATTTGCTGGTCAATCAACTTCTCCAGCGCCTCACGTCTAACACTTGCTACATTATCGACAGAAACTGTCCGCATACCTTTCACTACTCGGTTTATTTGATGCATAGTGATTTCGACATCGTTCACTTTTGCGACGATCTGAGTAGAAGGTTTTTTATCTACATTCTTATCGCATGCTATGAGGGCAATCGCCGTCAATGCGATCAAACCAAGTGTGTGAAAGGACTTTTGCATAAATTTAAAGCCTCGGTTAGTTAAAAAGTTAACTGCCCGTTGATACTCGCAATGTCTGCGGAATAATCCCGGTTTACAGCATTAGAATCACGTTCTTCATGGCGTAAATTCAAACCGAATTTCATCGTATCGCGTGGTGTCCAGTCTGCGCTGACACCGTAAGAAACCATGTCATCGTTTCGGCCAAAGTTTTGCTGAACGCCATCATTCAAAAATTTACGATGCCCGTATTGTGCGTTTGCACTGACCTTGATCTTGGAGGTAACGGCCCAGGTTGGTTTCACTGCTATCGTATCAATCGTGGTATAGCTACTTGTGAAATCCTGAAATGCCGCAATTCTTCTAGATAGGTCTACGGTTAAATTCAATTTGCCTGTGATATCCCATGCATAATTGATGCCACCGAACCAGCCGGAGAAATCACGCACTGAATAATCATTATCTTCACGTTTCAAATGGCCCAGATTTGAGATGATGCGCGATTTTCCGCTGACCAACCAAAACATACTGAGCTCTTGTTCATCTTCTTTAAATCCATCGCTGACTAGGAAAGCGTTACCCAGAGGTACTTGCTCACCATCTCTCCTACGCACCATGAATTTAAAGAAACTTTCTGATGGGAAAGTATATTTAACACCCGCTTCTACCCCATCAAATTTAAAGCTTTGTTCTTGAATAAATACCTGGCTATTTTCTACATCCAGCTTGCTTACACCGCCCAACAAATGCCATTTGTTGTGGGGTGAATAGTCAAAATCAAAGTTTTGGAATTTAGTGGTACGGACGTTCCTAGTAAAACCTTGAAAGTCGATAAATGGCACTAAATCTACCGTTCTCTTGGAAGATAACGTGCCCTTCAAACCAGGTGTTACTGCCCATAACCATGCAGCGTTATAGTTGTTACCGTTGAAATCGAGGAAATCGTTATTGTTGAATTTCGTCTCTTCATGCCAGTAATCAAACTTAAATTTCTGCAAAGAATAATCTTTATCGATGCTGATACCGACATTGGTCTTCCACATGCTGTCAGATCGCTCAGCATCAAATGGAGGATTCGCGCCAGCTGGTGCTCGGAATAGATTCGTGTCATACATATATAGAGTACCGGCAGTAAAGTTGAACGTGTCATCTTTATCTGCAAGTGCGGTACTAGTATATGTAGCCGAATAAATAATCGCCGTCCCCATCATCATTTTTGAAAAAATACTTCTATCCCAATTCAAAATAATTACCCCCTAATTGTCAGTTTTGCCAATACATCGATTTGATGTACTCAAGTTTTAATTGCCAAGCATTTATAGCAAAGGCTATTAAATGCTTAAAAATTATTTCTGGCAATACTGCAACTTCTTATTCTTTTGATTCTTATCAATTATTTTCTAAAAAACCTTATCAAGTGTGTTTTTAACCACAATTATTAATAGATGTGGCATCAGAATGTTGCTCATATTAATAACTTTAATTTCATTTCAAAATAGGCCAATTCCGACATCTGCAGTAAGACAATTCCTACAGTCGCAATCGCACCTTTAGTAAACGTAAGAAATTTCCTACATAGAGTTCAGAATCGGCCCTATAAATAGATTCTTACGCAACGTCTACCATATGCCTCACAGAATGCTAAAGGTTTTAACATTCATATTTAAGCAGTTACGTTTTGGAACGTTCCTTGCATAGATACTCATAAAAGAGCTGAGTTAAAGCCATCGTAGTCAGGGCAGGTCGAGTTTTCAATAGTCCAAATGCACCATTGCGAATGAATAATGCAAAGTTAGTGCATTTGTTTAAATGAATATTAAACAGGTTGAAAGTTATGAAGGCTGAGGAAAAATTGAATCATAACGAATTAGAGGATGACAGCATTATTACGCTGGATGACCTCAACTCGCTCGCTAGCAAATCTTTATTTATCCATTCCCATTTTGATCTATTGCTTTGGTTACAAGGCGATATACAGCAATACATTCCGCATAAATTGATGATTGCAGCCTGGGGAAATTTTGCACTTGGGGAATTACATATTGATGTAGTGTCTCCATTACCTGGGCTTCGTACGGCAAAAGTGGCAACTGAAAATTTCACGGGCTTATTAGGTAACCTCTTTAAATATTGGGAAACTAACTCTAAATCCCCTTTTGTCCTCAATATGGATAAAGGCATTTTCAATAACCAGCCTTTGAATTGCAAAGACACGCGTGCCCAATTGCAAAAAATGAAATTGGCGCTGGTACACGGGATTAAAGACCTGCGAGGCGGCCAAGACTGCCTCTATGTTTTTATTGATACTTCAGGAAAAATGCCGACCAGTGCTAGAAAAATGGCGAGTGTTTTATTACCTTATATTGACTCTTCACTCAGGCAACTTGAACATTTGCCTGAACAGCTATACAGAATGCCAACGGCCAGTGAGCTCGCCGGGCTATTATCCAGCCGAGAATCCGAAATTATGGATTGGGTTAAACGAGGTAAAACCAATCAAGATATCGGCATGATTCTAAATATCAGTGCCTTTACCGTAAAAAACCATCTGCAACGCATCTTTAAAAAGCTCGATGTTTTAAACCGTGCGCAAGCAGTAAATGAATATACCCGGACATTTCAAGCATGACTGAAAATAACTCTATACCGCTCTTTCGCCGCTCTTCTGGGATCAAAATTGCGCGCGATAATATTTTAACGATTTTCGAAACGCTTTCAGAACCGCTGATCGCCGTCTTTGCATTGTGGATCGTAGCGATTGTGCAAGAAGGCAGCATTTCTTCTATCTATTTATTCTTATCCTTGATTATGTTCTTGCTGCTATTTCCCGGCAGTGCAAAAGTGGGTTTAAGTTTCACCAAAGCTTTGCAAGAAATCTTGTTTAATTGGACTGTTTTGTCTGGTCTGTTGGTTTTATTCGCATATAGCACTCACTACTTATATCTATTTACACAGCAGACCATACTGATGTGGATCATATTAACGCCGGTCTTACAGATTGCCGGTTTGATCGCTTTAAAAGTGATGGCGCCTTATATTATTCAATTACAAGGGCCGATGAAGCGTGCCGTTATCGCAGGGGTGAATGAACAAAGCATTGCTTTATCTTTGCGGTTACAAAATATGAGCTATGCGTCAACCAAGGTTATCGGTTTCTTTGAAGATCGCAGTATTTCCAGAATTGCAGAGCACACGGACGTTGATGCCTTGTTGCGGGGCGAGCTTAACGCATCAATACTGGGCAATATCGATGGCATGGCGGAGTACATTAAACGCAATCATGTGAATGTGATTTACCTTTCCTTGCCAATGTCCAGCCATCCACGCATTCTAAAATTGCTGGATGATTTAAAAGATACGACTGTTTCAATTTACTTCGTGCCGGATATCTTCATGACTGACCTGATTCAGGGACGCATGGACCAAATTGATGACATTCCAGTGGTTGCCGTGTGTGAAACACCATTCACAGGCTTCAATGGCATGGTTAAACGCATTGCTGACATCTTGTTCTCGGCAGCGATTCTTGTCGCCATCTCGCCAGTGCTGGTAGCCATTGCAATAGGCGTTAAGATGAGCTCACCCGGACCAATCATCTTCAAACAACGCCGTTATGGTTTGGATGGTCAGGAAATTTTGGTGTATAAATTCAGGTCTATGACCGTAACCGAAGACGGTGCTCAAGTGACCCAAGCTACTAAAAATGATCAACGCGTTACTAAATTCGGGGCCTTTCTACGCAAATCTTCATTAGACGAGCTACCGCAATTTATTAATGTTTTACAAGGCCGCATGAGCGTAGTAGGTCCACGCCCTCATGCTGTTTCGCATAATGAAATGTATCGTAAGCTGATTAAAGGTTATATGATTCGCCATAAAGTCAAACCCGGCATTACTGGCTGGGCACAAGTGAATGGCTTACGCGGTGAAACAGAAACCTTAGATAAAATGAAAGCACGTATTGACTATGATTTGGATTATTTACGCAATTGGAATCCAAAGTTGGACATGTATATTGTGTGTAAAACCATTGCTGTGGTCTTCAAAGGCGAAAAAAACGCCTACTAGTTATTCAATCCGTACCACGAGTTACTCAAGTCTTTCCTCAACCTCATTTAAGTATCATTTAATTTGAAAACCTCTATTCAGTGGGCGGCTAGATTCTGTTTGGCCATTGTGATCATTGTGCTGTTTGTAGGAGGAAGCCAGCCCTATGCAGGAAGTTTGTTTACCCCGCCTTGGGATAAAGTGGTGCACATCATCTTTTACGGTGGCATGCTGGTTTTGGCAAAGTTAGCCTATCCTCACACTCCTTTATGGAAGCTTGCTGTAGGGGTGTTAATCATAGGCGCGCTGGATGAAGTGCACCAAATGTTTGTGCCAGGCAGAAGACCAGGCTGGGAGGATTTTGGCGCGGATATCATTGGCATTACCCTCGCTATGGCAGTAATCAAATGGGTGTGTTGCCTAAAGCAATCCACTGCACACACTTAAATTAGTCATCGCCTCAGTATCCTAGCTCAAAATAAGTTAATCTAAAATTGTCATTGATATGGCCCAAAAAAAACCCATCCTAAGATGGGTTTTTTATTTCAATATTTATTAAGCTTTACGGCGACGCGCCACGAAGCCCATCAATCCCAAACCTGCTAATAACATGCCATACACTTCTGGTTCTGGCACTGGTGAAACCAAAGATAAGGTACCGTTATATCCCGCTGTGCCTGTCGAAATTCCAGCAATGTTAACAAAATAGTCACCAAAAGAGTTAACGCTATCCAACCCACCAAACGCTAATCTAGGACCAACATTTGCCAGAGTTCCCTCTGCTAATATGGTAGTCATGTCTGATGCTAACAAATTGAAGGCGGTGAAAGTAATACCTTTTGTACTAGTACCAGATAAACTACCGACCAAATCTCGTGTGCCGTCAAAAGATATGGCTAAATAATCGCTAAAAGTTGAGCCAACAGACCCTACTCCGTTATAAGAGTAAAATTCATTATTTGCACTTGCATCCAGATCTGCACTTTTTACAACTGCAGCATTGGCGGTAAAACAAGTTAAAGCCAAACTTACGGCTAAAACCAAAGACTTCAATTCCTTCATTATTATTCTCCTTAAAAAATTACGTTATAACTCGCCAATTAAGTACTATTCGCTGGATTGAACCGTACAAATACAAATGTATTTTGTGTACCAATTTAATCGACTTAAAGGCCGCTCAACAATAGTCTGTATGGACTATGAAACTGCATAAAATCGGCCCTCACTGCTTATCCCTATTGAATTAAGTATTAATTAGCACCCTAAAAAAAGACTCAATCAAAGATTGAGTCTCTTGGCCATTTCTACCGGTTAATGCAAGGGAGAAGTTGACCACTTTTGCATGGCCTCTTCGCCGGGCCGATCTATTTTGACTTTTCCATTATCAGTAGACTCTACCCAACTGGTAGGGATGTAATGATGCTGACCGTTTTGGTCTTTTTTCAGCTTGATGCAGTTATCGCCTTCCATATGGTCTACGGTTGCAAACTGTCCATCTTGACTACACACTACTGGCATTTCAGGTTTAATATTTTGAGTATTCACCATACTAATCTCCTTAATAAATACGCTTAAATTAATGCGTTTGTAATTCGGCTTGGTCGCGTAACTGTTTCACTTGATCGTGATTACGTTGTGCACCATCTAACTGGCGTAGCACCACTAAGCGTGCCATCGGTGGTAAGTCTTTTTTCGCGGCTTCGCGATAAGCATTGAGCGCAACATCTTCACCACGCTCAACTTCATTTAATACCGCAAGCGTATCGTTACTTAAAATAGCGGTTTTAAGGTCTATCCAGCGGCGATGTAAGTAACCCGCCACTGATGCTGATTCTGCTGGTTTACCGCCTAAAGCACGCACCAGATCTTGCAGTTCAACCACACTGTCTTTCACCTCTTGTGAGCGGCGAAAAAAGAAAGTTTTAAGTTGTGGGTCATCAACACTTTCTGCAGATTTAAGAAAACCCTCTTCACCATCTTTAGAGATTTCGATCAAATCATTGAGTGTTGAAATTGCTTCATCGTTATCCATCATTGCTGATTCTCCTTAAATAACTCAATCTAAGTTAGAAACGCTACTGTGCGGTTTTAACGGAAAAATTTGTATAGGCAAAAGGAGCAAAATTTTGTAAGAATCTACTTACTGCTTGAGTTCTAGCTATTTAATGGTCTCTTTAGGAATGGGGTGCAAGCCCACCAGACTAATCCCTGGCAATGCAAATTCCACGCCCATTGTTTTAAGCTCACGCATGAGGGCGAGGTTCAACGCTTGTTGTACATCCATATAGAGATTGAAATCATCAGTGTCTAAAAAGTAAACCACTTCAAATTCAAGCGTAGTACTCGTAAAGCCCTTAAAATGAGCTCGATCAAAACGCGCTTTCTCCACTTTCTGGATATAACTTTTAATCATGGTTGGGATTTGCTCTAGCTGGTCTGGGTCAGTGGCATAACTCACCCCGAATGTGAATGCAACCCGGCGCTGTGACATACGCTTGTAGTTACGTATGGTATTTTTGAGTAGCTCTGTATTACTGCATATCACTTGCTCTCCATTTAAGCTGCGAATGTGTGTCGTTTTAAGTCCCACCCGCTCTACTGTGCCCATGACATCACCGAATATAATGAAATCGCCGATGACAAACGGTTTGTCCAAACCAATGGAGAGTGATGCGAATAAATCGCTGAGGATATTCTGCACGGCCAAGGCCACCGCTACACCGCCAATGCCAAGGCTCGCTACAAACGCAGTAATATTAACGCCAACATTGGCCAATACTGTCAGCAGCAATACCGACCATACGACCGCCTTAAATATCCAGGACAACATCGCGGTGATTACCGGATTAGGGACTTCGCCATCCCGGGTAATCAGAGTGCCGCTTGCCCATAAAGTAATGCCTTTAGAAATCCAGATTGCAATCTGTAATCCCAAGACAATAAAAGTCACATGGTCAAGGCGGTCTAACCATCTTTCGGGCAACGCTAAAAAGCGAATCCCCAGTAATAGTGCAAACAATGCAAATATCCACTTTTGCGTGGCTTGCAATACTTCAATGATGACATCATCGATCCTGTTAAGGGTTTTAGCGGAAAAATCCTTCAGCTTCAGAATGACGAGTTTCCAAATGCTAAGGATAAGGAAGAAATAAACGAGGGTTAGAAATCCTGCAGTCACCCACTGATACGCAGGTAAGTTAAAAAAAGTATGTGCTAATAGCCATTCATGCATACCGTGCTCCCATTATTTTTAATAAAAAAGTATATGAAAGTCACTGGCATGAGCCTATCCCGTAATATCCTACAAGCGTGTAAGAATTTTCCTAGGTACTTTTTTCCCACATTCAATGAATACAAGACCAAACGCGTGATCTGCTTTGAATAAGAATCCTCAATCTCCTACACTAGATTAAGAATATTCCTACATATATATAAAAATCAGGTTGCTAGTATTGGACTTTTGAATCTTCTTAATACTGCACATTCCATATGAAAGATATATTGTTGTTAGGTGGCTTTCGCTTTGTTAGAAGTTCATTGCGGAACCTTATCAATTCACGTTTAAAAGCGGAAGTTACGCCTACTGAAAAAATTACGCAGATTCAAAAAATTGCTAATGAATCAAAAGAGGGGTCGGCTAAGGCTAATCCGAGTTTAATTATCCTTGATGTGTCTATACCTCAAAGCGAAGGCCTAGAAGCCTTTTTGGATACCAAGCAGGCATTTGCCAATGTGCCGATATTGATTATTAATGGCAGCGAAGATTTTGATTTTGCTGCAAATTACATTCGCTTAGGATGTAATGGCTATATTTCTAAAAACTACGGCATTGAAGAAATTATCGAGGGTATTCAAGCGGTTAACACTGGTGAGAAGTATATCAAGCCTGAGGTATTACAACGGAAATCTCAACTTGCGCAAGCCAATCGCAAAGTGCACGATGCGTTATCTAAACGCGAATTACAGGTTTTTTTCAAATTAGCCAATGGCAAATCTATTCTCAATGTTGCCAACGATCTTAATATTTCCACCAGCACGGTCAGCGTGTTCCGCTCTAAAATTCTTAAAAAAATGCAATTTAAGAATAATGCCGATCTAATTTTGTATGCCAAAGATCAGCATTGTTTAACCGAATTTAATTAAAGCATATTTAGAACCCCGATTTTTGTAAGAATATTCTTATATTGGTTTTCCTTAAAAACGGATATCACTTCGTTTTTTTAATCGTTAAATTATCTACTCATGTCCACTTGTGATAATCGATAACCAAATCCAAAAAATCACGAAACGCTCCCTATGAAGGATGTTTATGCGAAGTATTACTGAAGGTTCCCCGTATCCCCGTGGGGCCACGCCAGATCAACATGGCACCAATTTCACGCTTTTCTCAGACAATGCTACCCATGTTACCCTTTGCCTATTTAGCCCAGATGGTTTATCCGAAACAGAACGCATCGAACTAAAAGAATGCACCAATGGTGTTTGGCATGGGCACGTAGCAGATATTAGACCTGGACAATTATATGGTTACCGGGTCAATGGCCCTTGGGCGCCGCAAGAAGGCTTGCGTTTCAATAAAAACAAGCTGTTGTTAGATCCATATGCACGTAAATTATCGGGCAATCTACAGTGGGATGATGCGCTTTACGGCTACACGATAGATGATGTTGAAGATGCTGATTTAGTCATGGATCTCAGGGATAGTGCGCCTTATATGCCTAAAGGGATTGTAGTGGGTACCGAGATATTGGCGAAAGTCGACAAACCTAATATCCGCTGGCCTAAAACGATTATCTACGAAGCGCATGTAAAAGGTTTAACGATGCAGCATCCGTTAATTCCGCATGACATTCGTGGGACTTTTAAAGCCTTGGCAGACCCCATTCTCATAGCGCATTTACATCGCATTGGTATAACTGCCATTGAATTATTGCCGGTGCATGCCTTTCTGCAGGATCGCCATTTGCTGGAAAAAGGCTTGGCAAATTACTGGGGCTATAACACCCTGGCGTTCTTTGCCCCGGAATCAGCTTATATACACAGTGGCGAGTTAGAGGAAATTGCCGCCACTGTCGATGCACTGCATGAAGCCGGTATCGAAGTGATCCTGGATGTAGTTTATAACCATACTTGCGAAGGTAATCATTTAGGGCCTACCCTTTCCTGGAAAGGCATTGATAACCTTAGTTACTATAAAGGCTTACCGGATAATCCCCGTTATTACGACAACCTGACAGGCTGTGGGAATGCTTTAAATACTTCGCATCCAAAAGTATTACAAATGGTGATGGATAGTTTAAGGATGTGGGCCACCGTTTACAAAATTGATGGGTTCCGGTTTGACCTGGCATTGACGTTAGGCCGTAATGAAAATGGCTTTAACTCCAACCACGCCTTATTCCATGCCATGCTACAAGACCCGGTACTGGCGCAATGTAAACTGATTGCCGAACCTTGGGATGTTGGTCCTGGGGGATTCCAATTGGGCTCTTTCTTGCCTGGATTTTCAGAATGGAATGGCGATTACCGTGATGTCACGCGCGAGTTCTGGTTGGGCAAGGAAGGCACGCTTTCACGTTTTGCCAGCCGTTTTGCGGCATCTAGCGACCTATTCAATGAGCAGCACCGTAAACCCTGGTCCAGTGTGAATTTCATTACTGCCCATGATGGGTTTACCTTGGCCGACCTCGTGTCCTATAACGACAAGCATAATGAAGCGAATGGCGAAGATAATAATGACGGCGCCAATGACAACCGTAGCTGGAACTGTGGGGAAGAAGGCCCGACCGACTCTAAGGAGATCAATGCTTTAAGAGCACAACAAAAACGCAACTTTTTGGCTACCTTATTATTATCCCAAGGGATTCCGATGCTTCTGGCGGGTGATGAGCTAAATAACTCCCAGTCAGGGAACAATAATGCCTATTGCCAGGATAATGAAATCGGCTGGGTAGACTGGAGTCACCCGGATGAGCATCTGGTCGATTTTGTGGGTAAGCTTACCCAGTTACGTAAAAAACATAACGCAATATCGCGCGCTGAATTCTTAACCGGCAAACTGAATGCAGCCGGTAATTCAGACGTTACCTGGTTTAATACCAACGGTCATACCATGACCCCTGAGCAATGGTCTGACCCTAATAACAAATGCATGGTGGTTAAATTTGTTTCGCCCCATAGTGATGGGCCACCCGTTTTGGTCATGTTTAACGCATCTCACGTTAAAGTCCATGCAAAAATTCCACATTGCGACACTTTTGCATGGCAGCCCTTGATTAATAGCACGTTGAGAACCATTACTGCAGCGTCACAAAAGTCGCTGCAAATGGAGCCGCGCGCGATTTATGTATTTGAGGGTAGACCTTTGTAAAATTTAAGTACACGAATTTAAGCACTTAAAGTCACAATAAGTGATATAGCCGCGATACGATCTGACGTGGCGTACACATCATTGAATAATTCTTCGCCGAATATATCCGGGTCTAGTTCCATGTATTCCCAGGTCAAAGCTTGCCCAGTGAGTGGGAGTGATTGCAAACTATTTAAATACGCAATCACATACTGTTTAAATATGTCCTGTCCATCACTAATAGCTACACCAGTGTACAAAATGAATTGACCGCCTGGCGCAAGCCGTGGGACTGCCGCCTGTAGCATTTTGAAAGAAAGCTCTGCGCCTAAGGCCCCACCGCCATGACGGTAAGCCCGCTGCTCTTTATCCACCAAAAACGGAGGATTAGCGGTAATCACATCGAACTGTCCGTCAACATCATTCAGAATATCGCTATACATCACTTGCACATGGTGTGCTCCGGCGAAAATAGCATTCACCTGGGTAAGCTCTAAAGCAGTTTTATTAATATCTGTCGCAATCACCTCTGCACATGGAAAGTGCATTGCCATTAAGATCGCGCCCGGGCCAGCCCCGCAACCAATATCAACCATTCTTTTGCTGGTGGTTTGATCGCGCTTGCTGATGACTTGCTTAATCAGATTCAGGTACCGATAAGTATCTGGCCCAAAAAAAACTGAATCCTGTGTGGTGGTGGGATAAGCCGAATGTAAAAAAAACAGGGTTTCTTCTATGTGATTATTGGGCGCTTTCAGCTTGTCCGGCCTGTCAACTGATTCAATTGCTTGAACGGGAGGATAACAATAAGTACTCACACGCAAGATGCTGTAAATATCGTTTTTTTCCCGCCTTAATATTTTCGCTTGTTGCATCAAGTTAAAAATCAACGGGTCGATCTGTGCTTCTGTAAAACTCCGGCTCCAACCAAAAATATCTCTTAAATTTTGTAATTTAGTTACCGGGTTAGAAAAAGTATCAGGGCGAGCACGTGGATGATCTTGCCGCGTATTCACGCGTAAGTGACTTAAAGGGGAGATCGTTTTGAAATCATATTGCAAGGTTTTCAAGCTTTTTAGTAAGGCAAGTAAGGCTTTGGTTTTATTCGTTAACGGCTGTTCAGGCATGTAAGTTTAGTCCTACTTATATCTCAGTTTTAATCCTATACACCAGACCAATAGCCTTGGCGATAATTCAACTTAAATTTCAAAACTGTAAATTAAGACTATTAATTAGAGAACTGAAGGAAATTAAGTTGAGACCTGCTGCTGTTACGCTGAAAGTTGCCACTGCAAATAATTTAAACATGCGCAGTTATTTGAGTGCGGCAGATTCCAATGTACATACCTCCATAAAAAATGCCCATGCCAACTCTGTTAATCCAAGTGCTGCAAAAGCCCTGGTTAAGCCTTACTTAGTTTCCGAAACGCATTGCAATAAAGAAGCCAAGCCGCTGTATCAATGTTTAACCCGCGCAATGCCGAAGGATAAACATGTGGCAGAAGCCCGTGCTTACTTGGAAGATAAACTTGCATTGGTTGAACCCATGAGTTCTGATTTTCCGATTTCGCTGGAGCATATGGAAGAATGGCTGCAACTCAACAACCATCGTGTGCGAGTCCTTTATCAGCGCTACCTCACTGCGCGGCAGCACGGGGCGCCACGCAGATTGTTTTCTACTAAATCGCATGCCTTAAATTTTCTGCAGGCGGTCGCGCCGACTAAATTAGTCGATGGCGCTTGGTTGTATGGCTTGGTAAACCTTTGGCAAGACCCCCGATTTTCAAACTTGATTAAAATTTACTTGGAAGAATTGGGTGATGGCAATCCAGGACAAAACCATGTAGTGCTATATAAGAAATTATTAGCCGAGCATGATTGTGAACAATGGTCAGCGTTGCCGGACGAGTATTTTACCCAAGGCATGATTCAATTGGCACTGGGTTTACATGCGGAAGATTTCATTCCGGAAGTGATCGGCTTTAATCTTGGCTATGAGCAATTACCACTGCATTTGCTTATCACGGCCTATGAGCTCAAAGAACTTGGCATAGACCCCTACTACTTCACTTTGCATGTCACGATTGACAATGTGGACACCGGTCACGCACGGAGATCCCTAGAGGCTTTATTTGATGCAATGCCTGTTAATTCCGAGAGTGAGCAGCAGGCGTTTCTCCGCCGGGTATGCAATGGCTACAAACTCAACCAAATTGGCTTAAGCACCAATAGCATTATCGCTAAATATGACCTTAACAATGAGGTCTTAGCTATTTTTAAAGCCAAAAGCCATTTCGGAAAACAAGCGCACGCCGACCGATGCCGCATTGCCGGCAGAACCATCAACGACTGGCTTTCTGAGCCGGACACGATGCCGAAATTTTTAGCAGCCTTGATTGATAACGGCTGGTTTAATAAGCATGCGCCGCCGGAACAGAGCCGCTTCTGGAAATTAATTGATGGCGATCAGGCCAAGATGTTTGGTGTATTCAGCGGCTACGAAAAACAAGTGATTTATGATTGGATGGTAGCCAATCAAGCATCGCCGATTAACCATAAACCCACACCGGTAAAGCATTTAACGCATGAGCAAATCCTGCTGAATAAGATTGCCAAATCTGCTAATATCGATGCAGATAACGATTTCAATGATGCCGAAATCCACGCCCTGGAAATGCAAATTGTCAGCATGGATAGTATCAGCGCTATCATGAAGTTGCTCAGCCGATATTTATCTCCGGTATTACACCATACACCCGCGGGCTTGCTGGCCACACGCTTATATCGGTCTATGATATATAAAACCCATGATGTATATACCAGACCAGCTACCCAAGCATTGAATGCAGGACTAGCTTTCAGTACTGCATCCGTTAAGCACCCCATTTGCGATTTTTAGGCATAGGCGATACTTGTGATTTAGGCGATTTATATTATCGCCTGGGTCAAGCAGGGCATGAAGTTAAAGTCTATATTGCCCTTCCGGAAGCCCAGGATATTTATGGCGGCATGATCACAACGGTATCCGACTGGCGTAAAGAACTTCCATGGATACGCGAAGCGGACAAAGAAGGCGTGATCTTGTTTGAATCAGCTGGCATGGGCGTTATTCAAGATGAACTACGTGCAGCTGGCTATCAAGTGATTGGCGGCAGCGCTTATGGTGATCGCCTCGAAAGCGACCGTAACTACGGCCAGCAAATCTGCGCTGAAATCGGATTGCAAACAGCAGCATCCCACCACTTTACTGACTATGAAGCCGCTATTCAGTTTTTAAAAACACATCCAGCCCGTTATGTATTTAAGCTTAATGGCGCATCCGCACTACGTACCCGCAACTACATTGGTGTTTTGGAAGATGGATCAGACATACTGGCCTTGTTGACCACCTATCAGAAGCAGAAAAATAGCGCCCCGGATTTTGTTTTAATGGACCATATCGAAGGGATCGAGGTTGGCATCGGCGCTTATTTCAATGGTAAGCAGTTCTTAAAGCCGGCCTGCCTGGATTGGGAACACAAGCGTTTCTTCCCGGGTGCACAAGGCGAACTGACCGGAGAAATGGGTACGGTGGTCACCTTTGAAGGTGCAGATATTATTTTTGAAAAAACCTTGGCGCGTATTGAGAGTAAGTTAAAAGAAAACGGCTATTGCGGATACATTAATATAAACCTGATCGCTAACCAGGAAGGCCTGTGGCCTCTAGAATTCACCAGCCGTTTTGGTTATCCCGGGTTTGCCATTTGCGGAGACCTGCAATTAGATAGCTGGCCTGCGCTATTCCAAAAATTGCTAAACCTGGAAAGCGCGGTACTTAACACGCGTAAAGGGTTTGCCACGGGTATAGTCCTCACCGTGCCGCCCTTTCCCTATAGCCATGGCTACGAATTAATCTCTAAAGGCCTGCCCGTGTTGTTTCGCGATATGACGGAAGAAGATATCAACCATCTACACTTAGCTGAAGTGGCTATTGTTAATCAACAACGCATTACCAGTGGTATGTTAGGTTATATTGGTGTGGCCAACGGATTAGGCCCAGGTATAGCCAGCGCCCGCGCCAACGCTTATGCACTTGCGCGAAAAGTGATAGTGCCGAATATCCGCTATCGTAATGACATAGGCAATCGCCTTCTTGAGGGTGATTATGAGGGGTTAAAAGCATTGGGTTATATTGCCTGATGAATTCACGCCAAAGCAGCATTACCCAGTACTAGCCTAGTCAGTATTAACCTAGGTCTAATTTTCATTTTTTCGTGCACCGCGAATATTAATTGCCGCTAATCCGAATTGCAGGAAAATCAAAGCATATGCACTGGTATATAAACCCCAGATCACCCAAAGCGCATTGCTAGATAAAAACACCCAAAAGCCAATCTTACGCTTGCGTTTAGAGGTCGACCCCACCAGCCAAGCCGCTAATAGCGTGACCAACATCGCCGGCCATTGCACCCAATTTAAATCATCCATATATTTACTAAGCTTAGATTAAAAGTTCGTACATAAAAAAGAGAGCTTTCGCTCTCTTATAGGTTTTCAAAACTATTCAAAATTAACACGTTTGGTTTTAACGTTTTTGATCGCAGTTACGATCTGTAGTGGGGTTACAGTTTTTTTGGCTTTTAGATTTCATTTCACCGGCTTTAGTTGTGTCTGAACGATCATGTGCAGTACCGCCTGTACCTGATGAAGGGGTATCTGCAGCACGTGTTGCTGGTGTGCCTGGATCAGGTGCCACTTCACCTTCTGGGGTCGTTGTAGTGGAACTATTGGTCCCAGGTGTAGCAGAAGTGTTCTCGCCTGAATTAGTTGCCCCTGCGAAAGCTGCAGGACTCATATAAATTGCACCTAAAAGCGCCATCAACGTTAAAGCAGGTTTTGTAAATTTCATAATAATCTCCTCGTACAAATATTGGATTTAACTTCTGAACAGAAGCAGTGTTGTTACTGTAAATGCTTGTATAAAAATCACTTATAGGTTGATTCTTAACTTTCCGTAGGATGATCTTTAAAAGATTATTGCGATTTTCAGTACTTGTATTTATGATGAAAATTCACACAGAAGGAAACAAACATACATGCTTGAATTCGTCGAATGGCAGTTACTCACGCAAGAGTGGGCCAAGGCGCTGAGTAAAGCCAGAATAAAAGAAGCGGTCATTGCCGATAGGATGAATTCTTTCCTGAAAGGTAATGGCTGTTTGCCCACCTTAGCTGATTTAGATGAGCTGGAAGCACTTTGGCAATTGCATCTTGAAAAACGCAATGCGCTTAATCAGTACATTGCCAAAGTCGTGCAGACGTATAGCGAAAAAGACTGACCTGGCTGACACGCTATCCTATGAAGTTAATTCGGCTGTGAAATCGAATTTAAAGCAGCCCCTGCAGACTTCTCTGTGGTAAGCGCTAGATCACCAAGAGATACGATGCCGACCAGGCGCTTATCTCGATTTAGCACAGGTAGTCTACGGATTTGAAGATCGCTCATATTGCGTACCGCATCTTCAATAGAATCATCGTCATATACGTATCTCACCTCTGGCGTCATCACTTCACGCACCTTATGCTGTTCCGGAGCCATACCCTTCGCCACTGCACGGATCGTGATATCACGATCAGATAGCATTCCCACCAGCTGGTCGTTTTCTGCCACGGGCAATAAGCCAAAATCGTTTTCATCCATGATTTGAGCCGCTACTTGAAGGCTATCATTTGGGGAAGCCACTTTTACTGAGTGTGTCATTACCTCACTGATATTCATGTCACGCTCCTATAGAGTTAATAAATTAATTTTTAAGACTACGCGCTACCCAGGTATTGATCTGTCAGAATTTTGATGAAATCAGTGTAGGAATCTTTTAGTTAATTATCCGAAATGATGAATGATCAAGTCCGCAGCAATTACAACGCCAGATAATTATTGCACCATTTTGATTTGGTTATACCTGGGCGATATTAGAGGCATCGCGCCATGCTTTAACAGTATGGCGATAATGGATAAACACTATGCCAATATATACAGCTGCACCTACAAGCACTGAAGCGATGAGATTGAGTGACCCATTAAGTTGTAACGCGGATGCCTGGAACCGGATAGCCAGCACAGCGATAGCCATCAAAGCAGTGGCTATCAACGGTTTTATCAGGGGGATGAGTTGCGTCTTCCAATAAAAGCGGCCATGTTTTTGCAACACGAAAATACTTAGAGGAAATGTGGCTATTACTCTCACTGCCCATGCAACCATGACAAAGATCGGAGATAAATTTTGTGTGGCATAAACGGCAATGATGGTGATGATTGCAGCGCTGATTGCAGGCAATAGCATGGCTTTAGCCTGACCTATTGCACGAAGGTAAGAGCCCGCAAAAACGCGTGTAAACGACACCATCCATACGATACAGACGATATTAATCAAAGGCGCTAAATTTCCCCACTTTTCCCCGAGGAATAAAGGCACCCAGTCACTAGAGGTCAGCATCAAGCCAGTAAAAATAGGCAATGCTACAAGTGACGCCATTTCAGTAGCCACTTTAAAAGCCTGTTTTAGTTTTTTAGGCTGGTCTTGAATAGAAGAGAATAGCGGCAGCCCGATACGGTTGGAAACTGAAGATATGATGTTTGCGAATACTTCGCCTGTACGCGTCGCAATATTGATAATTCCCAACACTTCCAAGCCGTGAAACGCACCTACAAGCAAGTTAAATACCCTGGTGAGAAACGCCCACAATGCACTCTCCAACATGATAGGTATGCCATATTTAGATAGCTCGATGGCATGGCTTAAAGAGTGCTTTTTGTCGGGTTTATATTGCGTGTATGTCCATAATATGATGGTTGAAATGACGTGCTGACAGATGCCTGCGATGATGATGCTCCAGACACCAAAATGCATGAAAGCGAGCGTGATTGCTACGATTCCGAACGTTACTTTTCCGGCGAAAGTTCTTTTAGCCACGGCTTTAGTGTCTAAATTTCTCTCAAGTAGCGCAGCGGGCACTAAATTAAGTCCGACAAAAAGACATGCCACTCCCTCTACTACCATTAGGGCTGCTAAAAGGGGTTCGGAAGTGCCGAGCAGGAAATAGGCTGCTATTGATAACGAAAGCAAGAATCCCAGGAGGCCCATCAAGGTACTGAGCCAGAACGCGCTATTGATGTAAAGGTCATTGATGCCCCGGCGCTGAATAACGGCTTCTGTCATGCCGAGCGAAGTGAACAGCTGGATCAAAATGACGATGGATTGCACTAAGGCAACTGCGCCAAACTCTTCTGCGTTTAATACTCGAGTCAGGATTGAAAGGGTTAAAATCCCTAACAATCCTGTAGATACACTATCAACAACCGCCCAAGGAACGGCTTTACGAAGTGGTTTGATGGGCATCAGTCTTGAATGTTCTCTCTAAAGTCAGTGCCCGTTTATGCAAAAAATTGGGCAACGCTATAATGCCTTTTTTAAATTGCCACCACCTTCTACGCATAAAACGTATGATTGCGACGCGTAGGAAAAGCTTGTTTTTGTATATCGCGAATTTAAGCGCTTGTAACCATGGGCCATTAATCTTTCTTGATGTGGCCATCTCCACAATATCATTCAATAACGCTATCTGCTGCTCGTTAGTAGTCCGTAGCTTGGAAATGGCATAGAGAGAAGGAACGCCTGGCAAAGAAGGAGGCAAAGGTACACCCACCGCTAGGAAATTCAGTTTAGTCCGGGTACATTTTTCACAAACACCGCAGTTTTTACCGGTGTGAGGTCCGGCCCAACAGACCCTCAGATTAGTAAGCCCTAACTGCCAGTCGGAAATGCCTTCAACTTTCTCTGTACGGGCAAACTCGCCACCGTCATAAACAACTTTGAAACCGTTATTGGACAGCATGCCGTAAGTCATCGGACTACCACCCCAAGGATATACGAGACGGCGATAATCCATATCAGACCCGATCAAGGCTGTATCTACAGCGCCTAACCAGTTCATGAGGCAAGTGGATACGCCATTGCCGAATTCCATTTCCCAATTTGTACAGACCTCATTTTTCCAGTTGGTTTGCACCGTAGCCAGCGGAATCCCAATGGATTGCAATGTTTGAGTAGCAGAAGCGGCTGACGTTTCGAAGGCACGCATTTCACTTAATGGGATATCGAAACCCTGAATTAGTACACCAGCAAATATATTGCGGGTTTTGCGGCCAACCCTTTTATTGTGATGGCGCCATGCGGTGAACGATGCGTCAAGGCCGCCTGAAAAAGCGGAAATAGCCTTGTTAGTAGTATGTGCGGGATTGGTGCGGGAGAGATCGCTAACTTCCTCATCTGCCGATATCCGGATTTTTTTGTAAAGATGTGGACAGTAGTTAACCCATGAGGCCACCAAGTCTTCAAGGTTCTCTAACAAAGAATTGCTGACCGGGCCTGCAATATGCAGATCTTCACCCTTACTCATGGCATGAAAGATGAAACAAGTCGCCGCCATGTCATGGAGGTCTAGTGGTGGTGGCAGTATTTCATTAGCCCCTTTAATGTCCCACCAGACTTCTTTATCGTGGGACCTGACAATACGCCTGACAAGGCCATCCGACCTTTCCTCTGAGATGGTGACGGTAATCATGATGCTTCTCCAAATTTATTAAACCAGATTTTATATAAACTTTCTGGACTATTGCTTTCAAAATTTTATATCAATCACAGATGAATTCTTGTTAAATTCATCACTGGATCGTGCGTACTTTTTTTGATTTTTGATCATGAGGTTCCGTAAAGATTTTCTTACCCAGTAAGCCGAATCCTACTCGCAGAATTAATAGGTCAGATATAGTCCGGATGGACTAATAAACGCTCAATTTTCAAAAAAAATTCAAATTAATTTCAAATTCTATTAAAGGCCCTTAATTAGCCAGCCTCAGGGCTTGTAGGACAGTTAGAAGGTTAATATCCATTAGTCCATTTGGACTAATGGAATCAAAGAAAAAGATCGGTTGGTTCATATTGATAATCGCTGTAATCTGTTGGGCTGGAAAGCATCATGGGATTGGAGATCAGTTTGCACTAATTAACTCAATAAAGCTTGATTACTTGAGCCCACTAACAGAAGGGCTAAAGGTAAAGGCTTGAATACTTTAGCCAATTCGATTCTGCCACTATATACATGACAGCCCTGCCCGGTAATGCCATCATATAAGTCGCTATTCATCATATCTGGTAACTGTACCAAAGTATCTTTCCAGCAATCTTCTGCGTAATTGAGCTGCAGATTGCATTCTGTGAAAAGCTGTATTTCGGTAAAGCTGTGGGTCAAGCGCGGTGTAATGATAATGATGGATCGCTGCACATCTTTACGCATAAATGCTATTACATGAGCTGCACGCGGACCGCTCACTTCAAGCGGCACATAATCCCCGGCATTGAATAATTCAAAATATTGTTGCCGTAGTGATAGCACGCGTTGAATGACATGTTGCTTGATTGCGCCGGTTTTCCACTGCATCAGTTTTTTTGAAAGGTCATCATCTTCAGCTAGCATCTCCTGGCGGATCATATAATCCACCGGGCGTCGATTATCGGGGTCCACCAGGCTAAAGTCCCACAACTCACTACCCTGATATAAATCCGGCACGCCAGGGGTTGTTAGGCGCAAGGTTGTCATACTCAGGCTATTAATTGCCCCTGTCGCTGCGATGTCTTGCACAAAGGCATAGACACTTTGCAGAAAAACCGGATTTTTATCAAAATCCAGGCAATCGAATAAAAACTGACTCACCGCCGCTTCATAGTCTTCGTTGGCCTGTACCCAGTTAGAGAAACGCTTCGCCTCGCGAATACTTTTCATCAGCCATTCATTAAGCCGCTCTGCATAAACTTTTAAGGCTTGCGGATTTTCCAGTGATAATTCATAAGGCCAATGGCCCAACAAGGTCTGGTAAAACATGAACTCATGATGCGGCCTTGGCGCACTGTACAGTGCCTCCGGATTTTCATTAGGTTGTATATCTTGATGGAAGCGCGCATTAAACTGAAACCACTGCATGACGGTTTCTGCCCAGCGCTGTGGAATCTGGCTTAATACCGCGATCCTGGCCCGCGCATCTTCGCCGCGTTTGTGATCGTGTGTGGCAGTGGTCAGCAAGCTTCGGGGGAAGCGTTGCAGACGCTTAATACACAGTTCATGAAATTCTTGCACACCAATCGATAATATTTCCGGATCGCTTCCAACTTCGTTGCGTGACAGTAATCGACCGTAACGGTAAAACGCAGTATCTTCCACCGACTTGGCCAGTAGCGGAGGTGTTAATTGCTGGAAGCGCGTCATCGCACGTTTGGAAAGATCTGCCACGGCACTATCCGGCATGGCTTTTACCAAATCCGCACTTAACCAGCTTAGAATAATGTCTACCAGCGGCTTGTCTACGCTGCTTAAAGTACGGCGGGCATTGTTTGCCGTCAGCTCAAATATCGCTTTGTCCGTTTCGGTTGGGCCATCCGCTGTGATGTACGTACGGTACACCGGGAAATGCACCAAAATCTCAATTAATACCCGCTTAATCGCGGCCAGAGAGTAATCACGGGTATGTAAATCCGCCCTGGCGATACGATGCAAGGCTGCTGCGGTGGCATTGAACTCACCCACTAAATTCTCAGAAAGCAACTGGCGTCGTGCACTCATGACATGCTGTGAGAAGTTATAGCGATCTCCGGTTACCTGTCGCCACAACTGGCTTAAGTGTTCTATGCCACGCGGGTCATGCAGCATGGCACTGACCTGATCCATGAATTCATAGCCAGTAGTGCCATCCAAGCCCCAACCCTCAGGTAGCCATTCGTTACTCGCCAGTATTTTCTCGGCAATAAGATAAGGTTGCTGCTGCAGTGTGGGAGGCCGTTTTATAATCAATCCCGCTAAGCGGGTCCGCAGTTTTTGGCAGTACAGTTGCGGGTGGGCTAAACCGTCAATATGGTCTAGGCGCAATCCATCAATCAAGCCTTGTTCATAAAGATCGAAAATGAGAGAGTGAGTCGCCTCAAACACTTCATCCAGTTCTACGCGCACCCCCGCCAGCTCACACACTTCAAAAAAGCGTCGCCAGTTAATTTCATCGGCCGCATTCCGCCACCAAGTGAGCCGGTAATGTTGTCGATCTAACAATTCATGTAAGGCATCACGGCTATTAGGGGTTGCTTGGTTGTAATGATTCAAAGCCTCATCAATCGCAGCACGTCCGGCCTCTTCGCTATAAAGCGTCTGCAGATCTTTAGCAATATTCTCAATATCCTCTTCAATGGCTAAGAAGGCTTGTTGGAAATTAAGGGCATTCAATGTAGAAAGCACCGGTTCTAATGGGGAGGCATTGGCCTGGCCTAATATTTCCGCATAATCCGTCAAGGCAATGGGGAAATGGTGGGTAAAATATTCCGCCTGGATGCGGCCATTGGCCGCATTAAAGACTAAATTGATATCGCCTTTATCGAGCACGTCACCATAGGGTTCACCAAGGAACGGTGCCAATACTTTGTTATGCAAATGCGGATCAGAAGAAAACCAGTCAATATCAAACCAGAATGAATAAGGGCTGCGTCTTCCCCATTCCAGCACATGCTGCCACCAAGGGTTTTCATTGCCCCCTACCCCCATATGATTGGGCACAATATCAATAATGATCCCCATATTACGTTGCCGTAATTCGGATACCAGGGACTTCAGCCCTTCTATGCCGCCCAACTCTACATTGATTTGTGTAGGGTCGACGATATCGTATCCATGCGTAGAATTCTGCCGCGCAGTTAAGATAGGCGAGGCATAAACATGGGTAATGCCTAATTTGGCAAAGTAATCCAGGTAACGGATTGCATCATAGAAAGTAAACTCCCGATGAAACTGCAAACGTACCGTGGCCCCAATGGGCATGGTGGCTACAGGCTCGACGATAGGATTCATAGCGGTCCTTCCAGCAGGGCAACGAAAGCACTTCCCGGCATGATGTTTTTGTTGAGCATTTGCCAGGCTTCGCCGTAATCAAACAGCACCTCGGCTTCCGGAGCACTACATACATCCTCACGCGAGAGCACTAGCATTTCATTGCCTAGGTTAGCCGCAATGGCCAATATTGCACCGTCGCCCATTTGCCAACGGGCAATCACTGCAGAAGGACCAATAGCTTTAGCCATTAAGGCATGGGTACCTGGCAAACGCGGGATCAAGTAATGATGCCGGATGCCGAGTAACTTGCTGATCCATTGACTCCAATCCAACGCTGTACTAGAACTACCATCCACACTCACGGGTCGCGGGATAGAGGCGTCAAACGTATCAACATGGTTGGGATCAGGTATTTTGAGTGCAAAGTCGGAATCAGCAAATTTTTTGAATGAGGCAAACTCTTTGCGCCTGCCTTCGCGCACCGCTTCCACCAGTAGCGGATCTTCATGACTGGTAAAGTATAGAAAAGGCTGGGTAGCGCCGAATTCCTCACCCATAAACAGCATCGGGATATGAGGGGATAAAAGTAATAAAGCATTCGCTACGCGTAAGGCCGTGATAGGAACCAAGGTTGTCAGGCGTTCACCAAAAGGACGGTTGCCAATCTGGTCATGATTTTGTAAATAATTTACAAATGCCGTGGTGGGCAACTTGGTATCATTTTCAGCGGTGGACCCCGGTTCTTTCAGCTCGGGGATCTGGCTGGGATAAACAAAGCCTTCTGCCAGGCATTGTGCTAATTTTTCCGCTGGATTAATCGAATAATTGGCATAATACCCTTCAATTTCTTCTGTGAGTAATACATGCAGGGTGTGATGTGCATCATCATTCCATTGCGCATTAAAGCCTGCTTGCAGCAGCGTGATGCAATTGTCATCGTTCTCAGCCATGAGATGGACTTGGCGCTTTTCTTCCAGCTCTTTACGCGCGATCTGCGCCACTTCCACTAACCAAGTCTTATCTTTAATGGCATGGCAGGCATCAAATCGTAAGCCGTCAAAACGGTATTCATCCAGCCAGTACAATACATTTTCAGTATAAAAATTACGCACTTCCTGCTGGCTGAAATCAATGGCATTACCCCACGGTGTTTTTTCATCAGGATCAAAAAAATGCGGTGCGTAATGGTTAAGATAGTTACCATCCGGGCCAAAATGGTTGTACACCACATCCAGGCAGATGGTCATATTTAGAGCATGCGCTTCATCTACCAGCGATTTCAAATCCTCGGGCGTGCCATACGAAAAATGCGGCGCATAGGGTAATACACCATCATAGCCCCAGTTATTGCGGCCAGGGAATGTTGCCAAAGGCATGAGCTCTACCGCGGTGAATCCCATGGCAGCCAGTGAAGCCAGCTTGGCCTTGACGCCGGTAAAGCCGCCAAAAGCGCCTACGTGTAGTTCATACAGAATGGTTTCATGCCAGGGCCGGCCACGCCAATCATTCACGCGCCATTGATAAGATTGCGGATCAATTACAACGCTATAACCATGCACACTATCGGCTTGGGCGCGAGACACGGGGTCGGGCACAAGTTGCGCTATACCGTGCTCATTCACCACCCGGTACTGATAACGCGTACCGGCACCACAGGATACTGTAGCGCTGAACCAGCCCTTCGCTGGGCCTCCATTTGCTGGCCCCTCTGCTTCTAAGGCATATTCGCCTTGTTCCTGCAGGATTAAAGTAACCTGGGTAGCTTTAGGCGCCCATAGACGAAAAAAGGTGTGTGTTGCATCAATAAGATGCGCGCCACCAGATAAAGCGCGCACTGAAGTAGGACTATGGCTCATTAGAAGTTTCTGTTAAATATTGACTAATTTGATTCACCTGGCGCATCAGGCTTTGAATCGGTACATCGATCCAGGCTGGGCGGTTGGCTGATTCATAAATGATTTCGTGGCTTACCCGCTCCAGCGTAAACAGATGGATTAGGGCTTGTAATTGCGCTGGAATCTCATAACGCTCCTGCATGACATTACTGCCGGATTGCGATTCAGGCGGAAGCCAGGGAGTAGCCGTATCTGCATTTCCGTTAAACGTAGGATTGGCCGTTACTTTGCAATAGTTCTGCATGAAGATAGATTCGGACGCGTCCAGGTATTGCTGCAGAATCTGGCTGCGCGTATTTGGATCAACCTGCTGGCTCTCATCATTGCGATCAATAAAGGCCGCGGCATAGGCAAAAGAACGTAATGCACCGGCCACATCGCGCAAAGGGCTATCCTTGCTACGGCGCTGTGCCAGTGTACGGTTAGGCTCGCCTTCAAAGTCGATAATCATGACATCGCCGGACAGCACCAGCACTTGCCCAAGGTGAAAATCCCCATGAATCCGGGTTAAGAGATGGCCTTTACCATGCAAGACCAATTGGTCAATCATGGTTAATATTCTTTCATGCAGGTCCTGGGCGCTCAGTGCAGCATCCGCATCCGCCGAAGCGACCCTGCGACCTATTACTTCCCGCATGATATCCAAGGCCGTTTGCATTTGCGCTTTGATGCGCTGCTGCCAATGCTGCAAAGCTGCTTCATCCGCCTCGATGGGCTTGAATGCCTCATCATCAGTCGGTGTTGCCAATACATTATGCAGCTCGCCCAGGCGCTGGCCTAAAATACCGGCAAACCCAGCCAGTTCTTCCATAGGTCCTGCATTTTCTACTGGTAACGCCCGCACCGCGATTTGTGCAGAGTTCGTATGCTGCAGGGCACGGCCTAATCGATCCAGGGACCATTGCCACGCATCGCCCTGGTTATGCACAAACGCCTGGGCAATGATCTGGGTATAGACCTCGTCTTCTGCTGTGACATAGGTCATATCGCCATAAAAACGCGGCGTGTTGCAATAACGCATCTTGGCCAAGTATTGTCCCATTTCCAATTCAGGATTAATCCCTGCGCTCATGCGGCGGATAATCTTCACAATCACTTTGTCACCGATAATCAATGAGCTATTGGACTGCTCTGCAGTAGGCCTTCTTAACTTGGTGTCCTGCTCAATACTCAAGCGATCGAGACGTTTGCTGCCGGTAAAGCGGATTTGGCCGTTCTCACAGGCAACAACCGTATGCTTTTGCAAATTAGCCAGCAGCGTATGGGCAAAATCATCAATCGAAAATGCATCCGTTAGAATCCCTAAGCGCGGACCACGTCTTACCCGCGCCATGGCTAACTGTTGTGATAACGAAGAAATCTCTTGGCCATCCACGCAAAAGCCCAAAGGCATGAAATAGCGCTCGCTGCCTGAGGCAGCACTGGCCTCAACCACAGTGAGCAGTATAGGCGGCGCGGTCACTGCAGCAGTAACTGTCGCTTGACCAGTACCTGATCCAGCGTGTGCGCCATGTGTAATTGAAGTGTTTTCCAGTACCGCTAACAAAGACAGTGATGCGCCAGTAAGCTTTTCCTGTTTACCCGCATACCAACGCTGGCGTGGCAGGTATTGCGGCAATATCTGTTGCTCAACGATGGTACTGACCGGCGGGCGTGTTAAATCCGGCAAGCCATTAGGTAACACCAGAGTGAGGTATTCAGGCAAGGATTGAGTAGGTGGAACATAGTCGGGTGGCATTCGGGCCTCCGTGGTCAGACGGAACCAGTAAAAATCATACGGCGCTAAGGTTAAGGTGTAAGGCCATTGACCAATTCTGGGAAATACCGAACCGCCGAGTAACTCCACAGGAATATAGCCTGAGAATTCTGCCAGATCGAGCTCCACCGCTTGCGCAGAACTGGCAACGTTCGCCAGGCACAATATGATTTCGCTCAACTCATTGCCGGATGGATCAGTGCCCGAATATTCCCGTAAGTAAGCCAGAATTTTTCGATTGGCTGGATACAACAAGCGCAAACTGCCGCGGCCAAAGGCCTGATACTGCTTGCGGACTGTGAGTAGTTTTCGGGTCCAATTCAGCAGCGAATAAGGGTCTGCATTTTGCGCTTCTACATTAATGGCCTGGTAACCGTATTGCGCATCCATAATCGGCGGCAATACCAAGCGTGCCGGATCCGTACGGGAGAAACCGCCATTGCGGTCTGGCGACCATTGCATGGGGGTGCGCACACCATCGCGGTCACCCAAGTGTATGTTATCGCCCATGCCGATTTCATCGCCGTAATAAATTACCGGCGTGCCAGGCATGGATAGCAGCAGGCTATTGAGCAATTCCATGCGGCGGCGGTCGCGCTGCAGCAATGGTGCAAGCCGGCGGCGAATCCCCACGTTGAGTCGTGCACGGCTTTCCGATGCATAAAAATTTAGCATGTATGCACGTTCGCTATCCGTGACCATTTCCAGCGTCAGTTCATCGTGGTTACGCAAGAAAATGGCCCATTGGCAATCTTTAGGGATATCCGGCGTTTGGCGCAGGATATCGGTAATAGGGAAACGGTCTTCCTGCGCCAGCGCCAAGTACATGCGCGGCATCAGCGGAAAATGAAATGCCATATGGCATTCATCGCCATTGCCTTGCGCATTGGGTGTGCCAAAATAATGTTGTACATCTTCCGGCCACATATTGGCTTCTGCAAGCAACATGCGATCCGGATATTTCTGATCGATCACCTGACGGATTTTTTTCAGGATTTCATGCGTTTCCGGCAGATTTTCATTAGAAGTGCCTTCTCGTTCAATGAGGTAAGGCACAGCATCCAGGCGTAAGCCATCAACACCTAAGTCCAACCAGAACTCCATCACATTGATAATGGCTTTAAATACTTGGGGATTATCAAAGTTAAGGTCTGGCTGATGCGAAAAAAAACGATGCCAGAAAAAGGCATTAGCGACCGGGTCCCATGTCCAGTTAGATTTCTCAGTATCGGTAAAAATGATGCGCGTGCCGCTATAGGCCGTGTCATTATCTGACCAGACATAAAAATCGCGTGCGGCTGAACCCGGCTTGGCCGCGCGTGAACGCTGAAACCATGGGTGTTGATCTGAGGTATGGTTCACAATGAGTTCAGTGATAACCCGTAAACCACGTTTATGCACTTCGGCAATAAAGCGCTTAGCATCAAAAAGGGTACCGTAATCACTATGCACGTCACGGTATTCGGCGATGTCGTAACCATCGTCGCGGCGCGGTGAAGGATAAAACGGCAATAGCCAGATGGTGTTCACACCCAGTTCGGCAATGTAATCAAGTTTTTCAATCAACCCACGAAAATCGCCGATGCCGTCATTATTGCTATCAAAAAATGACTTTACATGCACCTGATAGATCACGGCATCTTTGTACCAAAGCGGGTCTACCGAGAAAGGCAATACCTGATCTATGCTGGCGCGGCGTTTTCTAGGTTTAGTTTTAGCGAGTGTCATCTTATATCCCTGCCGCCCTGATTTCCCAGATGACGTATAGGTATTGCGCGGGGTCTAGGCGCGCCTGCTGCCACTTGCCATGCCAGGTAAAACGCGCATCACTCACCAGGTCATGCACCTCGATCGCCGCATGGTCATCCAGCCCTAGCATATAGAGGGGCAACTCCAGGTTGGTATCCTGCAGGTAATGCGCAGAAAGATTGATCGCTACCAGGATTAATGACTCCAGCGGTTGGTCCGGAAGACGTTTACCTTCTTTGGAATAAAACAATACCTGTTCGTTATCGGCCGGGTGAAAACGTAAACCAAGATGTGTTTGCAACTGAGGATACGTTTTGCGCAGCCGATTGAGCATGGTTATTTCTGGAATAATATTGCCTTCACGGTTCCAATCCCACACGCGGATTTCATATTTTTCTGAATTCTTGAACTCTTCTTTTTCTGGAATAGCTTCAGCCTCGCAGATTTCAAACCCACTGGAGATTCCCCATAAACCGGAAGTGGTCGCAGCCACAACAGCACGCACCAAGAAGCCGTTACGCCCGGTATGCTGTAAATAAAAAGGATTGATGTCCGGCGTATTGACAAAAAAATGCGGCCGGAAATATTCCGGGGTATCACCACTTAATAATTGCGAGAGGTATTCGGTAATTTCGTGCTTTTGGTTACGCCAGGTAAAGTAAGTATAGGATTGGGTAAAACCGACTTTAGCCAGCCGTGCCATCATCTTCGGCGTGGTAAATGCCTCGGATAGAAAAATGGTATCCGGATATTTGGCTTGCACTTCACGGATCATCCACTCCCAAAAAGGCAATGGCTTGGTATGCGGATTGTCCACTCGGAAAGTACGCACGCCTTCTTTTGCCCATAACATCACTACATCCCGTAACGCCTTCCACAAATGCGGGATGGCCTGCGGAGCGTAGAAATCCAAGCTGACGATATCCTGATATTTTTTCGGTGGGTTTTCTGCGTATTTAACCGTGCCATCGGGCCGCCAATCAAACCATTCTGGATGCTCTTCTAACCATGGGTGATCGGGCGAACATTGAATAGCATAATCCAGCGCGATTTCAATACCCAAGGCTTTTGCTTCATCACGCAGTTGCCTGAAATCCTGCCAATTGCCTAACTCTGGATGTATCGCATCATGGCCACCTTCTTTGGAACCAATGGCATAGGGGCTGCCAGGATCAGTGGGGGCGGAAATCAGGCTATTGTTTTTGCCCTTGCGATTTTTTTCGCCAATCGGATGGATGGGCGGAAAATATAAAGTATCAAATCCCATTGCACTGATGCTGGGCAAGCGCTCAATCACATCTTTAAAAGTGCCATGCCGGTTGGCATCGCCACTTTGCGACCGCGGGAACATTTCATACCAGCTCGAGAATTCCGCTGCGCGCCGCTCCGCTCGGACTGGATAACGCTGGCTATGGGTTAAAAACTCCTTCGGGCCCGCGATATGCATGACAGCCAAAGTAAAGTCAGATAATAGAATGGCCAGATCGGTTTGCTGAGCTTCGCTATAAGCGTACAAATTGCTTAACAAAGTATCGTTAGCTACAAACTCATCCCCTGGGGTTTTAGCCCCATTCTCTGGTTTTAGGGCCTCTATAATTTTCGTTAAATTACGAATAATGCTGGCATTGTAATTAGCGGCTTGATGGCGTTTAAACGGTTCATCTGACTTGGTCTTTTCTTTCTTCAATGCTGCCAAGGATTTTTTGAGCATCTGTCGACCCTCTTCAATTTCCAGGGTCACGTCTACACTCGCTTCTACTTTCTTAAGGAGGCCGCGGTGATAAGTGCCAAACCAGTCATGCCAAGCCTCTACAACAAACTCATATAATCCGACTTTTTCTAAGGTAATGCGCCCCATCCAACGATCATTGCCGACAGGGGCCAAATGGATTGTTTCCCATAGACGGCTATTGGTGGCTTTCCACAACACATCTACTGCAAGCTTATCCTGGGTGTCCATATATACATCGGCTTCTATTTGCATAGTTTCACCACACTGATGCTTTGCGGCAAATCGGCCATCGTCTACGGCTGGAGTAACACCCTCAATTACAATTCTGCGATCATCTTGAATAAGTTCACGAATAATAATTTTTCGTGCTTTTTCTTGGGCTGCACCCACACGTAAATGCACTATGGTTTCTCCGTAATTAAGGTTAACTGTTTTTTGGCACTCAATTGTTTAGCTAATTATTTGCTAATGAGTAATAGATGATTTACTTCATATTTCTATTAAAACTGCTGCGTGATTCTTAGGATGCAGTATAAAAATTCATCGCGATTTCAGATGTAGTCAAAGCACTTAAAATCCCATCGGCGCATTCTTACAATGGCTCAGCAATGAAGCCAGGCAAGCTTTCTAAGCTTATGGAAAAATTGTTCCGCTAGCAGTTTTTTTGAGCGGTTTTTTATGATTGCTTAGTTTTAGTACTTTTAGATTTGCTACCTGCGGTCTTGGCATCTTTAGTTTCACCAGCTGCACTTCTTTGCTTGTTAACGATTCTGGCGGCCACCTCTTCTTCGCGTCCCGGATAACGATGCTCTTTCTTAAATTCCGTTTTCAGTTTGCTGAATTCACGCTCGCGTTTGGGGCTGGATCCTGTAGGCATTTTGGGCTCCTCATTCACAAAAATTCAAATACTAAAATTGAAAAGGAAAACGGCAGCCATAAGGGCTGCCGTGTTGTCAGTTCTTGATTGATTGGGGTTTGAAACCCTATCGCGAACTCGACGGTTACAGAATATTCGTTTTGAAAATTTAGACTTATCGGAAATTATCCGATTTAAATGTAGGAATTTTTTTATATGCTTCAGCCCTCGAATCTACCTCGAAATTTATGGCTGGAAATTATAGTTTCTGATGACTAAATTTAAATAAACATAATCATTGAATTCCTACAGCCAATTCGGAGCAGTTCCTATAAAGGCATATAGATCAAATGCCTAGAATGCATTTCACAGCATAGCAATTAATTTTAATCATCTATGCATTCAATAATATTAATTTTTTTAGGAGCGTAATATGGCTGACACACAAAAATCGAAACCAAGCACTCAAGGCGGTTCAAGTAAACAACATGCCACCGCAGGAAACAAGAGTCACCAAGGTGCCTCACGCGATGCACGGAGCCAACAGGGTGCTTCACGTTCTAACCAAAGTGATAAATCAGGCAATGATAAAAATCGCTAATTGGGCAGTACGTTAAATAGCAACTGAAAGGGAGCGCGTACTCCCTTTTAATTTGCGCATTTACACCGTACTAATGCATGAAGGATTTAGCCTACAAAGGATTCAGAAAAATCCTCTTTAAATAGAGGAGCTTAAGGCTAATGATGTCATGCACATTTCAACATTAAAGCAAAAATTATTAATACAAACTTATTAATGCAAAGGATACTGTAATGCGTACAACTACAAAATCATCAACCAGGTCTACCAAAGCTTCAAATGCCACTTCACGTGTGACTAGTCGCAGCGCTACTGTTGAAGATGCAGTGAGCATTTTGACCGATGACCATGACAAGGTTAAGAAACTATTTAAGCAATTTGAAAAACACTGTAAGGCCGATAATACCGAGGCTAAAGTTGAAACAGCTAATATGATCTGTATGGAGCTGACCGTACACGCGATGGCAGAAGAAGAGATTTTCTACCCGGCTGCTCGCATGGCAATCAAAGACGATGACCTCCTCAATGAAGCGGAAGTAGAGCACGACAGCGCCAAAGAGTTAATCGCGCAGATCCAGTTCATGGAATCCGACAATCCCATGTATGACGCGAAGGTGACCGTATTGGGCGAGTATATCGACCATCACATCACCGAAGAGGAAGAGGAAATGTTCCCTAAGGTACGCAAAGCAAAAGTTGACTTGGAAGAATTAGGTGAACAGCTTATGATGCGTAAAGAAGAGTTAATGGCCGAAATAATGAGTGCCAACGGTCAAATTAACATTGAAGTATTGAAACAGCATGCTCTAGACGCTGTTTCTAAAAAACATTAATCCCCAGTTAAAAACTCATGGCTTCGGTCATGAGTTTTTTATTCCATAAAGGCGACGTAATGTTCACTAATAATAAATTTACGTCTAACAAACCGCTTTTTTATTCCAGCGTTACTTTATTGCTTGTCATTGCCACACTGATTATTTGTGAGGTCATTGGCTGGCCTTTTTTGCGCCAGCCCATTGCGAACCTCATGGCACAAAAACTGGAACGCAAAGTCCAGATTGATGCACCCTTCAAATTACACCTATTGGGCAGCCCAAGACTAGAAGCCGGCAGGTTATGGATTTCCGCCCCCGCTGATTTCGATGTGCCGCATTTAGTAGATGCACGCAACGTGGCGCTTAAATTGCGCTATCGCGATTTCTGGAACCTGCAAGATGATGCTGCCTATGTCATTAAATCGATTAAGGCTGAATACCTGGATGCACGGCTCAATCGCCGCCTGGATGGCAAATCAACCTGGCAATTCAATAAAGACCCTAACGAACCTATTCGACCTTTTCCGGTGATTCAAACCTTGGTGATCCGTGAGGGTAAGGCACTGGTGATTGATGAACTGACCAAAGCCGATCTGGAAGTTAAATTCGATACCAATGAAGGCGCTAACAATAAAGCGGCATTATCCAAAGTAGCTGTACGCGGCAGATTTCGTGATGAAGACTTGACCAGTGAATTAACCACAGAAGGCTTCCTGCCTATTGCCTCGCAAAATCAGGCATCGGCTGCTCCAGTCTCTTCTAAAGGCTGGTTGCAATATGGCAAGGTGTATATGCGCTTTGATGGTTCTGTCGATGACCTGTTTGGCGAGCAAGTCATTAAGGGCAAAGTGGCTGTGCGCGGTAACTCCTTGGGCGACTTAGGCGATTTGTTAAGCATTACCTTGCCCCGCACAACAGCTTTCAGGATTGCAGGCGGTATAGAAAAAAATCAAAAAGGCTGGATTATCGATGTAGGCTCAGCGAAGGTGGGGCAAAGCGACCTGTACGGTTTGTTTAAATATGACACACGTCCAGAAGTAAGCATGCTCACAGGGACTTTGAAAGGCAAAAAACTGGTATTAGCCGATTTAGCACCTGCGTTTGGTGCCAGCCCTGTTGCTAAAGGCAAAGTACGGGAAAAGGTATTCCCCGATAAGCCGCTGGATTTCGCCACCTATAACCGTATGAATGCCGAAATCATCATTGACTTGGATTATGTGGATTTAGGTAATGCCTTCCGCGAGCCAATTGCTCCGTTTAAAGCGAGTCTAGATCTCAATAAAAATAAATTATCTTTGGCTAAAATTGATGCAAGAACTGCTCGAGGAAGCATTACCGGGGATATTTTTATTGATGCCCACCAGCAGAAAATCACTAACCCACAACAAGATAAAGAAAAGCCTGGCCTAAAACCGGACTGGGGTATCAATCTTGCCGTAAAAGACATTAACCTGGAAAAATGGTTAACAGTTTCTGATGCGCGCAAACAAAAAGCTAAGGAAGAAAGAAAGCCAACGACATCCCAAGCTTATGTGACCGGACTGTTGAACGGCCAAGCCAAACTAAAAGGTAAGGGCCATTCAACGGCAGAGCTACTCAATAGCCTGAATGGCGATGTGGCTATTTATGTTAAAAAAGGCGAAATATCCCGCTTGATTGTAGAAGCGGTTGGACTGGATATTGCGCAGGCAGTCGGCTTATTGATTCGGGGTGACAATAATTTGCAGATGCAATGTGCCGTAATGGACTTTAAAGCGAATGAAGGTGTATTGCGATCCAATGTGGCCTTAGTGGATACTTCGCTCACCACCATAGTCTTGGATGGCAATGTGGATATGGGTGAAGAGAAACTAGACTTGCGCATGACTGCAGAGCCGAAAAACTTCTCGCCATTTACCGTGCGTTCACCGATTGATATTACCGGGACGTTTTTAAACCCTAAAGTGTCACCTAGAAAGGGGCCCATTGCCACGCGTGTGGTTGGCGGTATTTTATTGGCCTTTGTAAATCCTTTAGCGGCCATCCTGCCGTTCCTGGACCCTGGGAAAATGACCGAATCCGAGGTGAGTTGCAATGACACTTTGCAACACTTGAGAAATAAAACGAAATCATATAAAACACAAACAGATAAATCGCGACCTGCTGAAGCGAAAGCGCCCGTCTCTACCGAAAACGCACAGACAAAAAACGCGCAAGATAATATGAGATAAATATCAAAATTAATTCGCACACCTTACGACTCCATGACTTCACAAGCAGCACAAACAGGCAATTCACAAGAGCCAAAGCGAAAGGTTAAATCTCCACAACGAAAATTTACTTTACCCACTAGCAAAGACCTTAAATCACTCCTTGCAAACTTCAGCATTGAACGGCTACGACCAGGTCAGCAGGAAGTCATCGAGAGCGTGTTAAGTGGGCGTGACACCTTGGCGATTATGCCTACCGGTGGCGGTAAATCCCTGTGCTATCAAATCCCTGCCCTGGTGATGCCGGGGACCACCATAGTGGTATCACCGCTTATCTCCTTGATGAAAGATCAAGTCGAAAAACTTGAAGAAGCCGGCATAGACGCCGAGCAGGTAAATAGCACGCTAAACGCCGGTGAGGAAGAACAAGCACTGCAGAACATCACCAAGTCGAGCAGTGAAATCGTATTTGTGACGCCTGAACGCTTGCAGGATCAGGCCTTTCTAGCAGAATTAAAACAATTGCATATTGATCTTTTTGTCGTGGATGAGGCACATTGCATTTCGCAATGGGGGCATGACTTCCGCCCGGCCTTTCTGGAATTACCCCATGCGATTCAGGTGCTTGGCAGACCGCCGGTGCTGGCACTCACTGCCACCGCTACTGAAAAGGTAGCCGCCAGTATTTGCGAACAATTAGGCCTAAAGAAACCGCGTACATTTAACCATGGCATCTATCGACCCAACCTGCATTACGAAGTGGTGCATGTCACGAGCGAAGAAGAGAAACTGACCCAAGCTGTTAGTTTGGTTAAATCCTTATCCGGTTCGGGAATTGTCTATGCGGCTACTGTCAAAAGTCTCGAAGTGCTTTACGACACATTGTTGCAAGCCGGTGAAAATGTTATCCACTATCACGGCAAACTTAGCGCAAAACAACGTAAAGAAAATCAAGAGCTGTTCATGAACGGCAGCCGCCGAGTGATGGTGGCCACCAATGCGTTTGGTATGGGCATCGACAAACCCGATACACGCTTCGTTATTCACTTCCAATTGCCGGCGAATCTTGAAGCCTATTATCAGGAATCCGGGCGCGCCGGACGCGATGGTGAACCAGCCAAATGCATCCTGCTGTATTACATGCAAGACAAACGCGTGCAGCAATTCTTTCTGGCAAAATATTTTCCAGGATTGGAAGAGCTTAAGAATGTCTATCATGCGATGCAAACCCTATCCAGCAAAGGCTCGCCAATCAAACCTGACGCTTTGCGACCACTCACTTATGCACTTACACCGGGAAAATTGAAAATTACGCTTGGCCTACTAAAAGAGGCCAAGTTGATCAGCCATACCCGGGATGGCGTATATCATCTGACCCAAGCCTCATTGGAACCCGAAACGCTGGCGCAAATTTCGCAGACTTATCAGCAGCGGCAGGAGTACGATAAAGCAGCCTTGGAACGCATGATATCTTATGCTCAAAGTGGTTTTTGTCGCTGGAAAGTGCTCATGACGTATTTTGGGGAAGAAGACTTTCAACAATGTGAAGTGTGCGACAACTGCAATCACCCTCCGGCAGATGTCTTGTCCTCCAACGACGTAGAGATGTTAAATTCACAGAGTGACACTACGTCAGATCGAGCACACATCAAATTAGCAAAAGAGGTCGATCCTATTCAGATTGGCGTGAAAGTCAGCGCCCCTAAATACGATGAAGGCCAAGTGGTGTCTATAGTGGGGGACCAGATTACGGTAATTTTTCCTAACAACGAAACCCGCACATTTTTGAAATCGTATCTTGCACCACTTTGATACTTCCTATGCCAAGCGGGCTTCACCTTTAGAATACATTTACACCAATATTAAGCACTCTTTTTCGCTGCTATAAAAGCAAGAATCCCCATCCCAGTCAAAAACATTGCGCTCACAGGGACCTCCGGTACAGGAGAAACCGGGCCATCGAATTGTGAGATGGTCCATCTTCCAGACACATTGGATTGCCCATAGGTGGTGAATACATTCACTTGGGCAATTGGCTCTACCAACACATAACTCGCCGAGTCATCCATGTAAGTGCCATCTGAATACGATGAGAAGCCGTATCCTTCATAGGCTTTATAGTCTGGAATTAATTCTGTATTAGTGAATTCGTTGTACCGCATTGACCAGGTTAGCGGTAAGCCATTAGCGTCGAAACTGCTAATAGCGAGTTGGGAGAGCCTGGCGACCGGTCCTGAAAAGCTGGTTTCTAACGCTTTCTTGTAATAGTCACTGCAAAAAAATTCCACTGTAGCATCCGTAATAAAATTGGTCGAAACAGAAAGTAAATCGTTACTCTTTATTACGACCGTAACAAAATCATCTTTTGTTAATTCCGTTCCCGTCAAATCCCCATTTCCTTGAAGCGTATTTAAGTAAGAGAATTGATTTGCCGTATACGTGTACTGATAACCTGCATAAGCGTTAACGCTTAATGACATGATCAATATTGCAAGTACACCTATAAGTCGAGTAGTCATATTATTTCCTTAACATTCAGTCAGATTACAACTTTAGCTCTGGGAAGTTATATAGTCCGAACGAACTAACTTTGAGCATATATATGGCCTGACTTATGCTTAACTCAAATACAAATGAAGGGTTAAATTCGCCATATATTTAATATAAAGTTGCATTTAAAATGCAACTTATACTACACTGCGGAACATGCAACTTACCCAGTTCTCCGATATAGGCCTACGCCTTCTAATGTATCTCGCCAATGAGCGAAGAGAAGCGCCTGCGATTACCTTGGCGGAAGTATCCAGTCAGTTCAACATACCAAGGAATCATTTAGCCAAGGTGGCTGCCAAGTTGGCCAAGCATGGCTGGATTGCGGCGATGAGAGGCAGGTCAGGTGGCCTGCGTTTAGCCATGGCTCCCTCTCATATCAATATGGGCCAAGTGCTGAGAGTGCTTGAAGGTCATACTGAAGTGATTGACTGTGACAAACTGAAATGCAGACTTAAAACGGGATGCGAACTCAGAACATTACTTGCCAATGCGTATGCGGCTTTCTTCAATGTGCTGGATCAAGTGACGCTGGCAGATGTGACCGATGGACAGGCGGCAAAAGAGATTGTCATGATGCAAAAAAGCTTTATGCAAATATATTTGGATAGTTCTATCGTACAACCACTTCATTAACCAACCCATACACAGAGCAGTGGCCTACTGCTCTTATTTTTTGCTTTAAATGTGGTATTTAAAATACCTATTAACTGAGAGAACTAAATGTTAAGTGATCAAACCATTGCAATCGTCAAATCCACAGCCCCTATACTGCAAGAGCACGGTGAAACATTAACCAAGCATTTTTATAAACGGATGTTCTCCCACAACCCGGAAGTGGCTCCCTACTTTAACCCGGCTAATCAAGCGGCTGGTTTGCAACAGAAAGCATTGGCAGGCGCGATCTGTGCTTATGCGGCCAATATCGATAACCTGGAAATGTTAGGTGGCGCTGTTGAATTGATTGCGCAGAAACATGTATCGCTGCAAATCAAACCAGAGCACTATCCAATCGTTGGGGAAAACTTGTTGGCCTCCATTCGGGAGATACTAGGTGAAGGCGCGACAGATGAGGTGGTCAATGCCTGGGCGGAGGCTTATGGGTTTTTAGCTGACATTATGATTGGCCGGGATAAACAGATTTACAGCGAACATGTGGCGATGCCGGGCGGCTGGGAAGGATTTAAATCATTCCGTGTGGCTAGCAAAGAAAAAGAAAGTGATGTGATCACTTCGTTTTATCTAGTACCCACTGATGGAAGCGCCTTACCGAAATTCAAACCTGGCCAATATATTACTGTGCGGGTACAGACTGCTGACGGCTCCACCACCATGCGCAATTACAGCCTATCCGATAAATCAGGACAAAGCTGGTTTCGTATCAGTGTGAAGCGCGAGACAGGCTTGCAAGCTGAGGCACCCGATGGATTCGTATCCAATTACCTTCATCACGAAGTTAATGTGGGTAGTACACTTGAAATTGCCGCGCCCTGCGGTGAGTTCTTTCTGGACCTTACGGAAAAGCATGAGCGTCCACTGGTGCTATTAGCGGCTGGTGTGGGCATTACCCCGGTTTTCAGCATGCTACTCAGCGCATTGGAAGCGATGCCGGAGCGGCAGATCATCTTCATTCATGGCAGCCTCAATGAGGCCTCGCAAGCCTTCAAAAAAACGATTGATCAATTGTCCGTTCAGCATGCCAATTTAAGCGTGCATTACCGTTACAGCGATCCGATAGCCACTGACATTACGCCAGGTGGAAATGTAGATACTGGGTTTATCGACGCTGCCCTGATTGAATCAAAAGTGCCGCAACGCGATGCTGATTATTTTTTCTGTGGTCCGCAGCCATTTATGGTCAGCATATACCGAGAGTTATTAACGTGGGGTATCCCAGCGTCACAAGTGCATTTTGAGTTTTTTGGCCCACGTCAGGATTTAGAGACCCCCTTAGAGAACATGAAAGCGCAGATGAAATGTCCGTTTGATTCGGCCGGCAATCGCATTAGTTAGAAATACGTTGTATTTCAGGGTGGGAACCAGCATCCTACCCTGCACCGCTTGCTATCGGCATCACGCCAGAACGATTTAATCAGCTCCCTGAAAGAATAATATGAATAGCACGAAGAAGTTATGGATCTACCTCGGAGTTCTATTAGCCCTTTCATTTAGTACCTTGCTCTGGACTGGCTCGGAAATCTATCGCGAAGCGCCGCCGATGCCCAAGCAAGTGGTGAATCAGGATGGCAAAGTAATTTACAGTCTGGCGGATATTCAAAAAGGCCGGCAAGTCTGGCAGTCATTTGGTGGCATGCAATTGGGTTCGATATGGGGACACGGCAGCTACGTAGCCCCAGACTGGAGCGCTGACTGGCTGCATCGTGAAGCGGTTGCGCTGCTCAACATTTGGACGCAAAGCACAGAGGGTGCATCACAATATGCTGAGCTATCTCAAGAAAGTCAGGCAAAACTACAGGGTCGGCTGCAAAGCCGTATGCGTCAAAATACCTATGATGCAAGCACCCAAACCGTCACGCTAGATAATGATAGAGCCGAGGCGATCCAGCAGGTCGCCAGTCATTATGAACGCCTGTTTGGCAATGAGGCTTCAACGGCGGGCTTACGAGAAGCCTATGCCATGAAAAATAATACCGTGCCCGATGCAGAACATCGGCAAGCCCTCACCGCTTTTTTCTGGTGGACGTCCTGGGCCACTGTGACCCAACGGCCTAATAGTGAGATTAGCTATACCAACAACTGGCCGGCCGAACCGTTAGTGGGTAACCGCCCGCCCGCCAGTACGTTTGTGTGGTCGGCATTCAGTGTGATCTTCCTGATTGCGGGCATTGCATTAATGGGCTGGCATTATGCGGTTTCACAAAACCATCCCGAAGGCAAAGACCAGGAGAAATTCGTTTTACCTGAGATAGACCCGGTCCGCGCTATGGTCGTGACCCCCTCCATGCGAGCTACCGCCAAATACTTTTGGCTATTGCTAGGGCTATTCTTGCTACAGATTCTATTAGGCAGCATCACCGCGCATTATCAAATTGAAGGCCAGCAACAATACGGTTTTAACCTTTCAAACATTTTGCCTTATGCCTTGACTCGAACCTGGCATACGCAACTGGCGGTACTATGGATTGCCACCGCTTGGTTAGCCACCGGCCTCTATATTGCCCCAGCCATTTCCGGGCATGAACCCAAATTTCAGCGATTAGGCGTCAATTTCCTCTGGGTCTCATTAATCATCATTGTCGTGGGCTCATTCACCGGCCAATGGTTTGCCGTCATGCAAAAAATGGGCTTGGAATACAACTTCTGGTTTGGTCACCAAGGTTGGGAATTTTCCGATATGGGACGTGCCTGGCAATGGTATCTGTTTGTCGGCCTGATCTTATGGCTGGTTCTTGTAGGTCGCGCACTTTGGCCTACGCTGCGTCATGGGGGAGAATCCCGCTCTATCGTTGCGCTGCTGATGCTCTCCACGGTGGCGATTGGGCTGTTCTATGGTGCAGCATTAATTTCAAATGAACATAGCCATATCTCCACCATTGAATATTGGCGCTGGTGGTTAGTGCATCTATGGGTGGAAGGTTTCTTTGAAGTGTTTGCCACCGCAGTGCTCGCAGTCATTTTTACGCGCTTGGGGCTGCTCCCTATCAAGACGGCGACCGTGGCAGTATTATTCGCGACCATTATCTTTATGGCCGGTGGCGTGCTGGGGACTTTGCACCACCTGTACTTTAGTGGCACACCCATCGCGGTGCTGGCTCTAGGCGCCAGTTTCTCCGCGCTTGAAGTCGTCCCACTAGCCTACATCGGTTTTGAGGCTTATCACTATTATCAATTAGGCAGTGCAACGCCGTGGATGACGCGCTATCGCTGGCCTGTGATGTTCTTTTTAGCGGTTACTTTCTGGAATATTGTAGGTGCAGGTTTATTAGGATTTCTCATCAACCCGCCGCTCTCGTTGTATTACATGCAAGGCTTAAACTTAACGCCGCTGCATGGCCATGCAGCATTATTTGGTGTATATGGGATGTTAGGTATAGGACTTGTGCTGTATTGCCTGCGTGGCATCAAGCCTGATCTTGTCTGGGATGAGCGCGTATTAAAGCTCAGCTTTTGGTCGCTTAACATTGGCTTGGCCCTCATGGCATTATTGACACTTCTGCCCATCGGCACCTTACAACTTTTGGCGGCATTAGATAAAGGTTACTGGTATGCTCGCTCTGCGGATTTTATGCAAAAACCCATCATTGAAACGCTGGTTTGGATGAGAGTACCAGGTGATGTTATTTTCAGTATTGGTGCGCTCTCATTAGCTTGGTTCTTTGTTAGCTTATGGCTAAAACCCAAGCTTGAGGCCTAAAGTTCAGGGCGACCTAGTATTAATGCCAGCCTGCTTGTCAATCACAACCCGCTTCATTACCAACCAAGTTTTAGGGTCAGCAGATATATATATTCATATAATGGCTGAAAAGGTGCGCTACCGGACCAAACTATTTGATTAACACCTACTAGACTGCATTCAGAATAAAGCATTTTGCTTTGTCAAAATGAGTTAATTAAAGGTGTTTGTCATGAAAATAAAACTATTATCGCTGGCGGTATTGAGCGCATTGGCTACTTGGGCACCTACAAGTATGGCACGTCAACCTGGTGTTGCCCTTCCATACTTTTTTGGTGATGCACCAGGTGATAGTGTAGGCCAAGCAACTGGGGTTGATACGACTGGCGCAGGTCTACTGACTATAAGACCCGGCATTAATATTAATACGCAAAATGACGTGGGCGGTGGTATTACCAGCAATATCAATAACGTGGCAAGCATCCTGTTTGAAGGTAATTCAACTGTGACTGGTTTTACCGGCACCAGTTTGATTAGATTTCTTAACATCACTGCTGGGGCAAATGCAACCACAGTGAATTTTAATGGCGATGTTTTCACAACGTCATTTAATCTAAGCGGCACGGGGACTGTTAATTTTAATGGAAGCCTTAACCCGGGTATTGTAGCGGCCAGTACTAACTTTGATGGCGATGGTTTTATCAATGTTGGTGCCAATCAGGTATTCACTAGTGCCATCACAACCAATACGGCCAATACGGGTACGCTGACACTTAACGGTGGAAGCATTGTGGATGGTGCCATTGGTGGAGCCAACGGCTTGAAGCAAATTAATGTTGCCGGTGGAAACGCCGATATCATAGGTGCTGTACAGACTAGACAATTTAGCCTGGGCATTAACAGGCTAGATATAGATGGTGCTTTAACAACTAATTTCGGTGGCGTTATCAACACCACGTTTGCGAGTGATGCAACCTTCGGTAGGATCGTTCTAACAGGCAATTCTGCGATCGACGCAGGCGGCATCACGGTCATTCCTACCGTAACCGGCGCATTAACCAGTGGCCAGGTATATCGTATCGTTACAGCTCCTTCAGGCACTAACGCTGCGCCAGTATCGGTGGTAAATAACAACCCTCGCTATACGTTCTCTGGCGATCCAACCATCCTTGGTAACGTAGATATACGACTTGTCAGTGTTACACCTTTTGCGGCTATTGTTAATACGCCTGCAGCTGCAGCCCTTGAGGGCGCACCGGTTGAAGTGCAAAACGCGCTTGCGATCCTATCTAATGATCCTCAAGCTTTCATCAATTCTTTATCCCAGTTTAACCCCGGTAATACCAGCCTTGCAGCTCCGTGGGTTGCAGGTCAAGCGACACGTATGCTTGAAGATCAAGTAATGGCGCGTTTTGATGAAGTACAGAATCAGTGCTGCAATAACAGCTGCTCGCCTAGTCAATATCGTAACGACCCAAAACTTAATACTTGCGATGACCAAAATCAAAATAGAGGCTGGGGCAAAGTGATGGGAAGCATCGGTGATCAAGGTGATAGAGGAAACGTAAGTGGTTATGACACTACAGCGTCTGGTTTAGCACTGGGTTACGATGTACCCATAGGTGATGCTTCACGTATTGGTGTCGCAGGCGGTTATACAAATACCCATATTGATGACAATAACTCAGGCGCCAGAACTAAGGTCGATTCGTATCAGGCGATGGGTTATTTTGAATATGCTCCACAGCCATGGTTTGTGCGCACAGCATTAACTGCTGGGATAGATAAATACGATAGCAATCGTTACATCAGCGTTCCTAGTTTCAATCTGAATGAGAAAATCAGTGCGGACTATAGCGGTAAACATTACAGTGCGCTGGTCGCAGTTGGTAAACACTTTTATGCTAATGAAACCACGATCACACCACTGGTCTCTTTGCAGGCTACACGCATCAACGTTGATGATTTTGATGAAAAAGGTTTTGGCAGCTTAAGTGTAGATAATCAAAACTACAACTTTTTGCAGTCTAGCGTTGGTGTGAAAGCTGAACGTACGATTAAAACCTCTACGGGTTCAATATCACCAGAAGTACATGCTAGATGGTTTCATGATTTCAAATCAACAACCATGGAGCAAAGCGCGAGATTCATCGGTGGTGACAACACAGTAATCAATGCACAAGGGATCAAACAAGACCGTGATTTATATAATGTAGGCGCTGGGTTCACCATGCTGTATTGCAATTGTGAAAATAACGCCTGGTCTGTGAAAGGCCTTTACGACTATAAATGGAACGATAGTGACTATTCATCACATCAATTTTCTTTGATTGCCAATTTAAATTTCTAAATTGAATGGTATGACAGGTAGGCAGCATGAGCAGTGGCCTACCTGCGTGGTTCACTCCCAGGCACTTTTGAAATCAACATTTATCTAAAAATTTTACTATATTGAGTCTCGCCAAGAAGTTAATTGTCAAAGTAACTTAATATAGCGTTTTTCATCTAATTATTTTCCATCATGGCAAAACTAGCCCCCGACGACCCTAGACACAACAATATACTGGCCGCCTTAAGTAAAGAAGAGTACGAGCGCATTCTCCCGGACTTGGAACTGGTAGAAATGCCGCTTGGTTGGACCATTTCCGAGGCGGGTGATCATGTGAAGTATATTCACTTTCCCATCAGTGGCATCGTTTCACTTATTTACGATTTGGAAGACGGGACTTCAAGCGAAATTGCTATTGTTGGAAACGAAGGCATGGTGGGTATCTCGATCTACATGGGTGGGGAAAGTATGCCTAGCAGTACGGAAATTCAATGTGCGGGAAAAGCTTACCGCCTGAGTAGAAGTACATTAAAACGGGAATTTGCCCTAGGTGGCCAACTCCAGCGGATTGCCCTACTTTACACCCAAGCATTGATCGCACAGACCTCTCAAACGGCAGTTTGCAATCAACACCATTCTTTAGAACAGCAACTTTGTCGCTGGTTATTGATGAGTATTGATCGCTTACCTGAAAACCAAGTGGCTATCACCCATTCATTGATCGCTAAGTTACTTGGTGTGAGAAGAGAATCTATTACTGATGCGGTGGGGAAATTACTGAAAGATGGCATTATCGTGAACCCCCGCGGGCGCGTGACGGTAGCCAATTTAAATAAACTTAAAAAGCGCGTATGTGAGTGTTATGGCGCAGTGACCGAAGAATACAATCGACTACTACCCAAGATTAAGTGAAAAATTTGCTGAATATATAAGAACCAAAAAGGAGCCATAGGCTCCTTTTTAATTTTAGGAAAAGTAGTTATATCCCGACGCTGATGGTAGTTTCGTCATCATCTAAATCATCAATTCCTTTATCCGGATAATCGATATCATCTATTAAAGTGGTTTCATCATTTTCCGGGTAAATCGGGTTATCACCTACATTTGAATCATCATCTGGAAATTTATGCTTAGGCTGGTTAATCGTTGTTTCGGTTTGTTCGTAATCCTCCAGCTCGTCGTCATCACCTTCATCAATTCGATTAATAAACTCATCTAATTCTTCACCTTTAGCAGTGTCATGACTCTGATTTGGGATAAAAGGTATATGTGTGGGAATTATAGTGTTAAGCATATGTTTAGCTCCTTGTGCCGATTAACATCTGTCCAGTCATGAAAATATTGGACTACTGAACACGATTTTAGAAGTTAGCCCTTTAACTCTATATACAAATCTGACTGATTAAGCTGTAGGAAAATACGCATTGCTTAAGTCTTATCAAAGCTAATCAAAAGTATGTAACATTTGCTCAGTAACGGCTTGCGGATGGGTGAAATAGCTTTCCCAGGGATCTGACATATGGCTGAGAAGCCGATCAAAAATATTTCGCACGTTATAAAAATTAGAAGGTAAATCTTCGTTAAGCTCTTCCCAAAGGATCGGCACCGAGATCGGGCCGCCTTCCCTGGCACGTACGGAAAACGCGGCAATCGCAGTGGCTTCTTCGCCATTCCGCAGGTAATCGATAAAGATTTTATCTTTGCGTTTGGCTTTGGACATCACCGCGACAAAATGGCTGGGAATGGTTTCGGCCAAATGGGTGGCAATGGATTTGCTGAATTCCTTGATAACGGCAAAATCATGGTCAGGCTTGATCGGCACCACCACATGCAAACCTTTACCACCCGTGGTTTTAAGAAAACTTTCCAGCCCTAAATTGCTTAACAGAAATTCCACCAGCTTCGCCCCTTCGATCACCTTTGACCAGGGTACCGCGGGGTCGGGGTCGAGGTCGAAGATGATGCGGTCCGGCTGGTGAAGTTGTGCGGTAGTCGAGCCCCAGGTATGGAACTCAATCACGCCCATCTGCACCAGTTCGATCAGGCCCCGGATATCGCGCACCACCAGGTAAGCACCATTGTCATTGCCGGGAATATTCAATTTTTCTACATATTTCAGCGTTAATTCACCCAGGTGTTTCTGGAAAAAACATTCTTTTTCGGAACCTTCCGGGCAGCGCAGCAAAGATAATGGCCGGTTAATGATATGCGGCATGATCCATGGTTCTGCAGCTTCATAATATTGCGCTAGTTCCAATTTGGTCACCTGGTTAGTACTGAAAATCACGCGTTCCGGGTGGCTGATTTTGATCTCCGCTACCGTATCGGTGCGGCTATCATTTATTTTTGCCGTTGCGGATTTCTTGCCAGCTTTTGTTTTAGTCGTCTTAGTGTTCGCGTCTTTAGCTGTTGCGGCTTTAACCGCTTTAGCAGGCTTTGTTCCTGGCTTAGTAACGGAAGTAGCCCCCGTAATATCGTTTGACGGTGTTTTAGTTTTTTTGGTTTTCACGGTCGCGGTCTCCTCCGCTTTGATATGCACTTCCTGCGGTTTAATGGCTGCTTCACGGGTGATTTCTTTAGGACTTTTATCCTCACGCAGCGCAATGAATGAAGAATGGCGGACACTACCTTCACTCGTCCATTCGGCAAACTTCACCTCGCCTACCAGCTCGGGTTTAAGCCAGTGCACGCCTTTAGCCTCATAGCCTCTAGGCGGATTGCTGAAAGCGGGTTTAGCAGCCTCCAGCTTTTTCATGCGGGCGTATAGATCCTTGATATTTTGCTGGTTGAATCCCGTCCCTACTCGGCCGGCATACATAAGCTCGCCTTCAGGGTTATACCAGCCTAGCAATAAAGCGCCGAAGCCGATACGTTCGCCTTCGGGGTCGGTAAATCCGCCGATCACGAATTCCTGGCGTTGCACGCATTTGAGTTTGAGCCAGCTTTGGCTGCGGGTTTGCGCATAAGTGGAATCAGCGCGTTTGATGACCACACCTTCCAATGACTGTTCGCAAGCTTGCTTGAACACCTGGCTGACATTGCCGACAATATGGTCGCTATATTGAATCGGCGCATCCGGGGGCAGCCCCTCCAACAAGGTTTTCAGCAATTCCTTCCGCTCGATCAATGGCAGGCTGCTCAAATCCTGACCATTGAGATGCACGAGATCAAAGAGGTAATAGCGCAACTGCAGACTGACATCGTTCGCGTCATAATTTTGCAATGCGCCAAAATCGATCTTGCCATTGCGGATTGCGACCACTTCGCCATCCAGCCAGGCTTCATCTGCTGGCAGTGTACTTAAAGCTTCCGCCATATGCGGCCAGTGCGACGTCCAGTCATTACCGTTACGCGTATAGATGCATGCTTTGCCATTCTGCAGGCGGGTAAGCGCGCGGTAGCCGTCGTATTTGACTTCGCATAGCCATTCATCCCCTGCCGGTGCGGATTTCACCAATGTAGCTAGCTGGGGGCGCAAGGTATCGGGTAATGGGCTGGCCCGGGTGATGATTTTTGAAATCGTGCGCGTAATGGATTTTGCAATTGAAGTGGCTTTGGTTTTTGTCTCGGCTTTAGTGTTTGAACTATCGGATGTATTCGCTGAAGTGTTTGCAGCCGCTTTGTTCTTCTTAGGCTTGAGTTTCAATACACTTTCTGGCCGCGCTTCAGTCACCTGGTATTCATCATGGCTGCGTGCTAAATCGTCATGCTCCTTGATCAGTAGCCAATTCTCCTGATCGTCCTTTTCCTGGTTTTTACTGCCCATGCGCACCAGGGCCCATTTGCCAGCCAGTTTTTCACCCTGCAACTCAAATTTTAGGTTACCGCTGCGGTAGCCTTTTTTAGGGTCGCCAATTGGCACCCATACACCTTTATCCCACAGCACCACCTGCCCAGCGCCGTATTGACCCGCAGGAATCTCACCTTCGAACATGCCATAAGAGAGTGGATGATCTTCCACATGCACCGCCAGCCGTTTATCAGTGGGGTCGAAGCTTGGCCCTTTGGGCACAGCCCAACTTTTTAGTGTGCCATCCAGCTCCAGGCGGAAGTCGTAATGCAGGCGCCGCGCATGATGACGCTGGATGAAATAGGTTAACTGTTTACCTGGCTTGGTGATTTCACCGCGCGGTTCAGAGGTGATATCAAAATCGCGCTTCTGCCAATATTTACTTAAACTCATGCCACCTTCCTGGATTTAGTTACAGGTTTAGGCTTAGCGGTGGCTTTACCTGCTGGCTTAGCCACAGGTTTTGTACCGGCTGATTTGGATCTAGCAGATTTGACTGCTGATTTGATATCGGTTGGCTTGCTGCCACTGGCTTTAGAGGTATTGGTTTTATCTCTGCCCGTTTTGGCCTCGATACTTTGTTTAAGCAAAGCCATGATATCCACAATATTGGATGCCGGCGCAGGCCCTTCCACTTTGGATTCGTCTAGCACCTTGGTCTGCTTGGATTTGATGCGCTTCTCAATGAGGCTCATGATGTCATCGCGGTAAGTATCTTTGTAGTTCTCCGGATTCCATTTCTCGGTCATGCCCTCCACCAACGACATCGCCATCTGCACCTCTTTGGCAGAGACAGCATTTTTACTGGACTTGGCATCCGGCAGCTTGTAATCCTTCATGGTGCGGATCTCATCCGCATAGCGCAAAATAATCAGCACGATCATGTCGTTAATGGGAATCAGTGCCGCGAGATGCTGTTTGACGCGAATCACCAGCTGGGCAATCGCAATCTTTTTGGATTTTTTTAGGGTTTCACGCAGCAGTGAATAGACTTTGTCACCGCCTTTACTCGGCGTAAGGTAATAGGGCTGCTCGTAATACACGGGGGAAATTTCCGCGGCCTCGATGAAGGCCATGATGTTGATGGTTTGGGTGGCTTCCGGGTTTGCACGTTTGATATCCTCTTCACTCAATACAACATATTGGTTATCTTCAAACTCATAGCCCTTGACGATATCCTTGAATTCCACTTCTTTACCTGTGACCTTATTGACACGCTTATAGCCGATCGGCGAAAAGTCGTGTTTATCTAGCATATCGAGGTCCAGCTGGTGTGAGTTTTCAGCCGAATACAAATCCACCGGGATATGGATCAATCCGAAGCTGATAGCACCTTTCCATAATGCTCTTGGCATATTGCGAGTTCACAAAATAAGGATGTTCCATTATAGATTTTGCCCATCGGCCGCCCTGTCCTATACGGGCTGAAACTGCTGTCAGATAATTCTTATAAATAGTTGTTTTAACAGGCTTTAGTGATTTTTTGCGAACTCACTATTCACCCCTAGGTCTGAACTGCAATGCAGCATTTTCCGTTCAGCTCACCTTCACAGCAAAGCCTCTATTTATGGATTTAGTAATAGCCCGTCCAGAGGGCTTGTATTGCCCGCCCGGCGATTTTTACATCGACCCCTGGCGCCAAGTTGAGCGCGCGGTCATCACGCACGGTCATGGCGACCACGCTAGAACAGGTCACGCGCATTACCTAGCCGCTACACCAGGCGAAGGGATATTGCGTAAGCGCTTGGGTGCGGATATTGATTTGCTGGCGTTGGATTATGGCCAAACCATTAATCATCACGGCGTCAAATTAAGCCTGCATCCGGCGGGTCATGTACTCGGATCAGCCCAGGTGCGGCTGGAATATAAGGGCGAAGTGTGGGTAGCCTCCGGCGATTACAAAGTCGAGGATGACGGCACCTGTACGCCATTCGAAAGCGTGCGCTGCCATACCTACATCACGGAATCGACTTTCGGTTTGCCCATCTACAAATGGCAGCCGCAGAACGAGATTTTTGCCGACATCAACCAGTGGTGGCAGGCCAATGCCGACAATAACCGCACCAGTGTGCTGTTCTGTTATGCCTTCGGTAAAGCGCAACGTTTACTTTCAGGACTTAACCCCAGCATAGGGCCGATATTGGTGCATGGCGCCGTTGAGCCTTTGAATCGTGTCTACCGCGAAGCCGGCGTGGCATTGCCGCATACCCAGTATGTCGGTGAACTGCAGGATACTTCGCAAATCCGCAAAAGCATCGTGCTTGCCCCGCCTTCTGCGCAAGGCACTTCATGGATGAAGCGCTTTGGCGATTACTCGGATGCCTTCGCCAGCGGCTGGATGCAATTGCGAGGCACGCGCCGTCGGCGCGGCGTGGACCGCGGTTTTATCATGTCCGACCATGCCGATTGGCCGGGTCTGCAAAAAGCCATCCAAGGCTCCGGTGCAGAACGTGTATTTGTTACGCACGGCCAGGTGCACACCATGGTGCGCTGGTTATGCGAGCAAGGTTTGGATGCACAAGGCTTTACTACTGAGTACGGCGAGGAAGAAGCCGAAGCGGAAGCGCATTTGCCGCATGACACCAGTGACGCTGCAGGCGTGAGTGAAAGCCCATTGACCGAAAATGTAGTCAGCGAAGGCAGCCCGCAGCAACATATCGATAAGGCCACCGTTTGAGAGCCTTTGCCAACTTATACGCCCGGCTGGACGCCACGACCAGCAGCAATGCCAAACTCGCGGCCTTGCAGGATTATTTCCGTGCTGCGTCTGCCGATGATGCAGCCTGGGCCGTATATTTCCTTTCCGGCGGCAGGCCCCGCCAGCTTGTACCCACCAAATTGCTGCGTGAATTGACCTTGCGGGAATCCGGCCTGCCCGAATGGCTGTTCGAAGAAAGTTACCAGGCGGTGGGTGATCTCGCCGAAACCATGACCTTATTGCTGCCTGAAACTTTGCACTCTTCAGAAGAAGGCCTGGCGGTGTGGGTTGAACAAAAGCTGCTGCCGCTGCGCGGCCTGGCGCCGGAGCTTCTAACCATGCAGCTCGTGCCATTATTGCAGCAGCTGGACCGCCGCAGCCAGTTGGTTTGCATCAAACTCATTACCGGCAGTTTCCGCGTGGGCGTGTCTCGCCTGCTCGTAACCCGTGCCTTGGCGGCAGTGGCGGAAGTGGATGCCAAACGTGTCGCCCAGCGGCTGGTGGGTTACACCGATCTGTCCGCTCGACCAACGGCAACGCATTACCTCAAACTTGTAGCACCCGTGAATGAAGATGAAGACGAACGCTTGGAAGGCCAGCCCTACCCGTTTTTCCTTGCGCATCCACTGCAAATCCCAACGGATGATTTCGCCGCACAGATCGGCAGCCCCGACCAGTGGCTGGTGGAATGGAAATGGGATGGCATCCGTTCGCAATTGGTCAAACGTGACGGCCAGTTATGGGTCTGGTCGCGCGGCGAAGAGCTAGTGACTGACCGTTTCCCGGAATTGAACCGCTTGCTGGACCATATTCCAGACGGCACGGTGATTGATGGCGAGATCGTGGTATGGAAAGCGAACGCGCCTTATCTTGAAACGGAAGAAACCACGCGTGACAGCGGTTGGACCGACAATTGCCAGCTCCAACCCTCTGCGCTTCAAAATTGCGTGCAACCATTTGCACTTTTACAGCAGCGTATCGGCCGCAAAGCCCTCACGCCTAAGATACTGGAAAATATCCCGGTGGTGATCCTGGCGTACGACCTCCTGGAATGGCAGGGCCAGGATTGTCGTGAACGGCCGCAATGGGAACGGCGCGCCCAGCTGGAGCAGGTTGTTGCAACCTGTGGCCAGCCGCAATTACAGATTTCGCAATTACTGACCGGTGAAAGCTGGCAGGACCTTGACCGCCAGCGCGAAGCTTCACGTAGTTTAGGCGTGGAAGGCATGATGCTGAAGCGCAAGGATGCGCGCTACGGTGTGGGCCGCACCAAAGATGTCGGCGTGTGGTGGAAATGGAAGATCGACCCCTATTCCATAGACGCCGTACTGATCTACGCCCAGCGCGGCCACGGCCGCCGCGCCAGTCTATATACGGATTACACCTTTGCGGTATGGGATGGTGCCGAGAATATCCTCGACCGTAAACTGGTGCCGTTCGCCAAAGCGTATTCTGGTCTCACGGATGCCGAGATGCGCGAGGTGGACGCCATTATCCGGAAAACCACTGTTGAAAAATTCGGTCCGGTGCGCAGCGTTACCCCCAGCATGGTATTCGAGCTGGGCTTTGAGGGGATCGCACTTAGCACACGCCATAAAAGCGGCATCGCAGTGCGCTTCCCGCGCATGCTGCGTTGGCGCCAGGATAAACCCGTGGCAGAAGCCGACACCCTGGAAACCCTGCGCGAATTGCTGCCACAGACTTCCCGACAGTCCAAGGATGACCGTACCAAAACACCTGACAGCAAAATAGAAAGTGTAAACGACACAGTATCCCAGACCAGCCCTCAGGACGAAGTACTATGAGGAAAGACACCATGCAACCCATCCTGGTGGAAAACTTGGCAGTGACTATATCCAAGAAGAACCCCAAACCTGAGTTTAAATTAAGTCGCGCTTGGTTTAAGCAACATGGCTGGAACCCTTTTCCCTTCCAGGAGCAAGTCTGGCAGGCGGTCGCGGAAGGGACTTCCGGCATGCTGCACGCCACCACCGGCGCAGGGAAAACCTATGCAGTGTGGTTGGCGGCGTTGGAACGCTTTGGTGCAAAACTTATTTCCCAGCCTGCTCAAACAGCAAAAGACGTAATGCTTCCGTCGCAAAACACGCAAGCTGATTCAACAATCATGCCTGTCGAAAAAAAACGCCGTACTCCTGCAATCAAAACCAAACCTTTCACCGTATTATGGATTACCCCCATGCGGGCCCTGGCCGCCGATACGGAGCGTGCACTCACTGCGCCCATCGCTGAACTAGGCCTGGATTGGAGTATCGGCCTGCGCACCGGAGACACCAGCGGCGCCGAACGGGCCCGACAATCCAAACGCCTGCCCACCGCCTTGATTACCACGCCGGAAAGTTTATGCCTGCTGTTAACAAGGCCGGATGCCCAGGAAACCTTTGCCACCCTGCAAATGGTAGTGGTGGATGAATGGCATGAACTCATTGGTAATAAACGTGGTGTGCAGATGCAGTTGGCACTGGCCCGGCTGCGTAACTGGAACCCGAAGCTCATCACCTGGGGCTTATCCGCCACTTTGGGTAATTTGCAGCATGCCATGGAAGTGCTGATCCCAAAAGCCACATCGCGCGTATTGGTGCAAGGCAAGCTCGCCAAAGACCTTTTTATCGACACCTTGCTTCCCCCGGGCATTGAGCGCTTTCCCTGGGCCGGACATCTGGGCTTACGCATGTTGCCGCAGGTGGTGGCGGAAATTGAATCGAGTAACAGCAGCCTGATTTTTACCAATACGCGGTCGCAATGCGAGATTTGGTACCAGGCCATCCTCGATGCAAGACCAGATTGGGCAGGACTGATTGCATTGCATCATGGCTCGCTGGACCGGCATGTGCGCGAATGGGTCGAGATGGGCCTCAAGGAAGGTCGGCTTAAATCCGTGGTCTGTACTTCCAGCCTGGACTTGGGCGTGGACTTCCTGCCTGTGGAACGCGTATTGCAGATCGGTTCTCCTAAAGGTGTTGCAAGATTGATGCAGCGCGCTGGCCGTTCGGGTCACGCGCCGGGCCGTCCTTCAAGGCTGACCATGGTGCCTACTCATAGCCTGGAACTCATTGAATCCATCGCAGCGCAGGATGCCATTGCCGCACGTAACGTGGAACCGCGTGAGTCGCCGCATAAACCACTGGATGTGCTGGTACAGCACCTTGTGACGATTGCTTTGGGCGGCGGGTTTGAAGCAGATGCACTGCTCGCCGAAGTGCGCAGCTGTTATGCGTACCACCATTTGACCGATGAAGAATGGCAATGGGCATTGGCTTTTGTGCGGTACGGCGGGACATCGCTCGCCGCCTATCCTGACTATCGGCGCGCGATCCCCGATGAGCAAGGCGTCTGGCATGTCCCGGATGTCCATCTGGCACGCCGCCACCGCATGAGCATCGGCACCATCGTCAGTGATTCCAGCATGGCCGTGAAATTCTGGAGCAAGGGTGCGTCAGGTAAAAGTTTAGGTTCCGTGGAGGAAGGCTTTATCGCCAGGCTAAAGCCAGGTGATCATTTCCTGTTCGGCGGGCGCTTGCTGGAACTGGTCCGCGTGCATGAAATGACGGCTTATGTAAGCAAAGCCACGGGTAAGAAAGCCGCAGTTCCACGCTGGAATGGCGGCCGCATGCCGCTATCCACCGAGCTTTCCAATGCCATCGTCACGCGCATGGATGCCGCCGCGCATGGGCATTTCGATGGGCCGGAAATGCAGCTCGTCAAACCGCTATTACAGGTGCAAAGCGACTGGTCGGCTTTACCGACGAATACGACTTTATTAGCCGAATCGCTGCATTCCCGCGAAGGCTGGCATTTGTTTCTGTATCCCTATGCAGGCCGCAGCGTGCACTTGGGCCTTGCAAGTTTGCTGGCTTGGCGCATCGGCAAACATCAACCGAATACCTTTTCCATCGCCGTGAATGATTACGGCCTGGAACTGTTGTCGGCCACACAAACAGACTGGGAAGCCAGTCTTAAACAAGCGATTTTCAGTACGGGAAACTTACTTGAAGACGTGATCGGCAGCCTCAATGCCGGGGAACTTGCGCAGCGGAGATTCCGCGAAATCGCGCGCATTTCAGGCCTGATCTTCGCCGGATTTCCTGGCGCCCCGAAAAGCACTAAGCAGGTCCAGGCATCTTCCAGCCTGTTTTATGATGTGTTCCGCAAATACGATCCCGGCAATCTATTATTAACCCAGGCTCAGGAAGAAGTGCTGCGCCAGGAGCTCGAGATTGCCCGTTTGTCTGAAACCTTGATCAAGCTGCAGTCCAAAACCCTGCAGCTCATGCACGTGAAGCGGCCAACACCGTTTGCGTTTCCTTTACTGGTTGAACGCTTTCGTGAAAGTAACAGCTCGGAAAAATTGTCCGACCGCATTACGCGCATGGTGGCCGAGCTGGAAAAAGCAGCCGGTGACGGTGCCTACCAACCCGAAGATACCATCTATGACCAGGCGCAATTCAATAAGCCTGAACCCGTGTATAAAAAGCGCGAGCGGGTGCGCAAGACTGGCTTACCGCGTACCAAGATCATTCCACCCAGACCCCGCCACGGGTTCTGACATCCTAATATCAAGCATTCGTCACCATGAAATTAGAACACCCGCTAACCATCGCTAGTGAGCAATTAATATTGCTGGCCGACAAGGCCATTTATTGGCCTGACCAGAAAGCGTTGCTGATCGCGGATGCGCATTTCGGTAAAGCCGCCGCTTACCGCGCACTAGGCCAACCGGTGCCGCAAGGTACAACCAGCCATAATCTGCAGCGCCTGAATTTATTATTAAGCCGTTATAACCCAGAAAAATTGATCTTTCTGGGCGACTTTCTGCATGCGCCTAAATCCCATGCCCCAGCTACTTTGGCGGCTTTGCGCAGCTGGCGGCGCCTGCATGGCAATGTGCAGTGCATGTTGGTGCGTGGCAACCATGACCTGAAAGCCGGGGACCCGCCTGCGGATTTGGAATTCGATGTGGTAGCTGAGCCCTACCTCATCAACAAGATCGCCCTGCAGCACATCCCTGCCATCCATGCCACACACCATGTAATTGCCGGCCATGTGCATCCTACTTTCCGCCTGCAAGGCAAGGGCCGGCAAAAGCTTGTACTGCCCTGCTTCTATCATGAGCCAGCACTCACTATCCTGCCGGCTTTTGGCGACTTTACCGGCGGTTATGCCATGGAAAAACAGGCCAATTCTCGCTTATTCGTCACCGATGGTGGCTGCGTCTGGCCGCTCATTTAAATTTTTTTATCTGTAACCGGCTCATAGATTTAATCCTACAGCCTAATCAGGACTCTCCCTACATCTAAGGCCAGCTGGTATTCCTAGAATGCTAAGAGCACTTTCGCCAGCACCTTACGCTAATACCAAATCAGGTATCTTGGGAGATTTTTATGCGAGCACTTACTTACCATGGCAGTAAAGATGTACGGGTAGAAACCGTACCGGATCCTGTCCTTTTGGAGGATGACGACGTCATTCTCCGTGTGACTGCAACGGCGATTTGCGGCTCGGACCTGCATCTTTTCCGCGGCAAGATTCCTGAACTCCGTGACGGGGATATCCTAGGTCATGAATTCATGGGTATTGTCGAAGATACCGGTTCAGCTGTCACCAATGTGAAAACCGGTGACCGCGTCATCATTCCATTTGTGATCGCATGCGGTCACTGTTTTTTCTGTGCCAAAACGCAATTCTCAGCCTGTGAAACAACCAATACTGGGCGCGGGGCCATCCTCAATAAAAAAGGGTCAAGCCCACCGGCAGCGTTATTCGGATTTAGCCATTTATATGGCGGCGTACCAGGCGGTCAGGCGGAGCTGGTGCGCGTTCCCAAAGGTAATGTCGGTCCATTCAAAGTGAATGGCAGTCTGGCAGACGAGCAAGTACTTTTCCTCACGGACATTCTACCGACCGGTTACCAGGCTTGCCTGAATGCGGAGATCCAGCCGGGTTCCAGTGTGGCGATTTTCGGTGCTGGTCCTGTGGGCCTGATGGCAGCTGCCTGTGCACGCATGATGGGCGCCGCCGACATTTATATGGTAGATCATCACCAATACCGACTCGATTTTGCGCAGGCACACTATCACACCCATAGCATCAATTTCGACGATGATGAAGATCCTTCCCAGCTCATCATCGACCGCACACAAGGCCGCGGCGTAGATGCCAGCATCGACGCCGTCGGGTTTGAAGCAAAAGGCAGCGCGATCGAAACGGTATTAACTACCCTCAAGCTGGAAGCCAGTAGCGGTGAAGCCATTAGGCACTGTATCGCTGCTACACGCCGTGGCGGTATTGTCAGCATCCCGGGTGTTTACGCAGGTTTTATTCATGGCTTCCTAATCGGCGATGCGTTCGATAAGGGCTTAACGTTCAAGATGGGCCAGACCCACGTACATAAATATTTGCCGGAGCTCCTAGAACATATCGAGAACGGTGACCTACGCCCGGCCGACATTATTACGCACCGCATGAAGCTGGAAGATGCTGCTGAAGGCTATGACATATTCAACAAAAAAGAGCAGGACTGCCGAAAGGTTGTGCTCACCCCTTAATCATTTTTACATCGCGAAAAAGGGTTAACTTCAACGTTAACCCCTTTTTCCATATAGTTATTTCCAAAGGAGAAGCAACATGGCAAAGGATAAAAACGGCATAGGCCTCGGGTCGGTGATGAGTACAGTTTCAGGGCCTTCTGCCCCAGTCAGACCAGATTTAAAAAATCGTCCTTTAACCACGGAGTTAGCTGAAAAGTTTTTCGGCGGGGCCGAGCTTGCGAATGAAACTGTGGCTAACCAAACTAAACCAAATGAATATGGAGAGGCAGCGCGGTGCCCCTTTGCTGGTATGTCGCACTTACCTCCATCACCAATTGCAACCGCAAGTACAGCCACAGAAGCCAACCCATCCGACAAAGTGGGATCGGGTGTGCCGCCGAAGGGTGAAAACTATGCTGGAGGGAACCTGGACCGGGTTCGTGTGGATTCCGCGCAACAAGCACTTACGACCAATCAAGGCGTATCCGTAGCGGATAATCAAAGCTCGCTGAAAATCGGCCTACGCGGCCCCACGGCGTTGGAAGATTTTATCCTGCGCGAAAAAATCACCCACTTCGACCATGAGCGCATTCCGGAACGCGTCGTACACGCAAGAGGCTCAGCTGCGCATGGGTATTTTGAGAATTACAAAGCGATCCCGAATATCACCAAAGCTGCACCGTTTAGTGAAGCCGGCAAACGCACGCCGCTATTTGTGCGCTTTTCCACCGTGGCGGGTGAACGGGGCTCAGCCGATACCGTGCGCGATGTGCGCGGCTTTGCCGTGAAGTTTTATACCGACGCCGGTAACTGGGACCTGGTCGGCAACAATATTCCGGTGTTCTTTATCCAGGACGCCATGAAATTCCCCGACCTGGTGCATGCAGTGAAGCCGGAGCCGCATCACGGCATTCCGCAAGCGTCATCCGCCCACGATACGTTCTGGGATTTTGCCTCGCTGATGCCGGAATCGACCCATATGCTCATGTGGCAGATGTCCGACCGCACCATTCCGCGCAGCTACCGCATGATGCAAGGCTTTGGCGTGCATACCTTCCGCCTGATTAACGACAAGAACGAATCGGTATTCTGCAAATTCCACTGGACGCCAGTGGCCGGCACGCACTCACTGGCTTGGGATGAAGCGGTAAAAATCAATGGTGCGGATGCGGATTTCCACCGCCGCGACTTGTGGGAAGCGATTGAAGCTGGGGCTTACCCGGAGTGGGAGCTCAGCCTGCAAATCTTCACCGAAGCACAAGCCGACAGCTTCGACTTCGATATCCTGGACGCGACCAAGCTGATCCCGGTGGAGCTCGTACCGCTAACGCCTGTCGGCAAAATGGTGCTGAACCGCAACCCGGACAACTTTTTCGCCGAGACCGAACAAGTGGCGTTCTGTACCGCGCACATCATTCCCGGCATTGATTTCAGTAACGACCCCTTGCTGCAAGGTCGCATCCATTCTTATGTAGATACGCAAATTTCGCGCCTGGGCGGCGTTAACTTTCATGAGCTGCCGATCAATGCGCCGCTCAAAGAAGTGCATAACAACCAACGCGACGGCATGCACCGCCAGTCCATCCCGCGCGGCCGAGTGGCGTATGAGCCGAATTCACTGGGCGGTGGCTGCCCGTTCCAGGCCGGGGTCAACGGCTTCAGCAGCTTTCCGGAACCGATTGCCGAAGACAAGGTGCGCGGCAAACCGGAGAAATTCGCCGACCATTATTCACAAGCGACTTTATTTTACCGCAGCCTGACACCGATCGAACAGGCGCATATTGCCAATGCTTTCCGCTTTGAGCTGACCCGTGTGCAAACACCGGCCATCCGCGAGCGCGTGGTGTCATTGCTGGTCAATGTCGATAAAGACTTGGCGATCAAGGTAGCCGATGGCCTGGGGATCGCTTTACCACCCGCGGCACCGCTGGCCAGCGATACTAAATTCCCGGTGCTGGCCAACAGCCCGGCCTTATCGGAAACGCATTACCCTGGCGATGGCTCGATCAAAACCAAACGCATCGCGATCTTGGTAGCGGATGGCGTGGAAACCAACGGCGTTACGGGCCTATACGAGGCGTTGTTGAGTGAAGGCGGCGTGCCGAGAATCCTCAGCAGCAAACTGGGCTATGTCAATGGAAACACCGGCTACAATTTGCCGATAGAAGCCACGCTGGAAACCATGCCGTCGGTCTTGTTTGACGCGGTGGTGATTGCTGACGGTGAAACTTCCGTCGAGGCACTCAGGTCTGACGGCTATGCAGCGGAATTCCTGCGTGACCAGTACCGGCACTGCAAACCGATCCTGTTATTAGGCAATGCTAAAACCTTATTGGCGAATGCGGGCATCGGTGAAAAATTACCAAATGGCAAGTTGGACCCGGCATTGTTGGTGACGGATGATTGGCAGCAAGGCATCCAGGACTTTATCAAAGTGCTGGGGCAACCGCGCGATCACTCTCGCGAGAAATTGCCACCAAAAGCTTAAAGTTCGATTCCATTATTGTGTTTTATGTTGCATCCAAACGTCGGTAATATTGAGCGTATTGGATGCAACATTATTTTGAGATGCATCTCATTTTTATGCATCCGGTTTTGAGTTGCATGCGTATTTAATGCTAGACTCCAGCCGATATTGAAAGCATACGATTTGAAAGCACATAATGCCTGAACTCGCATTTGACCTGGCCCGAATTCAGTTCGGGTTTACCATCTCTTTCCACATCATTTTCCCTGCAATCACCATTGGCTTGGCCAGCTATTTAGCGGTGCTGGAAGCCCGCTGGCTGATGACCAAACAAACGATTTTCCTGGACCTCTACCACTTCTGGGTAAAGATTTTCGCGCTGTGTTTTGGCATGGGCGTGGTATCCGGCCTGGTCATGGCCTACCAGTTCGGCACCAACTGGGCAGGTTTTTCCACGTTTGCCGGCAGCGTCACCGGGCCGTTACTGGCGTATGAAGTGTTGACTGCGTTTTTCCTGGAAGCCGGCTTTCTGGGGGTGATGCTGTTCGGCTGGAACCGGGTAGGGCCGGGACTGCACTTTGGTGCTACGATCATGGTAGCAGTGGGCACGTTGATTTCCACCACCTGGATTCTCGCTTCAAATAGCTGGATGCATACGCCGCAAGGCATTGAAATCATCAATGGTAAAGTGGTTCCGGTCGATTGGCTGGCGATCATCTTTAACCCATCATTCCCCTATCGCCTGGTGCATATGGTGCTGGCGGCTTACCTCACAACGGCATTACTCGTCGCATCATCTGCCGCCTGGCAGTTGCTCAAAGGCAATAACAACGCCGCCATACGCAAAATGCTGTCCATGGGGCTATGGATGATCCTGCTGGTGGCGCCCATCCAGGCCGTGGTCGGCGACTTTCATGGCTTGAATACCCTGGAATACCAACCGACCAAAATCGCTGCGATTGAAGGCCATTGGGAAAACCCACCCGGTGAAGCCACGCCCTTAATCCTGTTTGCCTGGCCGGATATGGAACAGGAAAAGAATCATTTTGAGCTCGCCATCCCTAAACTGGGCAGCCTGATCCTGCGTCACTCTTGGACCGAACAGATCCCTGCACTTAAGGAGTTTGCCGTGGAAGACCGGCCGAACGCCACCGTGGTGTTCTGGACCTTCCGCGTTATGGTGGGCTTAGGCATGCTCATGATTGTATTAGGTGCGTTTTCACTTTGGGCGCGGTGGAAAAACCAGTTATACGAAAACAAGCTGTTCCTGCGTTTTGCCTTGGTCATGGGCCCTGCCGGCGTCATCGCTATCCTGGCCGGCTGGTTCACGACTGAAATTGGCCGCCAGCCTTGGGTGATCTATGGCCTTATGCGTACGGCTGATGCAGTGACGCCCCATAGCGTAACCGAAATGGGCATTAGCTTGGGCCTATTTGTCGTGATCTATTTGGCGGTATTTGGCGCAGGCGCCATTTACATGCTGCGATTGATCAAAATAGGGCCTAAACCTAAAGAAGCCATGCAAGGCGATGCGTTCTCCGTGAATAAAGGTGAAGTGGAAGACTTTATTATTGCGGCAGAATTCCATCCACCACACCCTACTCCATCTGAAAGGAAGGATGATTGATATGCATTTTGACCTTCCATTGATTTGGGCAATTATTATTTTGTTTGGCATCATGATGTACATCATGATGGATGGTTTCGATTTGGGCATTGGCATCCTCTACCCATTCTTTTCTGAGAAATCCGACCGTGATGTCATGATGAACACCGTGGCCCCGGTTTGGGATGGCAATGAAACCTGGCTGGTATTAGGCGGCGCAGGACTTTTGGCTGCATTTCCGCTCGCCTATAGTGTCGTCCTCAGTGCGTTTTATATGCCTATTATTTTGATGCTGCTGGCCTTGATCCTGCGCGGTGTGGCTTTTGAATTCCGTTTCAAGGCGCAAGAACATGAACGTCATTTTTGGGACAAGGCGTTTATCCTGGGGTCGTTTGCCGCGACGTTTTTCCAAGGCATGATTTTGGGTGCGTATATTCACGGAATCAAAGTGGTGGATGGTGTATATGCCGGCGGCCCTCTGGATTGGATTACGCCATTTTCAGTTTTTACTGCGCTAGGCTTGCTCGTGACTTACGCCTTATTAGGCAGCACTTGGCTCATCATGAAAACGTCCGGTGAACTGCAAACAGTGAGCTACCGACTGGCGCGTGTTATGGCTTTTGTATTACTGGTATTTATCGTGGCGGTAAGTATTTGGACGCCCCTACTCAATGAGGCCATTGCCGCACGCTGGTTCACCCTGCCGAATATGTTGTGGCTATCGCCTGTGCCACTAATGGTGACCGCCTTCTTTGTGCTGTTGCAAAAAGCCTTAGCCCAGAAAGCCCATGTTACGCCTTTTGTGTATGCATTAGCCTTGGTATTCCTGGGTTACCTGGGCTTGGGCATTAGTATCTGGCCCCATATCATCCCCCCAGATATCTCGATTTATGCAGCGGCGTCACCGCCGGAAAGCCAACGTTTTGCATTAGTGGGCGCACTGATCATCATTCCGCTTATCATCGCTTATACCGCCTGGGGCTACTATGTTTTCCGTGGCAAGGTGTCTGCTGAAGATCATTATCATTAACATGGGCGCAGCTTTGCATGGATGAAACCACTCGCAAAAAACCCAATTGGCGTAAGCGTTTTGGCTGGCTGATTTTAATTTGGCTATTAAGCGTGATGGCTTTAGCTGTCGTATCTTTTGGCCTAAAAATGATTATGCGCGCAGTGGGTTTTCAGATTTAGTATTCCCCGTTTAAACATACTCTTACAGTAAATAAAGCATTTCTCTGCTAATGAACAAAGCATGCCAACGTTATATTTTATTTTTAACGTTGATATGAGGAGAATGAAATGCAAGATTCCGATTTCACTAGCGGTAAAGATTCCCATAGTTATAAAGATCATAGGGACATGGATCAGCCGCCCCAACACCAAAATCAACAACCAGGTGTGGAAGCTGAAATGGAGCCCCGTCCGCAGTATATTGACCCGGCCTATAAAGCGGCGGGTAAGCTTGAAGGCAAAGTCGCCATCATTACTGGTGGCGATAGCGGAATTGGCCGTGCAATCGCGGTGCATTTTGCAGCCGAAGGTGCTGATGTCGTCATTAATTATTACGGCGACCAAGAGGAACAAGATGCGGAAAAAACGATCGCGCTAATCGAAGAATATGGCGGTAGAGGCTTGGCGGTGAAAGGGGATATTGGTGAAGAAGATTTCTGCGTGTTCCTACTAAAAAAAACGCTCGAAACCTTTGGCCAGGTAGACATCATCATTAACAATGCTGCACAGCAATACCCGCAGGATAGTATTGAAGATATCACCCAATTCCAACTGGAGAAAATCTTCCGTATCAATATATTTTCCATGTTCTACCTGGTCAAAGCCGCACTGCCACTACTGAAAGAAGGTTCGCGAATCATTAATACGGCTTCGGTAACCGCTTATAAAGGCAATGCCAATCTTCTGGACTATTCGACCACCAAAGGCGCGATTATTTCTTTCACGCGCTCACTTGCAGAACAGTTGGTGGACAGAACCATCACTGTAAATGCTGTTGCCCCGGGGCCTATTTGGACGCCCTTGATTCCCGCCAGCTTTCCGGCTGACAAGGTCGCAGAATTTGGTAAAAATGTACTCATGAAACGTCCAGGACAACCAAGTGAAGTAGCACCAGCTTACGTATTCCTTGCGTCTAATGATGCCTCTTACATTACCGGACAAGTGATACACCCCAATGGCGGTGTAGCGGTTAATGGTTAGCCCCTGCCTAATGCTCCCTGCTACCGCCAATGGTCATCATAAAAAAGCCCAAAATATTTGGGCTTTTTTAAATAAGAAATGAAGGTCCTTGTTATTTATCTATCTTGTTATTTATCTACAGCGTGATGTAGCGCTTTTGCCATTTCTAAATGATGTTTTAAAGTAGGTAAGGTTTTAGTAGCAAATTGTTTTATATCTGCGTCCTCTGCAGATTTAGCGGCATCTTCAAATAAATCAATGGTCGCTTCATGTGCGTCAACACCCACATGTTCAGCATACTCTTCATCGAAACCTTTACCGTCATGGGTCCCTAATAACATGAGCGAGCCTTTTTGCATGAAGTTTGGATCAACCGGCACTTCTACACTCTTTTTCTCCGCTAAAGCCTTGAGTTCCCCCGCAGCTTTGGTGTGGTCTTCTACCATTAGCTTGGCAAATTTCTGTACTTCTGCGTTATTAGATTTTTTCAAAGCCAATTTGCTGCCATCCACTTCATAATGCCCAGCTTGCGCTGCTCTCTTAAGAAACCGCACATCTGACATGGAAACATCCGCGGCAGTGGCCTGGCCTGCTACAGCCGCCAAAGCCATTGCACAGGCTACCTGTAAAAATGTATTGCTTTTCATTATTGTTGTCCTAAAAAATAAGTTACTGAATACTAGAAGTTTTGCACTAACAGGACAGTCAGATAAAGACGATTCTTTTGTCAGTTTTAGCTGACGTATTTAACGCTATAATCGATTAACTTAATTAGTCGGGCATCCTCATGTCCAGTATCAAAACTGCTATCCGCTTATTGCATCAACACCATATCGCCATGGGTCCGGGCAAGGCTGACCTTCTGGAAGCAATCCTGCAGCTGGGCTCAATTTCTGCGGCAGCGAAAAGCATGAAAATGTCTTATAAACGCGCCTGGGATTTGGTCACTATCATGAATGTCTCTTTTCAAGCGCCCCTGGTGACGACTGCCATAGGCGGCACGCATGGCGGCGGCGCGACATTAACGGATTTAGGAAAAGAAGTGTTGCGCTTATATCGCGATGTGCAAATTAAGGCAGAGAAATACGTAGAACAAGAAGCTCAAAGGCTGACTGCGCTTCTACAATAGCAAAAAGTACTTAAGCCAATAATGTATTAAGCCTAAACACAACTCGTCCAGAAAAAGCGGGTATTCAGACCTAGAATAAATTTTCCGTGCGGATATGCTTAAGCTTGACTTGATCGGCATTAATAAATTGCTCAAAATCTTGCACTGATAAAGGTCTGGCAATCAAATACCCTTGCACATAATCACATCGGGCATCCGCTAACAACTGGCATTGCTGTTCGGTCTCCACCCCTTCTGCAATCACTTTCATGTCTAGCTTATGGGCCATCAGAATGATCGCTTCGCATAAGCCCATATCGCTTTTGCTATGCGTCATGTTCTTGATGAAAGACTGGTCAATTTTAATAAAATCAATATCGAATTTCTTAAGATACGATAGTGAAGAATAGCCGGTACCAAAATCATCAATGGCGACATTGATACCGGCATCCCTGAATTCAAGTAAGGTTTGGTCTACGTTGTCGGAAGCATCAAGCAGCAGGCTCTCAGTAATTTCTACAACCAGGCTCTTACCGGGCAAACCTAGGTCTTTCATATATTCCACCCAGTCAGAATGCGAATTTCTGAACTGGATGGGTGATTTATTGATGCTGATCTGGAATTCCGGATGCAACTGGCCACGCCAGAGAATCAACTGCCCTAGTGCTTCTTTGAATACCCATTCGCCTAGCTCGACAATAATGCCGGTTTCTTCGGCGACGGGGATAAATTCGGCCGGACTGATAAGGCCTTTAACTGGATGCTGCCAGCGTAATAAAGCCTCGGCCTTGCGTACTTCGCCGCTCCCTACTTCAATGATGGGTTGATATACCAATTTGAACTCACTGCGCTCCAGCGCATGTCGCAAATCATTCGCCATGCGCATCTTATGCTGTACCGCTGCTTGCATAGAAGGAGTGAAATAACTGAAACGATTACGGCCTTCCGCTTTTGCCGCATACATCGCCTGGTCTGCATTTTTAAGTAAGTCTTCGAAATCGAGTGCATCAGCCGGGAATAAAGTAATGCCGATACTGGCGGAAATATATACTGGATCCGTACCAAGCTGGAACGGTGCAGCCAAGCACTGCAGAATATCCTGTGAAATATATTCCAGACTATGGCGGTCTTTAATGTCCGTAAATAACAATACGAACTCATCGCCGCCCAAACGTCCCACCGTATCGCTATCTCGCACACGCGCTTTAAGACGGTTAGCAGCTTGCTGCAACAGCTTGTCACCAACATCATGTCCCAGGCTGTCATTCACTTCCTTAAAGTGATCCAGATCCAGAAACATCACTGCTAAAGTAGTTTTTGCACGTTCAGCTTTCTTGATTTCCTGTTCAAGGCGATCACGGAACATACGTTGGTTTGGCAGACCAGTCAGACTATCAAAATTGGCTTGATGCCAAACCATTTCCTCAGCTTCTTTTTGCTTGCTGATGTCACGCAAAATACCCAATACACTGTCTTTACCGCGAAACATTACCCGGGAGGCATGCAGGTCTAACCAGATGGTCCCCTCCCCACCTTTAAGCACGAATTCAACCGGGTAGTTATTCACCGGTTCCGGCCTTTGACCAACACGTGCTGTAAAACGGGATGTCCATACCCTCATTGAGCCAGGTGCTACAACTTTTTTGAATGGAATATCAATAAACTCCTCTTCGCTATAACCAAGCATCTTGGGAAGAAAAGGATTTACAAAGACAAAACGATAATCCTGCGCTACAAAAACCCCATCAACCATAGCCGCCAACAGCGCACGCTGATTTTCGTCACTTTCCCGTAGCGCCGCCTGTGCCAGTTTCTGCTCATCAATATCCGAATGTGTACCCACCATGCGCAGTGGAAGACCCTCATCCCCGGTATTTACAACCATGCCGTGGGTAAGCACCCATTTGTAATTTCCGTCTTTGCATTGCAAGCGGTATTCAACTGCGAATTTAGCAGTTTTACCTCTCAGGCATGCTTCCATTGTAGACTCGACTAGCGCTATATCCTCAGGATGTACCAGCTGTTTCCACTGCTCATAATTGGATAGTAACGCTCCTTCCCCATAACCCAAGGTGTTATTCCATTGCTGAGATATCAGCAGAGAATTGGTTTTGATATTCCAGTCCCACACACCATGACTTGCGCCTTCCAAGGCATATTTCCAGCGTTCTTCGGTATTTTTCAGTGCCCTGGCCGAGGTTACGTTACGCACAATGATTCTGCGTGTGAAGACTATACCCAGCACCATCAGAATAAACGTAATGACCCACATCGTCATAGTAATAAGGCGCTGTGCTTTAAGGGACGCCTCGCCTATGGATATAGAAAATCCGTTGGCTAAAGGGGTTAGTTCCCGATTGATCGTGTTTACCTGATTGACCAATGCGTCAAACTCGGCATCACCGAGCTGGCCCGATTGCACTTTGCTGTGAAGCTGCTGGGCGAGCTGCAGTATTTGACCGATGAGCTGGTCAGCCTGAGTCCAATATTGAATGGCTGGTTTTAACAGATTGGTGTTTTGAAATGTCAGGAATAACTTGGCCATCCCTTGTACATCTTCCGGATGATTCCGGCCCCCGATGAGCGCTTGCGTGGCTTTATAAATGTTAGGGCGACTTTTTTGTAATTCGATCCGCGCGGCTTGATCGCTAAGCGGGACTGCAATCTCTTCTAAGAATCGCTGATAATCGGATTCATTATGAGATTTTGCGTAAAGATTTAATAAGTGAACGGATTCTTTTTGTGACTTTGACCAGAAGCTTTCCCCACTCGCGAAAGCGCGCACAGATGACAGCATATCCATGCTGGCGATACCCAGAAACAACAGCAAAGTCACGATAATGCAGAACGGCCAAATCGTTTCGAGTAATTGTTTATTTACGGAGAAAATCTTTTATTCCCCCACCGTTAAACTTGCATTAAGTGATTGACTAGCCTATGAAATCTAGCACAGGTTTATTTTTAATATTGTTTACTTAACGCTAACGATAACAAATTTAACGTCTGCAATACCACTATTAAGTTTGCCAGCAAATTATTAACCTGATTACATATAAATGCAATCAGGGAATTCAACAGACTTTGTTAGCACAGATTAAACCGAGGATTCCAACTTTTGGACCGCTATATTCATGATAATATAGCGGACATCAATTTGTGAATATAAGCCAATTTACATGCATTTCATTCAACGAATTTTAGTATTAAGTATAGTTATGCTATTGGCTGTAGCCCACCCTGCACATGCAGAAAAAATCACTATTGCAGCAGCTTCAGATTTGAAATTTGCACTAGATGAAGCGATAAAACACTACAGTAAAAATAATCCTCAGGATGAGATCCATGTAATTTACGGCTCTTCCGGCAAGATCTTTACGCAAATCCAACAAGGCGCGCCTTACGATATCTATTTTTCGGCAGATACCAGTTACCCTAATAAACTAGTCACGGATGCCTATGCAAAGGCGCCGGTAATCCCATATGCCATAGGACGCATCGTATTATGGGCGCCAAATGGCCAATATAGTGCGGCCAAAATGTCCCTGGCAAGTTTGCTCAACCCGGCAGTCAAGCGCATCGCTATTGCAAATCCAAAACATGCTCCCTATGGCAAACGTGCTGAAGAGGCACTTAAAGCTTCAGGGCTATGGTCGCAACTGGAAAGTAAATTAGTGTATGGCGAAAACGTATCGCAAACAGCGCAATTCGTGCAGACGGGTAATGCAGAAGTTGGCATTATTGCGCTATCGCTGGCATTAAGTAGCGGGCTAGTTAAAAGCGGCAGCTATTCTTTGATTCCAGAACATTTGCACGCACCGCTGGAACAGGGCTTTGTCATGACCAAACATGCGGAGCAAAATCCACTAGCGGGCAGATTCGCAAATTTTATGGTAAGTCCTGAAGCCAGGCATATTATGGTCAGATATGGTTTTATACTGCCACATGAACAGCAATAAGATTTAAGCGCTCAATCAATCAGATGTACATACAATAAAGCCAACAATGCACTTAAGCCCAGCCGATTACCAGGCAATTTATTTAACGCTTAAACTCGCTAGCGTGGTCACGCTGATTTTGCTCATCTTAGCCACGCCACTCGCCTGGTGGCTTGCACGTACGGACTCACGTGCGAAGGGATTCATCAGCACCTTCGTCGCCATGCCGCTGGTATTGCCGCCATCTGTATTAGGGTTTTATTTCCTGCTAGCCCTGGGCCCGAATGGTCCGGTTGGTGAGGCGGTGCAAGCACTAGGTTGGCAAGCGCTGCCATTTACTTTTGGCGGATTGGTCATCGCTTCGGTATTTTATTCCTTGCCGTTTATGGTGCAGCCTTTGCAAAATGCATTTGAGTCTGTGGGCAAGCCCTTGCTAGATGCAGCCGCATCACTGGGCGCTACAGCTTGGCACACCTTTTTTACGGTAGTTGCCCCATTATCTAAAACCGGTTTTATCACCGCCATGATCCTGACCTTTGTGCATACCATCGGTGAATTCGGCGTGGTGCTTATGATCGGTGGCAATATTCCGGGCGTCACACGTGTAGCCTCGGTGCAGATTTACGACCATGTTGAAGCGTTAGAATATTCAGAAGCACATGCGCTATCGGCATTAATGTTGGTATTTTCTTTTGTGGTGCTGCTAATTATTTATAGCTTACGCTCGAGGAAGGCGGCCGAATCATGATGGCGCTGCATTTCAAAAGTCAGCGAGGCAATTTTGATTTCGATGTCGCGTTAAACCTACCGGTGTTAGGCACATTAGGTATATATGGCCCATCAGGTGCTGGCAAAAGCACATTGCTGAATATGATCGCTGGCATCACGAAACCAGATACCGGATACCTGACGCTGGATCATCAAGCTTTATTCCATAGCGAAAATCGTATCAATACGCCTATACATAAACGGCATATCGGATTGGTTTTTCAAGACAGCCGTTTATTTCCGCATCTCACTGTTAAAGATAATTTATGCTATGGCTATCGTTTATTGGCGCCTGCCGAGCGACGTTTAGGTTTTGCGCAGATTGTAGAACTGTTGGAGTTAACACCCTTACTGGAGCAAAAGCCGCATGCACTTTCCGGCGGTCAAAAACAGCGTGTAGCCTTGGGGCGCGCCCTGCTTACCTCACCACGATTATTGTTGATGGATGAACCACTGGCTTCATTGGATACTCGCCTTAAGCAGCAGATACTGCCATTTTTAAGGCGCATCAAAAATGAGCTCAATATCCCGATGATTTACGTGAGCCATGCCATTGATGAAATTCTGTATTTAACTTCCGAAATTGCCATGATCGACCAGGGTCGATTGCTCACGCAAGGGGTATTTCATGAGGTCATGCAACAGATTCCGGCATTATCACTAGCGCAGTCGTTAGGATTGGAAAATGTCTTGCACGGCCAAGTGCAAGCGCATCTGCCGGATGAAGGTTATACCGTGACCACCTTGGGCGGCCAGTTGCTGCGCATCCCGCTAATCAGGGCAGCCATTGGTGAGGCCGTATCCGTTTCTATTGCTGCATCAAATGTGGCATTGTCTAGGCAAAAGATTGAAGGCGTTACCATCCAAAATCAATTGGCGGGCATGGTTCTGGATATCCAAACGATTCAACATAAAACACTGGTGACGATCCAGCTGGAAAATTCCAATGCCCACCTTATGGCAGAAGTGACCGCTAATTCCGTACAGCATTTGCAATTGCAACCCAAAAGCAAACTTTATTGTCTGATTAAAACACAAAGCATTCATCCACTTGCGATATTAGAATAGAATGCACAAAGCCACTTTAAATCCATGCAATGGCGCATGGTGGGGCTTCAGGAAAATATTAATGAGAACGAATAAACTTTCCAGCTGGTTCAAATCCACAGGCATCTCTAGCCTTCCTCTTATCCTTAGTCTTTTATTATTCGGCTGTAGCTCTATTCCCATCATGGTGCCGGATATGTCGCTGGAACGCGCCAAGCCCATCCAATTTGACGGTGCTAATGGCCCACTTTCCAGCAAACGCAGTAAGGAAATACTAGCCCGGCTTAAAAAAGACAGTCCGGAAACGCAAATCTTCGATAAGCATTTAGCCATTGAAACTGAAGTCTTTGGCAATCCGTTGGTAGTCGGCAATTATGTTGAGCTATTAATTGACGGTCCAACGACCTATCAGGCTATGTTTGATGCCATTGAACAAGCAAAAGACCATATCAACCTGGAAACCTTTATTTTTGAAGGTGATGATGAGGTTGGTCAGCGCTTTGCCGACCTGCTTATTCGCAAACAGAAAAGTGGCGTACAGGTAAACGTCATGTATGACAGTGTAGGTTCACTGACCACGCCAGCTGCATTTTTCAAAACCCTGAAAGATAGCGGCATTAATACCTTGGAATTTAATCCGGTAAACCCGCTGAAAGCGCGCAAAGGCTGGCAGGTGAATGAACGGGATCATCGCAAGCTACTGATTGTCGATGGCAATACCGCTTTCTTGGGCGGCATTAATATCAGTAGCGTGTACTCGCGTGGTTCTTTCTCCGGCAGTAAGTCTAGCAGTGAAAAAAAAGGGGTAAAAGATATTCCCTGGCGCGATACGCATATGCGCATTGCCGGCCCTATTGTGGCTGAATTCCAGAAAATGTTTCTCGCCGCCTGGGCGGGTCAGAAAGGGCCATTACTGGTGGATAGGAATTACTATCCGGAGTTGAATAGTAAGGGCAAAGAGGTTGTTCGTGCGATTGGTAGTTCGCCGGAAGATACTTATAACCAGATGTATGTCACCTTGCTTTCTGCTTTCAATAGTGCCGAAACCCAGCTTTGGATTACCAACGCCTACTTCGTACCAGACCCGCAAATGCTCACGGCATTAAAAGAAGCTGTCCAGCGCGGGGTTGATGTACGCCTGCTATTGCCCGGCAAAAGTGATTCCGAACTGGTGTATTACACTTCACGCTCCTATTACGATGAACTGCTTAAAGCCGGGGTAAAAATTTACGAGCGCAATGACGCATTACTCCATGCCAAAACCGCAGTAATTGATGGCGTATGGTCCACTATCGGCTCCACTAACATGGATTGGCGCAGTTTTGTGAGTAACTATGAGATCAATGCCGTCGTACTCGGCCAGGAGTTTGGCGATAAGATGAAAGCGCTTTTCGAGAAAGACCTTGCCTCCTCGCATTTGATTACCCATGAACAATGGAAAAAACGCTCGCTTTATTCTCGCCTCAAAGAAAGAAGTGCACGGATATGGGCACGTTTCTTATAGTTTGAGGGTAGTAAGCTACCAAAAAACCTAAGAAGAAAGCCCTAAGGTTTTCAGGTTGGCAATGCGCCCATGATAGAGCGCCGAGACTAGATCCGATTGTGTGACAATGCCTACCAGGCGCCGATCTTCATCCACCACTGGAATATGGTGATGGACGCGCTGCTGCGACATGAGCGGAATCAACTCAATAATATGCATACTGCGCTGTGCAGTCACCGCAGGTGAAGTCATTATCTGACCGGCCACTTCGGGTTTTTGTGAATCTAATCTGTGTGTGCGCTGGATGAACCGCTTAAGCTTGCTTTCAAAGCCATCGTACACTTCCAGGTTGGCATGCTTCATAAAATCCACTTGCGTGATAATGCCAATAACGCGCTGGCTTCTGTCTACTACCGGTAAGGCTTTAATCTTATGTTTTCTGAGTAAGGCCCAGGCTTCTTCCAACTCTGTACCGAACACCACCGATACTACATCTTTGGACATGATGTCTTCACAGGTAATTTCGCCAAACCGGCGACGATAGGCGTGCATCTCTGTTTGCTGCAGTAATACTTGCAAATCGTCACGGCTGACATCCAGCACCTGGTTGTATTCCTTGAGCACTTCATTCAAATCTTCCGCGGTAAAACCAAAGCGCATCTCTGGTGGTATATCAGTAGTACGATGTGACTCAGCAGGTTTAACAGCTACATGTGGGTAAGTTCTGCGGGTCGCATTGTTAAACACGATGGCCACTAACAACAGTAAGAGAGAGTTAACCCCAACCGGAAATAAAATAAAGCTATAGCCTAGCTCGTGAATAGCTTGGCCGCCCAATACCGCTGTGAGTGCTACTGCGCCGCTAGGTGGGTGTAGGCAACGCAACGCAAACATGCCGGCAATCGCCAGGCTTAAGGCAAAGGCAGCAGCAATCACTGGCTCTCGAATCAACAGGGCACAGCTAACACCAAAAAATGCCGCTACGAGATTACCACCGATGATTGACCACGGCTGTGCAAGCGGACTGGAAGGCACTGCAAATAGCAGCACGGCCGATGCACCGATGGGTGCCATTAACAAAGGCAAAGATATATCAGGCCCCACGATCCAATACGTGACGACACTAGTAAGCACAATGCCAAAAAAAGCGCCTAAACAGGCGCGTGTACGCTCGATATAGTTAACCGTGACCGGGTCTGGGGAAAAGCCTCTCAGCCAGTCACTCATTCGGTTATGCATTGTTATCCCTAAAGCGATCGGAAGTACGCGATTTTAACTTACAGGGCTAAAAATTGTTGTGATATATATGTAAGTGAAACTATGCAGATGGAATGTATTAACTTAATTAATAAGTCAAAAAATATCCACTTTTACCCACTGATATTTAGAGAAAATTACCCAGGCTAATAATCGATTATAAAAATTATTTATTTATCTTTGCATAAGATAATTTTATAGATAACAACATACAAGCACCTGATTATATTGAAAATATCATGATTTTTTAAAAATTATTAATTTTAATTATGGATTAAATGGAATCTGTTTAGCTCCCATATGGTCTGTATGTTTTGTAGGATAAAGCCTATTGACGAACGTTTTTTCCCATAGTAATTTTGTGATATGGATGATCAAAAAACACAGCAAAAGATAGCTAAAACCGGTATTGAAGGTCTGAACCACATTTTAAAAGGTGGTTTGCCTGCAGGGCGATTTTACCTTTTAGAAGGCGCCCCCGGTTCCGGCAAAACGACCATGGCCATGCAGTTTTTAATGGAGGGTATGGTGCATGGTGAAACTGTACTGTATGTTACGCTTTCAGAAACTTCTGAAGAATTAGCCGCTGTAGCAGAATCTCATCAATGGGCGTTTGGCAACATGCACTTATTTGAGTTAGCTCAAGCGGATATCGCTTTAAGTTTCGACCGCGAACAAAGTATTCTGCACCCTTGGGAAGTTGAGCTATCTCAGACCATTAAACTTATCACAGATAAAGTCGATGCGATAAAACCAACGCGTGTCGTATTTGATAGCTTGTCTGAAATGCGCTTATTGGCGCAAGACACACTACGCTATAGACGTCAGTTGTTAATGCTTAAACAGCATTTCGCAAAACGCGGCATCACTGTGCTATTAGTAGATGATATGACGGGTAATCCTAGAGGCGGAAGCGATTCACATTTACATAGCTTGTGTCATGGGGTGATCACATTGGAAAGAAAAACCCTAGATTTTGGCGGTGCACGTAGAAAGCTGCAAATTCAAAAATTACGAGGGGTCAATTTTATTGCCGGCTACCATGATTTTGTGATCAAACAAGGCGGCATTGTAGTGTATGCCCGCTTGGTAGCATCTGAACACCATACGCATTTTGATGGTAAGCATGTACCAAGTGGCTTAAAAGAGTTAGACGAAATGCTACATGGCGGCATTCAAAAAGGCACAACCACGCTTATCACTGGCCCGGCTGGGTGCGGCAAGACCAATATTTCTCTGCAATACGTGTCTACAGCCTGCGAGCGCGGCGAACGCGTAGTAATTTACCAATTTGATGAGCGCATCGGCACTTTGTTATCCCGCTCACGACTACTAGGCTTTGATTTTAAGAAGTTTATGGATGTTGGTTTATTAAGCGTGCACCAAATGGACCCGGCAGAAATATCACCCGGTGAATTCGCCTGGATGATGAAAGATGAAGTAGAACAAAAAAATGCCAAATTAATCGTCATTGATAGCCTGAGTGGCTATACCGCCTCTATGCCCCAAGAAAAGGAGCTGCTATTACAAATGCATGAAATGCTCACCTATCTGAACCAACAAGGTGTCGCTACTTTAATGATTAATCCGCAACAAAGCCTGGTGGGCACTATGTCTACCGGTGGTTTAAATGTCAGTTATGTCGCTGATACAGTTATGTTATTGCGCTTCTTTGAATCTGAAGGCCGTATCCGGAAAGCCATTTCCATCATCAAAAATCGTGGGGGCTCTCATGAAGATACCATCCGGGAACTTCGCATAGATTCGCAAGGTTTACGCATCGGCAATGTGTTAAACCAGTTCCAGGGTGTGCTAACTGGTGTACCTGAGTATAAAGGTAGTAGTGATCAGTTGCTAGAACCACGCTTCACATGACTAAGCGCTTACAGCCAGAAGGCTGCAAGGTTTTAATTTCCGCACCGATGGGACGAGATGCGGAATACCTCAAAAATTTGCTTACCGAATCTAAAATCGAATCTTCCATTATGGATTCGATTCCTCAATTAGCTGCTTCCATCGATAATGAATCCGCGGCTGTGATTATTACCAGTGAAGCAATCGCCACACAGGACTTATCTCCTTTGGTCGAAATGCTACAAGCACAGCCGACTTGGTCAGACTTGCCATTTATCTATCTAGCGCCTCCCAGGCATAGTGGACCCACTAATCGACAAATCACAGTATTGAATTTACTGCCCGAAAAAATTAGCAATGTCATGGTCCTAGAAAGACCGCTCAGCAAAGAGTCGCTTATCAGTGCTGTGAAATGGGCCGTGTCTGCACGGAACCGGCAATTTACCATACGTGACCAATTGGAAGCTTTGCGCCAATATGCATGGCAGGTGCGCGCATCGAATGAGATGGTGGAACTTGCCTTAAACTCCGGAGCGATATTAGGTACTTGGGTATGGCAGGTGCAAGAAGATGTGGTTACCGGGGATGAACGTTTTGCCAATACATTTGGCTTGGACATGCAACAAGTTAAAAATGGCATTCCCCTCAGCAAATATATTGAGGTCGTGCATCCTCAGGATGTGAACTATCTTCGCGGGAAGATTGCAGACGTTTTACACAGAGGCGGAGCTTACCGCGCTGAATATCGCGTTAAGGATGCGAAAGGTCATTGGCGCTGGATAGAAGCCAACGGTAACTGTGAACTGGATGCTGACGGGCTGGCCGTGAGATTTCCTGGCTTGCTCATTGATATTGGTGAACGGAAGAAGATCGAGGAGTCATTGGTTCGCAGCCAGTCAGAACTTAGGCTAGTCACGGATTCGTTACCGGTATTGATTGCATTTGTGGATGTACATCATTGCATCCAATTTGTGAATAAAGCTGCTGAACACTGGTTTTTTAAAGATTCAAAAGACTTGGTCGGGGCTACGCTCGATGTTTTGATGATTGAGCATCTTGGTGATACAACCCTCCAATACATTGAAAAAGCTTTACAAGGAGAAAGTGTCCAATTTCAGCATCCATGGCCCAATATTGATCATAACCGACGGGAAGCCAAAATTCGCTTCCTGCCCCGCTACACTTCTACCAATGAAGTCGATGGTTTCCACCTATTTGTAATTGATATTACCGATAGCGTACTGGCAGAAGAAGTGCTGCAGGAATCACAACTGATTCTGGAACAACGTGTCGCTGAGCGTACGACTGCTTTGGAAGCGGCAATGAATGAGCGCAAGCAGGTTGAAGATGCACTCAGGCAATCGCAAAAAATGGAAGCCGTAGGCCAGTTAACCGGCGGCATCGCCCATGATTTCAATAATTTGCTGCAAGGCATTACAGGATCATTACAGGTCATTAAAACTGGCCTGGAGCTAGGTAAAAGTGTCAATATAGAAAAATACATCGACAATGCACTGGAATCAGCATTTCGCGCGGCTGGGTTAACGCATCGTTTATTGGCATTTTCACGTAGACAACCCCTTGATCCAAAACCGGTTCATATCAACCCATTGATTTTGTCTATGGAAGACCTATTAATACGGACGCTGGGTGAAAACATTGACTTACACCTGAATCTGCCAGACGATATTTGGGAAACTTTGTGCGATGCGAACCAGCTGGAAAATGCTATTCTTAACTTGGTGATTAATGCCCGGGATGCCATGCCAAATGGTGGCAAGCTCATCATTGAAACCAGCAATGTTATTGACAATAAATTCGGCAGTAACGAAGAAGCCGAGTTTATCAAAATCTCTGTCAGCGATACCGGGGTAGGCATGACACCAGATGTGATTGAGCGCGCATTTGAACCATTTTTCACCACTAAGCCGCAAGGTGAAGGTACCGGCTTAGGCCTATCGATGATTTACGGGTTCACGCGTCAATCAGAAGGTTACAGCAAGATTGATAGCACCCCTAATCAAGGGACTACCATTCATTTATTTCTTCCACATAATCAAAGTGTTGAAGAAGTAACGGAAATCGTTGAAGCCGCGCCTGCACATGATCATGTTAAAGCGGATGGCCGCGTGGTCCTCGTTGTGGAAGATGATGAAATCGTGCGCGGATTGGTGGTGGAAATACTTGTAGAGTACGGCTTTACAACTATCCAAGCGCACGACGGCCCTTCAGGCCTGGAGATTTTAAAAAGCAAAGAAAAGATCGATCTGCTGGTAACGGACATTGGTTTGCCGGGACTTAATGGTCGCCAGATCGCTGATGCTGCATTGGTGGAAAGAAGTAATTTAAAAGTGCTGTTTATGACAGGCTATGCAGAAAATGCTGCTTCATCATCCGGTTTTTTACGCAAAGGCATGGCAATGATTACCAAGCCATTTGAGATGAAGGCTCTCATTAATCGGATTAACGAATTAATGTACTAATCAGGATCCTGGATTCTGGATTCTGGATTCTGGATTCTGCAACATTGCAATGTCTCCATAATGAAAAAGGCCTAGTCATTTCTGACTAGGCCTTTATTTATTTTGGTAGGCGTGCGGGGATCGAACCCACGACAAACGGGTTGTAAGAAGGTGCGTTAATTTAGTATCTAGCAGATGATAAGAGGCAAGAAAGAAGGCCTAAAATTAGGCCTTATTAATTACTTCGAACGAAGATTTACTGAACTCGATAATTCATTGGTAGAAATTGCAATCTAGACCACGGGAAACCATTCAAAACTTCATATGATGGTTTATAGTTAAATAAAGCAGGGTAAGGATCGGGTTTACCGACTAATGTATAAGACGTAACGTTTTGAGCTCTTATAGAAATCGCTCCAGCTTTATCCCATATTACAAACCCATATCTCTGAGCAGCTTTTGCAATGATTTTGCCAGCCCGTGACATAGGTAATGCATCTACATTTACTGTTGGGTCTAATCTAAATCGCAAGCCTTCTGGAATGCGATTTTTTACGTTGTAAGGATTCCAGCCATCAGAACGCATTGCGGGCCATGAAAAGATCGTGTGTCTCTCGGCATCGACCAAACTTATACCGATAGCATGTTTAATCTCTCCCAGCGATAACTCTTCAGCAGTAATTTGACCGCCAATAAACGGCAGACGAGTCGCTGTGGCACCGTAGAGTGGAGGAAAAATTCCTTGATTATTATGTGTCCCTTGCATTCGTCCTCCCCAGCAAGCTTCCCAAACGCCATAGGTTTTACGCATTCTCCAAAATTCATATAAGGTATCCGTTGGCGCATGATATACCGTCATTTCTGCATCTGTACCCTTCGAAGGCAGTGCATTACTAGGAATAGGGACACCTGTCCATTGAGTTTTCAATCCAGGGTCAGAAAAACCTTTTTTCTGGCAATCCCACTCCCTTACATTTACCTTAGGGGTAGACAAAGTGGAATAATAAATGGGACTGGTGTAAGTGCTTGTGTTGATATTAACAAGGTTAAAATAGGCTTTCTTTTGCCTGAGAAACTCTTGAACATAATTATAGGAGTTCGGATGCAGAGATACATTAGTGGGGATGGGCTTGTACCAGAAGCTCGTTGTTAAGAAAATTCTATTTTTTTCGTAAGCGTAGGTTACAGACATCGGAGTTAAGATGATGATGCACGATAAAAAAAACTTTTTCATACTTTTCCTTAATGATAGCTAAAAGCGTTTTACATTGTTTAAAGGCTAATAATTAAGGCCTACAAACTTGCAATTTAAATCCGTACTTTAAGCCTAAGAGAATGCCCAGTAAAACTAAAACATTTCTATTGGAGTGGATAACACTAAGTTAGAACCTAGTGCAAACGAAGGTATGTAGACAAATAAGGTAGCAAATATTCGCAACTACATCTATTTTTAGGATGACATTTTTTTACAACAATACCACGTAGAGTATTTTCGTCAATAAATTGCCTTCATTTTTGGCACAACTTTTTCGGACTTTTCATGATATTCACAGTAGAAATTACCTATTGGGTAATTAGCTTGGGTCGCTACCAGCAACAATCACATTATGTGCTTGATCCCTTTTGTTTCCAGCCTCTGCTAGTGACATCAGGATAAACAGCTAGTGAAATTGTTCTTTCTTTCATGCCGGTGTTTTATCGCCACCACTTACCTCCAGTTGGGTAACTATTAGAACAAGTCTCTTTCATCAGACATTTTGAACGGCTTGTCTAGGAGCTTGCGTGATTAAGTGATATGACATTAAACCACAGGTTGCCAAAGGCAATAAAAAAACCCGCACTTAGGCGGGTTCTTAACGTGTTCTGATAGATAACAAAACACTGAATTGGTAGGGCGTGCGGGGATCGAACCCACGACAAACGGATTAAAAGTCCGCTGCTCTACCAGCTGAGCTAACGCCCCATTTTTCTTACTTTGGCTTAATTAAAACAAAGCCTAATGGGTAAATCTAATTACTGGTAAGTATTTTTCGTACTGACTTGCATCACTTACGAAAGGGCGCAATTATGCAAGAAAGTGGCTACTTGGTCAATGCAAAACTCGCAATTAAATGCTTTTTTATACAGATTATTTTTTGTGCTTGGATAAACAATAAATTAACGTTTAAAAAGCCTGATTTTAAGCTGACATTTCTATGAACATTAACGCATGCCGGGAAATTTTCCACCGCCTAAGCCGCCCATCATACCGCCCAAACCGCGCATCATTTTTGCCATGCCGCCTTTGGAGAACATCTTCATCATCTTCTGAGTTTCTTCAAACTGCTTGAGCAGTCGGTTCACTTCTTGCACTTGCACACCACTACCATCGGCAATACGTTTTTTACGGGTGGCTTTAATCAATTCCGGCTTGCGGCGTTCTAATGGCGTCATGCTATTAATGATGCCTTCAATGCGGCGGATGCTTTTATCCGCATCATCCGGGTTCATTTTGGCGGCCATGCCAGCCATTTGCGCGGGCATCTTATCCATAAGCGCCCCCATACCACCCATTTTGCGCATCTGCAACATTTGCGCTTTAAAGTCGTCCAGATCGAAATTCTTGCCGGACTTAACCTTATCCGCCAGTTTCTGGGCTTCTTCCATATCAACGTTTTTGTGTGCCTGTTCGATCAGGCTTAACACATCGCCCATGCCCAAAATGCGTGAAGCCATACGATCAGGATGGAAAGGCTCCAGGCCATCGACTTTTTCGCTGACGCCGATGAATTTAATCGGCTTGCCGGTGATATGGCGCACGGATAAAGCCGCACCGCCGCGTGCATCGCCATCCAACTTGGTAAGTACAATACCGGTTAACGGTAGCGTCTCGCCAAAAGCTTTGGCGGTATTGACCGCATCCTGGCCTTGCATAGCGTCTACCACGAACAAGGTTTCAATTGGATTCAAAAAGCTATGCAAATCTTTGATTTCCGCCATCATGGCTTCATCAATACCTAAGCGACCGGCGGTATCAAAAATTACCACATCAAAATAACCACGCTTGGCAAAATCCAGGGCCGCTTTGGCGATATCCTGCGGTTTTTGGCTGGCGTTGCTATCAAAGCATTCAATATCCTGCTGCTTACCTAGGGTTTTGAGTTGTTCTATGGCAGCAGGTCGATAAATATCGGCACTGGCTAACAATACTTTTTTCTTTTGCTCCTTAAGCAATTTGCCCAGCTTAGCGGACGTGGTGGTTTTACCCGAGCCCTGTAAGCCTGCCATCAGGATAATCGCAGGTGGCACTACCGAAAGATTGAGTCCTACATTGCCTTTACCCATCAGCACGGTCAACTCATCATTCACTACCTGAATAACGGCCTGGCCTGGCGTGAGACTTTGCAGCACATCCTTACCTTGAGCGCGCTCTTTTACACGGCTTATAAAATCCTTGACGACTGGCAGTGCAACGTCGGCTTCTAGTAGCGCCATACGCACTTCGCGCATGGCATCAGCGATATTTTCTTCCGTCAGGCGTGCTTGCCCACGTAAATTTTTAATGACGCCCTGTAGACGTCCGGTTAAGTTTTCTAGCATATGGTTCTCTTTAGACTCTGGAAAAATGTCTAGCGATGTTGGAATTGCAAAATGCCTGCTATGACAATTTTTATGATTCGATCAATTGCGATTTTAACCCAGCCTATTATTTTTAGGCCATAATTCGGCTTATGCAAACATTGATTCCTTATATCGCAGTGGCGTTCATTTATTTGACAGTTGCAGCTGATTTCTGGCGCAATGTCAGCGTGGCTGAAGGAAAATCTGCTGTTGACATGTTACCGCAAAGTAAGCCAAACCTGACCTTGCACTCCATGATGATTGCCTTTGCCCTCGCACTGCATGGCTGGTTGTTATTTAACAACCTGTTCGGCAGTGGCTTTAACCTAGGCTTATATCACGCGTTATCTGCCATATTTTGGTTAACCGTACTAATTTATTGGATCAGCGACCTGAAACATACACTGTATAGCTTGCAAGCGTTTGTGCTGCCTCCGGCGGCGATATTTGCATTATTACCGGCCTTTACATCTCAAAACCATTACCTGCCGGTGGCCGATGCTTCATTATTTATGCTGCATATTGGCATTGCCATTTTGGCCTACAGCTTATTTACCTTTGCCGCATTGCATGCCTTGCTCATGAGCATTGCCCAACGTAGCCTGCACAACAAATCCACATTCATCAAATTGCCCAGCTTCCCGCCACTGATGGTCATGGAAACCCTGTTATTTAGAATAATCACACTCGGTTTTATTTTGTTAACCGTCACTTTGATCAGCGGCATGTTATTTTCAGAACAAATTTTTGCTCAGCCGATCCAGTTTAATCACAAAACTATTTTCTCAATTGCCAGCTGGCTTATTTATGCAGCTTTATTATTTGGCCACTATTATTACGGTTGGCGTGGAAGCAAAGCGATACGTTGGACCTTATCAGGATTTGTATTGCTACTGCTTGCGTATATCGGCAGTAAATTCGTACTGGAAGTACTACTCTAAGATTCGTGATGCTAATTGCGTAGGCTGATATGCGGCCAACCCTGTTCAGCAGCATAAGCCGCTAAAGTGGGGTCCGCATCTACTGCTACGGGGTGGGTGACCAGCTTCATCAAAGGCAGATCATTATGCGAATCACTATAAAAATAACTTTGCTTAAAGTCTGATAACTGCTGGTTCCTAGCTGATAACCATTGTTCCAAACGCGTTACTTTCCCCTGCTGGAAACTAGGTACTCCAGCAACACCGCCGGTAAATTCTCCATCTTTTACTTCCGGATCCGTGCCAATCAAATGCTCGATACCGTACGCGGCCGCAATGGGTTTAGTCACAAAGCTGTTAGTCGCAGTAATCACCAGGCATAAGTCACCTTGTGCTTTATGTTGATCAACCAGAGCCTGTGCTTTGGCAGTCATCATGGGGCGAATCACGCGATCCATATATTTTTGATGCAACTCATCAAGTAAAGCACGGGGATGCCGGCTTAATGGCTGTAACTGGAAAGCTAGGAACGCATAGATATCGAGCGTGCCGTTTTTGTAATCCAGATAAAATTGTTCGTTGCGGGTTTTGTGGGTATGCTCGTCTAGCAAACCTTCCTGAATGAGAAACAGACTCCAGTTATAGTCACTGTCCCCAGAAAGCAGGGTATTATCCAGGTCAAATAAAGCAAGATTTTGAGCTGGGTGTAAAGTGGGTGCGTTTTGATTCATGTTAAATATCTTTTATCTTAATGTTTATGTTTTATTACTTTTAGGTTCTGCTGATAACACCAGGAATACCCCGACTAAAATTACCGTCAAAGCCACTAATTCAGCTCGGGTTACATGTTCATTGGCAAACCAGATGCCTGCCGCAAACGCCACGATAGGATTTACAAATGTATTGCTACTTGCCACCAATGGCCTTACGGTTCTTAACAAGTATTGGTAAGCGCTGTAAGCTACTAGCGAGCCCAGCACTATTAAAAACAGCATTGCACCCCAGGATTTATCGCTAATCTGTTGCGGCCACGTTTCACCTTGCAGCAAACTCATCACCAGTAAGGCAATCCCACCTGTTAACATTTGCGCTGCTGGCGCCATTAAACCGGAGGGCATGGCAAGATACTTTCCCCATACTGAGCCGAATGACCACGTTGCTGCAGCAAAGATCAACAACAAGGCACTTATGGCATCCCCTTGTAAAATGCCGCCCAAATTCAACAATACGATTCCTGCAAAACCGACCGCAATCCCTAACCACTCTTTTGCAGTGATTTTATGATCCCAGATGGACGAAAATATCGCCATCCAAATAGGAGCTGTTGCGATGGAAAGCGCAGCCACACTCGAAGATACAGTTTGCTGTACGTAACAAACAGTACCGTTGCCAAAGGCAGGGAGTAGTATCCCCACGATTGTAGCGCCAAGCCATTGCTGCCGAGTAGGATTCGGCGAACCAAGGTAGCGCATGATGACATATAAAATGATGCCTGCTACCGTAAAGCGAAAACCCGCCATCAGGAATGGCGGGAAGCTTTCTATGCCGAAGCGGATTGCGAGATAAGTCGAGCCCCAAATGAAATAGGTGCAGAACAGCGCTATACACACCAACAACTTTTGCCGATGCTTGATTAGGAAAATTTTATTCAACCTAATTAAATTTAGCTATTTTCCAGAAACGGTTTTCCTGACCTAATATCAGTTTAGAAAGCTCATCTAAAAATACGCTATCTATTTCTTCAAATGCCATTTCTATCTCCATTTCACCAAGTTTTGCTATATTTTTGATTGAGAAATGTAGCATTCTAGAATTAGGAACAGGGGTTACATTGACCGAACCTTTTACTGACCATGGAATAACGAATGCAATTTCGACAATTCGCTTTTGTTCATTTTTAATATCTTCAGCGGTATGAATAATGCCATAACGCCATAAAACATCTTTTACGCGCGCTGCAATCCCCAGTTCTTTTTGAAATTGAAAAAATTTAGGAGATTTATAAAAAAAGAATAAGGAAACATTTCCAATTTCATTGGTAAAAGTCTGGTTATTAGAAAGTGTATGCCGATAATCAGAAAAAGGCTCTACAACCTTTAACCCTGACATCTCTCCAATGCCAGGTAAAGTGATCGGATGAACAAAATCCGGTTGAATTACCTTTATCAAATCAGAGAATTCACGCCAATAATCAAAGACTTCTTTGAGCTTTGCATTACGTTGCTCAAGCGTCTCTAAACTAAGGGCATCCGTATGGTTTTTTTCTTCAAGCGTTTTTTGCGCTTGCAACTTCATTTGTTCAAATAAACTCATACTATCGTTTTAACTTTAATTATTGGACTATGAAACCTTAGCATTACACCTGAGGATGCGCACGCTCAGACTTATACTGAATCTTATTCAACGCATTCAAATAAGCCTTAGCCGATGCAATCACTATATCGGTATCTGCACCCTGTCCATTAACGATGCGGCCACCTTTGGAAAGGCGAACGGTCACTTCTCCCTGTGCATCGGTACCGCTGGTGATGTTGTTTACAGAATAAAGCTGCAATTCCGCGCCACTACCGATCATATTTTCAATTGCTTTAAACGTGGCATCGACCGGGCCGCCGCCATCCGATTCGGCACGCTTTTCCACACCGTTTTCGGACAACGTAATAATCGCGTGTGGCACTTCACCGGTGATCGACGCGACCTGTAAATACACCAATTTGAAATGTTCGGTAGCTTCTGAAATGAACTCATCGCTGACCAACGCATGTAAATCTTCATCAAAAATTTCGGATTTTTTATCAGCCAAATCCTTAAAGCGTGCAAATGCCGCATTCAACAAATCTTCGGAATCCAACTCAATGCCTAATTCCTTCAAGCGTGTCCTGAATGCATTACGGCCGGATAACTTACCCAAGGTTAATTTATTCGCACCCCAGCCCACATCTTCTGCACGCATGATTTCGTAGGTTTCGCGGTGTTTCAATACGCCATCCTGATGGATGCCAGATTCATGTGCGAATGCATTGGCGCCAACAATGGCTTTATTCGGCTGCACCGGGTAACCAGTGATCGTAGAGACCAATTTACTGGTTGGCACGATCTGCGTGGCATCGATACGCGTTGCTAAATTGAAAATATCCTGGCGGGTTTTAATTGCCATAACGATCTCTTCTAAGCTGGCATTGCCTGCACGTTCGCCTAAACCATTAATCGTACATTCCACCTGGCGGGCACCACCCATCACGGCCGCCAATGAGTTGGCCACGGCCATGCCTAAATCGTTGTGGCAATGAGTTGACCAGATGACTTTATCGCTATTCGGTACGCGGGCAATCAAATCACGCATACGCTCGCCCCATGGCGCAGGAATGGAATAGCCCACCGTATCTGGCACATTAATCGTTTTTGCGCCCGCTTTGATGACTGCATCGAATACACGCACCAAAAAGTCCATATCGGAACGTACGGCATCCTCTGCGGAGAATTCTACATCGTTTGTATATTCCAACGCCCAGGTCACGGCCTGCACAGCGCGTTCAACAACCTGGTCTTCGGTCATACGGAGTTTGTTCTCCATATGGATTTTGCTGGTAGCAATAAAGGTATGGATGCGGCCGCGTGCAGCAGGTTTAATAGCCTCGCCAGCACGGCGTACGTCATTTTCGCTGGCACGCGCGAGCGAGCAAACCGTTGAATGTTTGATGATTTTGGCGATTTCATGAATAGCATCAAAGTCGCCTGGACTCGCGGCGGCGAAACCTGCCTCAATGACATCTACGCCTAATTTCTCAAGTTGGCGTGCGATACGTATTTTTTCTTCCTTGGTCATGGAAGCACCCGGACTTTGCTCACCGTCGCGCAAAGTGGTATCGAAAATAATAATTTGTTCTTGTTGATTAGTTTGATTCATCTGGTTACCTAACTTTTTTGGGTTCTATTTTGAATAGGTTGCATTACTCTAAATGCAAACGGTCATTGCGCTGGAAATATCTCGCAGCGGTACTTAATACAATTGTGTTTGGAGGGTATATTTGCGCACTAGCGCAGTGGACGGCGTTGCGCAGCCAGATGGCGCAAAGCATAAGCGCGCAACAATAGCGCGCTCGAGATGAAAGCTACTAAGAAAAAACTAATAGAAATATCAAAATTCAACATAGTGTTAGAAATATATTATTTTTTTCCGCATAACGCAAGCGTTAAGTATTTGAATTTATTTATCAAGGTCATAAAAAATCCACATCAAATACTTAGCTTCTTGCTAATTTCAAATTAAACATCCAGCTTACGCGACTTCTCGATTTTTGTTTTCAACCATAAGGCATAACCCGACAAGGCGTAGACCATCATAATAAAGAACAATACTTCTGGCGGGCTATAAGAGATCAGCACAAAAGCGAGCATGACGCCCAACACTACAAAGAATGGTACACTTTCTTTTAGGTTAATATCTTTACCGCTGTAAAAACGCAAATCACTCACCATAGACAAACCAGCGAACACCGTGATACCCCAAGCCATCCACTTCCATTGTAAGATGCCGAAAAATACATCTCGGCCACTTACCCCGTACTCATAGGATACCCATACAAATCCAGCTAGCAACGCTGCCGCTGCTGGACTTGGCAAACCTTGAAAGTAACGCTTATCTTGATGCGCATCGTCGAGTTTGGTATTGAACCGAGCTAATCGCAACGCTGCACAAGCGCAATAGATAAATGCAGCAATCCAGCCCAGCTTACCCAATGGCTTTAAAGCCCATACGTATAAAATAAGTGCAGGTGCTACCCCGAAAGACACCATGTCGGACAAACTATCATACTCGGCACCGAACGCACTTTGCGTATTGGTCATACGAGCTACACGTCCATCAAGACCATCTAACACCATGGCAATGAAGATTGCCACAGCAGCATATTCAAATCGCTCATTCATGGCCTGCACAATGGCATAGAATCCAGCAAACAACGCCGCTGAAGTAAATAAGTTAGGCAGCAAATATATGCCACGCGTTCTTAAACCCCCTTGCAATAGCAGTTTTCTTCTAGACCGTGGTGGCTTAATAATCATCGTATGTACTTTCTTATTGATAGTTAACGTTAGTATAGCAAAGCTCAGCCGAGTGCATAGCTTCGCTTGCGAAGGAGCTTATGCCGATGGGCATGTGTTAATATCGCGACCTGATTATTTGTTAGCAAGTTCCCTATCACTACCATGCAATTCACTTTACATAAACAAGACGGCTTGGCCCGCCGCGGCACTTTAGCACTCAAACATGGCAGCGTGCAGACGCCTGCCTTTATGCCAGTAGGGACTTACGGCACAGTTAAAGCCATGTCACCTTTAGAACTAAAAGAGATTAACGCCCACATCGTTTTGGGCAACACATTTCATTTATGGTTGCGTCCGGGGCTTGAAGTGATTGCACAACATGGTGGCCTGCATAAATTCATGGGCTGGGACGGCCCTATATTGACTGATTCCGGTGGCTTCCAAGTATGGAGCTTGGGCGCATTACGCAAAATTACCGAAGAGGGCGTTAAGTTTCGCTCACCTATCAATGGCGATAGCTGCTTCCTTACGCCTGAAGAATCCATGCGCATTCAGAAGGTGTTGAACTCTGACATTGTCATGATTTTTGACGAGTGTACCCCCTACCCAGCCACGCTAAAAGAAGCGAATGATTCCATGCAGCTATCATTACGCTGGGCCAGACGCAGCAAAGATGCTCATTTAGGTAATGACAACGCGTTATTCGGCATTATCCAAGGGGGTATGCATGAAGAACTGCGTGATGTTTCATTAGCAGGACTCACTGAAATTGATTTCGATGGCTACGCGATTGGCGGCTTGTCTGTCGGTGAACCCAAAGAAGATATGCTGCGGATTCTGGCCCATACAGCGCCTAAAATGCCCCAACATAAACCGCGCTATTTAATGGGCGTAGGCACCCCGGAAGATCTGGTAGCCGCGGTCAGCCAAGGGGTTGATATGTTCGATTGCGTGATGCCTACGCGCAATGCACGTAACGGTTGGTTATTCACCCAATACGGCGACGTCAAAATCAAAAACGCCAGTTATAAAAACGATACTGCACCACTTGATGCGGATTGCAGCTGCTACACCTGCCAGAACTTTACCCGCGCCTATTTACATCATTTGCATAAAGTAGGTGAGATTCTGGGATCCCGCTTGAATACCATCCATAATTTACATTATTACCAAGTGTTGATGGCCGGTATGCGCAAGGCTATTGAAGATGGTAATTTTGAAGCGTTCAAGCTAGCATTTGCAGCTAAACGTGCCAGCCTTTCTTAAACTGCAACTAAAGGCCTAAACTGCAATTAACTGTAGTCTGTGCTAAAATCCTGAGCAGTTTTTTAGCAGTTAAGCACCTGTTTAGTCAATTCATTAAAGAATCCATTTTAAGTAACAATTTTTAGTATAGAAAGTTATATCGTGTTTATCTCTAATGCTTATGCAGCACCAGCCTCAGCCACCAGTGACTTAATGAGCTTTTTGCCGCTTATCGTCATTTTCGTATTGTTCTATTTCATGATCATTCGCCCGCAGATGAAACAAGCCAAAGAGCAACGTAATATGATCGCTGCTTTGCAAAAAGGCGACGAAGTTGTGACCAGTGGTGGCATCGTGGGTAAAGTGACAAAAGTCGCGGATGCCTTTGTAACCGTTGAAATTGCGGCCAATACCGAAATCACTGTGCAAAAAAACGCAATCCAGACTGCACTCCCTAAAGGCACGATTAAAAGCCTCTAAACTGAATCTAACCTTATGTAATTAACTAATTACTTTTTAATTAACCAGCCATTCCAAACATTCGTTTGATAAGAACAAACTTCGATTAGAGCCCGACTATGAACCGCTATCCAATGTGGAAGTACATTTTTGTTGCCATCATGATTTTGCTTGGGCTGGTGTATACCATTCCCAACTTCTTCGGCGAATCCCCTGCGGTTCAAATCACGCCCGCTAAAAGCACTACTAAGCTTGACCCAGCCTTGCTGGGCCAGGTGGAAGAAGTCTTCAAGCGCGAAAATATTCAATACGACGGCATCTATCTGGATGCACGCGGTGTAAAGGCACGCTTTTCCGACACCGATACCCAAATCAAGGCAAAAGATGTATTGCAAACGCAATTAGGTAAGGACTACACCGTAGCGCTTAACCTGCTTTCACGCTCACCAGATTGGTTGCGTAGCTTGGGCGCCAAGCCGATGTACCTGGGTCTGGACTTGCGCGGTGGTGTGCACTTCTTATTACAAGTTGATATGAAAGCGGCTCTGGATAAAGCGGCAGAGCGTTTTATCGGCGACTTCCGTACCGCATTACGTAAAGAGCGTGTGTCTTACATCGGCGTCACCCGTGAAGGCCAATCCGTGCAAATTCGTTTTTCTGATGCAGCGGAACTGGAAAAAGCCAGAAAAGTGATCACTAAAGAATATCCCGATCTCACCCTGAATGATTCCAGTGACGGTGAAGACAAGTTACTCACTGCGACATTGAACCAAGTCGAACAAAAACGCATTCAAGATTTTGCTTTAAAACAAAACATCCAAACCCTGCACAACCGCATTAACGAATTGGGCGTAGCTGAACCCATCATCCAGCAACAAGGCACTGACCGCGTGGTAGTACAGCTGCCTGGCGTACAAGATACTGCCAAGGCCAAAGAGATTTTAGGCCGCACGGCAACTCTGGAAATCCGTCTCGTGGATGAAGAAAAATCTGACGCTGCGACTATGGAAAAAGCTGCCAATGGCCAAGCACCGCTGGGTGATGAAGTATTTAAAGACCGCGAAGGCCAAGCCATCCTGGTTAAAAAGAATGTGGTGCTAACCGGTGATTACATTACCGATGCCGGTCCGGGCGTAAATGGCCAAACCGGTCAATCCGTGGTTAACGTAACACTGGATGCGCGTGGTGCCCGTGTGTTCCAACAAGTGACGCGCGAAAATGTAGGCAAACGCATGGCGATTCTACTGATTGAAAAAGGCAATACTGAAGTAGTGACTGCGCCAGTGATTAACGAAGAAATCGGCGGCGGACGAGTTCAAATTTCCGGCATGGCCAATACGCAGGAAGCCACAGACATTTCCCTGTTATTGCGTGCCGGTGCACTAGCCGCGCCTATGGATATCATCGAAGAGCGCACTGTTGGGCCTAGCATGGGTCAGGACAATATCAACCGCGGCATCCATTCGACGTTATGGGGCTTCGCCGCTATTGCCGTAATGATGATGATCTATTACATGGCATTTGGTGTTGTGTCTGTAGTAGCACTAGGCATTAACTTGCTATTGCTGGTGGCTATTTTATCCATGCTGCAGGCCACGCTCACCTTGCCGGGCCTCGCTGCGATTGCGCTGGCACTGGGTATGGCGATTGACGCGAACGTATTGATTAATGAGCGTGTACGTGAAGAGCTGCGCAATGGCAATACGCCCCAAGCCAGTATCCATGCGGGTTACGATCGCGCCTTCGATACCATTCTGGACTCTAACGTAACTACCCTGATCGCTGGTCTAGCCTTATTTATGTTTGGTACAGGTCCGATCAAGGGTTTCGCCGTTGTTCACGTTTTGGGCATCCTTACCTCAATGTTCAGTGCAGTACTGGTTTCACGCGCGATCATGAACCTAATCTACGGCTACCGTCGTAAATTGACCAAATTATCCATCGGCCAGATTTACAAGGCTTAAGCCGATTTAGTCCCTTTTATTTGAATATATAGAGCACACCATGGAATTATTCAGAATCAAAAAAGATATTCCTTTTATGAGTTATGGCCGTCTGACGACCGCCATCTCATTAATCACCTTTATCCTGGCCATTGTTTTCTTAGCCACGCGCGGCTTGAACTTTGGCGTTGACTTTACTGGCGGCACAGTCATGGAAGTCAATTATCCGAAAGCGGCTGACCTGGAAAGCGTGCGCAAAGCAGTCGATAGCATTGGCCTGAAAGAGGCTACGGTACAAAATTTTGGCTCCAGCCATGATGTACTGATTCGCTTACCGGCTAAACCAGACGTCTCTGTGTCAAAACTTTCCGAGCAAGTGAAAGCCGCATTGGTAGCTGCTGACAGTACTGCAGAAATCCGCCGCGTAGAGTCAGTGGGCGCACAGGTAGGCGACGAATTGTATGAAAACGGCGGCCTAGCACTGTTCTTTGTTTGCGTAGGCATCATGCTTTATCTTTGGCTGCGTTTTGAATGGCGCTTTGCCGTTGCAGCCATTATTGCCAACATGCATGACGTGATCATCATTCTCGGTTTCTTTGCCTTCTTCCAATGGGAATTCAACTTAACCGTGCTGGCGGCGATTCTGGCCGTGCTTGGTTACTCAGTCAATGAATCCGTCGTGGTGTTCGACCGGGTACGCGAGAACTTCCGCAAAATGCGTAAAGCCTCGGTTGTGCAAGTGATCGATAACGCGATTACCCGCACCATGTCACGTACCGTGATTACCCACTTGATGACGCAAACCATGGTGGGCTCTATGCTGTTGTTCGGCGGCGAAGTGCTGCATAACTTCGCGCTGGCATTGACTATCGGCATCTTGTTCGGTATCTACTCGTCCGTACTGGTTGCCTGCCCGATTGCCATGTGGCTGGGCGTGAACCGTGCGAACCTGATTGGTGACGTTGAGAAAAAAAATGATAAGAAAGAAGAAGCTGAACTCGCTTCTTAATATCACATATCTAATCCCAGTAATGGCTGTTAATCAATTCACAAAACTTGATTAACAGTCCGTCAGCCCCTACACTCTCCCTATCTATATTTTCGTAACCCTATTCCTTGGATAATATTCCTATTTCCTGGCAGCTAGGCCTTCTGGTCCTGCTGCTGCTTATTTCCGGATTTTTCTCTATTGCCGAAACGAGCTTGATGTCGCTCAACCGTTATCGGCTGCGGCATTTGGTAAAGGAAGGTCATCGTGGTGCACGGATAGCCAGTGCCTTACTCGCTAAAACTGATAAGTTGTTAGGTGTAATCCTGCTTTGCAACAATTTCGCAAATGCTGCATCAGCAACCTTGGTTACCATTATTACCGTTGAGCTATTTGGTGAAGGTGAGTGGATATTGATGGCGGGTACCCTCGCTGTTACGTTTGCTATCCTAGTATTCAGTGAAATCACCCCTAAAGTATTGGCTGCTGCCTACCCGGAGCGCTTGGGTATTCTATGCAGTTACATTCTTTATCCACTACTCAAGCTGCTGTATCCGGTAGTGTGGTTTATCAATTTATTTGTCACTGGCCTGCTGAAAATTCTGCGCGTGCGCATTAACTTTGAAGAAACCGCACAAGCGCTCACCATGGATGAATTACGTAGCATCGTGACTGACGCTGGTCACTTCATGCCAAAAAAACACAGGGCTATTCTGCTTAACCTATTTGACCTGGAAAAGATCACGGTGGACGATGTAATGACCGCGCACACCATGGTCGAGACCATCGATTTCGATGCGCCGCTTGAAAATATTATCCAACGCATTTCCAGCAGTCATCACACCCGATTGCCGGTGCAGCAAGGCGAGCAGGAGGAAATTATCGGCATACTGCACATCCGCAAAGTGATTAATCAGATTCGTTTGCAATCCGAAACGCTGCTAGATAAGGAAACGCTGCGTGAAGCCATTGCCGAGCCTTATTTTGTCCCCTCTGGCACACCACTCTATACCCAGATTCAACAGTTTCAGGAAAATCAGCAGCGCATCGCTTTAGTCGTGGACGAGTATGGCGAATTCAAAGGCTTAATCACGCTGGAAGACATTTTGGAGGAGTTGATTGGCGATTTCACCACCCAATCTCCTTCTCGATTCAGTAGTTACCGCAAAGAAGCTGATGGCAGCTGGTTAGTAGATGGTAGCAGTCCCTTGCGTGACCTGAATAAAAAACTCAACCTGCAATTACCTTTAGATGGACCACGCACATTAAATGGCTTGATCCTGGAGTATTTTGAAGATATCCCAGAACCTAGTACCAGTTTCAAGATCGCCACGCATACCATTGAAATTATTCAAACTCAGGACAGGATTGTTAAAAGCGTCAAAATTTTTCCATAATCCTGGCCTACTGCTATCACATCTAAACTACGCTTCTAAATTACTTATTCAAGCCAATCTCTTTTCATATAACCATTTTCAAAGTAGGCTTGAATTTTTTACAGGTTGGCTCAAAATAGGCTTATATGGCTACATCACCAAATGAAAACAATACAGCACTGAAACCAGAAGTTGCAAAACCAAAATTGCCCCCCATGTTTAAGGTGTTGTTGTTAAATGACGATTACACTCCGATGGAATTCGTGGTGGAAACGATAGAGCGTTTTTTTAATAAAGATCGTGAACAAGCGACGCAAATTATGCTCAAAGTACATACAGAAGGTATGGGTGTATGTGGGGTATATCCGCAAGATATCGCTGAAACAAAAATGACACAGGTATTAATGCATGCAAAAGAATATCAACACCCCTTGCAATGTACGATTGAACCCGCCTAGTGAATAGGCACAGAAGTTGCTGATATGAATTTGTAATCATTCAAGATTTAAGTATTAAGTAATTACCCGCTTCACTACCGTTAGGTAAGATCACTTAAAGTTTAATTGAAAGTAAGGTACTAAAATGATAGCCCAAGAGCTCGAAGTAAGTTTGCATATGGCATTTATGGACGCTAGACAAAAGCGCCATGAGCTCATTACGGTCGAACACTTGCTGCTCGCCATGATTGATAATCCAACCGCGGCAGAAGTGCTAAGGGCATGCGGTGCGAAACTGGAAATGTTACGCACCGAATTGAATCAATACATTGAAGAACACACGCCTACTGTCATCGGTCAAGACGATGTTGACACGCAGCCGACACTTGGCTTTCAGCGCGTGATTCAACGTGCAATGCTACATGTACAGTCTTCTGGTAAAAAAGAAGTCACTGGCGCTAATGTGCTGGTGGCCATTTTTGGCGAAAAAGATTCTCACGCAGTATTCTTTTTGCACCAACAAGGGGTGACGCGTTTAGATGTAGTTAACTTCATTTCGCACGGCGTTTCTAAAATTGCTGAAACGGCTAAACCAGAAGGTGCTGAAGCGGAAGTAGATGTTGAGGCAGCGCCTAATGGTGCACTGGAAAACTTTACGCTTAACCTCAATGCCCAAGTCGCGGCTGGTAAGATCGATCCATTGATCGGCCGCGGCCCCGAGTTAGAGCGTGTGGTACAAACATTATGCCGTCGTCGTAAAAATAACCCCTTATTAGTCGGTGAAGCTGGCGTGGGTAAAACGGCTATAGCTGAAGGCTTGGCTCGCCGCATTGTTGATAAAGAAATTCCAGATGTGTTGGCCAATGCTACAGTGTATTCGCTAGATATGGGTGCCCTACTCGCTGGTACCAAATACCGTGGCGACTTTGAACAACGCCTTAAAGCCGTAATGAAACAATTAGCGGAAAAACCTGATGCTATTTTGTTCATTGATGAAATTCATACTCTGATTGGTGCCGGTTCCGCGAGCGGTGGCACATTGGATGCGAGCAACTTACTCAAACCTGCGCTTTCCAATGGCACACTTAAATGTATCGGCGCCACTACCTATCAGGAATATCGCGGTATTTTTGAGAAAGACCATGCTTTATCACGCCGCTTCCAAAAAATCGATGTGGTTGAGCCGAGCGTGGCCGAAACTATTGAAATCCTGAAAGGCTTGAAATCACGCTTTGAATCACATCACAGCGTGAAATATACTGCCAGCGCTCTAACTACGGCCGCCGAGCTTTCTGCAAAATATATCAATGACCGCCACTTGCCGGATAAAGCGATTGACGTGATTGATGAAGCCGGTGCTGCGCAACGGATTCTGCCTAAAAACAAACAGAAAAAAGTCATTGGCAATAAAGAGATTGAAGACATCATTGCCAAAATTGCACGCATACCGCCCAAAAATATTTCCAGCGATGACCGCAACGCACTCAAAACACTGGAACGTGACTTGAAAGCAGTCGTCTTCGGCCAAGATAAAGCGATTGAAGCCTTATCTTCTGCAGTGAAAATGGCGCGTAGTGGTTTAGGCCAAGGCAATAAACCGATTGGCAGTTTCCTGTTCAGCGGTCCTACAGGTGTAGGTAAAACCGAAGTTGCTAAACAATTGGCTTATATCATGGGCATTGAATTAATTCGCTTCGATATGAGTGAGTATATGGAGCGGCATGCTGTCTCACGCTTAATCGGTGCGCCTCCAGGTTATGTCGGTTTTGAACAAGGTGGCTTGATGACCGAAGCCATCACCAAGCAGCCCTATTGTGTGCTATTGCTGGACGAGATTGAAAAAGCCCACCCGGACATTTTCAATATCCTGTTGCAAGTGATGGATCACGGGACATTAACCGACAATAATGGTCGCAAAGCAGACTTTAGAAATGTGACGATTATCATGACCACCAATGCCGGTGCGGAAGCCTTGTCTAAATCCAGCATGGGGTTCACGAGCTCCAAACAAGCAGGTGATGAGCAGGCCGATATCAAACGTTTATTCTCACCTGAGTTCCGTAATCGTTTGGATGCGACTGTGTCATTTGCTGCATTGTCACAAGACATTATTATCCGGGTTGTGGATAAATTCCTGATTCAACTGGAAGATCAATTGCATGAGAAAAAAGTCGATGCCACGTTTAGCGATGAATTAAAGGCTTATCTTGGCAGAAAAGGCTTTGATCCACTCATGGGTGCGCGTCCAATGGCACGGTTGATTCAAGATACCATTCGTAAAGCGCTTGCAGATGAGTTGCTATTTGGCAAACTCGCCAATGGCGGCAGTGTGCATGTGGATATTGATGATAAAGATGAAGTTAAACTTATTTTTAGCAAAGATAAAAAATCTTCCGAGCCTACCTTAGCCACTGCGGAGTAATAGCAAGTGAATAAGTAGTCGTACAACAGCCAACTTAATCCAAATAAGTTGGCTGTTTTTCCATAATACTTTGGAATAATTCCGACGATATCAGGCTTTGTAACCAATGCTTCAATTTGGGATACGGCGCAGTTTCAAACCAAATGGCATCCACACTGGCAAACTGCCGGATAAACGGAAAGATTGCCACGTCTACAATGCTGATATGCTCTGCCAGCAAATAGCTATTTTGGTTTAATAAGCCTTCCAGCTTTTGTAGAAACACTTCGCCTTGTTGCCTGTAGGTTTCAGCCGGCTGTTCAGGAAACCGTATGGCGTATTTGTATTTATCTAGTGCCTGCTTAAAGCTGCCATCATTCTCGGCAATTAATGCCTGTGAATGCTCACTATCAAGACTAAGCCATCTACCCTTATCGCTTTGCTGTAAAGCCCAATCCATAATATCCATGCTTTGCTCAAGCACATTACCATTATCCAACACGAGCACTGGCACGGTCGCTTTAGGCGAAACTTGCAACATGGATTTAGGTTTGTCTTTGAGGGCTATCTCACGTATCTCTACTGCAATACCAGCATACTTGAGCGCCATGCGAGCGCGCATGGCGTATGGACAGCGACGGTAAGAATAAAGTACCGGTTTATCCAAAACTTAGCCTAGTGTTTTGCAGATATCACACACTAGCTTAGGCCCTTTGTAAATCAAGCCGCTATACACTTGCACGAGGCTCGCACCAGCAGCAATTTTTTCTACCGCATCGGCCCCGCTCAAAATGCCACCCACGCCGATAATCGGCAATGCACCTTGCAAGCGCTGAGATAATTGCTGAATCACAATAGTTGATTTATCACGCACTGGTGCGCCAGATAAACCACCTGTTTCATTTGCATGCTTCATGCCCTGGACAGCATCACGTGACAATGTGGTGTTAGTCGCAATCACGCCATCAATCTTATGATCTATAAGCAAGTCAGCGATTTCATTGACTTGCTCACGCTCTAAGTCTGGCGCTATTTTTAAAGTGATGGGTACATAACTGCCATGCTTATCAGAGAGTTTGGTTTGCTCTAATTTCAGTGTAGCGAGCAAGCTGGAAAGTGCTTCCCTTTCCTGTAAAGCCCGCAGATTCTTGGTGTTGGGTGATGAGATGTTCACTGTGATGTAACTGGCCTGCGCATAGACTTTTTGCATGCAGATTAGGTAGTCATTTACTGCGTTTTCATTCGGTGTATCGAAGTTCTTGCCGATATTAATGCCCAAGATGCCGCGATATTTGGCAGCCTTTACATTCTCAATCAGGTTATCCACGCCCAGGTTATTAAAACCAAAGCGGTTCACAATGCCCTCCGCCTCTTTCACGCGGAATAAACGCGGCTTGGGATTGCCGGGTTGCGCACGTGGGGTGATGGTACCAATCTCGATAAACCCGAAGCCTAGCGCCGCCAAACCATCAATCACCGCACCGTTTTTATCTAGCCCTGCTGCTAAGCCCACAGCATTGGGGAAAGTAATACCCATCACCTGCCTAGGTTGGCAAGTCGGCGCTTGGGAATACAATGCCAATGCACCCGTTTTTTCAGCGAGTTTGAGGGTTTTTAATGTGAGGTCATGTGCCTTTTCGGCATCAAGTTGAAACAGAAGGGGCTTTGCGAGTGAGTAAATATCCATGGACTGAATTATAACATTCGTTCCCTCGAGTCAATTGTCACGATAGCTCAATCAAAGTCTCTGGATTCCTTGGCGAGAGCGGAATGACGGCATTCGGTTGGTTTTGACTTTAATCCCCTGCTACCGCTGCCGAGCAACACAAGCAGCATGGGAGTTTTCGGCAATCGACTATTTGAGCGAAGCGGGTTTTAGATTGCCGCCCATGATGCTGAGTAGCGGAGGATGAAAGCGGTATGGGGTAGCCTTTTCTTTGGTTTCTTTCTTTTGGCTAAACAAAAGAAAGAAACTCGCTAGTCGCGCGAGAGCGACTTCCTTTTTGCCTCAAATATAACGTCAATAGGCGTAGGTCGTTTTTGCAAGCTTTCTTCAATAAATATTGCTTGTAAAAAATTAGTTTTGTCAAAAGCCTTAAGAACACTAATAAAATTATTAAGACTTCCATTACAGTCTTGTTCAAATCTCTTATACGTTCTTAATGGAATATTCGCGAGCTTGGCAAACTGAGCCTGAGTGAGTTTACGTTTTTTTCTTTCTCTTAAAATTTTTGCACTTAGATATTCCATAACCTCAATATTTGATTTCTTTTTAAATGCTATTAGATGCATAAACTATCCAATTATGTTAAGTGCCAATTATGGCACAAAATTAATTATCTGTGGATATATTGTGGATAAATTAATTGACTATCACTATATAAATGAATTAAATTTAAATTACCACTACATATAGTGGTTTTCGCCAAAGGTAGTCTGTTAATAATTTAATTATGATAGGGATTGTATGAAGAAAATTTTTCGCTCTTTAAACCACCCAAATGGTTGGGGTGGCTTACCTGATTATGAAATTAAAAATGATGGGAAGATATACCGCACAGTAACGCACCCCAATGGCTGGAGTGGGTTGCCTGATTACGAAGTTCGTAATGATGGGAAAATTTACAGAACACTCTCGCATTCAGCTGGATGGTCTGGTCTGCCTGACTATGAAATTAGATCCGATGGCAAAATTTACCGATCTATCCATCATTCAGCTGGCTGGGGAGGTTTAGCGGACTATGAGTTTCGATAACTCACTTGCCCAGCAAAAATTAATAGCTAGAAGCATTTCTAGCTATTAATTTAGCTAAGCTCCACCTGTACCAAATTATCACTAAACGTCGTCGAATGTCCCATGTCCCCAAACTCCGCTGAACTAATACAATTCACTGTGCCTTTATTCAACTGACGCCAATACCCCAATGTCGCCACGATAATCCCCGGATTCACATCCATAGTAATTCTTGCATCGCCTTCAAACGCACCGCGGTCATTAAACACCCGTACTTTTGCGCCTTCTGCAATACCGCGTATAGCTGCATCGGCCGGATTAATCATGACAAACTGCTCACCTTGAATCTTGATTTTCTCGGTGACATTGGCATAGCAAGAATTCAGGAAAGCGTGACTTTTGGGTGAGATAATCGCCAATGGATATCTCGCTGCAAGTGCAGGATTAGTATCCACAGATTCTCGTGATGCAACATAATCAGGTAATGGGTCTAAATCTTCCCCAGGTTGGAAGCCGTCATACATTTGCCTGAATGGCCCTGCCACAAAGTTTTTTGCACCTTCCACATAGAACATGCATTTACCCGTAGGCGTTGGGAAATTTCCTTCCTTATGCGGCGCACGGGTATCTGCTGTGCCCACATTAAGTTTGGCAAACCCATGCTGACGCATGTAGTTAAGATCGATGCCTTCACATGCCGGTGCATCCCAAGCCACATAATTTTCTAAACACTCAGAATCGTTCCATTTGAAGTTATCTTCCTCAAACCCTAGACGTTGAGCAAGGCGACGGAAAATATCATTATTCGGTAATGCTTCGCCCGGCGGTTCGATGCATTTAGCGTTATAAGTTAAGTACAGATGACCCCAAGACAGGATCATATCTTCCATCTCTGCACCCATGGCAGCCGGCAGCACGATATCGGCGTATGCAGCGGTATCGGATAAGAAATGGTCAGCTGCGATAGTGAATAAATCCTCACGTTGCAGCCCGGCAACGATCTTATCGGTTTCCGGCGATTGGGTAACAGGATTGGTGTTCCACACCATCAGCGACTTAATGGGTGTTTCGAGCGGAATTTCGCCCAGTAATGCACGTCCCAATTGCAGAATATTGACGACGGGCGTGCCTTCTGGAATCAAGTCCGGGCGGCAGATCACGTCAAATTTGTAAGGGTGCTCCCATACCGGGAATTGCAGAATGCCGCCCCCGACATGGCGCCAGGCACCAATGAGTGCAGGCAGGCAAGTGACGGCGCGAATGGCTTGGCTTCCGCCATAATTTCTTTCAAGCGCCACACCGATGCGAATCGCGGCGGGGGCGGTCGTAGCGTATTCGCGCGCAAACCGCCGAATATCTTCCGCAGGAATGCCGGTAATTTTTTCTGCCCATTCCGGGGTTCGTGTGCTGGCCCGCTCTGCTAATTCTTTGTAACCTACAGTGTAATTATCGACGTAATCCTGATCGACCAAGCCTTCCTCGATGATCACATTCATCATGGCCATGGCAAGCGCCCCATCCGTCCCAGGTTTTGGCGCAATGTGCCAATCCGCCTCTTTGGCTGTTCGGGAAGCGTAGGAGTCGATCACCACGACCTTAGCGCCATTTTTTTGCGCTTCATGTACGATGTGCCAGTGGTGCAGATTGGTAGAAACCGAGTTGCTTGCCCAGATAACGATATATTTGGAATGGATAAAGCTTTCAGGATCAACACCAGCGGTAGGACCTACCGTTAACAACCATGCAGTACAGGACCCTTCACCACAGAATGTACGCTCTGTGACCGTGGCACCTAGACGATTGAAAAACGCATCACCCCCATTTAAACCATGCACCAGGCCTTGGTTACCCAAATAACTGGCGGGCATGATGGCGCGCGGTCCATGATCTGCAATGATCTGTTTCCAACGCGTGACGATTTCATCCAATGCTTCATCCCACGTGATGCGCGTGAATTGTTTACTGCCTTTAGGCCCTGTACGTTTCATCGGGTACAGCAACCGGTCTGGATGATAATGCCGTTTTTCGTAATCTTTGAGTTTGACGCACAAGCCGCCGCGCGTCATGGGATGGTCAGGGTTGCCTTTTACAGAAATGAGCTTTTCATCTTTGACTGTGTACACCATTGAACAAGTATCGGGACAGTCATGCGGACAGCCGCCGTGAAATGTTTGTACAGTTGGGTCCAAGGGTGCGTTCATTTAAAGACTCCTAGCGATGATCTTGTGGCGATACGTCTTAAATTAATTTTTAAAATAGTTAATAAAATTAATCGACTTAACTTTAACTATATACCAAGCTGTATAGTCCTGCAAACAGATTTATAGTGTCCCTATTATTGAAGGCACTTGCCTTCTTATATGATAGGTTATCATAGTAGAAATCCTCCATCCATAACGTTAACAATGAATAGCAATCAAGCCCTCAGACTTTTGAATGATTTAACTCCTGCCCAGTTTCTGGCGGTGTACTGGCAAAAAAAACCTTTGCTCATCAAGAACGCCATTCCTGGGTTTACCGGGTTACTTACGCCGGAAGAACTGGCTGGCTTAGCATGTGAAGATGAAGTGCAATCACGCATCGTGCAGAAAAAAAATGACCAGTGGACACTCAGTAATGGGCCATTTGACGAAGCGGACTTTAGCCGGCTGCCTAATAAAGATTGGACTTTACTTGTGCAAAGTGTGAATCACTTTTTACCCGAAGCCACTGATTTATTAAGCCAGTTTGATTTTATTCCCCACACCAGATTAGATGATTTGATGGTGAGTTATGCACCGGATGGTGGTGGTGTAGGCCCGCATTTCGATAGCTATGATGTATTTTTACTGCAAGGTCAGGGTAAGCGTTTATGGCGCATCAGCGAACAGACGGATTTAAGCTTGGTAGAGGGCGCACCACTACGGATTTTGAAGCAATTTGACACCTCCCAGGAATGGCTGCTTGAAGCTGGCGATATGCTATACCTGCCACCGCAGATTGCGCATTGGGGAATTGCCGTATCCGACGGCAGTGAAGACTGCATGACTTATTCCATTGGTTTTCGCGCACCCAAGCATCAGGAATTAGCCAGCGAGTTTCTTGGATTTATGCAGGATAGGTTACACCAGAACTTAACGCAGCTTGATGGCATATACCAAGATGCGGACCTGGCTTTGCAAGCGCATCCGGCTGAAATCTCGGTGCAGATGATTAATAAAGTTAGCGAGAATTTAAACAAAATACAATGGTCGGATGATGATGTAGGCCAATTTTTAGGATGCTATTTATCCGAACCAAAACAACATATTGTGTTTGTGCCGAATAAAAAAATGGCTTTGAAAACTTTTAAGGAAAAATTATCGAAGTCAGATTTAACGTTGGATCTGAAAAGCCAGATGTTGTTTTTGAAGGATACTTTTTTTATGAATGGTGAAGCGGTTAATTTGCACCAAGCAACCGCGCATCACCTGAAAACATTGGCCGACACACGCTATTTGCCACAAACGCTGCTATTAGATGAAAATCTGGTTTCAGTATTGCATGAATGGTATATGGCCGGCTATGTACATTTTGTTCAATAAATTGTTTTAACCATACACTATGGATCTAGCAAAAAATACCGAAATAACAAATCAAAACGTACCGGCATCTCAACTCCTCAATGAGGAACTGGTGCCGGATAAGATTCTCGTTGGCGAACGACTATATGCCGCGGCGATTGATATCGTATTGAGTAATGCCCAACAGGAGTTATTAATATTTGACCAGGATTTAAGTCATGGTGATTTTGCCAGCGTAAGAAAATATGAACTACTACAGCAATTTCTTGCAAAGGATGAAGCAAGCCGTTTAGTCATTATTTTGCAAGATGCCCGATATTTCCAAACATCATGCCCGCGTCTTTTTAATCTGCTTGAAGTATTTGGCCACAAAATGACGGTATATGAAACCAATACAAGCGCCAAGCATGCTAAGGATTGCTTCATCATTGCTGACGCACGCCATTACATCAAGCGCATTCATATTGATCAGCCACGGTTTAGATATGCATTCGACGATAACACTTCCGTTGAAGGTTTGAACATGCGCTTCGAAGAGTTACTGGATGCCACACAAGAGGCCGTGAGTCCAACTACTTTGGGGCTTTAATCTACATCAGCTAGAGGTTTGAATATGCCGCAGTTATTTATGAAACGATTTTTGTGTATGTTCGGCGTATGCCTATTTTTGCTAAGTTCATTCGCTTTTGGCATTACGGAATTAAAAGTCATCACACTGCAGCATCGGTTTGCTGAAGACCTTATCCCAACTATTGAACCGATGATTGGGCCTGACGGGACGATCTCCGGCTATCAAAATCAGCTTATTGTCAGGGCTAATCCCCAGAATATGGCTGAAATCGAAAAACTTGTGGCTACGCTGGATGCGGTGCAGAAGAATCTGAAAATTAGTGTCAGTCGTTCAGCATTCGACAACAGCGAAAATAGTAACTTGTCAGTCACGGGGCGCAAGCGTTTCGGAGATATTGAAGTGGGGACCCGCTATCCTGGTAATCAACAAGGCGCACGGGTGGATATTGATCAGCGGGAATCTCGCCGGTTCAATGATAGTTTGCAACACATTACGGTCATGGATGGTCGAGAAGCTTTCATCTCTGTGGGTGAAATTGTACCTTTTACCCAAGAATGGGTTACCTTGACTCGACGTTATGCCAGCATCCAGAAAACCACAGAATTTGTCGATGTGACCACCGGTTTTGCAGTGCGCCCCAGAAGCCTGGGAGAAGTCATTGAACTTGAAATTACACCGCGGATTAAGCAGTTGAATAGCAGTGGATTTATTGATTATGAGAGCTTAAGTAGTGTAGTTCAGGTTAACCGTGGGGAATGGCTTGATTTAGGTGGACTGATGCAAGGCAAAGATGAAGTCAGCCGTGCGATATTAAGCAGGCAATCGAGCCGGCAAAACACCAATAATCAGCTCAGGGTACGTGTGGAATGAATAAAGTTCATAAAAAACTCAATTTAAACCTAAAAATTTGATGGAATTACCTTTAAACACTAGGTTTTTTCTTAATTACTGGTAAAATTTGCGCCACTCGGTATAGCTAATTAGGTAAAACTTTTAAGCGGTTATCGAAAAGTTTTTTTAACTAGTTAAACCAATAAGGAATAAATATGATCCGTTCTGCTCTGTTAGCTGCTTTACTTGCTCTTGCCTTAACTGCTTGTGGTGAAAAACCTGCTGAAGAAGCTGCTGAAGCTGCGACTGACGCTGCTGCAACTGCAACTGACGCTGCTGCAACTGCGACTGACGCTGCAGCTGAAGCTTCAACTGACGCTGCTGCTACTTCAACTGACGCTGCTGCTGCTACTGAATCTGCAGCTGCTGCAACTGAATCTGCTGCCGCTGCTACTGATTCTGCTGCTGCTGCAACTGAAGCTGCTAAGTAATTAGTTCAAGCTAGATGTACAAAAAGCCGACTTTTAGTCGGCTTTTTTCGTTTTTGGATTTTTTTTAAAATTACTGGTAAAATTTTCATCATTCGGTATTGCTCATTGGGTAAAACTTTTAGCGGTTATCGAAGTTTCTAACTACTTAAACTCTCTTAAGGAAATCAAAAATGACACGTTCTGCTCTACTTGCTGCATTATTAGCACTTGCTTTAACTGCTTGTGGTGAAAAAGCTGCTGAAGAAGCTGCTCCAGTTGAAACGCCTGCTGCTGAAGTTGCTCCAGCACCAGAAACGCCAGCTGTTGAAGCTACTCCTGCTGCACCAACAGAAGCCGCACCTGCTGAAGCTGCTCAGTAATTAGCTATTAGCCAGAAGCAAAAAGCCGACTCAAGTCGGCTTTTTTTATGGCTAATGCCTTAATCACAATAATGCACTTAATTAGTGGGTCATATTGAGTGTACGCCAATCAAAGCCCAGCATCTGATCTGCGATTCCAATCCAATCTAGCTCACAACCCAACACCCGGTGCAAAGCAGATTTTGCTAATTGCGGTGTATTATTTGTCGCACTCAAATGCGCGGCAACGATGTGTTGTAGTTTACTATTATCCAGCTTGGATAAAAGATTAGCCGAATCCAGATTTTCTAAATGCCCCAGATCGCCACCCACCCGCTTTTTTAATGACCATGCATAAGGACCCGACTGTAACATGCTCGCGTCATGATTGCATTCCAGCACCAGGGCATCACATTTACTCAAGCGCTCTTCAATATGTGGTGTAGAGCGCCCCACATCGGTTAAAACGCCTAGCTTATATTGTCCATCAGAAAACAGGCATTGGATTGGTTCGCGTGCATCATGCGGCACCGGAAATGGCTGTACTTCAATATCGCCGACATTGAATGCACAATGACTATCCACAACATTTAACTGTAAATTATGTTGATTAGGGAAATAACGGGTGACCATTTTAAGGGTGCCGTAGGTAAGCCAGACTGGGATCTGGTGTTTTGCTGCAAACTTAAAGGCACCGCCAGCGTGATCATCATGCTCGTGCGTGATCACGATGCCTGCCAAATCTTGCGGCATAAGATTTAATCGCGCGAGCCTAGCGGTGGTTTCTTTGACACTAAAGCCACAATCAAGCATTAGCCTGGTTTGCTTAACCTCCACCACTAGCGCATTGCCTGCACTACCACTTCCTAATGAGGCAAAGCGCATGTAGTTATTTCTTTAAGCCCAATGACATAACTATTATTTTAACTGTTCGTACATCAATGCAACGATACGGTTTGCCGTTGTGGTGCGCACACGGTTACCTTCGTTGTCTACGACAGCTACAGTAGCATTTTCTTTATCGCCTTCAGCTACCTTAATACGATATTGTTTATCTGGGCTCACTGTTTTTTTATCGTCATTGCCCCAGAATTTAAGCTTCTCAACCATGCTTTTCTCATCCTTTTTAGGAGTCGAAACTACTGATTTATCTTCATCATCGCCCCAGAATTTTAACGTATCTAATAAACCTTTCTTTTTCTTAGGCGCATCATCGATATCCACATCCGCATAGCGCACGAAGAACACACCATTAGAGCGGTCTTTATCTTCAATGACAAAACCGATTCTATCCAATGCCAGGCCTACACGACGCCATGCACGGTCAAACGGATCACTCAATACCAGGGTTGCACTACCATCGGCTTCTTTAACCACTTCTGCACGTTTAATAGTGACGGTCTCAGCTAGGATCGTTTTGGAGCGTTGTTCTTCAATACCCAGTTTTACCATTAAGCGACGTAGTAACTCAGCATCCAGCTCCTCATCGCGGGCGTCTGTTTCGGGTGCTTTCTCAGCCTCCATTTTGTAACCGGTTTCGATTTCGCCTAATTGCGTTTGAATACGATTTTTGCCATCATCAGGCGCGCCAGTGACCGAGCGGTGCGTCATATAAATTTCAGTAGTATCAGGCTCAGCGCCTCGATCTAAACGTGTACGGAATTTTTTCTTATCCGCAAAGCCGGATAGCTTATCCAGCCATCTATCGAATTTATCACCAATATTGCCCGAAGTATCTTTTTTAACCGCATCGGCATCGATCCACTCGGTTTCCATCACACCGGTTTGTGCATTTTCCACACGTACCGCGAAACCTTGCTCAATCCAAAACTCACGAATGACCGGCCAGATTTTTTCCGCAGGTGCATTCACCACTAACCAGCGTTGTGAGCCTGCGCGTTCTAGCCTTACACCATCTTGTGTCGGCAATACTTTCTCTACGCCCACTTCCTGGCCTTCTTGCGCCTGGCTATAAGTAGAGTAACTGGTACTACCCGGAATGGAATACGCATCACTCACAGGACTAGAGGTTAGGTCTGGCGGCACTTCCAATGGACGTGAGCGACCTGCGCTTTTGTAATCGGGGGTATTGTCGATAAATGGTATGGAATCACAACCAGCCAGGCCCGTTAGCAACAACAGGGAAGCACCGACACTCTTAACAACCTTGCGATAATCTGGCTTACTATTGACTTGTTTCATTCAGACCTCTTAATAAACTAATAGCTATAAAATTTGTGCTGGCTTACAAGCTGCACGTAAAGTTTCATGATAATTCGACGATAACGGCGTTAAAGGCAACCTGATCCCGGCTGGAATCAATCCCATCTGATTTAACACCCATTTCACAGGAATCGGATTCGCTTCAACAAACAGTTTTTGATGCAAGGCGAATAACTTAGCATTGACTGCGCGCGCAGCAATCGCATCACCAGCTACTGCAGCAATACACATTTCATGCATCAATTTAGGCGCAACATTTGCTGTAACTGAAATCACGCCTTTAGCGCCTAACAACATTAATGACATCGCCGTCGCATCATCACCACTGAATATGAGAAAATCTTGTGGTGCACGCAGCAATAAGTCCGTGCCACGTTCAATACCGCCGGTTGCATCTTTTATGCCGACAATATTAGGGTGCGTAGCCAGACGCAATACGGTGTCATTACTGATATCACAACCGGTACGACCAGGAACGTTATATAAAATTTGCGGGATATTGACTGCATCCGCTACGGCTTTGAAGTGCTGATATAAGCCTTCCTGGGTGGGCTTATTGTAGTAAGGCGCCACAAGTAAACAAGCATCAGCGCCTAGTGCCTTAGCTTTCTTGGTGAGTACAATGGCTTCTTGCGTAGAGTTAGCCCCTGTACCGGCAATTACCGGAATACGGCCATTGACTTGTTTTACTGCGGTTTCAATCAGCAGGCAATGCTCTTCAAAATCGACAGTGGGCGATTCGCCGGTAGTGCCGACAATGACAATACCATCAGACCCTTGTTTCACATGGAAATCGATCAATGCATTCAGCGAAGGAATGTCCAACTGCCCATCCGGCAGCATGGGCGTGACGATTGCGACTAAACTGCCTTGCAACATAGCAAACCTAAACGATTGATAATCCCGTATTTTAACTTAAAAGCCAGGTAAATTAATACCTTGCTTATGTAAACTTATCTGCGAGCATATGGGTATTGGTTTAAGTAAAAGCCTAATAAAAGTATAATTTATAAGTACTAACACATTTGCTTTTCCTTATAGCTTTAACTTTTGAATGGCCGCTTTGATCAATTTTAAAAATCAGTTAATCGAAAAAATCGATGCGATTTTGCCGCAGACGCAATGCCGTCAGTGCGGCTATCAGGGCTGCAAACCATATGCCGCAGCGATTGCTAACGGCGAAGCCCAAATCAATCAATGTCCGCCGGGAGGTGAAGCTGGCATCCGTGCATTGGCGCATGTAACAGGAATTCAATATCAACCTCTCAATACCCAACATGGTGAGTACAAGCCCAAAGCGCTGGCCGTGATAGACGAAACCGTTTGTATCGGTTGCACACTGTGCCTGCAAGCTTGTCCGGTTGATGCCATCTTAGGGGCGAATAAACACATGCACACGGTGATTGCTGCAGAGTGTACCGGCTGTGAACTTTGTATCGCACCGTGTCCGGTTGATTGCATCAGCATGGTACCGGCTAAAGACACCGAATCTGCATTAGGTCAATTTGCTCACCATGCCAAACGTGCTGCCGATGTTGCACGTGCACGTTACGAATTCCGCTTAACGCGTATCGAACGTGATAAGCTGGGGCTGGTACAAAAACATGCTCAACGTGTTCAGACCATGAAAAGCGATACAGCCCAAAGAGGTCTAGCCCCTTTAAAAGCGGCAGCAAATATACCTGCAATTACCGATAAAAAAACCGCAATTGCTGCAGCGATTGCGCGTGCCAATGCCATCAAAACTGGCAGTCAGCCTTAATTTGCCATGCCTCTAAGTAATTGCCTCCGACCATGAATTCAGCACAACGTCTGGAAATCTTCAAGCGCCTGAGTATCGCGATTCCTAACCCGACGACTGAACTCAAACATAACAGTACTTTCGAGTTGCTCATAGCCGTCATTTTATCGGCGCAAGCCACGGATAAAGGGGTGAACATCGCCACGGAAAAATTGTTTGCCGCAGCCAATACCCCGGAAGCCATTTTGGCATTAGGTATTGAAGGGCTGGAGTCCTATATCAAAACGATTGGGCTGTACCGGGCCAAAGCTAAAAATGTCATCGCTACTTGCCGCATGCTGGTGGAACAGCATCAATCGCAAGTACCCAAGACCCGTGCGGCGCTTGAAGCCTTGCCGGGTGTAGGCCGAAAAACAGCAAATGTGATTTTGAATACCGCGTTTGGCGAACCAACGATTGCCGTTGATACCCATCTTTTCCGGCTGGGCAATCGTATTAAACTGGCACCTGGCAAGAACGTCCTGGAAGTCGAAGAGAAATATCTGAAGACGATTCCATTGCAATATATGAAAGATGCCCATCATTTATTGATTCTGCATGGGCGTTATACATGCACAGCCCGCCGTCCAAAATGTGCAGAATGCTGCATTGAAGATTTATGCGAATACAATGCTAAAGAATATGCCACATCTACAAAATTACCTCATATGAAGCCAATCATGCAGAGTCAATCATGAAAGTCGCCACCAGCATTGTATTAGGCAACCATGCCGCACCAGAGTTGGCAGGTGAAGCGGTACGTCAGGCAATGCAGAAGGCTGGTATTAGCGTCGCTAACAGTGTGCTGTTATTACTGACATCGGAGTTTGCCAGCAATCCGCAACCCGCTATTAAAGCGGCAGCAAAAGCTGCTAATAGCTTGCAGGTGATTGGCTGTTCAGCCACCGGCATTTTCACCGAAGAAGACTGGGTTTTGGACGCGCCGGCAGCCGCAGCTATGGTATTTTGTGAAGAAGTGAGTCTGCAAGCCCCGGGGGTGAATCATGAACAACAACCGCTACTCACCTTGTCAGCGCCTAATGCCATCAATAGCACCTGGCTGAATAACGGCAGCCAGCGCTATGGTGGCGTGTCCGGCGATGCGATTGGCCAGGGACCGTTTTCAGTATGGAAAAATGCCAAGGGCGAAGTGTCGGGTTATGTAGAAGCTTTTTTTACAGGCGTCAAAATGGCTTCCAAAGCTTCCCATGGCCTACATTTATTGACCCCACCACAGCAGATCAAACAGGTAAATCAATACGATGTGCTAGCACTCGATCACTTTGAAGCATTAAGCTCATTACAAAAAGCCTGGAAGAGTTACAGCAAATCCGATGACCCGGTCCCTTTGCATTTAATGATGGCGACTTATGCGGATGACGCAGCGTCAATCATCAACGGCCAGTACCAATTAACTACTGTCATCAGCCATGATGATGACAATGGCAGTATCACATTAGCTCAGCCTCTGAAAGCTGGTCAGTATTTAAGCTGGGGCTTGCGCGACAAGGACACTGCAGCTGCAGATTTTACGCTAACGACACATCAGGTTGCGGAAGCATTAGGTGCACCCCCTGATTTTGGACTGCTGTTTTCTTGCTTGGGCCGGGGGCCTTATTTTTATGGCGGGGTGGAGAGAGACTTGAAAGTACTTAAACAGGCTTTTCCTGATATGCCGCTATTGGGCTTTTACGGCAACGGCGAAATTGCCACTATTCAAGGCAGCAATCACCTCTTGCCTTCTTCCGCAGTGCTGTCTTTGTTTGCGGCAAAAGTAGGATAAGTTCATGAGCCTTTATAACCCCAGTCGTGACCAGGTGCGCCAGTTCTTTTTTGATACTTGGGCAAAATTTAAGCAACATTTACCATTAACCGATCTGGAAAAGATTGCCATCGAAGTGATCCAGATGCATCCTGAATACCATGCAATACTGGATGCACCGGAACGTTATATGCAGCAACAATATTTTCCGGAAATGGGCGAAACCAATCCCTTTTTACACATGAGCCTGCATCTTTCGGTGATTGAGCAGATCAATATCGACCAGCCCATCGGCATTAGAGATATCTATCATAAATTATGCAGCCGTCCACAAGGTCAAAGTGAAGGTTTGCAGGAACGTCGCCATCGCGCATTACATGAATTAGTAGAATGCCTAGCTGAAGCGATATGGCAATCACAGCGGAATAATACGCCACTGGATTCCGCCAGTTATCTGCAATTATTAAATGCGCGTGTAGATTAATTTCTAATATATCGAATCTTATTAAATCACAAAGAAATAGGCCGCTATGCAGAACTTGAATGACTGGCTAAATGCACATGGGGATTACCTGTATCGCTTTGCGTTAGCAAGGCTGCGTGACCCGCATCATGCGGAAGATGCTGTGCAGGAAACCATGTTGGCGGCTATTAAAAGTGATAACTTCGATGGTGATTCGAGTGCCCGCACTTGGCTGACTGGCATCTTGAAACACAAAATTATCGATATTCAACGAAAGCGCTTGCGCGAACAAGCTGTATCTGACTTAGTCGACCTCGATGCCTCTGACACCAGCATGGATGACTTTTTCGATAAGAGCGGCCACTGGCTGGAAAAACCACAGATTTTGGAAATGCCTGATAACGCCCTGGAACAAAAGCAATTTTTAGGCGTACTAGGCAAATGCCTGGACAAATTACCAGCCAAATTATCCGCACTGTTTTTAATGCGCGATGTTCAGGAAATTGATAATGAAAATATTTGTAAGGAACTGAATATCACGCCGACCAATGCCTGGGTGATGCTATATCGAGCCCGGATGGGACTTAGAAAATGTCTAGAGATGAATTGGATCACAGGGTAACGAACAATACGATGCTTACATGTAAACAAGCCAGTCAGCTCATTTCACAATCTTTGGATCATCCTTTATCGTTATCCAATCGTATTCAATTAAGATTCCATCTTTTTATTTGTGACGCATGTAGCCGTTTTAGGAAGCAATTGAAACAGATAGGCATTGCTTTGCAGCGTATGAGGCAACTCACTGAAAACGACGATTCAATTACATTGCCTACTAAAATTAAAGTGCGAATTATTGATTGGGTTGCATCTAAGCATCTTTAAAAACCGTATATGTTAACGTACTACTAACTCAACATTTAAAAGGACTTACCATGAACAAGACACAGAAATCGATTGCTTTGGCATTAGGCGGCGCATTTGCATTATCCATGGCAGCCACTACAGTCAATGCGGCAGAAAATCCATTTGCGTTAAAAACGCTTTCCTCCGGCTACCAAGTGGCTGACCATCATGAAGAAAAAATGAAAGATGGCAAATGCGGCACCGGTAAATGTGGTGCCGAGAAAAAAGCGGGCGAAGCTAAATGCAGTGCAGAAAAAGCAGCCGAAGCGAAATGTAGCGCCGAAAAAGTCGGCGAAGCCAAATGCAGCGCTGAAAAAATGAAAGAAGGCACTTGCAGCGCTGAAAAGAAATAAGGTTTAACTAATTCATCTTTGATATGCACACTGTCATTGCAAAGACACCAGGTCATGACCAGTCTGCTATCAAAGGTTCAGGTTTGGGGTTGAAGCGTGCGCTGATACCCCAAATTCAAACAGCCTATCAGCAAGACTTTATTGCCAATATCGACTTTGTTGAAGTCGCCCCGGAAAACTGGATAGGCGCCGGCGGCAAAACTGCAAAACAATTGGACTGGTTTGCAGAACGCTACCCGATTGCCTGTCACGGTTTATGTTTATCACTGGGGGGTGTCGCTCCGCTTAATACAGCTTTCCTGCAACAGGTTAAGCAGTTCCTGCAGCAATATCAGATACCGCTTTATACCGAGCACTTAAGTTTCTCCACCGATGGCTACCAGGGCCAGCAAGGCTATTTGTACGATTTATTACCGATTCCTTTTACCGAAGAAGCAGTCATTTACGTTGCCAAACGTATCCGCCAGACGCAGGACATTCTCGGTCAGCGCATCGCGGTGGAGAATGCTTCATACTATGTTCAAGCACCGATCTCCACCCTGGACGAACTGACTTTTCTCAAAGCAGTGCTCGCCGAGGCAGACTGCCTGCTACATCTAGATATCAACAATATCTATGTGAACAGCGTGAATTTCGGTTTTGATGCGCATGAATTTTTGCGTGGCATTCCGGGTGAGCGCATTGTTTACAGCCATGTTGCTGGTCATTATCAACAAGCACCAGACTTGCTCATTGATACCCATGGTGCAGATGTGATTGACCCGGTGTGGGCATTACTGGAAGAAGCTTATCAATTATTTGGCGCTTTCCCTACCTTGCTGGAGCGTGATAATGATATTCCACCACTTAAGCAGTTAATGCATGAGGTGGATCGTATTGCTGCTTTACAAAGCTGCTATTTAGCCAAAGGATAGCAATGACGACGCAAGACGAAGTACCCGAATTTCAGCGTTACCAAATCGCCTTTAGCGCGCACCTGCGTGACCCGCAACAAAACCCGTACCCTGCCCAAGTCCCAGCCGAGCGCATTGCAGTCTATGAAGAAATTGTCTTTAACAATTTATTTGAATCTGTATCAGCTTGTTTCCCCGTAACGCAACAAGTGCTGGGAATGAGTAATTGGAAACAACTGGTGCGCGGCTTCATGCAACAGCATTCTGCAAACAGCCCTATTTTTCGCGATATTCCTAAAGAGCTCTTGGGTTATCTGGAGCAATGCAGTTATTCTAAGGAAACACCGGCTTTTTTATATAGCCTCTGCCATTATGAGTGGGTGGAGTTGGCGGTGGCCTCGGCTCAGACCTCGATCAACTTAGAGGATATTAATTCCGATGGCGACTTGCTGGCGGAACCGCTTGTGTTTGAGCAAGCCATGCAAATATTGTATTACGATTACCCTGTACACAAAATTTCAAAAGCCTATCAACCGACAGAGACAGCCGAAACGCATTTATTGGTTTATCGTGACACGGAGGATGAAGTTAAATTTATCGAACTGAATGCCATGACCCATCAATTAATTACCTTGCTGCTACAGCCCATGACGGGCAAAGAGGTCTTGAAGCAAATTGCGGAAGCATTAGGCTACCCGCAGCTGGATAGCCTTATGACTTTTGGATTAGGCATACTGGAAGATTTGAAAAGTCGCGGCATCATCCTCGGCACGTTAGTCCAAAAAACTGAAATCTAATCGAAATTAATTGTGTCAGACTGCCGCTGTTCCAAGGTGGTGAGCAACGCTTTTTGGTCATTCAACGGCATATCCCACCAAGCCTTGATTTCATCCAGCGTGCGGAAACAACCTTGGCATAAGCCAGATAAATCATCAATTGCACACACGCCGATGCAGGGCGAAATTATTTCTTGTTGCATATTCGTCATACCTAACGCCGATCTATGATTAGTTTTTAAGACTATTTAGTTAAAGCACCGTGGCACTGTTTGTATTTTTTACCAGAACCGCATGGGCATGGGTCATTACGACCGACTTTAATGCCTTCGCGGATCACTGGTTGCGTTGAAACGGGTTGTTCAGCTTCCATATCTGGAGTTGCTGCCAATGCCTCGTCATAATCGGCATGTTGATATTGTACGTTTTCAACTTCTACCGGTTTTTCGATGGCCTCTACGTCTGCTTCATTTTTCACCTGTACCATCATCGTCACTTTGGTGACTTCATTCTTCACGGTATTCAACAGGTCGGAGAACAACTCAAATGCTTCACGCTTATATTCCTGCTTAGGGTTTTTCTGTGCATACGAACGCAAATGAATGCCCTGACGCAAGTGATCCAGCGCAGCTAAATGTTCGCGCCAATGGTTGTCCAAGCTTTGTAACATCACGGAGCGTTCAAACTGACGCATGATATCCGGGCTGGCTTGGTCCTCTTTTGCCACGTAAGCTGTATTTGCAGCATCAATAATACGTTGACGCAAGGTTTCTTCGTGCAGGTCAGGATTTTCTTCCAGCATTTGCATTAAAGGCATTTCCAGGCCGGTTTCGGCTTTTAGTGCTTTCTCCAGGCTGGCAACATCCCACAGCTCTTCAACGCTATCCGGTGGAATATGCGTGGCCATAATGCTAGTCAATACATCTTCACGCATGGCTTGAATAGTCTCGCCTACGTCAGTAGCTTCCAGCAACTCATTACGTTGCTCGTAAATGACTTTACGCTGGTCATTGGCTACATCATCGTACTCCAGCAATTGTTTACGGATATCGAAGTTACGGCCTTCTACTTTACGCTGGGCATTCTCAATAGCACGTGTCACCCATGGATGCTCAATCGCCTCACCGTCAGGCATATTAAGTTTTTCCATAATGGCGGCAACACGATCCGATGCAAAAATACGTAATAACTGATCTTCTAGCGATAGATAGAATCGGCTGGAACCCGCATCGCCTTGACGGCCGGACCGACCACGTAACTGGTTATCCACTCGGCGAGATTCATGACGCTCAGTACCGACAATATGCAAGCCGCCGGCGGCCAATACCGCGTCATGGACTAATTGCCAATCCGCTTTAATTTTGGCGACGCGCGTTTCTTTTTCACTTTCACTTAAGCTTTCGTCCGCATGGATTGCTGCAATTTCCGGCTCAGGATTACCGCCTAAAACGATGTCAGTACCGCGACCTGCCATATTGGTGGCAATGGTAATTACACCTGGACGACCCGCTTGTACAATGATTTGCGCTTCACGCTCATGCTGTTTGGCGTTTAATACCTGATGCTCTAACTTTGCTTCTGTGAGCAATTTAGAAATGAGTTCAGAGTTTTCAATTGAGGTGGTACCAACCAACACCGGCTGGCCACGTTTCTGGCATTCCTTGATATCCAGAATCACCGCTTCATATTTCTCACGCGCAGTGCGGTAGACCTTATCCATCTGGTCTTTACGTTGCATAGGCCTATGGGTCGGAATGACAACCGTTTCCAGGCCATAGATCTGGTTAAATTCGTAAGCTTCCGTATCAGCAGTACCGGTCATACCGGAAAGCTTGTTATACATACGGAAATAGTTTTGGAAGGTGATAGAGGCCAGCGTCTGGTTTTCTTTTTGGATGGTCACGCCTTCTTTAGCTTCTACAGCCTGGTGTAAACCATCTGACCAACGGCGTCCTGCCATCATACGACCAGTAAACTCGTCAACAATGATAATCTCGCCATCGCGCACCACATAATGTTGGTCGCGGTGGAACAAGTTACGGGCACGTAATGAAGCATAGAGATGATGCACCAAGGTAATGTTGGCCGCTTCGTACAAGCTAGATCCTTCAGGCAGTAATCCGGCTGAAGCTAATATCTCTTCCGCATGCTCATGACCCTGCTCGGACATCACTACGTTTTGCGCTTTTTCATCAACCCAGAAGTCGCCTTCGCCTTCTTCTTCAGTTTGAGGAACCAATTGTGCAGCCACGGCATTGATTTGGGTATAAAGTGCGATGCTATCATCAGCCTGGCCGGAAATAATGAGTGGCGTACGCGCTTCGTCAATGAGGATTGAATCCACTTCATCAATCAATGCGTAGTTCAAGCCGCGCTGTACGCGCTCCTCCACGCTATACACCATGTTGTCGCGTAGATAGTCGAAACCGTATTCGTTATTTGTACCATAAGTGATGTCTGCTGCATAAGCCGCACGTTTGGCATCATTAGGCATTTGTGAAAGATTGATACCTATTGTAAGGCCCAGGAATTGGTATAAACGTCCCATCCATTCAGCATCGCGCTTGGCCAGGTAATCGTTCACCGTAATCACATGCACGCCTTTACCGCTTAAGGCGTTCAAATATGCTGGCAAGGTCGCGACCAAAGTTTTACCTTCACCAGTACGCATCTCTGCAATCTTGCCGGCATTCAACACCATGCCGCCGATCATTTGCACATCGAAGTGGCGCATACCTAATGCACGGCTACTGCCTTCACGGACAACGGCAAAAGCTTCTGGCAGCAATTGTTCCAGTGTCTCGCCATTCATATAACGTTGCTTAAATTCAGCCGTTTTCGCTCTTAATGCTTCATCGGACAACGCCTGCATGGCCGGTTCCAGCGCATTAATCTGGTTCACTTGCTGCGCGTATTGTTTGACCAGTCTCTCGTTACGGCTACCGAATAATTTTTTGAACAACGTGGATAACATGAAGTAAGGGACTTTCCGCTAAAGGATTAAAAGCTTTTTATTAGTATAGATAAATTGAAGATTACGTAGAAACAGACGCGGCCTAGGCTTTCAAACAACTTAAGTAATGGGTGGGGTTAACTTTCTTCAAATCAACGGCTGGCCGAAAGATATTTTTTAGGATCTAAAGGATTTCCGTTTAAACGTATTTCATAGTGCAAATGCGGGCCGGTCGATCTCCCGGTACTCCCTACTTCAGCTACTTTCTGGCCTTTCTCTACCCGGTCACCGGCATTGACTAGCAATTTGGATGCATGCGCATAACGTGTTTCCAAACCTGAGCCGTGATCAATTTTAACGATTTTACCATAATCAGCCGTATGACCGGCAGCCGCTACAATACCGCCTGCGGCAGCATAAATGGCAGTACCCGTATCCGCTGTAAAATCAAGGCCTTCATGAAATGCTTTATGACCATTGAATGGATCAAGGCGCCAGCCATAACTGGATGAATTGAATGCCGCAGCGATTGGGCTTCTGTTAGGTAGTGTATCTTTAAGCACACTGCGTTGTAAAAGCTTGGCTTCAAGATCGTTATAGTATTCGGCATGAAACTCGATCTGTGCCATTAATCCAGCGATTTTTTGTTCCAGCTCTTTTTCAGTTACAGGGGTATTAAGCACTAAAGGGCCACCACGATTGAGCGTTTGCGGTGGATTGGCGGAAGTACCAGGGTTTACAGAGAGACTGGGCGCAATTTTATCGCTAGGTACCGGTTTTTTTTCGCCCGCCAATTTTGCCAGGCGCTCGCTCTGCGCATCTAGGCGCATCATGCGCGCTTGCATTTCACCCAATTGCATTGCATAAGCATCCAAGTGCTTTTGTTTATTATTGAAACTAAATTTTAAAGGAGCGGAGATCAAGGACTTAACGCCCTGTTTTGTCGTTACATCTTGTGGCACAATCACTAGGAAGGCGATTAATACGGGCAAGCTGATCAATACAAGTGCGACGATGCCGACTTGCCATACTGAAAGCGTTTTAGCTTTCGCCATGTTATTTGATACAAATATGATATTCATAACATTCCTAACCATTGCCGGCACTTTTGATTGTCACCATGCAACGATTCAATACATTACTTAATCAACCTGAACTGGGCGCTTTAAAAGAACGCACACACAATATCCAAGTTGCGCAAAAAATATGGGAAGCAATTGCCCCTGAAAACCTGGCGAAATTCAGTCACGCCAGCAGCATTAAAAACGGGCAATTTACCGTTATTGCAGACAACAATGCAGTCGCTGCCAAAATTAAACTTTTTATACCTAGCTTATTGATTAAGCTGGAAAAGCAAGAATGTGAAGTTACTGCAATTCGATTGAAAGTGCAAGTAAAATCTACCCCGCAATCCAAGCAAAAAACCCTCAAAAAACTCAGTCCACACGCGGCTAAAAACTTAAACCTACTTGCTGAAAAAATTTCCGGCACATCACTGGGCGATGCTCTGGCTCGATTAGCTAAAAAAGCCGATTAAGCCTAATCTTATCAAGCGGTTTAATCACGTACCAACAACAACCTACGATTAAATCAACCCGGTTTTAAAGGTTGTTCGTGGTCATTAATAATGCAATAATCAACCCCGTTACAACTTATTTACAATTATAAAGCATCACCCAACTTGGAGTAATTAACACCGTTCCTGTTTTTTGATATTTAGCATTACATGTTCA